>NZ_JAEHOH010000025.1 GCF_016522505.1 Leucobacter chromiisoli | reverse complement strand
TCAGACGGGCGTTACGGTGGGACATGAGAACCTCCGAGTTCGTGAAGACGTCAGATATCTCCACTAAGCCCGGAGGTTCTCCCTTTTCACAAGGCCCGCACCACCACCAACCTCATGGCCGGGTACACCTAGCGCCTCGCGCATCGCTCCCGGAAGCGGCCCCTCCCACGCACGCCTGAACCGGAGGCGGGGGGATCGCGTTTGGAGCACGGTCCGCCGGGTGCTCAGAATGGGCCCTGTGTCGATAACTGCCGGGCGCGTGTTCCTCGCGATCACCCTTGCGATGTCGGTGGCCTGCCTGGGGTGGTTCGGTCTCGTCCGGTTCTCGTTCGGCACCTGGTCGAGCGCGGCCGTCCTCCCGGGCGTGATCGGTCTCATCGCAGCCCTCGCCACGGTCGTCGGCGCGCTGATGTTCGCGCGTTTCGTCGAGGCCTCCGTGCACGGGCAGACGATCAGACTCCGTCGGGTGCTCGGACGGGACCGGACCATAGCGGTCTCCGAGGTCGATGAGGTCGTGCTTCTGCTGGACCTGCGTCTGCCCTCGCGGACCGCGCCGTCCTCGGTCACGAGAGTCGTGCTCCGACGTGCGGGCGGAACCGTCGCCGCCTTCACACCTCGCGGCTCCGAGCTGGTGGACGGCCTGCGGTCCCTGGGGTTCCGCCCGCTCGTCATCGATGAGCCGACCACGCCCCTGCGGGCCTCTCGCAGCTACCCGGGATCCGTCGGGTTCGCAGAGCTGGTGGTGGAGCCGGTCCTGTGGGCGTGCGTCGTCATCCCCGTGGTCGTCGTGGCCTGGCTCGTGTGGGACGCGGCGGGAGGCTAGCCGGCCGACGCCACCGGGGCAGAGCCGAAGTACGCGAACGTCCGCGAACCGCGCGAGAGGCGCCGGAGACGGCGACGGGACCGGACGATCCCGCGTGCCTTCGTGTGAAGGCCGCTGAGATCGTGCCGGTCCCGACGGATCACCGCCCGGTCAGCGGGGCAGCAGCGTGTACTTCGTCGAGAGGAACTCGTGGATCCCCTCGAACCCGCCCTCACGACCCAGACCCGACTGCTTGACCCCTCCGAACGGAGCCGCGGCGTTCGACGCCACACCCGCGTTCAGACCCATCATGCCGCTCTCGAGCCGCTCGATCATGCGGTGCCCACGATGGATGTTCTCCGTGAACACGTAGCTGATCAGACCGTACTCCGTGTTGTTCGCGATCTCGACCGCCTCGTCCTCGGTCTGGAACCGGATGATCCCGAGCACCGGCCCGAAGATCTCCTCCCGCATGATCGCCGCCTGCGGGCTCAGCCGATCGATCACCGTGGGCTGGAAGAAGTTGCCCACCCCGTCGATCGCCTCACCACCGGTCACGACCTCGGCACCCGTCTCGACCGCATCCGCGACCAGACGCACCGAGTTCGCCACCGCCTTGTCGTCGATCAGCGCACCGATCTCGTTCCCCTCGTCGGCACCTCGACCCACCGACATCTGCGCGACCCGCTCGCCCACACGGCGCGCGAACTCGTCCGCCACGCTCTCGTGCACGATGATCCGGTTCGCAGCCGTGCACGCCTGACCGATGTTGCGGAACTTCGCCAGCAGCGCACCCTCGACCGCGAGATCGAGATCCGCGTCCTCGAACACGATGAACGGCGCGTTGCCGCCCAGCTCCATCGAGGTGCGCAGCACGTTCTGCGCCGCCGCCTCCAGCAGCTTCACCCCGACCGGCGTCGACCCGGTGAACGAGAGCTTGCGCAGGCGCGTATCCGACAGCAGCGCACTGGACTGCGCGCTCGACTTCGACGTCTGCACCACGTTCACCACACCCGCGGGCACCCCCGCATCCTCGAGCAGCTGCGCGAAGAAGATCGTCGTCAGCGGCGTCAGCTGCGCCGGCTTGATCACCACCGTGCACCCGGCCGCCAGAGCCGGCGCGATCTTCCGGGTCGCCATCGCCAGCGGGAAGTTCCACGGCGTGATGAAGTAGCACGGCCCCACCGGCAGATGCGAGACCACCATGTTGCCCGTGCCCTCGGGGTTCTGCCGGTAATCACCGCGCACCCGCACGGCCTCCTCCGAGAACCACCGCAGGAACTCGCCGCCGTAGCCGACCTCGCCGCGGGCCTCCGCGATGGGCTTGCCCATCTCGATCGACATCAGCAGCGCGAACTCCTCCTTGCGCTCCATCAGCAGATCGAACGCGCGGCGCAGGATGTTGGACCGCTCGCGCGTCGAGGTCGCACCCCACGACTCCTGGGCGGCGACAGCCGCGTCCAGCGCCCGCACCGCGTCCTCGACCGTCGCGTCCGCGATCGACTTGATGACCTCGCCCGTCGCGGGATCCTGCACATCGAACGTCGCGCCCGACGCCGACGCCTGCCAGGTCCCGCCGATGCTGAGCCCCGACTGCACGCTGTCGAGGAGTTCCTGCTCGTTCTGCTTCAGTGCCATGATTCGTTGTCCTTTCGGGGGTTCGGGATCAGGCGGCGGCCGTGATCGCGTCGGCGACGACCTGCAGTCCGTCGCGCAGCAGCTCGTCGGAGATCGAGAGCGGCGGAAGGAAGCGGACCACGTTGCCGTAGGTGCCGCAGGTCAGCAGGACCACGCCCTGCTCACCAGCGTACTTCGCGATCGCGCCGGTCAGGGCCGCGTTCGGCGCCTTCGAGCCCGACTCGACGAACTCGACGGCCATCATGGCCCCGCGTCCGCGGATCTCGCCGATGCGGTCGTCGTCCTTCTGCAGCTCGGCGAAGAACTCCTCGATGATCGCGCCGATCTCGCGGGCGCGCTCGGTGAGGTTCTCGGTCTCGTAGGTCTCGATGGTGGCGAGCGCGGCGGCGCAGGCGATCGGGTTGCCCGTGTAGGTGCCGCCCAGACCGCCGGCGTGCGCGGAGTCCATGATCTCGGCGCGGCCCGTCACCGCCGAGAGCGGCAGGCCGCCGGCGATGCCCTTGGCGAGGGTCATGAGATCGGGCACGACCCCCTCGTGGTTCGCGGCGAAGAGGTCGCCCGTGCGGGCGAAGCCGGTCTGCACCTCGTCGAGGATGAAGACCACGCCGTTCCGGGTCGCCCACTCCTGCAGCGCCGGCAGGAAGCCCTCGGCCGGAGCGATGAAGCCGCCCTCGCCCTGGATCGGCTCGATGATGATCGCGGCGAGGTTGGCGACGCCGACCTGCTTCTCGATCTGGGTCAGCGCGACCTTCGCGGCCTCGGCGCCGGAGAGGCCGTCGCGGAACGGGTACGAGGTCGGCACGCGGTAGATCTCGGGGGCGAAGGGGCCGAAGCCGTCCTTGTAGGGCATGTTCTTGGCGGTCATGCCCATCGTGAGGTTGGTGCGGCCGTGGTAGGCGTGGTCGAACACGACGACGGCGTTCTTCTTCGTGTAGTGGCGCGCGATCTTGATCGCGTTCTCGACCGCCTCGGCGCCGGTGTTGAAGAGGGCGGAGCGCTTCTCGTGGTCGCCGGGAGTGATGGCGTTGAGCTTCTCGGCGACCTCGACGTAGCCGTCATAGGGCGTCACCGTGAAGCAGGTGTGGGTGAACTGCTCGACCTGCTTCTTCACGGCGTCGACGACGGCGGGGGCCGAGTTGCCGACGCCGGTGACGGCGATGCCCGAGCCGAGGTCGATGAGCGAGTTGCCGTCGGCGTCGATCATGACGCCGCCGCCGGCGGCCACCGTGAACACGGGCAGCGCGACGCCGACGCCCGAGGCGACGGCCGCGTTCTTGCGGGCGAGCAGCTCCTGCGACTTCGGGCCGGGGATGCTGGTGACGAGCTTGCGCTCCTGCGGCAGCGAGGGGCCGCCGGTGATGGTGACGTCGGTCATGACTTCCTCCATGAATCGATTCTCGGGGAGAAGGGCGCGGGGCCTACCCGCGGGATGCGACTACAGCCTAGGGCGGGCCCCTGCGAGGATGTCGTGCCAGAATGGTGAACGAAACCCGAAACTTTCGCCACCCTGGCAGCAATACGCTTCCGGTCCCGGAGGGGACATGCCACCTGAATCGCCCCCGCCCCAGCTCCCGGGCTCGCACCCGACGATCGAGCTCGGATCGATCCTGCACGAGTACCAGTTAGGCCTCGTGCTCATCGCCGGCGCGTCCGCCGAGACGCCGCACCGACCCGTGCAGTGGGTGCACGCGAGCGAGCTCCAGGATCCCACCCCCTTCCTCACGCCGCGCACCGTGCTCCTCACGACGGGCGCGCGCCTCTCGCAGCACGCCGGCCAGGAGGAGGCCGACGCCTACGTCGCACGACTGCTCCAGGCCCAGGTGTCGGCGCTCGGGATCGCCGTCGGTCTGCACTGGGACCGGGTGCCGCCGACGTTCGTCTCGGCGTGCGATCGCCTCGGACTCCCGCTGTTCCGCGTGCCGTTCGACACGCCGTTCATCGCCATCGTCCAGACCGCGGCGAGGCTGCTCGACGCCCGGATGCACGCGCGCGACGCGTGGGCGCTCAGCTCTCAGCGCGCAGTCGCCGGCGCCGCGCTGCACCGCGACGGGATCGCCGCCGCGGTCGCGGAGGCCGCGGGGCAGCTCGGCAGGTGGGTCGCGATCACCGACCGCACGGGGCGCCTCATCGAGTTCGCGCCGAAGTCGGCGAGGGCCGACATCGAGGCCGACTGGATACGCCGCGAGACGCGCCAGCTCGTCGAGCGGGGCGGGCGCGCGGGAAGGGTGCGCGTCCAGGGTGCGCGGGGGGTGCAGCTGCAGACGCTGGGACGCGCGAACCATCTCCTCGGCGTGCTCGTGGTGGAGGGCGGCGGCGCTCCGGATCACGCCGAGCAGACGCTCATCGGGCTCGTCGCCGCGCTCGCGACGGTGCAGCTCGAGCACCGCAGCGGCCTCGCCTCGGCCGAGGCGGCGCTCAGGAGCGCGGTCGTGCGCCTCCTCCTCGGCGGCCAGGAGGACCTGGCGGAGCAGGTGGGACGCGGGATCCTCCCCCGGCTCCCGCGCGGACCGGTGGCCGTGATCCGCTATCTCGAGACCGAGCGCACCGACCCGGCGCTCGTCGAGGATCTCCGCTCGTTCGCCGCCGGGAGCGCGGGCGTGCTCTCCGCCGCTCTGGACGACCGCCTGCTGCTCGTCTGCGAGTCGCGGCAGCTCCCCGCGGCCCGGCGCCTCTTCCAGCTCTACGGAGCGCCCGCGGGGATCTCCGAGCGCGGCACGCTGGCGGGCCTCGCCGAGCTGATCGAGCAGGCCGAGCTCGCCCTCGGGCGCGCGCTCGACCGGCCCGGGCCCGCCGGCCCGGTCGCCTACACCGCCGCCATGCACTCGGGCGTGCTGCGCCTGCTCGAGGCCCAGCCCGAGGCCGCCCATCGCGCCGAGACCCTGCTGGCCCCCCTGCGCAAGCACGACCGGCGGCACTCCGACCGCATCGAGCAGAGCCTGCTCGTCTGGCTCCGGCACCACGGGCAGACGAGCCCCGCGGCCGTCGAGCTCGGCGTGCACCGGCACACGCTGCGCTCCCGCGTGCAGACCGCGGCCCACCTGCTGCAGCGCGACCTCGACGACCCCGACGCCCGCGCCGAGCTGTGGGCCGCCTACCGCCTCGCCGGCGGTCAGGCCCCCGGCAGGGGCAGCGAGTAGGGATCCCAGCCGCGCGGCGCGTAGCGCTCCCCGTCCACCCGCACGTCGTCGCGCTTCCCCGAGCGGGCCGCAGGCTCGGGCCCCGAGGCCTCGAGCACCTCGCCGATCTCGCGGAAGCCGCCCGGCAGCCGGGCGCCCCGGGGGAACGTCGCGAGCAGCCCGTGATCCTCGCCCCCGGTCAGCATGGCCTCGAGCGGCACCCGCTCGCCGCGCTGCAGGCCGAACCCGGCGAGAAGCCGCTGCGAGTCGAGGCTCACCCTCGCCCCGCTCGCCCGGGCGAGCCTCGCCGCGTCGAGCGAGAGCGAGTCGGAGACGTCCATCATCGCCGTCGCGCCGCCCCGGACGGCCTCGGCCCCGAGCGCGATCGGCGGAGAGGGGGCGAGCTGGGCCGTCAGCGCGGCGGGATGCTCCTCCCGCAGACGCGCGAGCGCGCGATCGTGGGCGGTGCCGTCGGGCTCGGTCCCGTCGCGGAAGAGCAGCGAGAGCCCGAGGCCCGCCAGCCCCAGGTCGCCGGCGTAGGCCACCACGTCGCCCGGCGACGCCCCGCTCCGGGTCGCCGGCGGGCGGCCCTCCAGGTCGCCGAGCGCCGTGACCGCGCCCGTGAGCACCGGAGCCGTGCCCAGATCCCCGCCGACGACGCCGCAGCCGGGGGCGAGCGAGCGGCACGCCGCGTCGAGCCCCGAGGCGATCTCCTCGAGCAGGCCGACGGGGGTGCGCCTCGGGCAGGCGAGCGCCAGGGTGAGCGCCACGGGTCTCGCCCCCATGGAGGCGACGTCGGAGAGGTTCGTGGCCGCGAGCTTCCACCCCAGCTCGAAACCGCGGTGCCAGGCCAGCCGGAAGTCCGGCCCCTCGATCATGGTGTCGGTCGTCACCACGAGATCGCCCGACGTCCGCAGCACCGCGCAGTCGTCGCCGGGCCCGAGCACGGCGGCGTCGGCCGGGCCGAGTCTCGTCAGGATCCGGCGCAGCACCCCGTGCTCCCCGGCCTCGCCGACGGTCGCCGACGCTCCGTCGCTCGGCCCCCCGCCCGATCCCGTGCTCCGTGCTCCGCTCACCCCTCCACGCTATCGCGAACTCAGCGAGGCTCCGGTCGCGGCGGGTAGGCTTGCGGGGTGATCCCTCGCCGCTCCTCCGCTCTCCGCCGCACCCTCGCCGCCGCGGGCGTCGTCGTGATCGCGGCGGGTCTCGCCGGGTGCGCGGGCGAGGTGCCCATGGAGGCGGCCCCGAACGCCAACGATCCAGCTTGCGCCGACGTGACGGTGCGGTTGCCGCAGACGGTCGCCGAGCTCGGCAAGCGCTCCACGAACGCGCAGGCGACCGGAGCCTGGGGCGACCCGTCCGCGGTGGAGCTGCGGTGCGGCATCGAGCCGAGCGGCCCCACCACCGACGACTGCGTCAACGTCAACGGCGTCGATTGGATCATCGACCGTTCCCAGGCCCCGCTGTTCCGCTTCGAGGCCTACGGCCGCTCCCCCGGTCTCGAGGTGTTCGTCGACTCCGAGCGGGTGAGCGGCACCGCCGTGGTGCTCGACCTCGGATCCGTGGCCGAGCAGCTGCCGCAGGAACGCCAGTGCACGAGCCTCGTCGACGAGCTGGACGAGGACGACTTCTCGGGCCTGCCCGACGCCGGCTGACGCGGCACGGAGGCGCCGTCTACTGCTCGAGCGCCAGCTCCACCAGCTCGGTGATGAGATCGGTGTAGCCGAGGCCCGACTCCTCCCAGAGGCGCGGGTACATGGAGATCGGCGTGAACCCGGGCAGGGTGTTGATCTCGTTCAGCACGGGGCCGTCGGAGGTCAGGAAGAAGTCGATGCGCGCGAGCCCGGCGCACTGCGTCACCTCGAACGCGCGCACGGCGGCGTCGCGGATCGACTCGAACTCCGCGTCGCTCACCCTCGCGGGCAGCTCGAGCTCGACGCCCGCGGCGCCGAGGTACTTCGCCTCGAAGTCGTAGAACTCCCGGCCGGTGAACACGATCTCGCCGATGACGGAGCTCGTGCGCGGGCGGTCCCCGCCCCGCCCCTCGAGCACCGCGATCTCGACCTCCCGGCCGGTCACGCCCGACTCGATCAGCACCGTCGCGTCCTCGGCGAACGCCAGCTCCAGCGCAGCGGGGATCTGCGAGGCCTCGGTCACCCGGCTCACCCCCACGCTCGAGCCCGCCCGCGCCGGCTTCACGAACAGCGGGTAGCTCAGGCCCTCGTCGAGACGATCGGCCAGGTAGGGGTCCCGATCCAGCTGGTGCCGCGTCACGGTGCGCCACGGCGCGACCGCAATGCCGGCATCCGCCAGGATCGTCTTCACCGCGTGCTTGTCCATGCACAGCGCGGACCCCAGCACCCCGCTGCCCACGTAGGGGAGGTCGACCAGGTCGAGCATGCCCTGCACCGTGCCGTCCTCGCCGTACGGACCGTGCAGCATCGGCAACACGGCGTCGACTCGGCCGAGCGTGCGCAGCGCGCCCGAGCCGTCGACGACCGTGATCGATCGCGTCTGCGTCGAGGCCGGCCAGAGCACGCGCGTGCCGTTGTCGGCGACCTCCGGCAGCGCGCCGGGCTCGAGGCGGTACTCCGCGAGGTCGTCCTCGCGGACCAGCACGGTCGCACCGTGCTTCGTGATGCCGACCGGGATCACGTCGAACCGGGAACGGTCGATCGCCCGGAGCACCCCGGCGGCGGTGACGCAGCTGATGCCGTGCTCGCTGGAGCGGCCGCCGAAGAGCAGCACCACCGTGCGCCGCGCCGCGGGCCCCTCGGAGCGTACGGTGTCGGATGGGGTCATGCTGCGGTTCCCTTCATGCGGTTGACGAATCGGCGCCAGAGGCCCGGGCGGTCCGTGCCGAGACTCAGCTCGGGCTGCGGCACCCCGTCCTCCGTCGTGAGATGCGGACCGAGATCCTTGGGGGCCATCCTGCCCTGCAGCACCATCTGCACCTGCTGCACGATCGGCATCTCGATGCCCCGCTCGCGGGCGAGCTCGAGCACGGGGCTCACCGAGGTGATGCCCTCGGCGACCTGCTGCATCTGCTCCCTGGTCTCCTCCTGCGTGTAGCCCTGTCCGATGAGGCGGCCCGCGGTGTTGTTCCGCGAGAGCGGGGACTGGCAGGTGGTGATGAGATCCCCGAGGCCGGCGAGCCCCGAGAGGGTCGTCGGGTCGGCGCCGGAGGCGACCGCGAACTCGGTCATCTCCGCGAGGCCGCGCGTGATGATCGCGGCCTTCGTGTTCTCGCCGTAGCCCACCCCGTCGACGATGCCGATGGCGAGTGCGATGAGGTTCTTCAGCACGCCCCCCAGCTCGGTGCCGATGACGTCGGTGTTCACGTAGCCGCGGAAGTACGGGGCGGTGCAGGCCGTCGCGATCTCCTGGGCGACCTGCAGGTCGGCGCAGGAGGCGACGCCGCCCGTCGGCTGCTCCTTCGCGATCTCGAGCGCGATGTTCGGCCCCGAGACCACGCCGATGCGCTCGGGCCCCACGTCGAGGGTGTCGGCGATGACCTCGGACATCCGCATGGTGGTCGTCTTCTCGACGCCCTTCACCAGGCTCACCAGCACGCTGCGGCGGTCGAGGTAGGGCTCGATGTCGATGAGGTTCTGCCGCATCGTCTGGCTCGGCACCGCGAGGAAGACGAGCCTCGCCCCGCGCAGCACCTGCGCGAGGTCGCTCGTCGCCTTCAGCCCCTTCGGCAGATTGATGCCCGGCAGGTACTGGCTGTTGCGCTTCGCGACCTGGATCTCCTGCGCCACCTCGGGTCGCCGCGCCCAGATCGTCACGTCGCACCCGGCGTCGGCGAGCACCTTCGCGAAGGTGGTCCCCCAGCTGCCCGCGCCGATCACTGCGACTCTGCGACCTCGATTGCGCTTCGCGCTCTCCCCGATCACCGGAATCGGCCTCGTGCTCAAAAACGCCCCGTCTCACTCTGCTGATGCTTGCTCGGATCCCACCGCTCGGCAGGCGGCTGCTCGTCGCGGAGCTCGGCGAGGAGCTCGGTGATCGCCGTCATGAGCAGCTCCGTCGCCTCGGCGACCGTCTTCTGGTCGAGCGGCCTCCCCGAGAAGCGGCTCAGGTCGAGGGGCCGCCCCACCGACACGTGGATCGTCTTCCGCGGGAACGGATGGATCCGCTTGCCGTAGCGCGGGAGCAGACCCTGCGTGCCCCAGTGGGCGACGGGGATCAGCGGGATGCCGGTCTCGAGAGCGAGCCGCACGGCGCCGCTCTTGCCGCGCATGGGCCACAGCTCGGGGTCGCGGGTGAGGCTGCCCTCGGGGTAGACGATGACGCCGGCCTGGCGCTCGATGAGCTCGCCCGCGGCGCCCATCGGGTTGCCCGCCTTCGAGCGGTTCGCCCCGGCGCGCTCGACCGGGATCTGCCCCGAGGCGCGCAGCAGCCGCCCGAAGACCGGCACTGTGAAGAGGCTCGCCTTCGCCATGAAGCGCGGCAGCCGGCCGAGGTGCCACACCGCCGCGCCCATCGCGATCGGGTCGATCTCGCTGTAGTGGTTCGGCGCCAGGATGAAGGGGCCCGAGCTCGGAAGCCGCGAGTCGCGGGTGAAGCGGTACCGCACCATCAGCGACCACAGCGGCAGGATCAGTGCGGCGAGCAGCCAGAAGACCGAGGGCCGACGCTTCTCCGCCGAAAGGCGGCTCCGGAGCTTCACCGTGTCACTCATGGGTCAATTATCGCGGAGCGCGGCCCCCGGCGCGGCATGCGCGCGCCGGGGGCCGCAGATCCTTCGCGATTCTCAGCTCTCGTAGACGAAGTCGGCGCCGAGCAGACGGAGCTTCTCGATGAAGTTCTCGTAGCCGCGGGAGATGATCCCGAGGTTCGTGACCTTCGACTGCCCCTCCGCGGTGAGCGCCGCGATCAGGTGGCTGAAACCGCCGCGGAGGTCGGGGACCTCGATGTCGGCGCCGGTGAGGTGCGTCGGGCCGGTGATGACCGCCGCCTGCTCGAACTCGCGGCGCTTCACGCGGCGCGAGTCGTCGTGCAGGCCGTCGGGATGCACGACGATGTCCGCACCCATCTTGTTGAGCGCGTCCGTGAAGCCGAAGCGGTTCTCGTAGACCGTCTCGTGGATCGTCGAGACGCCCTGGGCCTGGGTGAGGGCCACGACGAGCGGCTGCTGCCAGTCCGTCATGAAGCCCGGGTGCACGTCGGTCTCGATCTGCACGGGCTTCAGCTCTCCGCCGGGGTGCCAGAAGCGGATGCCGTCGTCGCGCACGTCGAAGTCGCCGCCGACCTTGCGGAAGACGTTCAGGAAGGTCATCATCTCCTCCTGCTTCACGCCGCCCACGAAGACGTCGCCCCTGGTCGCGAGCGCGGCCGCGGCCCAGCTCGCCGCCTCGTTGCGATCGAAGATCGCGCGGTGGTCGTAGCCGCGGAGCTCGGGCACGCCCTCGATGAAGATCACCCGGTTGGGCTCCATCGAGATGATGGCGCCCATCTTCTGCAGGATGCAGATGAGGTCGACGATCTCGGGCTCGATCGCCGCATTGCGCAGCTCGGTCTGGCCCTCGGCGAGCACCGCGGTGAGCAGCACCTGCTCGGTCGCGCCGACCGAGGGGTAGGGCAGCTCGATGTTGGCGCCCTTCAGCCCGTCGGGGGCCGTGAGGCTGATCCCGCTCGGCAGCTTCTCGATGACCGCGCCGAACCGGCGCAGCGCGTCGAGGTGGAAGTCGATGGGGCGGTCGCCGATGCGGCAGCCCCCGAGGTCGGGGATGAAGGCCTCGCCGAGGCGGTGCAGCAGGGGGCCGCAGAACAGGATCGGGATGCGGGACGAACCCGCGTGGGCGTCGATGTCGGCCTTGTGCGCCATCTCGACGTTCGACGGGTCGAGCCGCCACTCGCCTGGCTCCTCGCCGCGGGTGATGAGCACGCCGTGGAGCGCGAGCAGGCCCGCCACGACGCGCACGTCGGAGATGTTCGGCACGTTGCGCAGCACGCTCGGCTTCTTGCCGAGCAGCGAGGCGACCATGGCCTTGGTGGCGAGGTTCTTCGCCCCGCGCACCTCGATGCGCCCCTGCAGGGGCCGTCCGCCGTTGATGATGATCTCGTCGGAGGTCAGGCCGACGCGCGCGCCCGCCTTCTGGGCGTCCTTCTTGAGGCCCTGCTCGTCGCTCGGCTGCTCGCCCGCCGGCGCCTCCACGGTCGACTGCTCGTCGACCCGTTCTTCGTTCGTAATCACGCAGTCCTCACGGGAAGAGTAGTGGGCATCCAAGAGGGACGCCTGGCCTCGAAATCGGTGATCGCCTGCTCGTTGCGCAGCGTCAACGAGATGTCGTCGAGCCCTTCGAGCAGACGCCACCGAGTGTAATCGTCGATCTGGAACGGAACTGTGAGGTCGCCGACGGACACCGTGCGGTCGTCGAGGCTGACGGTCAGCTTCGCCTCGGGGTCCGCCTCCATCGCCTCCCACAGGCGCTCAACGTCGGGTTCGTCGACCTGCGCCGCGAGCAGGCCCTGCTTGCCCGCGTTGCCGCGGAAGATGTCGGCGAAGCGCGCCGAGACGACGACGCGGAACCCGTAGTCCCGCAGCGCCCACACCGCGTGCTCCCGGGAGGAGCCCGTGCCGAAGTCGGGACCGGCGACGAGGATCTCGGCGCCCGCGTACCGGGGCTGGTTCAGCACGAAGTCGGGATCCTGCCGCCAGTGGTAGAAGAGGGCGTCGTCGAACCCGGTCTTCGTGACCCGCTTCAGGAACACTGCGGGGATGATCTGATCGGTGTCGACGTTCGAGCGCTTCAGAGGCGCGGCGATACCGGTGAAGGTGGTGAACTTATCCATGGTGTCTCAGGCCTCCACGGTCTCGGCGATGGTCTCGGCCCCCGCGTCTGCGTCGGCCTCGTGGGTGACGCCGTTCGCGGCGTCGGTCTCGAGATCCCAGGGGCTGGACAGCGTGCCGCGGATCGCGGTCGCCGCCGCCACCAGCGGCGACACCAGATGCGTACGCCCGCCCTTGCCCTGACGCCCCTCGAAATTGCGGTTCGACGTCGAAGCGCAACGCTCCCCCGGCGCGAGCTGGTCGGGGTTCATCCCCAGGCACATCGAGCACCCCGCGAACCGCCACTCCCCGCCGAACTCCTCGACGATCTTGTCGATCCCCTCCGCCTCCGCCTCCAAACGCACCTTCGCCGACCCCGGCACCACCATCAGCCGCACACCCTCGGCCTTCTTCTTCCCCCTGATGATCTCCGCGAAAGACCGCAGATCATCGAGACGGCTGTTGGTGCAGGAACCCATGAACACCGCGTCGACGGCGATCTCCTTCAAAGGAGTGCCCGCGGTCAGATCCATGTACTCCAGCGCGCGCTCGGCGGCGGCGCGAGCGCTCGGATCCTCGATCTTCGCGGGATCCGGCACGCTCTCGCTCAGCAGCGACCCCTGACCCGGGTTGGTGCCCCAAGTGACGAACGGCTCGAGCTTGCTCGCGTCGATGAATACCTCGCGGTCGAACACCGCGCCCTCGTCCGTGGGCAGCGTCCTCCAGTACTCCACCGCCCGATCCCAGTCCTCGCCCCGAGGCGCGCACTCGCGCCCCCTGACGTACTCGAACGTGATCTCGTCGGGGGCGACCATGCCCGCGCGGGCGCCGGCCTCGATCGACATGTTGCACATCGTCATGCGGCCGTCCATCGGCAGCGACCGGATCGTCGACCCGCGGTACTCGAGCACATACCCCTGCCCGCCGCCGGTGCCGATCTCGGCGATCACGGCGAGGATGATGTCCTTCGCCGTCACCCCCGGCCGCAACTCGCCCTCGACGTTGATCGCCATCGTCTTGAACGGCTTCAACGGCAGCGTCTGCGTCGCCATGACGTGCTCGACCTCGCTCGTGCCGATGCCGAACGCCAGCGCCCCGAACGCGCCGTGCGTGGAGGTGTGGCTGTCCCCGCATACCACGGTGATGCCCGGCATCGTGAGCCCCAGCTGCGGACCCACGACGTGGACGATGCCCTGCTCGGCGTCGCCGAGGGGATGCGCACGCACCCCGAACTCCTCGACGTTCCTGCGCAGCGTCTCGATCTGCACGCGACTCGTGGGATCCTCGATCTGCTTCGTGATATTGAGCGTCGGAGTGTTGTGATCCTCGGTCGCGATCATCAGATCCACCCGCCGCAACGGCCGATCCGCCATGCGCAGACCATCGAACGCCTGCGGGCTCGTCACCTCGTGGATGAGGTGCAGATCGATGTAGATCAGATCGGGATCACCGTTCTCGCCCTTGACGACCACGTGATCGTCCCAGAGCTTCTCGGCCAGAGTACGAGGGCGCCCTGCCGGCGCCGCGTGCTGTTCGACAGTCATAGGTGTGCTTCTCTTCTCTGCGTCAACGCGAAAACAGCGATTCCCGCGCGGTGGGCCGGCCATGCCGGGACTCCGCGACGGGGTGGACCGGTGAGTTAGGCCCCGTCGCGGCAGAGAAGGAGAAGCCGCCGCGAATGCATGGGTTCGAGTTTAGCACTGCGGCCGCCGGGGCACCCGACGACCGCGCTGCCCCCTCTGCGCTATCGACCCGCCGGGTAGTGGGTGGTGCCCGGCCTCAGCGCACCGCGCCCTGCGAGATCCTCCCGCAGCGCCTTCTTATCGATCTTGCCGATCTTGGTGAGGGGCATGTCCTCGACGATCACCAGCACCTCGGGCAGCTTGTACGCCGCGACTCCGGCGTCGCGCATGAGCCCGCGCAGATCGTCGAGCTCGATCCTGTGCCCCTCGCGCAGAGTCGCGTAGACGCAGACGCGCTCGCCCAGGTCGGGATCCGGGACCGCCACGGCCGCGTTCATCTCGATGCCGGGATGGCGGTAGAGGAGGTTCTCGACCTCCTCTCCCGAGATCTTCTCGCCTCCACGGTTGATGAGGTCCTTGTCGCGGCCCTGCACCACGAGATTGCCGTCCTCGCGCAGTTCGACGATGTCGCCCGTGATATACCAGCCGTCGGGAGCGAACGAGCGCCGGTTGTGCTCGGGGGCGCGGTAGTAGCCGCGCAGGGTGTACGGACCCTCGGTGTGGAGCACGCCGCGACCGCCGACGGGCACCGGGTCGCCGTTCTCATCGACGATCCGCACCCTGTCGCCGGGCGACACCGGGCGGCCCTGGGTCCCGATGATCACGTCATCGGGATCGTCGAGCCCGGTCATGTTGAGCAGGCCCTCCGCCATTCCGAACACCTGCTGCAGAGTGGCGCCGAGCACCGGCCTCACACGAGCCGCGAGCTCGTCGACGAGACGCGACCCGCCCACCTGCAGCACCTGCAGGCTCGAGAGCCGGCCGGTGCGCTCGGCCTCCTCGTGATCGATCCAGCGCTGCACGATCGCGGGTACCGCCGCGACGTGGGTGACGCCGTGCGCTTCGATCATCGCGAACGCCCGGCTCGGCTCGGGGCTCTGCAGCATGACGACCGTGCCGCCCGCGAGAAGGGCGCCGAGCAGACCCGGGCACGCCAGCGGGAAGTTATGACTCGCCGGCAGGGTCACCAGGTAGACGGTCTCCTCGTCGAAGCCCGCGACCTCGTTCGCCGCCTCGGCGTTGTAGCGGTAGTCGTTGTGGGACCGCGGGATGAGCTTCGGCAGGCCGGTGGTGCCGCCCGAGAGCAGGAACACCGCGACCGCGTCGGGCGAGACCGCGAGCGCCTCGAGTGCCGCGGCGGGCTCGACGCCCGCCGCGGGAGGCTCGCAGAGCTCGCGCAGATCGATGGCGCCCTCGCGGGCGTCGCCGAGCACGATGAGGTCGCGCACGCTCGGCACGGCGTCCCGGATCGCCGCTGCGAGGCCCTGATGGTCGAAGTCGCGCAGCGTGTCGGGCACGACCAGGGCGACGGCCTCGGAGTGCTCTGCGAGGTACTCGAGCTCGTGCCGGCGATGCGCGGGCAGCGCCATCACGGGGATGACCCCGGCGCGGAGGCAGCCGAGCACGAAGACGACGAACTCCCAGGTGTTCGGCAGCTGCACGACCACTCGGTCGTCGGCCTCGAAGCCGAGCTCCCGCAGGCGCGCGCCGAGCGCGTCGGCCCGGCGGCACATCTCGGCGTAGCCGATGCGGGTGTCGCCGTCGATGAGTGCGATCCGGTCGGGCCGCTGTTCGGCCATGCGCCAGATCGGAGCGGTGAGGGGCTCGTCCTTCCAGTAGCCGGCCTCGCGGTACCGCGCCGCGAGATCCGCGGGCCAGGCGACCAGGCCCTCAGTTGTCGGTGTCGACGCCATCGTCTTCCTTTCGCGTTACCAGCACTGCATCGAGGGCGATTGCGCCCTCGGCGGTGACCCTCAGCGGGTTCACCTCGAGTTCGTCGATCCACTCGTTGGCCACGAGCAGCCCGCCGATTCCGGCGATGCACGCGGCGAGTTCGGCCGTGTCGACTGCCGGACCGCCGCGCCAGCCGCGCAGCAGCGCCGCGGCCTGGAGCTCGTCGGGCATCGCCGCCGCGATCTCGGTGCTCAGCGGCGCCGATCGGATCACGACATCGCCGATCGCCTCGGCCGCCGTGCCGCCGATCCCGAGCAGCACGATCGGGCCGAACACCGGATCCCGACGCGCCCCGAGGATGAGGTCGATCCCCGAGGGCGCCATCTCCTCGACGAGCACGCGCTCGGCACCGATGGTCAGCAGCGCGTCGAACGCCGCGTCGAGCGCCTCGCGATCCGCGATGCCGAGGTGCACGCCGCCGACCTCGGTCTTGTGCAGCAGCGTCTCGGAGAGGATCTTGACGGCGAGCGGCGCCCGCAGCTCGGTGAAGGCGGCGTGCGCCTCCTCACGGCTCACCACGACGCGGCGCTCGGGAGTGGCGATGCCGAGACCCGCGACCAGTCGCTTGGCGGCGTGCTCGTCCCAGCCGCCGCTCGCTTCGAGGCCGGGCCCCGCGACCGCGACCGCGGCCTCATCCAGCGCGCGCAGCCGGGCGTCCTCGACCACGGCCGCGACCGCCTGGGCGAGTCCGAGCGGGCCGGTGACGAACGGCACGCCCGCTCCGACCGCTGCAGAGCGGTCGGCGGCGAGCTCCTCCTCGGGGCCGTCCATAGCCACGATCACGGGAGCGCTCCCCCGCTGCATCTCCTTCGCCCGCCGCACGCTGCTCACCATATCGAGCACGGGTTCGGTGAGGCCGTAGACGCCGACCGCGTCGACCTCCGCGTCGTCGGCCACGGCGGCGATGACCTCGGAGAAGCCCGGACCCGGCCGGCCGGTGTCGACCGGATTGGCCTGATAGGTGAGCGGGGGCAGCAGCTCTCCGATGCGCTGTCGTGTCTGCTCGGAGAGCACGGGCAGATCCACCCGCCGCGACCCGAGCTCGTCCGCGATGAGCAGCCCCGGCCCCGCCTGGCCGGTGATCAGCGCGGCGCCGGGAGACCGCGACGCCGCGATTCGCCCGCCGGAGAGACCGATGACGGCCGAGATGAGCTGCTCCTCGTCGTCGACCACCACGGCGCCCGCCTGGCTGAGCACTGAGCGGGTGGTGCGCCAGGAGGTTGCGAGTGCGCCGGTGTGCGACCGCGCGAACTCGGAGACGTTGTTGCGGCCCACGACGAGCGCGACCACCGGCTTCCGGGCGGTCGCGGCGCGCACCGCCGCGAGCAGGGCGGGGCCGTCGTCGCATGTCTCGAGGTGCAGGGCGATCACGCGAGTCTGCTCGTCGGAGGCGAGGTGGGCGAGCACATCGGCGTGGTCCACGTCGACGCCCGTGCCGATCCCGACGCCGAGGCTGATGCCGACCCCCTGCCCCGAGAGGCGGAACGCGAGCATGTGGTTGACCCCGCCGCTCGCGGCCACGATGCCCACCGAGCCGACGGCGACGCGGTGGGCGCCGGGCACGAAGCTCGCGATGAGTCCCCGCCCGGGGGCGAAGAACCCCGAGGTGTTCGGGCCGAGAAGGCGCATACCGCCGCGGGCGAGCTCGTCGCGCACGCGATCCTCGATCGCCGCGCCCTCCGGACCGATCTCGGAGAAGCCGCCCGAGCAGACGAGGGCGGCCCGGGCACCCGCCGCCGCGCAGTCCGCGAGAGCTGCGGGGGTGGCGCCGGCGGGCACGCAGATCACCGCGAGGTCGGGGTGGCCGCCCGAGTCGGCGATCTGCCGAGCCGCCTCGGCGGCCGAGGTGGCGAAGCCGTCGGCGTTCGCGCGGGGATTGACCCGTGCGAGCGGCACTCCGCTCTTCTCGAGCGACGCCGCCATCACGGCCCCCAGCTTCTCGGGAGAGGCCGAGGCGCCGACGACCATCACGCCGCGGGGCTCGAAGAACGGGCGCATCGCGCTGTCCGTCACCGGGAGACCACCGCGTCGGCGCGGCCCGAGAGCACGAGCGTGGCGGCCTGGTCCGCGGTGCCGTCGACGAGCTCGATGATCACGGGCAGGTCGCCGGACAGCGAGAGCCGCTCCGATTCGAAGATGCGCTCGTCCTCGTCGCCGCCCGTGAGGATCACGAGCTCGGCGTCAGCGGTCTCGGCGGCGCGCTCCTCGACGTCGAGGTCGACGACGCGGGCGCGGGTCGCATCGAGGTGCTCGCCCGAGGCGTGGACGAGCTCGTCCTCGGCGCCCCAGGAGAGCAGCCGCCCGGGGAGGCGCTGCGAACCGAGCTCGATCGGGGTGTCGAGCACCTCCGCGCCGTTGCGCGCCGTCCACTCGGCTTCGACGGCCTCCGCGAAGCGCTGATCGCGCAGGCGGATCTTCTGCAGCGGAATGCTGCGCGAGAAGAAGTGGAAGGCGAACTGCCACGGTTCGAGGGCCCGGTAGTACTCGCCGAAGTGCTCCCACCAGCGCAGGCTGGGGCGAGCGGCGTTCTGCACGCGGGCGACCTGGGGCTGGGCGACGCGCTCGTACTCCGCGAAGGCGGCCTCGAGGTCATCGGGGTGGGCGGCGAGGCCGTCCGCCAGGGCGATCGCGTCCTCCATCGCCATCTTGGTGCCGGATCCCACGCTGAAGTGCGCGGTGTGCACGGCGTCGCCGAGGAAGACGATGTTGCCGGCGTGCCATCTCTCGGTGCGGCGGGTGCGGAAGCTGCCCCACCGCGAGTTGTTGGTGAGCAGCCGGCCGCCCCGCAGTTCCTCTGCGAAGAGCGCGGTGATGTAGGCGCGGGTCTTCTCGTCGGAGGGCCCGGGAGGCTGGGTCGCGTCGAACTCGTCGAGGCCGGCCGCGCGCCACGTGTCCTCGTCCGTCTCGACGATGAACGTGCTCACGTCGGCGGAGATCGGGTAGGCGTGCACCGCGAAGTTGCCGTGCTCGTTGCGCCGATGCAGGAACGTGAGGCCGTCGAACATCCGATCGGTGCCGAACCAGATGAACTTGGCGGCCGCCTGTTCGACGGTGTGACCGAGCACATCGTCGCCGACGGCAGTGCGGAACGCGGAGTTGGCGCCGTCGCCCGCGACGATGACGTCGTAGTCGCCGAGCCGATCGGGAGTCGGCACGAACTCGCCGAAGCGCATGTCGACTCCCGCCGCCGCGGCCTTCGCCTGCAGCTCGCGCAGCAGGGTGCGACGGTGGATCGCGGCCATGCCGTTGCCGCCGAAGGAGTGGGTCTCGCCCTTGGCCACGACGTCGATGACCTCCCAGTGCTTGCCGTGCGCCGCGAGCGCGTCCGTGAGCACCGGGTCGGCGGCCTCGATCCTGCGGAGCGTCGCATCCGAGAAGACGACGCCGAAGCCGAAGGCGTCGTCGGCCTGATTGCGCTCGAAGAGGGTGATCTCCCACTCGGGGCGGCGCTTCTTCATGAGCGTCGCGAAGAACAGGCCACCGGGGCCGCCGCCTACGACAGCGATTCGTTTCGACATTGAACTTTCCCGCCTCTGTACGGAGTGAACTGACACGATCAGTATGTTACAGAATCTCGTTGCTTGTCAATTATTCGTTACTTATCAGGGCACGCCGCCCCGTGGGCCGAGGAGACGGAGCACTCAGAACCAGCGCGGGATCGCGGGGAGGTCACCCGGATCGCAGGCCAGCCGCCGGGCGCCGCGGCCGCTCAGCCACCTGGCGATGTCCGGAGCGGCCCCCGACACGACCGGCGCATCGCCGCTCCCCGGGTCGCCGATGTCCGGGTCGCCGACGTCCGGGTCGCCGACCTCGATCGCGGGCCGGCCGTCGTCGAACTCGAGGCGGAGGCGGACCTCCTCCCCGCGGCGCCGCCAGAAGGCCAGCACGTCGTCGATGATCCGGGTGATCATCTCGGGCGGGAAATCGAGGAACGATCCCCCGTTGCCGAGATCGACCGCGTGCACCCACACTTCGCGGGCCCGCATCCAGGCGGTCTCGCGAGCGGGCACGAGGCGACCCTGCGCGGTGCGCACCTCACGATCCCACTGCTCATCGGTGAGATCGCGCCATTCCACGTTCAGATGCGCCTCGGAGTGGGCGAACAGGGTGCGAAGCGCCCGGGGCGGCAGCGTGCCGCCGAGCAGGATCTCGCCGTCTCGCTGCCGATCCGTGAGATACATCGGGGTCTCGACGCCGGTGCTCGCCCACTCCGTGAGCCGGGTGAGGGCGCGGGCGTTGTAGCCGACGTGGGCGATGAGCTCGGCCCGGGTCCAGCCGGGCACGAGGCTCGGCTCCCGCAGCCGATCGTCGGGCAGCTCGGTGAGCTTGCGCGCGAAATAGGCGGTGCCGCGACGAGCCCAGTCGAGCTCCGCTGCGGGAGCCTTCGGCGCGTCGTAGCGAGCGCCGGAGCCCTGCCGGGCCCTGAGCGCGGCGCGCGCCTCCTCGATCGCCTGCTCCGCGAGCCGCTCGGCCTCGGCGCGCATCAGATCCGCTCCGGCACCGCGACGTTCACCAGTTCGCCGATCCCGTCGATCGCGGTGCTGAGGGTCTGCCCGGCGGTGAGATAGCGCTGCGGCGTGCGGGCGTGGCCGACGCCCCCGGGCGTGCCCGTGGCGATGACGTCGCCCGGGTTGAGCGTGAAGATCGTCGAGATGTACGAGATGAGCGCCGCGGAGTCGAAGACGAGATCGTCGATCGGGGTCTGCTGCACGATCTCGTCGTCGACGCGGGTCGTCATCATCGCTCCGGCGGGGATCTCCTCGGGGGTGACGAATACCGGGCCGATCGGGGTCGAGTTCTCCCAGGCCTTGCCCTGGAACCACATCGGGGTGCGGTACTGCCAGTCCCGCATGGTCACGTCGTTGAGCACCGAGTAGCCGGCGATCGCCTCGGCGGCCTGCTCGGGAGTCGCGCGGCGCACGGTCTTGCCGACGACGAGGGCGAGCTCGCCCTCCCAGTCGACCGCGTCGGACTCCGGGGGAAGCTGGATGTCGTCGCGGGGGCCGATAAGCGACTCGGGGTACTTGGTGAACAGCGTCGGGTGCTCGGGCAGCTCGCGACCCATCTCGAGGATGTGGTTGCGGTAGTTGAGGCCGACGCAGACCACCTTCTGCGGCGCGACCACGACCGGCGCGAGCTTGGTCTCGTCGAGCGCCTCCTGCCGGCCCCCGAGCGACGAGACCTGCTCGAGGGCGCCGGCGCGCAGCACGGCCCCCACGTCGTCGAAGCCGTCGAGGCGGGTGACGGCGTCGCCGTCGACGCGGACCGCGACGGTGGTGCCGCTCTCGTCGATGCGCAGGGTTGCGAGTCTCATCGGTTGTCTCCTTCGATCAGGGTGCGGTTGAAGTGGAGGCGCTCGATGATCGGCGCATCCGAGAAGGCGAACAGGTCGAACTGGCCCTCGGCTCGGAGCGACCACGGAACCCACGAGGGCACGACGAAGATGTCGCCCCTCTCGAGTTCGCGCTCGGTGCCATCGAGCACGACGGATCCGGTGCCTTCGAACACCTGGAAGACCTGCGAGCCGACGTCGTGGCGGGTCGGGGTCTCGGTGCCCGCGCGCAGGCGGTGGAACTCGGCCCGGATCGTCGGCATGACGTCGCCGCCGGTGGTCGGATTCACATACCGGACCGCCGCGTGCCCCTGCTCGACGGTGGCCGGCACGCCCTCCTCCTCCAGCAGCAGCTGCTCCGTGAGCGCGCGGTCGGTGTATTCCCAGCGGTAGGCGCCGATGGGCGAGCTGACCGTGCGCTGCAGACCCGAGAGCGGGCGGAGGCCCGGGTGGCACCAGAGGCGCTCACCCCGCGAGTAACGGGGAGTCGCGTAGTCGGTGACGCGCTCCGACCCGAACTCGAAGAACCCCACGTCGTTCTGCTGGGAGAACGGGATGTCGAGACCGTCGATCCAGGCCATCGGCTGGTCGGTCTCGTTGTGGTGGCCGTGGAAGTTCCAGCCCGGCGTGAGCAGGAAGTCCCCCCGGCTCATGCGCACGGGGTCCCCGTTGACGACCGTCCAGACCCCCTCTCCCTCGACGACGAATCGGAAGGCGTTCTGCGAGTGGCGGTGTTCGGGCGCGGTCTCCTTGGGGCCGAGGTACTGGATCGCGCACCACAGGGTCGGGGAGATGTAGGCGCGGCCGTCGAGCCCCGGGTTGGCGAGTCCGATCGCGCGACGCTCGCCGCCGCGGCCGACCGGCACGAGATCGCCCGACTTCCGGGCGAGCGGGTAGAGGCTCGACCACTTCCAGACGTGAGGGACCGCCTTGGGCGACGGGTACATCGGCATGAGGTCGTCGATCTGCGTCCACAGCGGCATGAGGTGCTCGGCCTCGAAGCCCTCGTAGAGCGCGCGCAGTTCGGGGGTGTCCTCCGGCTGCATGGCGTCGTCGATCGAGTCGTGATCCACGACCTCGAGCCCCGTGATCGGGTCGATCTGAGTCATCTTCGAACTCCTTCTTGCTAGAGAGAACCACCAGCAGTATTGCCTCGGGGAGCGTCGGGACTCGGTAGGATTCCACTGTGCAGAATCCGAGTGGTCCTCTTTCCGGGCCTCGACGAGAGCTCGCCCCCGAGCCGAAGTACGTCCTGGGCTCCGTCGACGGCGCGCTGCAGCTCCTCCAGCTGCTGCGCGACGAAGGGTCCCTCCGCGTGATGACGGCTGCGGAGCACCTCGGCGTCTCGAGATCGACCGCTCACCGCCTGCTCGGCATGCTCGTCTACCGGGGCTTCGCGGTCCAGGACGAGGACCGGGTCTACCAGCCCGGACCCGGCATGAACGTGCCTCCCGTGCGCACCGGCGCGATCCGGGAGTTCAAGAACCGCACCGAGCAGCTGTTCCTCGATTTCGTGGCCGAGACCGGCGAGACCGTCAGCCTCGTCGCCCGATTCGGCACGACATCGCGATTCATCGAGACGTACGTGCCGCAGCGCTCCTTCGCCGTCACCAGCAGACGAGGCCAGATCCTGCCCGCCATGCTCACCTCCGGAGGGAAGGCGCTCCTCTCGCTGCTGCCGGACGCCGCGCTCGCGCAGCTCTACCGTTCCGACGCGGCCGCGCTCGCCGGCACGAGACTGAGCGACGCCGAATTCCGGGCGTTCGCCGCCGAACTGAGCCGAGTGCGTCATCAGGGCTACGCCCTCAATCGGGAAGCGACCGAGAGCGGGATCTGGGCACTGAGCATGCCGCTCCACTCCCCCGAACGGGGCACCTGGCTCGCGTTCGCGGTCGCCGTCCCGGCCGAGAAGTCGGAGATGCTCTCGGAGGGGTCGTTCCTCGAGCGCTGCCGCGACTTCAAGCGCCGCGTCGACCGCGCGACGATCTCGGGCTAGCGCTTCGGCCCCGCGTCTGCCCATCGGCCCGCTCGAGCGGCGGATCAGTCGCGCAGCACCGGCAGGCCGGCGAGCTCCTCCACGACTCGATCGGCGTCGCGCTCGAGACTCGCGTACACGCGGGTGAAGACCCTGTGGGCCGCGCGGCCGGTCCACCCGTCGGGCAGCAGCTCCTCGGGCAGGTCCGGGTCCCTGAAGGGAAACTGCCGATAGGCGTTCGTCAGCTCGACGTGGCGCATGAAGGCTTCGACGCCGTGCAACTCGGGCGTGGATGCGAACTCCTCGACGAAAGTCGCGTAGTCCGCCTGAACATCGCCGAGATCCCAGCATCTCGCCGCGATGCTCCGATCCTCCGCCAGGCTGCGAGTCGAGCAGCTCAGCAGGTCGAGGGAGACGAGCGGCAGTTCCGCGAGCGCCCGCTCGACGTCGTCGAGGCGGGGGTGCGGGCTCATCCAGGTCGAGGCGCTCAGCTGTCCGAAACCGAGCCAGGCGAGCTTCTTGCGCGCCTCATCGCGCGCGACGCGCTGATGCTCGGAGAACTTCACGATGACCATGGACCACCGCCGGTCCCATCGGCCGTCGCCGCGCCGGAAGATGCGCTCGCGCCCCTCGTCGAGCAGCCGCCAGCCCTTGTCGGAGAGCAGGTATCTCACCTCGCGGCCATTGCGCCGCGACTCGAACCAGCCCTCCTTGCGCAGCCGGGTCATCACCACCCGGGTGGTCCCGGGGTCGACGCCGAAATGCTCGAGCATGCGCGTCAATCCCGACAGCGGCACCTCCCCCTCTCCGCAGTAGCGCAGGTAGTCGCCGAAGAGGGTGAAGACAAGAGCTCTCGGGGTCACCGTTCGATTCTCGCAGGTCAGAGCCGCGGGACGACGCCCGTGGTGCCGTCTGTCGCACTCCTGCGACGCGTCCGGAACTCCTGCAGCGTCAGATGCACCGCCTCGTCAGCCTCGATCACCCGCCGGCGGTCGGGTTCGATCTCGGGGAGAGGGGTCGCGGGGCGCAGCGTCGCGCGGCTGCGCCGCACGAGATCGTGGTACACGCGCGTGCCGTTGCGCTTCCACTCGACCGTCTCGGCGTCGAGCTCGCGTACGAGCCGGGCGGGACTGCCGAGCACGAGCGAACGGGGAGGGAACCGCGACCCGGCCGTGACCACCGCTCCCGCCCCCACGAGCGAGTCCGCCCCGATCACCGCGTCGTCGAGCACCGCGGCGTTGATGCCGATGAGCGCGTAGGAGCCGATCGAGCAGCCGTGCAGCACCGCACCGTGGCCGACGTGGCTGTTGGCGGCGAGCTCGGTGTCTCGGCCAGGGAAGACGTGGACCGTGCAGGAGTCCTGCACGTTGCTCCCCTCGCCGACGACGATGCGTCCGAGATCGGCCCTCAGGCTCGCGTGGGGGCCGATGTAGCAGCCGGCTCCGACGATGACGTCCCCGATCAGACTCGCCGTCTCGTGCACGAACGCGGTCGGTTCGACCACCGGCACCACGCCGTCGATCTCGTAACAGGTCATCGGCTCCTCCTTCAGCATCCGCGCCGGGTCAATATGAATAACATAACATTGACACTCAACGGGATTTTGTTACATTCATAGTCGCGTCCATTTCACTCACTCAACGACGAGGAGCACATCCCGTGAACCAAGCCACATCGACCCGGCCGGCCCCCGCTGGAACCGCGCTCAAGAAGAAATCCGGCCTGATCGTACTCGCTCTCTGCTTCGTCGCGATCGTCTTCGACGGCTACGACCTCGTGGTCTACGGTTCGACGGTGCCGTCGATCCTCGGGGACGAGAGCTGGGATGTCGACCCCAACGCCGCCGGCGTCTACGGCAGCCTCGCGCTTCTCGGGATGCTCATCGGCACCCTCTTCGTCGGTCTGCTCACCGATGTGCTCGGCCGCAAGAAGATCATGATCATCTCGCTCACCTGGTTCTCGGTGCTCATGGGGCTCACCGCCATTGCTCCGTCACCCGAGATATTCGGCCTCCTGCGCTTCCTCACCGGCCTCGGCCTGGGGCCGATCATCCCCAGCTGCGTCGCCATGACCGTCGAGTTCGCCCCTCGGGCGCGCCGCCAGCTCGCGAACGCCGTGATGTACAGCGGATACTCGGTCGGCGGCGTGCTCGCCGCACTGCTCGGCATCGTCCTGCTGCCGCACGTCGACTGGCGCTGGCTCTATGCGTTCGGCGCCCTGCCGGTCGTCGTGCTCGTGCCCTTCATCTGGGCCTTCATGCCGGAGTCGGTCGCCTACCTGGCCGCCCGGGGTCGCCACGCGGAGGCTCGGCGCATCGCCGACGACTACGGCCTCGTCTACGCCGACGTCGTCGCCGGCCCCGCGGCCGCCGGGACCGCCGAGGCCGCGGAGGCCGCGGCCGAGCAGACCCCCGAGCAGACGGGGTCGCTGCGACTGATGTTCAGCCACAGCTGGATCCTCGGCACCTTCATGCTCGCCTTCGCCAGCTACTGCGGTCTGCTGCTCGTATACGGCCTGAACACCTGGCTGCCCCAGATCATGCGCGAGGCCGGATACGATCTCGGCAGCTCCCTGAGCTTCCTGCTCGCCCTCAACGTCGGCGCGATCGTCGGCGCGATCTCCGGCTCCTACATCGCCGACAGGATCGGCATCAAGAAGGTCGTGCTCGCGAGCTTCGCGATCGCGTTCATCGCCATCGCCCTCATGAGCTTCGGACTCCCCTACGGCGTACTGCTCGTCTTCATCGCATTCGCGGGTCTCGGATCGATCGGCACGCAGATCTTCGTCAACGGATTCGTGGCCACGTACTACCCGCAGGCCAACTCCGCCACGGCGCTGGCCTGGACCCTGGGCGTCGGCCGTCTCGGCGGCATGAGCGGCCCGATCATCGGCGGCCTCATCGCGAGTCTCGCGCTCGGCTTCCAGGTGAACTTCTACATCTTCGCGGCCGTGGCGCTCGTCGGCGCGGTACTCATCGCACTGGTGCCGAGGCGGTCCGCGGGCGTGTGACGGCTCGAGCGGGACAGGGCGCCGGGGAGCCTTCCCGGCGCCCTGTCCCGCGTCCCCGACTCTCTCAGCCCTCGGATTCCAGCACCTGCAGCAGCACCTTGGCGGTGGTCCACGTCTCGTGCTGGAACAACTCGACCGCGCCCTCACCATCGCGAGCGATCGCGAGGTGCATGAGCTCGCTGTGCTCGGCCGCGATGTCGCGGTCGGCGATGTCCTCCGCGGCGGGCGACCCGGCCGGCACCCGCACCTGGTAGTAGATCGCCGATTCCTTGCGCAAGCGGTTCACGAGCGAGAGCATCCGCGGGCTGCCGCAGGCCGCCGTGAGCGCCTCATGGAAGGAGATGTGCGCGCGAACCCACGCCTCGGACTCTCCCCACCAGGCGCTGCTCTCCGACACCTCGGCCCGCTCGAGGACGTGGTGCGCCGCGATGATCCCGGCCTCCCACTCCGTGTCGCCCTGCTCGATGGAGAGTTTCATGGCCTCCGATTCGACGAGCACACGCAGCTTGATGAGGTCGACCAGCCCCTCGGCCGTGATGTCGATGACGCGGAAGCCCCGGTTGGGGTTGGCGACGACGAGGTTCTCCTCGACGAGCCGGATCAGCACCTCGCGCACCACGGCACGACTCACGTCGAACCTCGCCATCAGCGCCTCGAGCCGCAGCGGCTCGCCGCGGCCGATCTTGCCGGAGAGGATGTCGGCCCGCAGAGAGGTACGAACGAACTCGGTCAGGGTGAGAGAGTCTGCCCGCGCTGTCATGTGTTTCACTATAGGGCTTGCAAGCCGGCGGAGATGGGGAGGGCGGGCCGCGCGCAGCCCGCCCTCCGCCGCATCAGCGATCGAGGATGCTGCGGAGCACGCGCAGCAGCTCGTCCGCATCGGCCGTCTCCGTCGTGCGCCAGCCGATCATATGGTCCGGCCGGACGAGCAGCGCGCCGAGCTCCCCGATCTGGGCGACGGCCGCGAAGTCGCCGTAGGCGTCCTCGTAGTCTCCGCCGCGGCCGATGACCACGACGTCGAGGGGCAGACCGAGTTCCTCGGACACCACCGCCGCCGCGTCGCGCCATGCCGCGCCCCGGTCGCCGGCGAGGATCGTGAATCCGCCCTTGCCGCAGAGGTCGAAGATCGGCGTGCGTCGCTGGTCCTTCACGACCCAGGCGTGCGGCAGGTGGTGGCCGGGGAAGGACGACGGGAAGTAGTGCAGCTCCACATCGCGCTCCGGCACGGGAGCCTCGGCGCCGTCGGTGACGACGGCGCGCGAGGAGTAGAACTGGTTGAGCTCCATGCCGTGCGTGTTGAAGCATGCGAGCGTGGCGTCCATCGCGGCGCGGAACTCCGCACGCCGCTCGGCGCCCTCCTCCGTCGGCGCCTCGAGATTCTCGAGCACCTGGGCGAGCACCGACTCCTCGAATCCGGGCGGAAGGCGGAGCGCCTTGAACATGCCGGGCATGAGCCCCTCGCTGCGCACCGTGCGGTCCACGAGGTGCTTGGCGATGGGCAGGCGCTCCTCGGCATAGCTCTCGAGCAGCCCGGGGCCGGCGAGACCGCGCAGCACGAGGGCGAGCTTCCAGGCGAGGTTGTAGGAGTCCTGGATCGAGGTGTTGGATCCGAGTCCGTTCATCGGCGAGTGGCGATGCGCGGCGTCGCCGACGATGAAGGCGCGGCCGCGGGTGTTCTCGACCGCGTACTTGCGGTTGACGCCCCAGGTCGAGAGCGACTCGATCTCGACGGGCACCGTGTCGTCGCCGATGAGCTTGTGCGCGATCGAGGTCCCGAGCTCGTCGGTGAGCTCGGGCGTGCCCTGGCTCGCGTCGAAGCCCCAGACGCCCACCCAGCGATCCCAGGTGTCGACGACGCGCAGCACGCCCACGCCGACCCCGCCGTGGCCGACTCCCTGCTGCAGGAACCAGTACATGTCGCTCGGACGGTGCTCGACGAGATGGCTGAGGTCGGCGCGGAACACGACGTTCATCGACGCGCTCGCGACCATCTCGCCCTCGAAGCGCAGGCCGAGCTGCTCCGCGACGAGCGAGCGGCCGCCGTCGGCTCCGATGAGGTACCTGCTGCGCACGGTGTACTGCTCTCCGGTCACCCGGTCCCGCAGGGTCGAGGTCACTCCGTCGTCGTCCTGCTCGAAGCCCAGGAGCTCCGTCCCGCTGCGCACGGTGGTGCCGCGGTACGAGGCGGCGCCCACGAGGATCGGTTCCATCTTGTCCTGCGGAATGTCGCAGACGGCGGTGGGGCTGGCGAGGTCGTGCTCGGCCTTGAAGCTGGGATGCGTGTACCAGGTGCGGATCCGGCCGAGCTCCTGGCCCGCGAGGCTCGTCGCGTAGACGTGGTCGCCCATGAGGTTCTGCGGCGTCGAGGCGGCCTTCGCCTGGCGCTCGAGTCCGAGGTCGCGAAGCACCTCCATGGCGCGCTGATTGGTGATGTGGGCGCGCGGCGTATTGGCCACGCTGTTGTACTTGTTGATCATCATGGCGTCGATGCCGTAGGTCGCGAGCAGCGCCCCTGCCGCCGCACCGGCGGGGCCGGCCCCGACGATGAGCACCTCGGTCTCGACTGCGGGAATCGTGTTCATGTTGGTTCCTTTCGGTTGAGCGCCGCAGCGGCATTGCCGCGGCGCGAAACTGGGAGATCGTCGCCCCTCGCGGGCTCCGGGAGGGGCGACGGGCGATCCTCCTGCGAGAGCAGGTCGAGCGCGATGTCGGGGAGCATGTCCTCCTGCCCGCCGATGAGCCGGCGCCTGCCGGCCTCGACCAGCAGCGCGCGCGTGTCGGGCCCGTACGAGGCCGAGGCCCGCTCGGCGTGACGCAGGAAGCTCGAGTAGGTGCCCGCGTACCCCAGGGTGAGCGTCTCGCGGTCGACCTGCACGGGCCGGTCGTGCAGCGGGCGCACGAGATCGTCTGCCGCATCCTGCAACCCGAACAGGTCTGCGCGCGTCTCCCAGCCCATGAGCTCGGCGACCGCGACGAAGGGTTCGATGGGGGTGTTCCCGGCTCCGGCTCCGTGCCCGGCGAGCGATGCGTCGACGCGGAACGCCCCCGCTTCGACCGCGACCACCGAGTTCGCGACCGCCAGCGAGAGGTTCTGATGCGCGTGCACCCCGATCTGGGTCTCCTCCGCGAGCGCATCGCGGTACGCCGCGATGCGCTCGCGGACGTCCTGCATCGTCATGCGGCCGGCGGAGTCGGTGACGTAGACGCAGTCCGCGCCGTAGCTCTCCATGAGCAGCGCCTGCTCCGCGAGCGCCCGCGGCGGCTGCAGGTGGGACATCATGAGGAAGCCGGAGACGTCCATCCCCCACCCCTTGGCCGTCTCGATGTACTGCTTCGAGACGTCGGCCTCGGTGCAGTGCGTGGCGATCCGCACCGATCGCACTCCGAGGTCGTAGGCCCGCCGCAGGTCGCGCAGCGTGCCGATGCCGGGCAGCAGCAGCGTGGTGAGCACCGCGTGCTGCACGACCTCCGCGGCGGCCTCGATCCATTCGAACGAGGCGTGGGATCCGGGGCCGTAGGTGAGGCTGCCGCCGGCGAGACCGTCGCCGTGGGTGACCTCGATCGCGTCCACGCCGCTGCGATCGAGCGTGGCCGCGATGCTCGCGACGGCGCCCGGGTCGATCCGGTGCCTGATCGCGTGCATTCCGTCGCGCAGGGTGACGTCCTGGAGATAGAACTTCCGGCTCACGACACGGCCTCCTGCAGTCTCTCGGCGATGCCGTCGGCGACGCGGAGCGCGGCCGACGTCATGATGTCCAGGTTCCCCGCATAGGCGGGCAGGTACATCGCCGCGCCCTCCACCTCGAGAAAGACGGTGATGCGGGTGTAGCCGTCGGGTCGGCGAAGCCTCTCGGGCACGAGCCGCTCGACCTCCGATCCCTCGGCTTCGAAGATCACGTCCTGCTTGAGCCGGTATCCGGGCACGTACTCGGCGACTTCGGCGACGCGAGCGCGCACCTGCGCTGCGATCCGCTCCTGCTGGGCATCGTCGAGCGGCGCCGTGAGCAGCTGCACGGTGTCGCGCATGATCATGGGCGGCTCGGCGGGGTTGAGCACGATGATCGCCTTGCCCCGGGCCGCTCCGCCCACCGTCTCGAGACCCCTCGCAGTCGTCTCGGTGAACTCGTCGATGTTCGCGCGGGTGCCGGGGCCCGCCGAGCGCGACGCGATCGAGGCCACGATCTCCGCGTAGAGCACGGGCGTCTGCGACGACACGGCGTGCACGATCGGGATCGTCGCCTGGCCGCCGCAGGTGACCATGTTCACGTCGTCGGCGGCCAGGTGCTCGTCGAGGTTCACCGGCGGCACGGTGAACGGCCCCGTGGCCGCCGGCGTGAGATCGACGAGGCGCTTGCCGTGCGGGATGAGGGCCTTCGCGTTGGCCCGATGGGCCGCGGCGCTCGTCGCGTCGAACACGAGGCCGATCTCGTCGAACTGCGGGCTGCGCATGAGGCCCTCGATCCCCTCGTGCGTGGTCTCGAAGCCGAGCCCCGCGGCCCGCGCCAGCCCGTCGGAGTGCGGATCGATCCCGACCATCACGCCCATCTCCAGCCGCTCGCTCAGTCGCATCACCTTGAACATGAGGTCCGTGCCGATGTTCCCGGATCCGATGATCGCGACCTTCATGCGCGGTCCGGCGCGGAGGCGATCCGCCGGGTTCCCCGCCGCACCTCGGGGCCGCGTCATCGTCACAGCTCCTCCGTGTAGAAGAGGCGCACGAGCGCGAGCATCGACTCGCGCCGCTCGATCTGCACCCAGTGGCCGCACTTCTCGAAGATGTGCAGTTGGGAGTTCGGGATGTGCTGGTTCAGATACACCGAAGAGTCCGGCGTCACGAAGCGGTCCTCTCGCCCATGCACGAGCAGCGTGCGCTGCTGGATGCGACGCAGCGAGGACTGCGGCACCGTCATCTCGGACGGCAGGGACACCGGCGGGTTGAAGAACCGCGTGTAGGAGCGGCGCACCTCGGGCCTGCTGAGCTCGATGAAGCGGTCCTCGACGATGGAGTCGAGGTCGGCGCCGAGGTCGCTCTCGTCGTACACGAACCATCGGGTGAGGGCTTTGAGGCCTTCCTTCGACGGATCCTTGTAGTACGTGGCCATGCGAATGACCTCTTGCGTGGGTGCGGCCATGTGGCCGCCGGCGCTCCCCATGAGCACGAGGCTCTTCACCCGCTCGGGGTGAGCCTCGGTGAGCCACATGGCCAGCGCCCCGCCCATGGAGTTGCCGATCACGTGCGCCTGCTCGATGCCGAGCGCGTCGAGCAGCGAGATGACCTGCCGCACACGCGCGCGCATCCATCCGATCAGCGTGGGCGGTCCGTCCTCGGGATGATCCGTGTTGCCGTAGCCGAGGATGTCGGGGGCGATCGCCCGGTGGCGGTCCGCCAGACCGGGGATGAAGCCCCGCCAGTTGGTCGCCGCGTTCGCGCCCGGCCCTCCGCCGTGCAGCAGCAGGACGGCATCGCCGTCTCCGCGCGAATCGAGGTACTCCGTCGTGTACCCGTCGGTCTCGATGCGCTCGGTCGTGAAACTCTCCATGGTCACGCCTCCGTCGTGGTGTTCATGACGTGGTCGTCGGTGTGCGGGATGTAGTCGGTCGGCCCCCACATGGCGAGCGCCGTCGCGATGTCGTCCACGCCCCACTCGACCGGCTCCCAATCGGGGTCGAAGATGAGGTAGCCGTTGCTGAATATCTCGACGCGGTGCCCGGAGCCGGGATCGCGCACGTAGAGGAAGAAGGCCTGGCTCACGCCGTGCTTGCCCGGGCCCTGATCGGGCTTGATCCCAGCCTCGACCAGGATGTCGGCGGCCCGCAGCACGTCTGCGGCGTTGTCGAGCCAGAACGCGAGGTGGTGCATGCGGGCCGGAGTCGTCTCGTGCGGACCGGCCTTCATCACCGCGATGTCGTGCACGAGCGGCGTGACGCTCATCCAGCCGCCGATGCGGCCGTGCGGGGTCTGGACGTACTCGCGCAGCTTGAATCCGAGGTTGTCGGTGAGCCACTGGTGCACGGGCTCCGGCTCGTGGGTGCTCCACAGGTTGACGTGGTCGATGCGACGCACGCCGATACCGCGATTCCAGGACTTGTAGCGCTGGTTGAGCAGCACGGAGCGGTCGGCCTCGGCGACGGCGGGCTTCTCGACGTCCCAGTAGAGGCGGAGCTTGTGCCCCGAGGGCATCTGCAGGCGGAGCGACTCTCCGTACCCGTCCTCGGCGTCGGGGGCCTGCACGGCCACCTCGGTGCCGTTCTCGGTGAGCTGCGTGTAGAACTTGTCGAGGTCCTCGGGGCGGCGCACCCGCCACGAGACGTGGTCGAGACGCGACCGCTCTCCCGCTTCGAGCACGAGGCTGTGGTGCTCGCGCTCCATGGCGGCGCGCAGATACACCTTGGTCTCGGTGCGGGCGACGATCTCGAGGCCGATGACGTCGTGGAAGAACCAGAGCGACTTCTCGAGATCGGGCGTGAAGAGATGCGCTGCTCCGAGCTTCGCGATCTCCGGTTGGTTGTGATATGCCATCGGGTTCCTTCGTTCAGATCGATACGACGCTCCGGACCGCCATGTCCGTGAGCCCGTTCGACACGGGGCGGGTCGCGGCCGTGCGACTGCGCTCATCATAAGTTCATTTCGACCAAAAAGTCGACTATTAATCCAATAATCTTTACAGTCGACCGTTCGGGGTCGCGGAAACGCAGAAGGG
>NZ_JAEHOH010000024.1 GCF_016522505.1 Leucobacter chromiisoli | reverse complement strand
AACTGCTCCGCGAGCTGCTGCTCATCCAAGATCTCTCCCGTCACAGGATCGATCATCTCGATGACATCGGTCATCGCCCTTCCTTTCGGTCAGGCCCGACCAGATCCACCGTTAATCAGACAGTCCCCCGCGGTGGAGAGCATTCCTCATTCTTCCTTTGAGAAGACACGATCCAACATCTCGGCGGTCGCGGGGTTCACCATCTCGTTGCGGCGGATGTAGTGCTGGATCGTGATCTTCGGGTCCGTGTGGCCGAGCAGTTCGGCAGCGAGTTCGACGCCGCCCTGCTCGTTGATCGCGGTCACGACCGTGCGGCGGAACATGTGCGGCGTGATCCCGGTGATTCCCACCAGGTCGAGCACATGTCGGAGCTGGCGGCGCACGTTGTTCGTCGTCAGCGGCGTTCCCTCGCGGCTGCAGAACAGCAGGGCGTCGAGCGACGAGTCTTCCAGCCGTGTCATGCGGCGCCTCACAGCTTCTGCGGTGAACGACGGGATCGCGACCGTACGCCTGGACTTCGCTGTCTTCGGGTGGTCCTGTCGTATGGTCGGCTCGCCGCGGTGGCTGACGATCGTGCCGGTGATCCGGATGGATGGGGTCGGGCTGGTGACGTCGATGTCGCGGCGTCGGATGGCGAGGACCTCGCCGATGCGGGCGGAGGTGCCGAGCATGACCTCGACGATCGCGCCGAGCTGTCCGTCGGGCTTCGGCCCGGAGATCGAGCGTCCGGCCTCCCAGAACGCGATCGCAGCACGGATCGCGTTCACCTCCGCCGGTGTCAGCGCGTTGGGGGTCGATGCCGGCCGGTGCAACCGAGAGACGTGGTCCATCGGGTTGCGCGGCAGCACCTCATGTCTGACGGCGAGGCCGAGTGCGAGTCGGAGCACGACGCGGGCCTGCTTGGCGCGGTTGTAGCTCTGCTTCGCGAGCTGTTTGAGGAAGTGGTCGCAGCGGGCGACGCCGATCTCCCGCAGGGTCAGGTTCCCGAAGGCGGGCATGACGAGGGTCTGCATGTTCCGCTCGTACAGCTGCAGGGTTCGCTTGGAGAGCCGGTCTTCGAGCTCGAGGTCCTCGAGCCAGTACGCGACCAGGTCCGGGAAGGAGCTGTCCGGGGTGAGCGCCGAGGACGACGGCTGGAACAGGCTCCGGTTGGCGAGTTTCGCCTTCAACGCCCGCTCCGCGGACTTCCGCGTATCACCGGTGGCTTGGACGAGCCGAGTCTTGCCGTCCCAGTCGCGGTAGCGGGCGCGCGCGACGACCCGCCCGCTGGGGCTCGCGAGGTGGCCGATCTCCCCGAAGGTGCCGATGGTCAGGCGCTGGCGGCTCATCGGGTCACCGCCCGTCCGCCGGTGCTGGCGGCTCGGGGTCGCGTTGCTGCTCGATCCAGATCCGCACGTCGGAGAGCGCGAACTTCAGATGCTTCCCGAAGCGATACGCTCGCGGACCGAGGCCGCGGGTGCGCCAGTCGTAGACGGTGGAGACGGGCACACCCAGATAGGCAGCGAGCTCGCCGACATCGAGCAGCGGCTCCAGGCCCCAGGGGTTGCCGGTCGGGCTGTGTTCGGTGTCCATGCCGAACAGGTGCGTCCTGCTCCCACCCACGAACCGGGAGCAACCGGCACGGTCGCTCCCCTGCCGGAGCGCGGCGTCCCCAGACGGCCGTGAGGGCGTCAAAGTGATGGGTTTTCGATGACCGGATCACATCCACCTACAGAAAAAGTCCCGGAAACCCTTGAGTTTCCGGGACCTCTCGGTCGGGCTGACAGTGTGTGGTTTCAGCACATACCGGACGCATGTCTCACGACATCCCGGACACCTCACCACCGAACCACTTGATGTCTCACGACATCATGGACAGTGCACCGCAACCAACTCATCATCACCGCGATCACGCACCAAGGCCTGTCCTACCGCGAAGCCGCACGCACCTACGGAATCTCAAGATCCTGGATCCATCAACTCCACAAGCGCTAGGGTCTGCTGAGGGTTTGGTTGAGTCCTTGACTGCATCGCTTGTTACGCGGTGCTGGAAGGATAAGTGCCATGCCCATCAAGAACTACAGCGACGAGTTCAAACGTGATGCGGTCGCGCTCGTGGAACCAGGGGTCGCGCAGAAACAAGTCGCGAGAGACCTCGGGATCTCCAGATCAGCGATCCAAGCGTGGGTACGTGATGAGAGGTTCCAGTCCCACGGGATCACCCCGCCAACGGATCCCGATGAGCGGCGCGAGATGTCCGCCGCGTTGAAACGCATCCGGGAACTCGAGATGGAGAACGAGGTCCTGCGTCGTGCGGCGGCGTATCTGTCGCAGGTGCATATCACGCCCCCAAAATGATCTACCCGCTCGTCCAAGAGCTTGCCAAGGCCGGCACCCGGGTCAGGGTGCCGGTCGCGGTGACGTGCCGGGTCCTCGGGTTCAGTCAGCAGGGTTACTACCGCTGGTTGCGCCGACCCCGATCCGCGCGCGAGATCAAGGAGGCACATCTCATCAGTGTGCTCCGCGGTCTCCATGCCGATGATCCCGAGGGCGGGTACCGGGTCCTTGCTGATGATCTCCACGACCTCGGGTATGAGATCAGCGAGCGGCGGGTGTGGCGGCTGTGCAAAGCCGCGGGCCTGCAGTCCATGATCTCAAAGCGCAAGCGCCGGTACCAACGTGCAGGTGCTCCCGTTGGAGATGATCTGGTGCAGCGCGAGTTCGCTGCCGAGCAACTCAACGAGAAGTGGCTGGTCGATATCACCGTGCACTGGACCGGTGAGGGCAAGCTCTACTTGTGCGCGTTCAAGGACATGTGCTCGAACCGGATTGTGGGGTACGCAATCGACAAGCGAATGAAGGCTTCTCTTGCGGTTCGCGCGCTGGAGAATGCCGTGTTGCAGCGCGGGAATCCTGCAGGAGCGATCGTGCATTCGGATCGCGGGAGCCAGTTTCGATCCCGGAGCTTCCACGCGCTCTCAAGGTGCATGGTCTGCGGGGTCGATGGGGCGTGTGGGTGCGTGCGGGGATAACGCGGCGATGGAGGGTTTCATCAGCCTGTTGCAGAAGAACGTGCTCGATCGGAAGTCGTGGGCTACCCGGCAAGAGCTGCGGCTCGCGATCGTGTCGTGGATCGAGGGGAAGTATCACCGGAAACGTCGTCAGCGCCGGCTGGGAAAGCTCACACCGGTCGAGTTCGAGATCATAATGATGGATGCCGTCAGTCTGGCGGTACAAACCCCGGACTCAACTAAACCCTCAGCAGGCCCGCACGCAGAAGAACGGGCGCCCCTACAAACCGACCACGCAAGGCAAGATCGAACGGTTCTGGCAAACCCTGAAGAAGTACCTCGCCCACCACCCCACCCGCACCATGACGGAGTTGCAGGAGACCCTTGACCAGTTCCGGCAGTTCTACAACCAGGACCGACCCCACCGCGCACTCGGCCGGAAGACTCCCGGCTTCGCGTACGAGCTGATCCCGAAAGCCGCACCCGCAACCCCGGAGGATCCCGGGGTGTGGCAGGTGAGATACGACATCGTCGACGCGGCAGGATCCATCACGCTCCGCTACGCCGGGAAACTGCGCCACCTCGGCGTCGGCCAACCCCATGCCCGCACCGAGATCATCTGCCTGGTCCACAACCATGCCGCGACCGTGATCACCCACACCGGGGAAGTCCTCGCCGAGTTCACGATCGATACCCGGAAGGACTACCAAAGCAAAAACAGGTGAACCCACGTTTCCGTGGGTTCACCTGTCCGTGATGTCCTGAGACATCACAACGGTCGGGCTGACAGGATTTGAACCTGCGACCCCTTGACCCCCAGGTATCCCGCTTGAGCCGATTCGTTGATCTTCCGGGTGTCTCTGCCCGTCAAACCAGGCCATTTCATGTCGAGGGTTGCATCGATTGCATGATTCTGGTCCCGGTTTTGTCCCGATGTCAGTTGGAGGCCGGAGGCTCCATGCTTCGCCTCATCAAACCAACGGTAGCTTTAATTGAACCACGCTGTCCCGAATACGCTCGGCTAGCGAGCCCCCGGACGTGCGACCGTGACGATCGCTAACGTACTGGTGCCAACGCGACGGATGCCTCGGGCCGTCTCCGACCACCCAGGGCACAACTCCCAGCGATTGAAGTTGGTCAACGGCCCAGCTAATCTGTGCGATCATCCGCGCACGCGCAGGACCCGTCGGCAGGCTCACGCCCCAGCCAAGCAGTACTTCGTCTGCTTGCCGAAGGGCCGTTGAAATCACGCGACGTTGCTCAATCCAGTCCTTCGTGTCACCGGCTACCCGCCCCAGGCCAGCCAAATCCTTGGTCGCATGGGGGTAGAGATTCACAATCTGCACCACATCGCAGTTCAAGCATTCCCTTACAACTTGCAAATGCGCTATCGTGCGTTCCCCTCCACCCTTCGGCGGGTTCAAAAGCACAGCAACCAGCAGTCGGCGCCCCTTGCCAGTCAAAGCATCAACACCAGTCTCTGCTTCTTCAAACCCTCAGCCTCTCGAAATTACAGGTCAACCGATGGAATCGGTGACAGGCGCCGCATCAAAAGCAGGCCTTGAGTTATAGCTAGATGCGAGAGAGGCGATATTCACGGCAATATCCGACCGGATACGGCTAACGCGTTGAAGCCCGTAGCGCACCGTCCCGACAGAGGAATCTATGACAGCGGTAACTCCGCGATTCTGATCAAGAGTTGCAGTCGCAAGGGAAGCACCTAAGCGCAGCAGGAGTTCTTCCTTCCCACTAACCTTCTTAACCGCTTGCTCGGCCTTTTCGTAATCCGCGACCATCCTCCGTGCAGCCTTCTTGATGAGGTCGTGACGCTTCAACCACCCGGAAGCCATTGGGCGGGGCTCATCAGAGTCCGGTTCGATCAGAGCGGATCCATCTGCCTGAAATACAGTCGCATCGATCGCAATGGTGGGCACGACGATCGACTGAGCAAAGTTGACACCCCACTTCTGGTTGCTGGTTTCTTCGAGCTCTCCTAGAACATGCATCCGCTCACGCTTCTTCATCAAACGCTGGAGCCGCCGGGTATCTACTGGTTGCTGCCGCAAAACCTGCTGTAGTTCTTCCTCATCGATCGTCTCCAACCTCTGCAACAGAACGTCTACCAGATTGTTCGAACGCTCACCATTGCTTCTAATTGACATATCGCATGCCTGCGCCAAGAGAACGTAGTATCGCGGGTCACCCTTCGTTCTCGTCTTGCTGTCCGGATAGACCGACTCAACTCGAAAGACATCGCCAATCTCAACAGGAAGCCCCAGAGTATTGATGTATGTTCCTGGCACGAAGACGTCCGCGCGCAGTACTTCTCGGATCTGTTCCCCGGCCGCACTCGCATTCACAAACACGCCAACCGAACCTTCCCGGAAACGAGGAAGTACCCGAGAAGAGATCTCGCTATTTCGCACCGCGTTCGCTAGCTCCTGTTGATAGACCTGCTGAGCGAGCCGAAGCGGGTGCTCTAGTTCGAAGGTTCCTTCTTGCTGAGCCGCGGCGATGGCACCTATCAGGGTGTAGTCATGCAGAGCGTCTAGATGCGTTTCTACCGCGCTGTGGGCCTGTTGAAATGCGGTCTTTGCGAGTTCGCGGTAGGCGGTGATCTCGGCGACCAGGAGCAGCATCCGGATCGCCGCAGGGAACTCAGCAGGTTCTGTTAGGCGAAACTTGCCGATCGCCACGATCTTGTCGGCGTGCGCTTGGTGCTTCTCACGCAGCTCACGCGTAATCCGAATCTCGTCGTCCTCTGTTGTAGCGGTGAAGGTGAGCAATCCCGCTCGGACGTGATCGAGCCCCTGCTGAAGAAGGTCACGGAGGAGCTCTTCACCAGTCGTTTCGTTCCCGCCTTCTTCGTTGATGAAGCTACGGTCGATCAGAACCAGAACCTGGCCGGGGCCTTGCACCAAGGTTGACCAGTTAGATCTCCACTCGGCCAACGACACCTGAACAAACTTGGCGCTTTCGCCGACGATGTCTTCCAAGCGCTTTGGGGCGGTCAAGTCAGTAACTGTGTCGGCATCACCGAGCTCGGCCTCTCGATCTCTGCGTCGTGTCCGCGCAGCGGTAAGCAACTCGGTCTGAGTCTCCCTGGTCAAGGAGCTCCAGTTTTCAGTGAGAAAATCGTTGACCGCGGACTCGTTCTCGGGGTCTACGTACTCGAATCCGAGCATCTGATCCACGCCGCTTAGCGACTCGAGGACGACAGTAAGTAGGTCTGGCGAAGAGACGACCTCTTCTGTTACCTCCGCCGCGCTTCCTTCAGCCGAGCCGAGGGCATGTGAATCATCGACGCTAATCACGGTCTCGATTGAGAGAGCCGCTAGTAGTTCTGCCATCCGTGCTGCGGCGTCTGCAGTCCGTGGCGTACCGTGATCAACCATGCGTGTTAGCCGGGGGCATCATCCCCCGCAGGTCGAGTTCGAATGTGTCCGGACGACCCGACTCGTTCTTATGATCGCCGAGACGGATAGAGGCGCCCTCTGAATCAAGGAGTTGAGTGACCACGAACAGCCCGAGACCCCGCCCTTGCTCCTCTGGCTTCGTCGTAACGAAGGCGTCAAAGAGTGAGTCCTGCACGGCCGGTGGGATTCCCGGACCATTGTCGCGGACCATGAGTCGGGGGCTGTCGATCGTCAGGACGATCTTGCCTTCGTCGATCCTCCCTTGCTGTAGATGGCGACGGATCCAGTACTCGCTGTTAAGAACCAGGTTGTCGATAATCTGAGAGAACTTGCCTTCATTGATTATCACGTCGAAGTCCTTCTCGATCACGGCGCTGACGTTTATGTTGTCAACTTCGAGACGTACCCGGTGGTATTCAATAGCAGTAGCCAGCAGCGTGGAGATCTTGGAGCTAGTCTTCCTGTCTCGCCGGAACCTCAGGGCAGGATTCAATCGGGACACTTGGCGCAGAAGCTCCGCCGATGAAGACCTGACATGCTCGGCAAAAGCGAGTGACCTTGCATCCGCCGGCACTTGTTTCTTGAGGTAGTCGAGATTCTGATGACTGCGACCGCGGAGACGCTCGGCAATGTGATCCACCTCGTGGGCGAGCAGCTCGGCACTGAGGCCAAGTGCAACAGATTCCCAAGCGCGCCCGATTCGTTCTTCGGTTACGTTGATCTTCTCCTGGAGCAGATCCGCAGAGCCTCGAATCTCCACGACAACTTTGAATACCCGGTCGAGCTCGTCAAGGAGCGTAGAGAGTTCGGCTTCGACTGCCCGGATATCACTAGCGGCCGCATCGATGGCCGCCTGAAGTGCGGGGTCGGTCCAGATCGCTCGAGACGAGTCTTCCTTGGACGACTTCAGCTCGGAAACCGTCTTATCAAGCGACTTGAGTTTCTCGCGGGCCTCTCTGGAACGGATGCTCGCAGAGTTCGCTTCACGTAGCTGACTGTTGATGTGTCTTGTGATCTCAGCAGGCGTTGCGGTCTCATCGAGCTGAGTGGGGCTGAGATTCTCGCGTCGGTAAATCACCCAGTTACGCCGAACAAACTCTTGGCTGATTCGTGCGAACGCAACTATCTGCTGCATCAACCCAAAGAATCCTTGCCAGGCGGACGTTTCGCGGAACGACTCACGACTAGAGGTTTCTTCGAGGGAAGCATTCTCAGCGGCAGTCAGATTCACATACCCAGCCGAGTTCTGCGGTCTGAGGCCATACCAGGAGCTTCCCGTCGTCTGCTGCTTAGAAAGGCCCAGCCAGTCCTCACCGAGCCGAATGCCGAACCCGTCGCGGAATACGCGTATACCGACGATGCCTTCTGCGAATTCCCGCAGGTCGGAAGCTTTATCAAACGCAGATTCATCGTTCTGGTCAAAGCTAAGAGAGCTAATCTCTCCCGAAAATCGCCCAGGGTCGCTGTATGAGACTTTCACGCTGACGGCATCGTCGAGTGACACCTGCTTCTTGAACCGCAAGAAGTATCGATCATCACCGCTCTCAGCACCAAGCTCTGCTGCGCGAGACGGGTGCTTACTCAGAAGCCATTCAACGAAGCGAAACCCTCCGTCGGGAACTATCAGCTGATTGTATGCAGCGCGTTCCTCTGGATTCCTGCCGCGCAAGATCGAATGCGATGTGGAGCTTGTCACTTCGAGGATGCGGTCCGCATAGGTGAACCTGAAAGTGGTAGGAGCCGCGTCGAGAACTCTCCTTGCTTCACTCCTCATATCGATCTCGGTGCCGTTGACCTTGATGAAGAAGCGGATACCGGCGGCACTCTCGTACGGTGACAGGATCGAGGTCAGCTCTTTTTGGAGATCGAGTTCTCCTCGCCCTTCCCAGTAGCCCATGTTATGAAGGCCGAGGACACTTACGGTTGTTCCGGTCTTCGTCGCCTCAATGGTGGACGTTGTGACGTCTAGCGAGACTGCACGCAGAGTTCCCGCGGCGGCAAACTGCGACCAGTCAATGATGACGCTGTTGCGGAGTGTACCGACCTTGTTCTGAGCTTGCTCCTCGTCGGAATCGAGTGGGACGCTGGTGAGTACGACCAATGCGCCAAGGCGTTGCACGCCGAGGCGCCCCAGGCCTTTGTCTCCCAAAGGGGTGCGCTTTCCTGGTGTCTGCTGGCCAGACGCCTTCATCTCACGTTTTTTGCTGTAGGAAACCGTGAGCCACCCGGACCGGATGGCTTCGAGCGACATGCCGGTGCCGTCGTCCGTCACGGAAAGCCGCCCCCTGACGACTTCAGGATCCGGTTTGTTCGGTTCCTCTACAGGCTCACCTGTCTGCCGGGAATACCAGCCTTCGGTGTCGATGTCGACACGGACAACCTTCGCGTCGGCATCATATGAGTTCTTGATGAGCTCGACTAGTGCCTGAGCATCATCCGTGATGAGATCCTCACCGAGCTTGAATAGAACTGATGGGTGCACTTCGAAGTGCATTACAGTTTGTTCCTGCTGGCCGTCGTCCGTCCCCTGGGGCATTACGACGAACCTCCCGGCTTTGCGGCCCGGGAACGCGTGACCACGATCCACTCCTGAGCCATTGTTGTTCCCTGCCGGTTCTTGGCAGCCATGCGCTTCCGAGAGCCCGGGAGAATCCGCTCGATCGTAGTGACCATTTCGTGCCCGTTTGCGACGAGCAAGTCCTTGGTGATGTCGACGAGCGGAAAGGTCTGCCCTCCGACGCGACGCTCACCTAAGGTGAAGAAGCAAAAAGCGCCGTCCCGCAGTCGAGGTCGCAGAGATTGCAATGCATCTCGATAATCTCGAACAAACGACAGCACCTTCTTTCGCAGAGGCGGCGCATCATCGATGAGACCCAAGAAGCTACCAAGCGCGTCTGAATGGGCAACTAGATCAGCACGGGACTTTTCTGCATCCTTGATCGATCCGCCGAGACTAACGCTGTCAATCTTCGACGTACTCTCAAGCAGAGACCGATCGAATCCGCCAGGAATGTCGTCTGTGTCAATCCAACACAAGGGAAGATAGCTGTGCTGCCCATAAGGAACAGTGGTCTTGTTGTCCCCGTAAGGCGGCGAGGTCATAAGCGCGTCGGCCTGCCTCGGTGCAACCCAACGGTTTACGACGGACCCGGGGAGCAGTAGCGCAGTTGGAGTTCTTTGGGATGCTGACGCGTCTGCCATACGACTCCAGTGAAGCTTGAGTCGATCTGCATTCTGAAGCGCGACGGACTCGAATGCTTTGAGTGCGTCGCTTCCACGGCGTTGAACCTCGTCAGGAGGGTAGACGTGCAGCTTGAAAGTCGAGATTCGAGAGTTCGATACAAGCCTGATGGTCTCTGCCATGCAGATCCAGAGGAAACGACGGGTGGTGATGTCCCCGGTCTTCTGGATCGCGGTGCGAAGCTGTGTCAGTCCTAGACGGATTTCCGGCTTGAACCATTTCTCAACCCCGGGGAATTCATGTGCAGGTAGGTTGGTCAGAGTTTCTGCATCCGCTACAACTTCAGAGGTAGCAGCTTTGAGATCCTCGAAGCTAGGCGGTGTTGCCTTGACCTGGCAGAGCAAGATGGCGAGCGGATTAATGTCACTGCCGTGAAAATCTAGGTTTCGGTAGAGGCTCTCGAGCATCACAGTTCCAGAGCCCGCGAAGGGATCATAAACGAGCGAAACGTTCGGGTCGACAGCAGTCAGGTCGTCAAGAAGAACGCCTTGGAGCTCGGGCACCATCATGGCTGGATACTGAAAAAGAGCATGATTCCCTGAACGACTCCGCAGTTCATTGAACGACCAAAAATCCGGGTCGTCATCTACGTGACTGTTCAGCCGTTCCTCAAGCCGTTGAGATAGGTCGTCGGCGGGAAGCGTCGCCAATGAGTTCATCGACGCACCCCACGCTCAAGTGTTCCGCCGACATACGCCAGGACATCCTTGCGTAGGAACCTCCAGGCCCGACCGACCTTCTCGCCGGGCAGAGCTCCGGAGCGTGCCAGCGAAAGCACAGTCTTACTACTCACGCGCAGGAGCGCAGCAGCTTCCTCAGCGGTAAGTACCGTCTTTTCGTCCGACATCTTCTCGTAAGCTCCAGGTTTGGGGTGTATGGCCAGCTTAACGTCAACCACCCCCACCGGCGATACGAATGGGGTCGCGGCCCCGTCGTTGATCGGCAGGCAGGATGTACCCATTCATCCTGCCTGCCCGAACGCCTGCTCCAGGTACCCAGCAGTCGCTGGGTTCACGGTCTCGTTGCGGCGTATGTAGTGTTCTCGCGTGATCGCGGGATCGCTGTGCCCAAGCAGCTCGGATGCGAGCTGGAGCCCCCCGATCTCGTTGATCGCGGTGGCCGCGGTGCGGCGGAACCGATGCGGCGTGACGTCGGGGACACCTGCTCGATCCATGACGTCGCGGAGCTGCCTCCGGACGTTGTTCGTCGTGTGCGGGGTACCGATACGGGTCGAGAACAGCAGTGCGTCCGGGTGGGTGAACCGGATCCGTTCCAGCCTTGCCCGGACTGCGCGGAGCGCGAAGCCCGGAAGGGCGACTCGACGCACCGAGCGGGCTGTCTTCGGATGGTCCTGCCGATGAGTGGGCTCCGCCTTCCTGCTGATGATCGTGCCGCAGATCCGCACTGCAGGGATCGGCGCGTCGAGATCAAGATCCCCGAGACGGATCGCGAGCACCTCACCGATACGAGCAGAGGTGCCGAGGAGCACCTCCACAATCTGACCGAGTTGCCCATCGGGTCGAGGGCCGGCCGTGACCTCCCGCTGCTCCCACGTCCTGATACCGGACCGGATTGCTGCGATCTCTTCCCACGAGTAGACGTCCGGGGTTCGCGCTGGACGGCGGAGGCGCGAGACGTGATCCATCGGATTGCGCGGCAGGATCTCATGCCGGACCGCGAGAGCGAGGGCGAGGCGCAGGACGACACGCGCTTGTCGGGCACGGTTGTAGCTCTGCTTCGCGAGCTGCTTGAGGAAGTAGTCGCAGCGCGCGACCCCGATCTCCCTGAGCGTGACGTCCTTGAAGAACGGGAGGACGAGGGTTCGCATGTTCCGCTCATACAGGAGCCGGGTGGTTCGGGAGAGTCGATCCTCTAGCTCCATGTCTTCCAACCAGTAGGAGACGAGTGCGGGGAACGGGCTGTCTGCGGTCATGCCGGAGAAGCCTGGTTGGAAGAGGTCTCGCTCGGCGAGCTTCTTCTTCAGGGCGCGTTCGGCTTCAGCGCGGGTGTCCGCGGTGACTTGGACGTGGCGGCTCTTGCCGTCCCAGTCGCGGTATCTCGTGCGGACGACGTATCGATTCTGGGCGGTGCGAGAGGTCGCGATGACGCCGAAGGTGCCGATCGGGGTGCGAGGTCTAGCCACGAGATGCCACCTCCACGCTCGGGACGTGGTGGCGTAGCGAGGTAGCTTTGCTGACTTTATCGAGTTGTGAAGGATGCATCCTTCAAGTCTGGAGAAGATCCACTCGTCGCCGAGTTCCCTACTCGCTGCACGGAGGCCGAAGCACGTCGTTCGCGGAGGCGCTCCCTGGTGAAGAGGGCGAGGCTGGTCGGGCCGATCCAGAGGAACTTGAACCCGTTCCAGAGCAACAGGGCGAACAACAGGTAGAGGCTTTCGTGCCAGTCGTGCCGAACAAGGGTGACGCACATCGCGGCCGCGAAGATGTATCCGCCGCCGAGGATGAGCATTGCGAGGATGCCCCATTTCAGGCCTCGGCGGGTGCGGATCTTGTCGAGGAGGATGTTCGTGGGCATCCAGCGGCGCAGGAATCTACCGGTGCGGATGCTGTCGTCCCAGAGTCGATGGAAGAGCATCATGGCGGGGACTCACTTTCACACGGGAGCTATGTCGGTGCGGCTGGACCTGTGTGGTGAGTGCCCGCGTGGTGGCGAGCGGTCTGCTTCGCCCGCTAACGACGGGTTCGGCGCGTGGTTCTTCCTGCCTGTTCCCGATTCTACGTCTGACCCCATCGATCCGGTAGGTGTTGCGAGCTCTTGCGCTCAGTAGTGACATCGGGACCGAGCGGTCGGTCTGTGGACTCAACACGCCGAGAGCAGACGTGAAAAGGAAGCGGAGCGAGATCCTGATCGACAGCCCTCCCCCTGTGCGTCGATCGAGCCGTGCCTGCCGATCGGCTACTAGCGGGTATTGCAGGGCATTGCATCTTGATGTCGCAGAGAAGTGTCGCAAGGTGGTGTCGCATAACCTCGCACGAACTGACAATCGGCCGGATACTGACTGAAATGGTTGCGGGTGCCAGTTGTGATTTCATGGAGCCATGACCAGCACAACGCCCGCATCAGGTGGTAAGTCGGATGCGGCCACACCTGCCGAAACTCGGGAGTACATGACCAAGCTCTCGGGACGTGGGTATGCCCAGTTCCGGCATATCCTCGTGCAGCTTCCCGAGGAGGGGCAATCTCGCGCGAGCACACTCGCACGGATGGTGACGGGGCGTCGCCACCGGGAACTGCTGCTGTACCTGCTGCTGGTGTCCTGCTGGAACTGGCTCGAGGAGAACCAGGAGCCACTAGCGGCTGCGACCTGGATTCGCGCGCTGACCTCGAAAGACGGCGTCACGTGGTCACCCTCCACCCTGTCCCGATCGTGGAAGAGACTCGAGGAACTCGGGCTGATCGAAGAGCGGAAGCGTGACGACCGTCTGGTTCGCGTCGTTCCTCGACGAGAAGACGGTGCAGAGGCCTATACCGCTCCAGGCGGACGGAAGGACCGCTGGAACACCTACTTCGTTCTGCCCGATGAGTTTTGGACACAGGAGCTCTTCGCGAAGCTGTCCCTGCCTGCTCTCGCGGTGCTGCTCGTCGTGGCGAAAGAAACCAGCTACCAGGATTAGTGCTGGTTCACCTACAACCGCATGGACGACTGGTACGGCCTGAAAGCCAGATCAGTACAGACCGGCGTAAGTGAGCTCAGAGACCGCGGACTCTTGATGTCACGAGAGGAGACCGTCAAAGCTCCTCTTTCCCCCACGGGCAAGACCGTAAGGACCTACTACTCCCTGACCGGCGAGTTCAGCTATACGGCCCGGGCGGCACGGCAGAAGACCGCGCAGAAAGAAGCCCAGGCGCGCGAGCGCAAGAAGGCGGCTGCGCCGAAGGTTCGAATGAAGCCCACCAAACAGCGGAAGAAGAGCAAGTAGGAGAAGGCGGCAAGGCACATGCGAAACCAGAAGGAGGTGGTACGGATGATCAGACCCAGGTTCAGCGACGCCGGGTGGAAGACAGTGCGCTCGGCGCTCGACAGTTGGCCGCGCACACTACGTCTCTCTGTCATCATGCTGGTCGCATTCGCCCCTCCTGCTGCCATCGCATGGCTCGCCGTCGACCGGCTCATGTAAGACGAGGTCGTTCAGAGCTGACGCTGCGAACTCAAGCTCGCCGGACGCATCGTCGTGGCGGGCTCATCGTCCTGTGAGGTCGTCGCAGAGAGTCGAGCTCGGACGCGTTCGTAGTCGATGCGTTGCGCGTCGTCGAGCGGGATCGTTCCGAGCGGGCTCGACGCGGTGACGCCCCACCGATCCCGGTACGCGGCGACCGCCCGCACCACCACCGCCCGGGCCTCCGGCGTGAGCCCGTCCAGCCCTGCTGCCCAGGAGGGCGGCAGGATGAGGTGCTGCTGTGTGAGGGCGTCGAGGCGCTGCTCCATGAGCTCCTCCCGCTCCTGAAGCGCCTGGCGCATGTCGGGGTCGGTGATTCCGGTGGCGCGGGGCACGAGGCCGGCGATGCGTCCGGTCGCGCGGCGGGTTGAGGGCGGGTAGGTGGTGGTGATGCGGTGAAGTCGGTAGCGCAGCAGCGATCCGAGATCCTGCACATCTTCGAGGCCCCCGGCGTGGATGATGCGCGGCAGGAGGTCGTCGATGTGATGGCCGTCGGCTTCGAGCCTGCGCAGCTCGGTCGTGAGGATCCCGAACGCGTCCGTCTCCACGAGCTCATCGATCGCCTCCGGGCTGAGGCCGCCGGTTTCGAGGAGCCGGATCCACCGTTGTTGCCCGGCGGCCTGGGCGATGGTGTCGTATTCGGCGGCGAGCTGCTCGAGCGACCCCCACATGTCTTGTTCGACGGTGATGGTGTCGTGGGCGGAGAGCTCGGCGCCGGGGTGCTGGAGGATGCCGTAGAGGATACTGCGGGCGGTGTGCTGCAGATCCTGGCGGTGCTGGTGCTCTTCGAGGTGATGCTGATCGGTCGCGACATAGACACTGTTGGATTCGCGACCCCGCGTCATCGCGACATACAGCGACTCCCTCGTGACCTCGGGTGAGTGGACGATCGCGTGCGCGGTGTCGACGGTGGAGCCCTGGGCGCGGTGCGCGGTGACGGCGTACCCGAGCTCGACGTGCTCGGCGACGTAGGCGGCGGGCAGCGTGATCGTGGTGCGCCACCGAGATTTCGCCCGCCGCACCGTCAAGGATCCGTCTTCGTTCGCGCGGGCGACTTCCCACCGGTCACCGTTCTTCACCCACCCCCGCCCCAAGGTGAGGCGGCGATCGTTCCGGCGCGTGATGATGAGGTCGCCGCGGGAGGCTTCGTTGCCGTCGTGGAGGCGCACCCCGTCGAGCGCAACATGGCCGGCGAGGATGCGGTCGGTGCGGGCGCGGGTGTTGAGCTCGGAGACCGTGTCGAGGGTTTCAGCGATCAGCACCGTCGTCTTCCCGGCCTCTTGATCTGCCCGCCACGCTTGGTAGGCGGCTTCGAGGATCTCGTCATACCCACCCGGCACCACCCGACCGTGCCCGAGGTAGGTGTCGATGACGTCGGCGTCCCCAACCCGGAGCTGCAAGGAGGCGTGCTTCTCCCAGTCGTTGCGGAAGCGGCGCACATCCACCAGCTCGGGGGCGTCGCCGCGGTCGCGGACGAGCATCCCAAACGCCCCGCCCGCATCCACCGCGGCCAGTTGCGCCCAATCTCCTACGAGCAGCACTTTCGCCCCGACGCTCTGGGCGTGGGTGGTGATCGCGTCGAGCGCGAACGTGCCCGCGAGCGACGCCTCGTCGATGATCACGAGCTGCCCGGCCGTGAGGTTCCAGGTTCCGCGGCGGTGCTCGTGCAACCACTTCGCCGTGTTCTCCGTACCGATCTCCAAGTCGTCGGCGAGGACGTCCGCGGCACCCGCCGACGGTGCGAGGCCGATCACCGACCCTGCCCCGTAGCGGCGCTCCCATGCCCGCCGAAGCGCCCGCATCGTCGTCGTCTTCCCCGTTCCCGCGGGGCCGACGAGCACGTCGAGGGCGCGGCCGGAGACCCCGATCTTCGCGATCGCCTGCTCCTGATCCGCAGACAGGGTGTGCCCGTCCCGGTTCCGCTCCCGCGCCGCGCCCTCGACCCACGCCAGCGGCACGGTCGGCGCCGTCCTCGCGTGGGAGGCGGTGAGGAGGCGGTCTTCGGCGGCGAGCACCTGCTCCGAGGAGAACACGATCCCACCCTTCGGACGAAACACACTCGTCCCATCCAGGCGACGGAACACCGGCGGGCTTGAGGAGAGCTCGGGCGGGGTGAGGCGGAGCGAGGCGTGCTCGGCGGCGTCGACGATGCGCTGGAGGATCTGGTCGCGGTCGGTCGTGTGGGCGAAGCGGAGTCCCATCGTCTGCCGTACCGCTTCTGCGTGCAGGTTCCACCGCTTCCACGTCGCCGCCCGATCACCCACCTGCTCCACCACGACCTCGGCGACCTGATCGAGCACGTCGAGCGGGATGTCGTCGGCGCGCAGCAACGGCTCCCCAACCGCCTCAGCAAGGAGTGCGGTCGCCCAGGTCGGGGCGTCTTCGCCGAGCATGCGGGTGGCACGCTCCCGCCACCCGGTGATGAGGTCGCTCAACGAGTAGTGCTGTTTCGGGGGCCGGGTCTCAAGGGTGGCCTGCTGCCGGAACTGCCACAACAGCTTCCCCGACGGCTGCCTGCCATGCTTCTCGACGTATTCGGCGACGAGGCGATCCTTGACCCGCTCGATATCCCTTGTGCGGGAGGAGAACTCGTCCATGAGTTCCTGCGGCACCCCGGCGATCTCCCACGCGGTCGACCGGCCCGTCCCGCGGTCGCGGGCCTCCCAGCCGACGCCGAGGATCTGGGTGAGGTGGTCGGACAGGACAGCGTTGTAGTGCTCCGAGAGCCCAGTCACCGCGGCATGCAGGGCACGAGAATCGAGGGTGCGCCACTTCCCATCCTGGACGGCCTGGACACGGTTCGCGACCACGACGTGAGTGTGGAGCTGCGGGTCGGACGCCCGCGAATCGTAGTGATCGTAGGCCGTCGCGATCACACCCCGCACCTCGACCTGCGCGACCGCGCCGCGCGGCCCTTTCGCCCCCACCCGCGTCATCGCGACATCACGCTCGAGCACCATGATCACGTCCTGGATCGCCGCGTGATGGGCCTGCGCGATCAGTGCCTGCGTGCCACCGTCGGCGACGGCCCACAGCGTCGAGACCGACTTCGGCACCGAGAACGTCAGATCGAACCCCGCCACCGGCGCACTCGTCGGCTTCTGCGCCTCCTCCGCCTCGATCAGCGCCCGCTGCACCGCCCGCTCACCCGGCGGCAGCGAGTCAGGGAGCAGCGCGATGCGGCGTTCTGCGCGTTCGGTGGCGGTGCCGAACTTCCGGTACGGGCGCCCCAACTGCTCACCAGTGTTGGGATCCTGCCCGTACCCCATGAGCCGCCGCAGCTGCTCCTCACTCACCAAAGTTCCCGCGGTGATGCTCCCGGTGAGACCGGGCAGGCCGGCCCCGAGCCAGGAACCCGGCGGGGTGCCTGCTTCAAGGTAGTACCTCGTCAACGCCGACACCGCATCCCGATCACCATCCCCGGCGACGACAGAGTTCAACAGGTACCGGTACCCGTCACCGGCTGTCATCACCCGGATCGACACCGTCATGAGCACCCGCCCAGCAGGTTGGCTGGGAAGCTAGGAGCGGTCGATCGGGCCGTGCGATCGCGGATCGGGAGCTGTCGGCTGCGACACGGCATCCGGGTCGAGCTGGCGTTCCCGCTGTTCAAGGAACCGCCGGTAGTTGCTGAGCTCTTCAGCGGCGAGCGGATCATGCTCGGGGCACGCCAACAGGGACGACTCAGCCCCCGCGTCCATCAGCGTGTTCCGCAGGCTCTGCACCTGGGCTGACGCTGCGCTCAGCAGCCCGCCAGCACGCATCGCCTGAGCGGAGCCACGAGCCTGATTCCCGCCCATCGTGACCACGGTCGCGCCGTGCTCCTGGAACGCGGTACTGGCCGCATCGATCACCCGACCCACAGAATCCAGCGTGCGAATGAGAGGATCCAGCACGTCGGCGACCTGCTCGGGATGCTCACGCACGACGCTCTTCCCGCGATCAAGCCTCGCAGCCTGTTCGGCAATCGCGCGTGCAACCTCGGCAAGATCAGTGGTCTCGGACATCACAGGGCTCCTCCCAGAAGCGTGCGGCCAACCGTGCAGCCACCTCACCCGGAAGGTGCGCACATGCTCGTCGGTGTGAGCTCGGACGCCGCCTCGCGAGAGGTACGGCGCGCACAGAGCCCGAGAACGTCGACGGTACACCGAAACTAGCGTGTCAGTTGCCTAACGGTGGCGGCGCAAGATGAGTCGAGACCCCGATGCGATTCCAAAGGTTGATTGTGCCGATCGCTAGCACCAAGTCCGACAGCTCCCTCTGGCTGAACACCGAGGCGGCTTCTTCCCAGACGCGCTCGTCCACACCATTGGATATGTGGGTGATCTCCTCTGTCAGCGCCAGCGCGGCTCGCTCCGCCTCCGCGAAGAAACTGGTTTCCTCCCACACGCTTACTGCGAAGATCTTCCGGATAGGTGCACCCTGATTCTCGAGGTCGGTGGCGTGCATATCCACACAGAAGGAGCACCCATTCAATTGGGAGGCACGGAGCTTCACCAGGTCGAGCAGCAGCGGGTCGACATTACGTTTGAGGTAGCCATCGAGCGCGGAGACCGCGGCGTACCCTTCCGGAGCATGTTTGCGGATGATCAGTCGAGTCATTTCTGCTCCTCTTCTTCATACCAGACAACGAGGCTGTCGAGATTCGAAAGGTGGAATAGGCCTGGTTCCGCGTGGCCAGTTAGCCAGCCGAACGCTGCTGTCCAGAATGTGTTTTGGAAGCGTTGGTGGAAAAGCCCGAAGTGCCCGATCTCATCTACATCGAGGTTCCGAGGGTGCAGATAGATCTCCTCGCATTCGGCTTGCGGGAGATAGTTCAGCGTTCTTCGCACCGCTGCTTGTGTGGCATATGGGTCGTCAGTTGGATTCACCGCCAATACCGGAAGCGTCAGCCGCGCGCTTCGGCGCAGTATCGCTTCTCCCTCGGGGCCGATCGTCTTCGAGTAGTCCGATGCTCCACGCGCCCAGTCGAGGGCGACGCCTTGTGGCAGATTCTCCAACCATCCGAGCCTCTTTCCCGGAAAGTAGCCCAGTGCTCGGGAAATCACCGGCATACAGACGTGCCACTTGATAAATAGGCTAAACCTCTGCTTCTTTTCGTAATCCGGCCAGTGCGCGTGCTGGGCGCCCACCATCAGTAGCCGGTCGATCTTAGACGCGTGCTCCGCGAGGATTGCCGCGTAGCCTCCGAAGCTGTGCCCGACCGCGCTCAGCCGCGCCTGCGCTCCGTGGCGTTTGCGCATCCAGAGAATGCAGGCTTCAAGGTCGCGTGTGCCCCAGTAGTGCCATCGAATCTTCGCTTTCCGGTACTCCTTGAGGGCGTTCGGTGCCGAGCGGCCGATGCCTCGATAGTCGGGCACCAGGGTAGTGACTCCATTCTCAGCCAGGTAACTCGCGAATCGCCAGTAGTATCGGGCCTGCACACCGGTCGCCGGGGCGATGATCGCAACATGCTCGATGTCGCAGGCCGGTGCGGTGGCGGAGAAATACCGAGCCTGGATCTTCTCGCCATCGGCGCAGACGATCGCGACATCCTCATACTCGTAGTCGGATTCGATCACGTGGTACCTCCTTACGATTCCGAGGGACTCTCGTGCACACACGATCCGTCCCTGTCACTTTCGTGAGCCGACGCTCTCTGGCCGATAAGGTTCTTCCTGCACGCTGTGGGCGAGCACGAGTTTCATGGTGAGTAGGACGGGCAGCCACTCCCAGAGGTCAGGGGCCGGTGTGAAGAATGCTGTGATGCCCGCGAGTGCGCAGAACGCCAGGGCGACCGGTCGTTGGAGATACAGCGCTGAACGTCGGACGGCGATGGTGCCCGCGAGGGTGAAGAGATACCAGAAAGCGCCCCACCACCAGAGTGTCGGAGCGAACGCCAGGGCGATGAGTATGGGATGCAGATGCAGAGCCGAGAAGAGGATCGGTCGCCGCACGAGTTTCATCCCGAAGGATTCCGGTGTCTCACCGTGCGAACCGAAGTGGTCACGCTTTGCGGAGTTCAGGCCGTTGGCGATGACGCCGCCGACCACGTCGAACGAGAGGATGGCGGCGAGAACATACTGTGCCCAGTTCCAAGACGCGTTCGTTCCCAGGGCGAGTGCGGTGATTCCGGCTGCTCCGACCAGGCCTGTGATGTTCGCCAGACTTTTCTCGGCACGGGTTGCACCGGTGCCGAAGATCGGGTCGGGTTTGCCCGGCGAAACAGCCCAGTTCACCGCTGAGGTCGCTTCACGGGGCTGTTCCCGGCTCATCGCGTTCCTCCGGTGACGTCGAGAATCGCACCGTTGACGTAACTGGCCTCGGGGCCGACGAGCCACTCGACAGCGGCAGCGATCTCGTCTGGTTGAGCGGGTCGCCCCATCGGCGACCGCGCCCCGACCTCGGCCGCACGGTCAGGGCGGCCCGCCCGCGCATGGATCGTCGTGGCCGTCGTGCCCGGACTCACTGCATTCACCCGGATTCCGTGAGGTGCGGCTTCTACGGCCAACCCCACGGTGAGGGCGTTCACCCCGGCCTTCGCTGCCGCATACCAGACGTACTCCCCCGGCGATCCGGTCTTCGCGGCGACGGAGGACAGGTTGACGATGCTTCTCTGCCCTGCTCGACCGACGTCCGCCCAACGGATCATCGCCTCGCGGCAGAGCAGGATCGTGGCGGTGAGGTCGACGTCAACCGCGTGCCGAATCGCGTCGGCATCGGAATCGGCGAGCGAGTTGATTCTTCCGGTGATACCGGCGTTGTTGACCAGGATCACCGGTACCCCCAGCTGCGCGGCCCCGTCGAAGACGACCTCGGCCGATCCCGGCGCGGCGATGTCGCATTTGAACGGCACGACCCTTGCGGTTTCCGTGGTGCAGCGTTCCGCGGTCATCGCTGCGTCGTGGTCGTCCTGGCTGTAGACCAGCAGAACGTGGTGGCCTGCGGCAGCCAGGCGGCGCACGACCGCTGCTCCGATTCCTCGGCTGCCGCCGGTGACGATCGCGACGGTCGAACTCATTTTTCTGCCCTCGCGTTGGTTCCCTCTGCCGGGGAGAAGATGACGTACATGAACAGCGACTCGGTGATCGCCGTGAAAGAGTGGCGCTCGCCTGCCGGGACGAACAGGGCTGCACCGGGCACGGCCAAGCCGTCACCGCTTTCCGTACGCAGAATGCCCCGTCCTTCGAGGATGACGTAGATTTCGTCTTCCGTATGCGGGCCTTGGGGGTCGATCGCGCCGACTGGCAGGTAATAGGTGCCGACGCTCATGGCTGGTACGCGTAGCACTTCGGAGTATTCGACTTCCCGAAGCGCCCCTGAGGTGCTCTGAAACTGATGCATGTTGGGTTCCTCCCTCTGCCCCAGTTCAGCACGCCTCAAGGAACGCGATCACGATCCAGATGGGAGAAGTGGACTGGTCAGCGCTTAGACCATTGCCGGCATACGGGAGAGGCCGGCCCGCGTTGCTCTAGGAGCGGTGAGTTGCTCCCACGCGTCGGTGAGCATCAGTACGCCCTGCTCCAGGTCGGCGACCGGCGAAGTGAACGGGAGCCGGATGTAGCGTTCGAACGCACCGTCGATGGAGAACTTCGGGCCAGCGACCAGGGCGAGGCCTCGCGCTTCGCACAGACTCGTCAGCGCGGAACTCGCAGGCTCATCGAGCTGCACCCAGAGCGAGAGCCCGCCATCGGGAAAGGGCACCGTCCACTGCGGGAGATGCTGCCTCAGTAACCGAGTGAGCACCGCACGATGCTCGGTCAACAGCTCGCGACGGCGCTGCAGAAGCTCGGGCATCGCTCTCACGATCTGCTCTCCGAGCAGTTGTTCCATCTGGGGCGTCCCGAGGTCTCCTGCCGGTCGCGCTTGCGCGAGACGTCGAATCACCGCAGTATCGGCGCGAATCCACCCCAGCCGCAGGCCACCCCAGATGGACTTGCTCATCGACCCGACAGTGATCACACCCGAACCGTCCGAGGGCGACCGCCTCCGCGCATGCCGGGCGAACGGCCCGTCGTCCCACTTCCGGTCGATGTTCAGATCCGCGGTCGTCTCATCAATGACCAGGAGGGTGCCGCTTCGTCGAGCGGCTTCTACGACCTTCACCCGGAAATCCGGTGGCATCGACGATCCCGTGGGGTTCTGGAAGTCCGGCACGATGTAAGCGACAGCCGGCCGCGCTGTCGCCAGCAGATCGATGAGATGTTCGATGTCCCATCCCTCTGTCGTCACCGGCGTCGTCACCAGTCGAGCACCCGCACGCTTCAGCGCGTCATAGGCATGCGGATACGTAGGCGCTTCGATCAGGGCGACATCGGCCCGCATCAGGAAGGTGTGCGCGATGAGCGAGATCGCGTGCTGACCCCCCATCGTCACCATGATCTGATCCGGCGTCGTGGGGAGCCCGCGATCGGTGTAGCGCTCCGCGATCGCGCTGCGCAGCCCGAGGCTTCCCAGCAGGTCGAAGCCGGGGCCGTCCAGCGCGTCGACCATGCGGTCCCCGACCTGGGCGAACACGTCGCGCAGACCTTCGACCGGCGGCGGTACTGCGCGGGCGAAATCGATGGTTCGCAGGTCTGTCGAGACGCTCTTCTCGGCCTCGGGGAGCACGACGCGGCTTCCAGAACCCTGCTGGCTTATCAGGTAGCCGGCGTCACGCAGCGCTTGATAGCTCGCGACGATCGTGGTGCGGCTTCGGCCGGCCTGGGCAGCGAGTTCGCGCTCCGACGGGAGTCGCGTACCAACGGGGATGCGACCGTCCATGACCAGGAGTCGCACCCGATCCGCAAGCGCCTCGTAGACCGGGCGAGCGGGGTCGAGTTCGCCAACCAGGCCAAGGAGACTGCGAGCAGAGAGGCGCGGCCCGACCGAAGACATCATAAGTCCAGTTTACTCAAACTGGCACTACTCATCCAGGCAATCTGGGAGATTGGATCGGATTTGAGGAAACTGGATCGGATGTTGAGGAGTGGCCATGATGGATGCGCTAGCCGCAATCTCCTTCGGGCTGATCATGCTCAGGGATCGAGCTTGCATCGCTTGTGTCTGCATGAAGGAGATCAGAGGGACAGGAACCTGCAGTACCCGAGATAACACGCTGGAAGCTGCGCTGGAACAACTCGACGCTTCGACGCTGACCGTGCTCGCAATCATTGCCATCGGCATCATCATCGTCTGCGCAAGCACCCTCTACTTCGTCAAACGAGACGGCTTCGGCCCTCGCCCCACGCGCGACGACTACGACACCAGGAGGCCAGAACCATGAGTGGGATTTCCCCTGCCGAGGTCAAGCCGGTCGGCTTTATCGGTCTGGGCTTGATGGGATCGGCGATAGCCGCGAATCTGCTCAGGCAGCGACAACTCATCGTCTGGAACCGGACACGATCTGCCTGCGCTGGCCTCGAAGCCTCGGGAGCTATTGTTGCGGATTCTGCACAAGCGGTTTTCGAACGTGCGCGGATCGTCTTCGTCATGCTCTCGGATGAATCAGCTATTGACGCTGTGCTCAAGTTCGATGGTTCGGTGCGGTTGCGAGACCGGACGGTGGTCTTGATGAGCACGGTCACGCCAGCCTATTCAGCTGAGCTGTCACAGCGAATCCGCGAAGCGGGTGGCGCATACGTCGAGGCCCCCGTCTCGGGGTCGCGGCAGCCCGCCATCGACGGCACGTTGATCTCGATGATCTCAGGTGACGCTGCTTCACTCGATCAGGTGGAGCCCCTGATCCATGCGACGAGTTCCACGGTCGTTCGGTGCGGCCCCGTGCCCGCCGCACTCACGATGAAACTGGCCGTGAACACCTTCCTCATCACACTCGTGACCGGGCTCGCCGAGTCATTCCACTTCGCAGAGGAGAACGGCGTCGACGCCGAGACCTTGCGGCTGGTGCTGGACTCAGGGCCGATGGCCTCGGCGGTTTCGCGCTCGAAAGGCGCGAAAATCACGCATGAGGACTGGGCTCCGCACGCAGCCATACCCGATGTGCTCAAGAACAGCCGTCTCGTTCGAGGCCAGGCTCGCCGCACGGGAAACGCGAGCCCCCTTATCGACGTGTGCACCGAACTCTACGCAGAGTCAGAAGCTCTCGGGCACGCAGGCCACGATATGGCTGCCGTGATCTCTGCATTACGAAATCGCACGGAGACCAGCAGGGGTCTCACGAAGGCTGACTGAAACAACGAAAAGACCGGAGGTGCCGAGGATGGCACAGACACCCGCATACGAAAATGCAACTCCGTCACCAGACGCCCGTAACGAGCAGACCGCGCTTCACTACGTGGGCAGCAGAATTGCGGACGAGCTCGGTCTTGGGGCGCACGAGCTCGAACAGCTCTCCGCCGCACCGGATCTGCCAGCCTGGCAGTCGAGCCTGCGAGTCGCCGAGCTCGCGTACGACAGCGTGGCCCTCGCATCCCTCGCGCTGTCCCTGATCGGCCAGGAGCGAGGCACCGCCCACCGCAACGGGCGGATCACGCCCGCAGCGGCACGGATACAGGCGTCCTTCGGCAGCGAGAAGCTGTTCCGCATCAACGGCTCGGCACCATCCATCTGGGCGGCTCTCTCGGGATTCTGGAGAGTCCGAGACGGGTGGGTGCGGACGCACGGCAACTACCCTCACCACGCGGAACGGCTCGCAGCCCTTCTCGGGATCTCGCCTCAGGCTGAGCGGGCGACGATCGAAGCGGCGATGCGCCCCTGGTCACGCTTCGACCTCGAAGCACGCGCAGCTGAGGTTGGCGCGCTGGCGATCGCAGTGAGAGATCCGTCTGAGTGGTGGCAGCATCCCCAGTACCTCACGCTCGGACGAAGTCCGGCCGTCCACTACACCTCCCAGGGAGACGCCCGCCCACGCCCCTGGACTGCGAGCGGCGAGCTTCCACTTACCGGTGTGCGCGTGCTCGACCTGACCCGGGTGATCGCTGGCCCGGTTGCGACCCGGGATCTCGCCGTTGCCGGCGCTGACGTGCTGCGCGTGGATTCGCCGAGGCTTCCCGAGGCATCCTGGCAGCACCTCGATACCGGGCACCAGAAACGGAGCACCCTTCTCGATTTGGATGAGCGACGAGACTTCGCAAAGTTGCAACTGCTGCTCGCCGAAGCCGATGTCGTTGTACACGGTTACCGTCCGACGGCGCTCGCGAAGTACGGTCTCGACGTCGAGTCGCTGCATCATCGATTCCCCGGGATCGTCGTGGCTCAGCTCTCGGCATGGGGCGCGCAGGGGCCGTGGGGAGATCGACGCGGCTTCGACAGCCTGGTGCAGGCGGCAAGCGGGATCGCCGTCCTCGAAAGCAAGGACGGCGGCGCAACACCCGGAGCGCTGCCCGTGCAGGCGCTCGACCACTCCGCCGGGCATCTTCTAGCCGCGACGATCGCCACCGTACTCAGAGCGCAGCGCACAGCCGGCGGCTCGATGGAGATCGAGATCAACCTCGCGAGGATCGCGAACGAGCTCCTGTCCGCGGGCCCGTCGAATGCCTCAGACGGGGCAGTCACCGAACAAGACCTCCCGACTCAGACGGTTGCCCTAGCGACAGCGACGAGGGAAGCCCCGGTAGCCATCACTTGCGCACCCCCGGTTCTCAGCTTCCCGGGCGGGCCAGGCGAGTATCGCTCCGCACTGCGCACATGGGGAGCGGACGAAGCGAAATGGATTAGCTAGTCCCTGCCTGAACAACTGCTTCTTCGGCTGACGTTGCTTGTAGCAACAGAGGAAGGGCCACCCATCGCTGCAGCCCTTCAATGAAAGTCCTTTCCTCAGCCGGGGTGGCCTACCTATGACAGTTGGAGGCTTCGGAGACTCGGATGTCGGTCATGCAGAGATCGGACAAGTATGAGCGGATAGTCATGGGACCTTCGGGTTCGCGGCTGGTCACAGAAGATGCCGTATTTGGGCGGAGTCGCTCACCGATATCGGCAGCAATGGAGTCCTTCAAAGGAGTGATTGAGCCCATCCGATTCGAACCAATAAAGATCCTGATTACACTTTCAGGGTGGGGCAGCCTTAATGCAGCCAAGCAGCGTCTCGCCATCATGCCAGGCGCAGTGTTCGTCATCCCACCTGGAGCAGAGTTCCATAGCGTCGCCCAGGACACGGTTCGGGCAGGCTCACTTTACCTTCGGTCGGACTATGTGGGAGATCAGCTTCCTTGGCTTCCGCTGGCACATCCTCTCGTGCATCATCTCCGGCGCGCACATGCTGGAGAGACCAAGTTTGGTCGTCTCCAGGTCGGAACCCACGGAGTGCGAGAGCTCACCATTGGAGTGCGACGTCTCATCGCACTCGCGGGTGCGCAGGGCCAAGAGATTGCTTTGATGTCGGCTGCGGCGGATCTCGTTCATTTCATCGGTCGATCAGCTGGAGCCGCCGGTGAAGGAATGCCTACCGCGGTACCGCAGAATGCGGTAGCGGAAGCAGTCGCTGCGCTCCGAGCTGATCTACGACGGGAGTGGCGGATCGATGACCTTGCACGGGAAGTGGCGTTGTCCACGTCGCAACTGCGGCGTCTGTTCCAGCGGCAGCTCGGCATCTCTCCGGCAGCATGTCTTGCACGGTTGCGGGTCGATCACATGGCCGAGACGCTCGCGGTTACCGGGATGAGCATTTCGGAGGCTGCCGCCTATGCAGGTTGGAAGAGCAGCGCGGTGGCCGGCCGAGCGTTCAAGCGCAGATATGGGGTGACGCCGAGTACGTACGCCTCCGCATACCGGATGCCGTTGAGGGGCGTCACGTCAGCGAACGCCTAGTGTCGATGGAGTGGGTCGAGTACCGCAAGGCCATGGCAGCAAAAGCCGTCGTCCTCCCTGCGCAAATACACGGTTCGACCTCGAACACATCGGTCTGCGATTGAAATTGATACAGCCGTCGAGGAGGGGCAAGCGGGCATCAGCCCTGACGTTGATAAGGGTTGCGATGCTCAGAATGGTGAGCCAGATACGCAATCCCCGACAGGACAAATGAGTCGCATCGGCTGCATGCGTTTGACGTTGATTGCCGATCGTGTGTGGGAGATCGGAGCTCGGGATTTCAGGGTCGCGCAGCTCGCTCGGGGTGGCGGCGGCGCGTGGCGGTGCAGGGGTTCTCGGGATCGTCGTGGGCGCGGCTACCGGGGGCTGGGGGTGGTCGGGTCGGTTCGTACCTGCTGGGTGTTCCGGTTCGTCGCACACGGCGGCGGACAGGCCCGAACAGCAGGGAGCTTCCGTCATGTCAGACCCCACCCCGGCCGGCCCGCACCCCAACGCCGCGCTTCCCGCCCCGGTTCTCACTACGCCGCGGGTGACGGTGTATCACGGCGACGCGGTCGAGCTCCTCCGGCTGCTCCCCGCGGGGAGCGTGGACGCGCTGGTGTCGGATCCGCCGTATGGGTTGAGCTTCAACGGGCAGGCGTGGGACGACACGGCGGGCTTCCGGGAATCGCTGCCGCATGTCGATACTGCGCGGATGGGGGCGCCGGAGGTGTTCGAGGCGTGGTGCACGGCGTGGGCGGCTGGTGCGTTGCAGGCGCTGAAGCCGGGCGCGCATGTTGCAGCGTTCGGGGGTGCACGCACGTGGCATCGCATGGTGCGCGGGCTGGAGAATGCAGGCTTCGAGATCCGCGATCAGATCGCGTGGCTGCACACGACTGGGATGCCCAAGAGCATGGATCTCGCGCACGCGATCGATAAGCACCACGGTGCGCAGCGCGCCGACCGCATCGTGCAGCGCAGCGACCACGACGGCGTGCTCGGGGCGACTCGCAGCGTGCTCGCGAAAGGCACCCCGGTCACGGAGGACGCGGCGCGCTGGGAGGGGTGGGGCACGGCGCTGCGTCCGGCGTTCGAGCCGATCATCATCGCCCGCAAACCCCCGGCGGGCAGCCTCGTCTTGAACGTTCTCGAGCACGGGGTCGGTGGGATCAATATCGACGGCGCCCGGTTCGCACAAGGCCGGTGGCCCACGAACGTCGCCCTGGATGCTGGGCAGGCGGACGCGCTCGATGTGCTGACCGGGAGCTGGCAGGGCGAGTCGTTGTCACGGAAGTTCCCGATCTTCCGGTTCGAGCCGAAACCCTCCGCTACGGATCGGCCGCGCGCGTTCGGGGTGTCGCATACGACGGTGAAGCCGCTGGGGCTGATGCGGTGGCTCGTGACGCTGATCACCCCGGTGGGTGGGGTCGTGCTGGAGCCGTTCGCGGGCTCGGGCACCACGATCGAGGCCGCCACCGCTGCCGGGTTCCAGGTGATCGCGGTGGAGAAGAACGCCGACTACCTGCCACTGATCCGCTCCCGCCTCGACCAGTAGGCGGCGGGCTGTGCCGTACCTGGCAGACAGAGAGCCGTCGCACCGAGGCGGTGCCACCAGGAGCGGAGGAATCATGACGAGTGAACCAGCCGAGCACACGCCCAGCCCCAGAGCTGCCGCGTTTCTGTCGCTCGGGGTGATCGTCTGGTCAGACGACCCGGAGGTCGACCCGACGGTGATCGCTGATCGGAACCCGGTGACGTTGGCGCGCAGCGTCGCGCTGACCATCCATGACATGCTCACCGACGCGGATCTCTACGCCGGTGCCGCCGAGTTCGTGGAGACGCTCCCGCCACCTGAGGATTGGGTGTGGCCAGAGGACGTCGATGATTGGTTGGAGGCGCTGCGCGAGTCGACCCCGTACCCGGCGTACTCCTTCCACCGGGTACCCGTCTCCGGTGGCGTCGACGGCACGAACCATACGGCCGTAACCCGGCATCTCGAGGACGCGCTGCGCGCCCGGGAGCAGGCCCTCACTGGCGAGCCCGCCGAGCCATCCGCGTCGCCGCCTGCTGCGGGGCGGGAGCTGGGGAGATGACGATGCGGCGCAGATTCTCGGCAGTACCGCGCACGTTCACCGCATCGGCTCGACAACACGAGCCGGTCGCGCCTACGCCGGAAGTACCCGCCGCTTCCTCACCCCGGATGCCTGAACCCCCTGTTCCCTGACTGCGAATGGAGTACTCCTCATGTCTGATGCGACGACCCCGAACCCGACCCCGCCTGACCCGGCACCGCTGGATCTGCACCGGGTGACGATCGAGTTCGACGTCCGCGCCCGCGACCAAGACGAGGCCCGGTACCTCGTGAGCGAGGTGCTGATCGAAGACCTCGCCGGCCCACCCGACCAGCTCCGCACCGACGGCGACCGCGTGTTCGGCGAACGGTTCGGCGACGACGTCTCCCACATCGTCTCCTGGATCCCGACCCCCGGCCGCGAGCAGCAGCGGCCGGCTCGGGACTGGGTGTTCGTGCCGTCGAAGGGGTGGGAGCCGTTCGAGGGGACGGGGCTGCCGGAGATGGTGGCTGAGATGTTCCCGCCCGAACCCCGCCAGGAGGACTATCTCCTCCCGAACGGGGGCGAGGACGTGGACGGGCTCGAAGAGGCCCATGCCGTGTGGCGGGATGAGTGTCTCTCGCTCGCCGTCAGCGCGTCCCGGCTGCCCAGCATCCTCACCCGGCTGAAAGAGACCGAGCGGGTGCGTGACGGGCTCATCGACCTCCTCGAACGCGAACCCCTCCCGGACGAACCGCAACGGGACGACTACCTCGTGACCATCGCACCGGCCTACGAGGGCGAGTACGAGGACATGCGCTACCGCGCCGATCACGCGCAGTGGCGAGCGGCTTTCACCGCGGTCGCGCGACGCCGCGACTACGCCCTTGACGGGCTGCTGGCCGAGGGCGGGCCGCGCACGATGTACCTGCCGGAGAAGTTCTACCGCGAATGGGTGCCGTCGGATCTCATCGCGATCCACACGCTCCGCGCGCTCGTGGAGCGTGAGAAGTCCGGCCCGGGCGCCCCGTTGATGGAGCGCACGTGGCGACAGCGCCTGGAATCGATGCTCTACACCACCGACCCGGACGTGCGGGTCATCGACCCGGACGACCCCGAACGCGGCGCCATGTATGTGGGGCAGGCGTCGGAAGCGCACGAATGGCTCCCGCCCGGCGTGTATGACGCGACCGGCCGCGACGGGGACGGCGAGTTCCGGCTCGTCGTCGGCCGCGTCCCGATCGGCGACGGCGTCACCGCCTCCGCGGCGTTTCCCCCGGCCGAGCACGACAGCGCGGCGATGAACGAGATCGCCCGCATCCTCGAACACGACACCGAAACCCACGACCCCGCCGCGGTGCTCGCACGGATCAACGACGCGATCCAGGCCACGGGCCGCGTCGGGGCGCTGCCCGGCGAGTTCGAGAACTACGCGTCATCACCCACGCGGCTCGAGCACGGGGTGCTGCTGAGCGAGCTCCTCGCCGAACGCGAAACCCACCTCGACCCGCCCTCCGACAACGAACCCGGAGCTGCGCCTCCGAGCCGGGGGCCGGGCCGCGATCTCTAGCACACGAACGGCCTGCTGTGCGGGAGCGGTGGCCTGGCGGGTTTGACGATACGGCGCAGGTTCTTGACGATTCCGCGCATCCTGCCCGGGATCGCTCGACCCAGGTACCGGGGCGGGGTAATGGTGGAGCTCTCAGAGAATGCTTGCGAGCGGACTCTCCCCAAGCCCCGGCAGGATCACTGCCGCACCTTCTGGAAGACCTCGTGCAAGCCGCGACGCTACAAGGAGGAGGGGGTGTGCCGGTGTCTCGTCTCGACCCTATCGCCTCGCCACTCCCGGCGTACACCCCCGCCACGCTGCACGGCGCCGCAGCAGTGTATGCGGTGGCCGGGCTGCCGGTGTTCCCGTGCGCGCCGGGAGAAAAGCGCCCACTGACCGAGCACGGCTTCCACGACGCGACCACCGACCTGCGGCAGGTGGAGCGGTGGTGGCGGCGCACCCCGGAGGCGAACATCGGGATCGCCACCGGAACCGGTGTCGATGTCCTCGATATCGATGTGCACGCGCTGGGCACCGGGTTCCCGGAGCTGCGCTCGCTGCGGCAGGCCGGCCTCGTCGACGGGTGGGCGCAGGCGGTGCGCTCCCCGTCGGGCGGGCTGCACCTGTACTACCCGAGCGGCCAGGGGCGCGAGCTGCGGTCGTGGTCACGCGGGCAGGCGCATCTGGATTTCCGGGGGCGCGGCGGCTACATCATCGCCCCGCCCTCCACGGTGCTCACCGAGCACGGCCTCCGCCGCTACGAGGTGATCGCGCGCGGCCGTCACCCGCGCCCGGTCGACGCGGACGCGATCCGCGACCTCCTCACCCCGACCCCGGAACCCCGGACGCCATCGGCGGCGCCGGGCGGAGTGGTGGATGCGGGGCGACTGGCGGAGTGGGTGTCGCGGCTGCCGGAAGGCAACCGGAACGCGGGCCTGTTCTGGGCGGCCTGCCGTCTCACCGAGGCCGGCCTGAGCCTCGCAGAGACGCAGGCGGTGCTCGAGCCCGCCGGGATCGCCGCAGCGTTGGATGCGCGGGAGATCACAGCGACGATCCGCTCCGCGCACCGCACCACCCAGCTCACCCCCACCCCGCCCACATCGAGCCCGGGCGCCGCGTCTGCGTCGTCTGGGCTCAGGAGATAACGGTCATGGACGCCCCGGCCACGTATGACGCCACTGAGCGCCGGGGTGCTGCGCCTGAAGCTGGCGTGTCGCGGCTGGTGATCGGGGTCGCGGTGGCGGGCACGATCCTGCTCGCGCTGGGCGCGTTCTGGTTGTCGTTCACGACGCTGCAGGATCTCGCGATCCTTTCCGGGATCCCCGCCGGGCAGGCGTGGGTGTGGCCGCTGATCGTCGACGGCGTGATCCTGGAAGCCACGATCAGCGTCGTCGCGCTGCGCAACTCCGCCCGCACCGCACGCCGCTTCGCCTGGCTGCTGCTGACGGCGGGGGCGGCAGTCTCGGTCGCGGCGAATGTCACCCACGCGGTGATCGCCGCGGATGCGCGGGTGCCTGCGCTGATCGCGGCGGTAGTCGCGTCGATCCCGCCGCTGGTGCTGCTCGCGATGACGCATCTCACCGTCGAGCTCACCCGCAACGCCACCCCACGCCCAGCACCCACCACCCCGGCCGACCCAGCCGATCCGCCGCGCGTCTACGACCTCCCTCGCTCCGCCGACGCTCACGACGCCGCCACCGGCACCGAAGCCGAGGACGATTCTGGCGAAACGGGCTCGGTGGCAGCGCCCGATCCGCTGGTGGCGCCTGCTTCGGCGGATCAGGAGAGGGTGGCACCGGTGGTGGCGCGTAGGTCGCGGTCGGGGCGGGAGGCGGCGCGGGCGCGGGCGCTGGAGTTGCACCGGAAGGGTGTGCCGTTGCGGCAGATCGCGGCGCGGGAGCAGGTGCATCCGACGACGGTGGGCCGGTGGCTGAACGCACCTGAGTTGCGACAGGACGGAGCCGATCATGACTGACCCCACGATTCCCGACCCCACCCGCACCGCCGAAGCGTTCCGGCAGGACGCCGCCCGCCGCCACGAGGCCGCCACCGCACGCCGCGCAGCTGAGGCTGCCGAGGGCACCGAGGGTGAGGCGGTGTCGCGGTTGGCGACGCACAAAGATCCCACCCTCGCCGACCCGGATGCACGAACGGAGGCTGCCGGTGGCGGGGTGCAGTGGGTGCGCCCGACGGATCTCGCCGCGAGGGCCGGTGGCGCGGTCGTCGATCGGGGTGCGAAGTGGAACGCGATGCTGCACGAGGCCGCCCTGGAGGGCATCCGGGAAGGCCGCGCCCAGTTGCAGGAGCGCCTCGCCCGCAGGCAGGACGAGCTTGAACCCGCTGCGACCAGTCCGGGCCGGGAGCTTGCCCCCGTGGCCGGGCGGACGGGGGTGAGCCGATGACCCATTCGTCTTCCGGCACCACCCGAGTACCGGAACACCCGTAGACCCCCACAACTACTTCGACCAGCAGCCGTCCGGCACGACGCCGGGCACGGCACCCACGGGCCGTCCCCGCGCGGGGCGGGCTGAGGGTTCCGTGCGGCCTTCCACGCGGCAGCCCCTGCTGCTGTTCGGGGTGTGGAGTGTTCCGTCGACCGGCTGGGGGTCGTACCTGTCTTTCGTCGACGGATCTTCGTTTCTTTCAGGAGTCGCTATGCACCCCCACCCAGACCCCCAGTCCGCTCAGCAGCCCGGCCCTGTTCCGGATTTCACGACCGGTGAAGGGCTGCGCGTGCTGCTGACGGAGCTCAACGAGCACAACGCGTGGGCGACGAGCCCGGTCGCGGCCGAGCTCATGCTCTACGCGACCCAGAAGTACACGCCGATCGCGAAAGCCTGGCATCGCGACCCGGCCGACGCCGCGTATGAGGCGTTCCTCGCGATGCGCACCCCCACGACGCTCGCCGCGGATGATCCGTGGGCGGTGATCACCCGGGCGGTGGCGCTCGGCATCGCCGCTGAGGTGCACGCCGACCGGAACATGACCAGCCAGGACAAGGCCCGCCGCCCGTCGAAGCGGCCCGCGGAGGAGCCGATGCGTGCCGGGCACTACGAGGAGTTCTTCTACGACGTCCACCCGCACGCCCCGAGCCTCGTGCAGCACGGCGGCGGGGAGGATCATTCCGTCGATCGGGTGATCCGGGCGACGTGCGTGTTCCTCGTGCTCACCGACTGGCCGGCCCGCCCGGTCGAGCAGGCCGTGGACTACATCGCGCACCGCGTCACCGGGCTCTCCTCCCGCAGCTCCGCGGTGGAGATCGTGTCCAAAGAACTCCACATCGCCGTCCGCCTCGGCTACACCCCGGAAGCGTGGGCGGCGCTGGTGCGCCTGGTCGTCGGCTCCCAGACCGGGAAACGCCGCCGCAGCGGCCAGTACGGCCTGTTCGCTCGCGTCCTCCTCGGCGACGACGTCGCCGATCTGCTGCGCGACGAGTCACTCGTCACCGCCTCCCGTACCGCGTCCGGGATGCAGGAGAGTCGGGGTGGGTCGTGAGTCGCGGGCATCTCGTCCTGGAGCACGCGATCGACGAGATCAGTGTCGGCTACAGCTTCCGCCGCGACGTGGAGGAGGATCTGGACGAGCTGTGCGCGTCGATCGAACGGTTCGGGGTGATCCACCCGCCCACGGTCACCGAGCAGTACGCGCTGATCTCCGGGCGGCGGGTGCTGGCCGCGCAGCAACGCCTCGGCTACCGGGTCACCCCGATCTGGATCGTGCACGGCGTGTCCGACAAGCTCTCCCACGTGCTCGCGATCCGCGACGAGGAGACCCTCCGCAAAGCGCTGAAACCGATCGAGCAGGCCGAGCTCTACAGCGAACTCAAACAGCTCTACGCCGAGGAGAACGCCCGCAAGCAGGAAGCCACCCAATTCGGCGCCCACCCCGACAACAGTGAGGCAGCGGCCCCTACTGAGGATGGCGGTGGTGTCGATTCGACACCACCGCAGACGGTGCGCGGTGAAGGGGCGAAGACGCGGGTGCGGGCGGCGAAAGCGGTCACCGGGCGGGACTCGCACGGGATGCTCGATCAGGTCGTCGAGCTCAAACAGATCGCCGCCTCCGACACTGAGCACCCGCAGGTGCGGCAGGCCGCCGCCGAGGCGCTGCTCGAGCTCAACACGGATGGGAAAGTGAACGGCCGCTACCTGCGCGTGAAACTCCTCCAGGCTGTCACGCTGCTGGAGCAGTGGGCCGGGCACCCCGATGAGCCCGACGCCATCCGAGAGGCGGCAGCCGCTGAACTCCAGCTCGTGCGGGCGCAGGAGCATCCGAAAGACGCGCTGAAAGAAGCGACCCGCGCGATCGGCCGTCTCACCCCGCTGCGGAAAGACGCTGCGGCGGCGGTGCGGGAGGGGTGGTCGGATGCGGATCCGCTGCTGCGCCAGAAGCATCAGATCCGCAAGCTCGTCGATCTGCTGCGCCGCGAGCACGGCTGGTGGGAACGCTACAGTCCCGAAGACTTCGGCGCCTACGCCGATGACGAGCAGTGGGAGCTGGTGGAGACCAGCATCGTCCAGGCCGGCTGCTTCCTCGATATCGCGCGTACTTCCCGAGAAACCCGGAACGACGTGGAGGTGGCTGATGCCGACGTTTGAGGATCCGAAGCAGGACGCGGATGAGCTCGGCGAAGCCGCCCGCGGCCTGGCGCATGCGACCCGGCACATCACCCACCCGCCCGACACCTACGAGACGCTCGGCGCGCTGCACTATGCGCTCACGAGCGTGCAGCAGTCCCTGAACCAGCTCGCCTCCTGGCACCACAGCCACAGTGCCCATGCGGCGACCGACGACGGAAACCGCCAGGCCGGGTGGGAGCACGCGGAGAAAGCGAGCGGGTGGTTGCGGCTGGCGGGCGCCTCCCTCGACCACGTCGTCTCCCTCGTCATGCGCGCCCAGACCGAGAACGGTCGCATCGCCTGGCACCCAGAACCGGTTGCTCCGGCACCTGACCGTGACCCGGGGATGGCGGAGGCGCTCCGCGAGCGCGAAGCCGCCCTCGACCCCGAGCCTCCGGCCAGCGGAGACGGGCCGGCTGTCCCGCCCTCGATGACCCGCTGACCTCGCGATGGGTGGCGCACCTATCGGCTGACCGTTGTTCCCCCACGTCGGAAGGCCGTTCCTATGTCGTCACCGCACGCCGATCAGCGCCAGCGCAGCCGTCGCCGCCTGATCATCACCCTCATCGTTACCGGCCTGATCCTGCTGCTCCTGACCGGCATCGGCATCTACGGCCTCATCACCGGCCCCACCCCGCAAGACCCTGGCGGCTCGTCGCACCCGGGCGCCTCGGAGCCGCCCGGCGCGCCGGGTGAGGAGCCCGGGGCACGGGAGCTGCCGTCGCTGCCGCGCACGGACGACCCGGAGGAGTATGTGCGGGCGGTCGCGGAGGCGTTGTTTGCGTGGGACACGTTCACGCTCCTCACCCCGGCCGATCACCGGGCGGTGCTGATCGAGGACGCCGACCCCACAGGCACCGAAACCCCGGGCCTCATCGCGGATCTCGACGGGTACTTCCCGTCGGCGCAGACATGGCGGGATCTGGCCGAGTACCGCACCCGCCAGCACCTCGAAATCGAGGACGTGTTCGTCCCCGAGCAGTGGCACGAAGCGGTCGCCGCCGCAGGCGATGAGATCGCCGACGGCACGATCGCGTACACGGTCGACGGGGTGCGGCATCGGCAGGGCGTCTGGTACGGCGATGCGGTCTCGAGTGCGCATCCGGTCGCGTTCACCGTGTTCGTCGCCTGCGAGCCGGTGTTCGACCGGTGCCAGCTGCTGCGCCTGTCCCAGCTCGACAACCCCCTCCGCTGACGAGCCGGTGGTTGTGATGCGGAAGGTGCTCGTCTTCGCTGTCCTCGGGATGCTGCTCGCGCCGATGCTGGGGCTACTCAGCGTCGGGGTGCTCATGAACCCGGCCGTCCTCCACCAGGCCCACTGCCTCGCCTCCGGCCTCACCCTCGGCCCCATCCCGGACGAGCTGGAGGTGACCACGAAAGACGGCACGACCTTCACGCTGAACAAGCAGCAGCTCACCCACGCGGGCACCATCATCACCACCGGCGCGAACACCCCCGGGGTCGGGCGGGACGGGATCCTGATCGCGCTGATGGCCGCGCTCACCGAGTCCACGCTCCGGCAGCTCGCGAACACCGGCACCTACCCCGAGTCCGGGGACTTCCCGAACGACGGGAACGGGTCGGATCATGACAGTCTCGGCTTGTTCCAGATGCGCCCCCAGTCCGGGTGGGGCACGGTCGCCGAGCTCATGGATCCGAAGTATCAGGCGCGCGCGTTCTACGGCGGCCCCGACGGCCCGAACTACCCGTCCCCGCGCGGGCTGCTCGATATCCCCGGCTGGCAGCAGATGGACAAAGGCGAAGCCGCACAGGCCGTCGAAGTCTCCGCCTACCCCGACCGGTATCAGAACTATGAGCCGGTCGCGCGCACCATCCTCGACGCCCTCACCCGCCGAAGCGGCGGCGGGGGCGGGGTGCCGGGGGATGAGACGATTCCGGAGACGACGCGGCTGGTGTTCCCGCTGCCGACGGGCAGCTATACGCGCACGTCGCAGTTCGGGCCGCGCGTCGATCCGATCACCGGAGTTGCGAGTTTCCACTCCGGCACCGACTGGGCCACCCCGGACGGCACCCCGATCGTCGCACTCGCCGACGGCGTGGTCACGTATGCGGGCATGCTCGGCGGGTTCTCCGGGCAGATCACCATCGAGCACACCATCGGCGGTGAGAAGGTCGCCACGAAGTACATCCACATGTGGGCACACGGCATCCACGTCGCCGCGGGCGACCGAGTCACGGCGGGCCAGCACATCGGTGATGTCGGCAGCAGCGGCCACTCCACCGGCCCCCACCTGCACTTCCAAGTCCACCCCGGCGGCGGCGCCCAGCCCGCCGTCGACGCCGAGCCGTGGCTCGCCGGCCACGAGGTCGAGGGCGCCGATGCGCTGACGACTGGGGGTGGCCCGGGCTGCGCGGCCTGAGCGGAACAAGGTGGATGCGGACCGCGGGGCCGGCTACCGCACCTGATCGGTGCCCGAGCCGCCGCCATTGTCAGGAGCCCCGCATGAACCCCTTCGCCCGTGTCCCCGGTTTCGTTGTCGTGTGGGCGGAGAATGTCTACCCCGATCTCAGCGGTGTCGGCGGCAGATCCACGCTGGTGTCGATCGTCGGGGCGCTGCTCACGTTCGTGCTGATCGTCGCAGTGCTGATGCTCATCATCTCCGGCATCGTGTGGGCGGTGTCGTCCTCGACGGGGAACGCGCAGGCCGCGCAGAAAGGGAAAGTCGGGGTGTTCGTCGCGCTCGGCGCCGCGGTGTTCGCCGGGGCCGCGGTGACGTGGATGAACTTCCTGCTGCGCCTCGGCGACGGCCTTTGAACGCGCGTCTCCGGGGTCGCACCTGTCCAGGTGACCCCATCCCAGTCCCGGGGTGGGGCGTTCGCCCGCGAAGGAGCCCGTCATGCTTGCCGTCCTCGACACTCTCACCACCCTTTCCGCGGTCATGCCCGCGAACATCGACATCAACCCGAACGACTCGGGCCTGCCCGGCATCAGCGCGCTGCGCACCGTCGTCGGCGCGGTGATGACGATCGGCCTGATCCTCTCCGTCCTCGCCCTGATCGTCTCCGCCGTGATCTGGGGCTTCGGCTCCAACAGCTCGAACCCGCACTTGTCGTCCAGGGGCAAGGTCGGGGTGCTGATCTCGTGCGGTGCGGCGATCATCACCGGCGCGTCGGTGACGCTCATCAACTTTTTCTGGAACGTGGGCCAGACCGTTTCCTGACCACCGCCTCGACCTATTGGAGGGAGGGGTGTTGTGAGTATCTGCGATGTCCCCATCATCTCGAACGTCTGCGACACCGTCGGCGATACCGCCGCGACCCTGATTTCGGCCCCGTTCGACTGGCTCGCGCAAGCGATCGGGCAGGCCGCGTCCTGGATCTTCCAGGGCGTGTGGGCGCTGTTCGATGCGACCACTCTGGTCGATATCACCGGCGGCGACTACATCGGCGTGTACAACGTGATCTTCGGGATCGCGATCTTCCTCATGCTGATCTTCTTCTGCCTGCAACTGATCACCGGCCTCATCCGCCGCGACCCCGGCGCGCTCTCAAGGGCCGCGCTCGGGCTCGCCAAGAGCGTGCTCGGATCGTTCCTCGTGATCACGATCACCGCGACCCTGCTCGAAGTCGTCGACCAGCTGTGCATCGGCATCATCCACGCCACCGGCACCACCCTGGAGGAGATGGGCGGGAAGATCGGCGTCCTGGTCGCAGGCCTCACCGCGATCAACCTCACCGCGCCCGGGGCTGGGGCGATCATCACGATCTTCCTCAGCTTCCTGGCGATCTGTGCGGCGGCGATCGTCTGGTTCAGTCTCCTCATCAGGAAAGCCTTGATCCTGGTCGCGGTCGTGATGGCGCCGATCGCGCTGTCGGGCTCGTCGTGGGATGTGACGAAGGGGTGGTTCGGGAAGTGGGCGTCGTTCGTGCTCGCGTTGATCTTCTCGAAGCTCGTGATCGTGATCGTGTTCCTCGTCGCGATCAATCAGGTCAACGCCCCGATCGACCTCGACCTCAGTTCGATTGCGGATCCGATCGCGGGCATCGTGCTGATGTTTATCGCCGCGTTCGCCCCGTACATGGTGTACAAGTTCATCAGCTTCGTCGGCTTTGACATGTACCACGCGATGAGCGCCGAACAGGAATCGAAGCAGGCGATGAACCGGCCCGTCCCCATGCCCGGCAAGCCCGACGGGAAGACCCCGCCGCGCGTTCTCGAAGGCAAGGGCGACACGGGCGGCTCCAGCGGTGGCGGGAACCCGCCTCCTCCGGGCGGTGCTGGGGGTGGGCCGCCGAAGCCGCCCCCGCCGCCCACTGGTGGTGCCGGGGCTGCCGGAGGCGGTGGCGCGGCAGCCGGGAGCGGCGGCGCAGCCGGTGGTGCAGCCGGTGGTGCAGCGGCCGGTGGCGCGGGTGCGGGCGCTGCGGCGGGGCCGCTCGGGATCGCCGCAGTCGCGGCGGCGAAGATCGCCAAGGGCGCGGCCGAGGCCGGCCCGAAACTCGGCGACGCGATCGGCCGCGCCGCCGACAATCACGCCGGATCCGCCGCCGAGGGACAGAACCCGCCCCCACCCCCGAATGCGTCGGCCCCGCCTCGGCCGAGTGCGCCGAAGCCTGCGGCGCCGCCGAAGAACGACCCGCCGAAACCCCCGGACGCGCCGAAACCGCCACCGGCCGGGCCGAAGCCATAGACCGGGAGTTCCGAACTGGAAGGGAGGTGAAGGTGTCCGTCGATGCGGGCGGTGGCGTGCAGGAGCCCTGCGCACCACCGCCCTCGGCTCTTGTCGGGGGCGTACCTGACTGGCGTCCGCAATGTATCCCGTTGTTCAGGAGCCCGTCATGGCCGCACCCGCTTCCGCATCCGAGTTCGAGCTGTCCCCGGTGAAGTTCTCCCGCCTCACCAAGCGCGGCATCATCCTCGGCCTGTCCCTCCCGCAAGTGATCGCCGTGAGTGTCGCGGTCGCCGTGTTCGTCGCGTCCCTCTACGCGGGCGGCCCCGCCGCGCTCTACACGGCCCCGATCTGGGGCACCGCGCTGGGCCTGGCCGCGATCCCGGTCGGGGGTCGGAAGCTCGTCGAGTGGGTGCCGATCACCCTGCACTGGCTGCTGCGACAGCTGCTCGGGCAGACCCGGTACCGCAAGCGCATCGTGAAGCCGCGCCCCGCGGGGACGCTCGCGCTCCCCGGCGACGCCGCCGCGCTACGCCAATACGAGGATCCGGAAACAAACGCGGTGATGGTGCACGACCCGCACGGGCAGACCCTCACCGTGCTGCTGGAGGTGACGCATCCCTCGTTCGTGCTGCTCGACCCGGGCGAGCAGGAACGCCGCGTCCACGCCTGGGGGCGCGTGCTCTCCACCGCGTCCCGATCGACGCGGATCGCCCGCCTGCAGGTGCTCGAGCGCACCGTCCCCGATTCCGGCACCGGGCTCGCCCAGTGGTGGGCGGAGCAGGGCCACGACGACGACTCCTGGGTGGCCCGCACCTACCGGGAGCTCATCGACCGGGCAGGCCCGGCCGGGGAACGCCACATCTCCACCATCTCCCTCGCCCTCGACATGCGCGCTGCCGCCCGCCCGATCCGCACCGCGGGCGGCGGCCTCCGAGGTGCCGCCGCCGTGCTGCGGCAGGAGATGGCCACCCTCACCACCGCGCTGCGCACCGCCGACCTCCACCCCTCCGACTGGTACACCACCGGCCAGCTCGCCATCATGCTCCGCAGCGCTTACGATCCCGCGATCGCCGCGACCCTGGAACGGGCAGGCGATATCGGGCAGGAACTCGCCGCCGCCGGCCCGGTCGCGGTCGAGGAGACCTGGGATCGGCTCCGCTCCGACAGCGCCCACCACGTGGTGTTGTGGATCAGCGAGTGGCCGCGCTCCCTCGTCTACCCGGGATTCCTCGCCCCGGTGCTGCTGTCCAGCGGGATCCGGCGCGCGTTCACGCTGCTGTGCGACCCGGTGCGCTCCGACCAGGCCGCCCGCGACATCCGGAAGAAGAAGACCGAGTACATCAGCGACGCCGCCCAACGGCAGAAAGTCGGGCAGATCGAAGACGCCCAACAGACCGCCGAATACCAGGACGTGCTCCAGCAGGAATCCGACCTCACCAGCGGGCACGGCGTACTCAGATACACCGGCCTCATCGCCGTGTCCGCGACCACCGCCGACGAGCTCGAAGCCGCCGTCTCCGCGATCGAGCAAGCCGCAATCCAAGCCTCCTGCGAAACCCGCCGCCTCGTCGGCCAACAAGCCCAAGCGTTCGTTGCCGCCGCACTGCCGCTGTGCCGCGGGATCTGATCAGGCGAGGCGGCCGCTCTCACGGAGCAGCGTGATCATCAGGCCGCCCATGCGCGAGTACAGATAGTCGTAGGCCTCTGTCGGTACCTGATGCTTATCCGTCTCGTGATGGCGGAGGTTGAAGCCGTTGCCGATGTTAGTCAGGGCGCGCATTTCGGCTTCGAGGAGCTCGCGGAACGGCTCATCGTTGATGTGCGCCAGGAGCTGCTGGGCGCTGGCCTTCTTGTTACCGGGAAATTCGATCGTCTTGAGGCGCTCGAAAGCGTCCCAGAGCTTCTCAAGGCCGAGCTTGCGGTCGCCTTCCCGGTAGGACATGAACAGGGCACGCGAATCGACGATGAGCTTGTCGAGTGCCGCGTCGCGGGTATTCGGGTTCAGGTCGGCGAGCACTCCGCGCACCTCCGGGGTGCCAAAGCGCTGGATCTGCAGCGCGTCGTCCATCTCGAAGGTCGCTCGGCCGCGCGAGAGCATCTGGTTGACTTCCTCCCGGAAGCTGCGACGCCCTCTCTTCTGATCGAACTTCAGCTCGTAATGCCGATAGAACGAATGCCAACCGTCCTGCTCGGGAAGACTGAGCCGCTGAGCCGCATACTCAAGCAGATCGAAAATGGCCTCGTCCGCTGAGCCATTGCTGGTGAGCAACGGGTAGCCAAGCTCGGGGATCAGGGCCTGCAGATCGACCGTGAGCGCCTCGACGTTGGTGCCGCAGACACCGTTCCCGTCCAGACACTGCTCCGGGAAGCGCTGCGCGAACCAGTCCGCATCGATCTTGCTCTGTACGAGGTTGAGCAGCCCCCGCCGGGTCGCGTCGGGAAGCTCGTCCTGATCTCGCGGCGGAGCTGAACCGTTGCGATCGCTGTAGAAGTCGAGAGAAGCCACGACCCTATTCTCCCAGCGCGGTGGACGGCATCCCGGTGGTTCCGTACCTGTTCGTCGATGACCTTTGACGAAAGCAGGCGCTCATGACTCCGAAGCCTCCCGGTTCGAAGAAGCTGTACTCCACCGTGCTCGTCGAAGACGGTGCCGGGCGTAGACAGCGCAAGGCTCGTGAACGCGCGGCCCGGCAGGTCGTCGCCCGCGACCACGCCGAGCAGCGCCGGGCCGTGAAAGAGAAGCTCGCGGCGGAGCGGGCCGAGGCCCGCTCGACGAACTACCTCCCCAAGGGCGGTGAGGCGGGGGCTGCGGCGTTGCGGTCGTATCGCGGGTTCCGGGTGCCTGCGCATCAGGACACGTCAGCGGCGCTGCGGGGCGCGTACCCGTTTCTCGCGGAGGGCGGGCTCGGCTCGCGCGGCGTGTTCATCGGGCAGGACATGTACTCGGGCGGCTCGTTCGTGTACGACCCGTGGGTGCTCTACCAGCGGGGCATCATCACCGCCCCGAACCTAGTGCTGGCGGGAATCGTCGGCAGCGGCAAATCATCGCTCGCGAAATCGCTCTACACGAGGTCGATCCCGTTCGGGCGGCGCGTCTACGTCCCGGGTGATCCGAAAGGCGAACACACCGCGGTCGCCGAAGCCGTCGGTGGGAAAGCGATCGTCCTCGGTCACGGCCTCCGCAACCGGCTCAACCCCTTGGATGAGGGGTACCGGCCGGGCGGGGTGACCGATAGCGAGTGGGCGGCGATGGTCGCCTCCCGCAGGCGGGATCTGATCGGGGCGCTCGCCGAGACCGTGCTCGAACGGTCGCTGTCGCCGTTGGAGCACACGGTGATCGATATCGCGTTGCAGGCGGTCGTGTCTCACGCGTCGGTGCCGATCCTCCCGATGGTCGTCGACCACATCCTCACCCCTGACCCGGGAGGGGATGACCGGCTGGCGGAGGACGGGCGGATGGTCGGGCACGCACTCCGGCGCCTCGTCTCCGGGGATCTGGCCGGCCTGTTCGATGGGCCGTCGACGGTGACGTTCGATCCGACGCTGCCGATGATCACCCTGGATCTCTCGCGGGTGGTAGAGAACTCGACACTGATCTCGGTGCTGATGACCTGCTCCAGTGCGTGGATGGAATCCGCGCTGCTGGATCCGAACGGCGGGCAGCGGTGGACGGTGTATGACGAAGCGTGGCGGCTGATGTCGCACCCGGCGTTGCTGAAGCGGATGGATGCGCACTGGCGGCTCGCGAGGCACTACGGGATCGCGAACCTGCTGATCTTCCACAAGCTCACCGATCTCGACAATGTCGGCGATCAGGGGTCGGCGATGCGGTCGCTGGCGAACTCGCTGCTGGCGAATGCGGAGTCCAGGATCATCTACCGGCAGGAGTCCGACCAGATCGGGGTGACCGCGAAAACGCTGGGCCTCACCGGCACCGAGCAGAAGCTGCTCCCGTCGCTGGGCACCGGGCAGGGGCTGTGGCGGATCAAGGAATCCAGCTATGTAGTGCAACACCAGCTCCACCCCGACGAGCTGGCACTCTTCGACACCCGCGCCCGGATGCTCTAGAAAACCTAGATGTTCCGGTGAATATTGACGGTTTTGGCGGGAACTTCCGCCCGTGCCGTTGTATTGGTGTGGGTGCGGGTGGATGTTCGAGGAACTGCTTCCTCTGCGACTGTACCGCGCCCGCCGGTGCGGGTGTCGTGAGGGCTCCGCGGGGGCGGGAGTGCCGCTGCTGGGTCGCGGGTGCATGGTTCGCCATCATCGACAATAGTTCAGTGCTTGCTGTATA
>NZ_JAEHOH010000023.1 GCF_016522505.1 Leucobacter chromiisoli | reverse complement strand
CTGATCTCGAGCGTGGAATAGCCCTGCACCAAGAGGTGCAAGAGTGACTCGATAGTAGACCAAGGCCAGAACTTCATGACAGCACCTCCGGGTAAAAGAGGTGTTGCGTTAGCCCCCTGAAACCACCCGCGGATTTGGAGCATCTACTGACGAGGGCGGGGTGGGGCATGCGGAGCGCGGGGTGGGGCATGACGAGCGCGGGGTGGGGGCTGACGAGCGCGGGGTGGGGCCCGCCGGGCGGCGGTCGGGCTGGGCGGGCCGGGGACGCGGGATCAGAGGCCCGGATCCCGAACCGCGTTTGCGCACCGCGGCGATCCCATGCTAGATTTCTCGATGGCCAAAGACCGCCGGTAGCGACCCGCAAGGGTCCCGGAACGTCTGCGAGAATCGGTTCGCCGATTCGAGTGGAGACCAGCGCAGGTACGATTTTCCTGAGGTGCGAGGATCCCGATCCCGAACCGAGTGAAGCTCCGTGCGTGCGCGCCGGAGCTTTTTTCGTTTCGAGAGCAGCTCCGACACGTCACGGCCCCCGGGCGACGACCGTCGCGCGGGTACGACAAGCTAGGGAGCGCCATGGCTACGAAGGACGCTACGGTTGCCGAGCTTCAGCAAAAGTTTGAAGACTCGACCGCCGTTCTGCTGACTGAGTACCGCGGTCTCACGGTTGCCCAGCTGCGGGATCTCCGCAACAGCATCCGCGAGCACGCGACGTACGCTGTGGCGAAGAACACGCTGACCAAGATCGCGGCGAACAACGCCGGGATCACCGCCTTCGACGACGAGCTCGCCGGCCCCTCGGCGCTCGCCTTCGTCCACGGTGACACCGTCGCCGTCGCAAAGGCTCTGCGTGACTTCGCCAAGGCAAACCCTCTTTTGGTGGTGAAGGCGGGCTACTTCGATGGCAACGCCCTTTCCGCCGCTGAGGTAGGCAAGCTCGCCGATCTCGAGAGCCGCGAGGTGCTGCTGGCCAAGGCCGCAGGCGCCATGAAGGCCTCGCTGTTCGGTGCAGCTCAGCTGTTCAACGCACTGCCCGCCAAGGCCGCTCGCGGCTTCGGTGCGCTGCGCGACAAGCAGGACGCCTGAACCCGCTAGACCGGGTTCGGCACACAGGATCCGCTCGTCTCGCACGGGCACACACTAAGGAGAAACACAATGGCTAAGCTTTCCACCGAAGAGCTGCTCGAGCAGTTCAAGGAGCTCACCCTCATCGAGCTCAGCGAGTTCGTCAAGGCGTTCGAGGAGACCTTCGAGGTCTCCGCCGCCGCTCCGGTCGCGGTTGCCGCTGCTCCCGCCGCCGGTGGCGAGGCCGCCGCCGAGGAGGAGAAGGACGAGTTCGACGTCGTCCTCGACACCGTCGGCGACAAGAAGATCCAGGTCATCAAGGTCGTGCGCGAGCTGACCGGCCTGGGCCTGGGCGAGGCGAAGGCTCTCGTCGAGGAGGCCCCCAAGAACGTGCTCGAGGGCGCGAACAAGGAGGACGCCGAGGCGGCCAAGGCCAAGCTGGAGGAGGCTGGCGCCGGCGTCAAGCTCGCGTAAGTTCCCTCGCTGCAAGGCGAAACGGGGCGGCCCCGCTTCAAAAATGCGTCAGCATTTTTGGCGGGGCCGCTGCTGTTTCACCGCAGCCCACGGAGCGAAGCGAGGGGTGGGGATCACCTTCGGGTGGTCCCGCCCTTCGCGTCTCCCGGGGGGCGGTGTCCAGGCCCCCGTGAGAACATGGGAACGAGGAGGGCGGGCATGCGGAGAGAGCAGACCGGGCGGGCCCGGGCGGACGCCGGGGCGTCGGTCCGACGCGTCTCGGCCGAGGACGCGGCGCGCGTCTCCGCACTCGCGGGTCGGATCGTGGACGAGGTCGCGTCCGCCGTGGTCGGCAAGCCGGCCGAGATCGAGGCCGCGGTCGCCACGCTCCTCGCGGGCGGGCATCTGCTGATCGAGGACGTCCCCGGAGTCGGCAAGACGACCCTGGCCTCCGCCCTCGCGCGCACCTTCGGCGCCGACTCGGTGAGGATCCAGTTCACCTCCGACATGCTGCCCACCGACGTCACGGGCGTCTCCGTGTTCGACCAGGTCACGAGGGAGTTCAGGTTCCATCGCGGGCCGATCTTCGCGAACCTCGTCGTCGCGGACGAGGTGAACCGGTCCACTCCCAAGACGCAGTCGGCCCTGATCGAGGCGATGGGCGAGGCCCACGTGACGGTCGACGGCACGACGTACCCCCTCCCCGATCCGTTCATGGTGGTCGCGACCCAGAATCCGCAGGACATGGAGGGGACGTTCCCGCTTCCCGAGGCGCAGCGCGACCGGTTCATGGCGCGGATCTCCCTCGGCTACCCGTCCCTCGAGGCCGAGGTGGCCCTGCTGGAGTCGCGATCCTCGGCAGATCCGCTCGCCGGAGTGCGCACCGTCGTGCCGCTCGGCGAGGTGGTGGCCGCCCGGGCCGCGGTCTCCGCGGTGCACCTCGCGACGGAGGTCTCCAGCTACCTGGTGTCCATCGTCTCGTCGACTCGGGCGCACCGCGGCATCGTGCACGGAGCGAGCCCCCGCGCGTCGCTGCACCTGGCCCAGATGGCCCGAGCTCGCGCGGCGATGGCCGGGCGCGCCTACGTGTCGCCCGACGACGTCGCCGCCCTCGCGACGATCGTGCTGTCGCACCGCCTGGTCGCCCGCGATCTCCACGCCTCGGCCGTCGACGCGCTGGCGGCGGCCGCGCGCGCCGTGGACGAGATCGTCGCGCGGACCCCGGTTCCCGGTCTGCGATGATCCCGACGCGCCGCGGCTGGGGGTTGCTGGCGCTCGCGTGCGTGGTCGCGGCGATCTGGTCCCTCGTCCGCCTCGGCGATCTGCTCGCACTGCTCGCGCTGATCGTCGCCGCGCTCCTCGTCTCCTTCCTCACCCTGGTGCTCGTGCGGGTGCTCGCCCGCCCGCGCGCGACGGTGACGGCCGACCTGACCACCCCGACGCCGGGCGAGGTCGTCACGGTGACCGCGTCCCTATGGCACGACCTGCCGTTCGCGCAGGACCTCGCGCTGCGGTGGGAGGGCCCGGGCGCGCGGGAGGGCGGCGAGCTGCGCGTGCCGCGCGGAAGCGAGGCGCGCGCGGTCGTCGAGTGGAGGGCCGCGCAGCGCGGGCCGGTCGCGATCGGGATCAGCGGCGTCGTCGTCGCGGATCCGCTCGGGATCGCCCGATGCCGCCTCCCGGTCTCGGCGTCCGCGGAGGTGCTCGTGCTGCCCGCGCTGCTGCCGCCCGAGGCGCTCCCGCGGGAGCTCGCCGGGGTGGGCTCCGGCAGGACGGCGCGGGGCGTCGAGGAGACGGGTGCGGGCCGGCTGCGGGAGTACCGCGAGGGCGACCTGCCGAGGTGGGTCCACTGGAAGCAGAGCGCGCGTCAGGACCGCCTGCTGGTCAACGTGCCCGAACCGGAGTCGGGCGACCGCCTCTCGATCGCGCTGGCGCTGAGCGCGGACGACTACCCCGGCGCGCCGGCCGACTTCGAGCACGCGGTCTCGCTGACGGCCTCGATCGTCTCGCAGCACCTCCGACGCGGAGGCGGCGTCGACCTCTGGACGATCCGGCGCGGGACGCCGTCCCTCTCGCTCCCCGCCGCCTCGGAGAGCGAGATCCTCAGGTTCCTCGCCGCGGTGCGGCTCGAGGATGTTCCGGATCCCTCACGTCCGCGCGGCGAGGAAGTGGCCGATCGGGTCGGCTCGACCGGTACCGGATCCACCGGCCCGACCGAGGCGCTCGAACCGTCCGCGGGCCTGGCTGCGCCCCTCGTCGTCACGGGCGCGCCCACTCCCGCCCTCGCCGCACTCCTCCCGACGGGCGCGGCCGGTCTCGTCGTCGTGTCCTCCCCGGCGCGGGTCGGCGCCGCGGCCGCATCCCCGGTCGCACTGCCCGCCGGCTGGCAGCTCGCGCGCTCGACGCCCGCGCAGGCCGGGGCGAGTCATGGTTGAGCGCGGAGCGGGCACGGCGGCCCGGCGCCCACGGGCTCCGGGAGCGCGAGCGACCCCCTCGCGGTGGCGACCGCTCGTCGGGTCGATCCTGCTCTTCGCGCTCTGGGCGGTGGCGCTGGCGGTGCTCGGCGAGGTGTTCACCGGCTCGCTCTGGACGATCCGGGCCCTGATCCTGACCGGGGCGATCACCCTGGGAGCGGGTCTCGCGGCTGCCTCGCTGCCGCGCCGTCGCGCGCTCTCCTGGGTGCTCGGCGCCTCCGCCGGGGCGGCCCTGCTGCTGTGGTGGGCGGAGCGGAGCGGCAGCCTGGAGCTCTGGCTGACGGATCCTCGCCTGGCGGTGCAGGAGATCGGCATCGCGGTCGCGGAGGGGGTGCCGCCGGTCGAGCCCGCGGGCGCGTTCCTGGACGCGCTCCTGCTCGGCTGGTCCGCCTCGGTGGCCCTCGCGTCGCTGATCCTGGTCCGGCAGGATCTCCTCTTCCTCGCGGGCGTCGTCCCCGCCTCGTGGATGCTCGTGCCGTCCATCATCGTCTCGATCCGGGCGCCCGCCCCGCTCCTCGCGTGCGCCGGGGCCCTGCTGCTCCTGCTGCTGTGGGCGGGGGCGCCGCGGGGCGGGCGATGGACGGGGCTCGTCTCGGCGGGCCTCGCCCTCGCCCTGGCGGCGGGGCTGCTCGCCGTCACGCCCCCGACGCGGGATCGGGTCTGGAACAGCGGTGCCGTATCGGCCTCGCCGGTCTCGCCGGGGGTGCCCGACGTGACGGTCGCTCTGGGCGAGGATCTCCGGGGCCGCAGCGACGCGGTCGTGTTCAGATACCAGGGGCTCCGCTCGGGGGAGTCGGTGAGGTTCACCCTCGCGGTGCTCTCGGAGTTCGAGCGCGGCACCTGGCTGCCCCAGGAGGCCCTCGAACCGGGGAATCCGTCGGTGGAGACGCCGAGGGAGCCCCCCGCCGGGGAGTGGGCGCAGTGGGATCCGACCTCCGAGACTCCCCGCCACGTCCAGCAGGTCACCGTCCGCAACGAGGGGCTCGTGAGCCCCTGGCTCCCCCTGCCGAGAGGGGCGGAGCTGGTCGAACCCGCGGGGCCCCGGGGGGCGAGCTCCTTCGAACCCTCGCGGTGGCGGTGGGTCGACGGCACCTGGACGGCCCGGTCGGAATCGACGCTGACGCGGCGCGGCGACGAGTACCGCGCGCTCGGGCGGGCTCTCGAAGCCGACGACCTCTCCCGGCTGCTGTCCCCGGGCGCCGCGCTCGACGCGCCGCCCCCCGAGTTCGACGCGTTCCTCGAGCTCCCCGATGGGATCCCCGCCGCGGTCTCCGAGGCGGCGGCCGAGGCCACCGCCGGCGCGAACGGGCCCGTCGAGGCGGCGAACGCGCTCCTGACCCTCTTCCGGTCGGGCGAGTTCGTCTACGACGAGGAGGCCCCCTACGATCCCGGTGCGAACCGCGGCGACCCCTACGCCGTCATGGAGTCGTTCCTCGAGCAGCGCCGGGGGTACTGCGTGCACTACGCCTCGACCTTCTCCGTGATGGCGCGCACGCTCGGGATCCCGAGCCGCGTGGCCGTGGGGTACGCCTCCCGCGCCCAGAGCACCGAGTGGACATCGGTGCGCTCGCGCGAGCTCCACGCCTGGCCCGAGATCTACGTCGGCGGCGTCGGCTGGGTCGCCTACGAGCCGACGCCGGGCGGGGCGGGGCTGCGGGCGGATCAGGGCGAGCAGGAGGACCGCCCCGTATCGGGGCCCGAGGCGCCCGCTCCGGCCGAGACGCCGGAGGAGCCGCGGGAGCCGGCCGAGCGGCCCGAAGCACGGCAGCAGCCCGGCGAGGAGGAGCTTCCCGAGCAGCCGGCGGACGCGGCGGGGGAGACGGGCGGCGGCGCCGGGATCCTGCTCGGACTCGGGGCGACGGTGCTCGCCCTCGCCTGCCTCGCCCCGGCGCTGATCAGGTGGATCCTGCGACGACTTCGTCTGCGGCGGGTCCGTCGCGGGCCGGAGCCCGCCTCCGCGGCGTGGGCCGAGCTCGTCGATGCGGCGCGGGATCTCGGGTTCCTCGGGTTCACCGGCGGGGCGGAGGACCGCGCGCGTGCTCGCACCCCGGAGGCGGTCGTCGAGCACCTCGTCGGCCGGGGGCTGCTCGGCGCACGCGGAACGGCGGCCGCGGACGCCGCCGATCGTCTCGCCCTCGCGGTGGTGGGGGAGCGGTACTCCGGGGATCCGCCGGGCGGACCCGGACCCGGTGCCGGAGCAGGATCCGGACCCGGTGCCGGTGCAGGATCCGGAGCCGAGGGCCTCGCGTCCGACCTGATCGTCGCGATCCGGGCCCTGCGAGCCGGTGCGGGACCGAAGCGGCGGCTCCGAGCGGCGGTGCTCCCGCGGACCGTGCTGTCGCGCACCGCGTTCTCCCGCAGACGGTCTTCCGGCCGCTGAATCTGCTCCCGCCTCTGGTGTTCCCGCGAGGAGACTGCTAAGGTTGCCAGGCTGATTGACTGCTTGCCCCGCCCGCGAAGCGCACGACGATCGCCTTTCCCCCGGTCTCCCGCGGTTTCCTCCCGATGTCGGTTGCCCTTGGTAGCGTGCTCCGGTCAAGCCTCACCACTCCCAGAAAGGAACAGGGTGGCACTTCTACAGCTGACCCTGAGTCACGCTCGAAAGTACTGGCCGTTCATCGTCGCCGTGCTCGCGCTGCAGCTGCTCGCGACCATCGCCGCGCTCTGGCTGCCCAGCCTCAACGCCCAGATCATCGACCGGGGCATCATGACCGGCGACACCGACTTCATCTGGAGCACCGGCGGCCTCATGCTGCTGGTGTCGCTCGGCCAGGTGGTCTCGGCGGTCGCCGCCGTCTACTTCGGCGCCCGCGCCAGCATGGGCATCGGGCGCGACCTGCGCCGCCGCGTCTATCGCAAGGTCGACTCGCTCTCCACGCTCGAGGCGACGAGGTTCGGCGCCGGCACGCTCATCACGCGCGGCACGAACGACGTGCAGCAGATCCAGATGCTCGTGCTGATGACCTTCAACTTCATGGTCACCGCGCCCATCATGGCGATCGGCGGCATCATCATGGCGCTGCGCGAGGACGCGGGGCTCTCCTGGCTCGTGTGGGTCTCCGTGGCGGTGCTCGCGGTCATCGTCGGCTTCCTCGTGTGGCTGCTGCTGCCCCTCTTCCGGCAGATGCAGGATCGCGTCGACGCCATCAACGGCGTGCTGCGCGAGCAGATCATGGGCATCCGCGTGGTCCGCGCCTTCGTGCGCGAGAGCTTCGAGGCCGAGCGATACCAGACCGCCAACCGCAACATCACGGACGTCTCGGTGAAGGTGGGCAACGTCTTCGTGCTCATGTTCCCGGTCATCATGATGGTGCTGCACGTCGCCACCGGAGCCGTGCTCTGGTTCGGCGGCCACCGCGTCGACGCCGGCCTGGTCGAGGTCGGATCCCTCACCGCCTTCCTGCAGTACCTCCTGCAGATCCTGATGGCGGTGATGATGGGCGTCTTCATGACGATGATGATCCCGCGCGCCGTGGTCTGCGCCGAGCGCCTGCGCGAGCTGTTCGAGACGCGCTCCGAGCTGACGTTCCCCGAGGCCGAGTCGGTGCCCGCCCCCGCGCGGGGTCGCGTCGAGTTCCAGGACGTCACCTTCGGCTTCCCCGGCGCCGAGCTCCCGGTGATCAAGAACGCGTCCTTCGTCGCCGAGCCGGGCCGGACGACCGCCATCATCGGGTCGACCGGATCGGGCAAGACGACGCTGCTGAACCTCGTCCTCCGGCTCTTCGACCCGCAGAGCGGCAGCATCACGATCGACGGCTCTCCCGTCACCGCGCTCACCAGGGAGCAGCTGGCGGCGGCGGTCAGCCTCGTGCCGCAGCGCCCCTACCTGTTCTCGGGGACCATCGCGTCGAACCTGCGCTTCGGCAACGACCGGGCGACCGACGAGGAGCTCTGGGAGGCCCTGCGCGTCGCCCAGGGCGACGACTTCGTGCGCGCGAAGGATCAGGGGCTCGACGAGCCGGTGTCGCAGGGCGGCACGAGCGTCTCCGGCGGCCAGCGGCAGCGGCTCTCGATCGCCCGCGCGCTCGTCGCGAAGCCGCGCGTCTACCTCTTCGACGACTCGTTCTCCGCGCTCGACGTCGCCACGGACGCCCGCCTGCGCGCGGCGCTGCCCTCGGCGACCGAGGGGGCGACCACCATCATCGTGGCGCAGCGCGTCTCGACGATCACCGAGGCCGACCAGATCCTCGTGGTCGAGGACGGCGAGATCGTCGGCCGCGGCACCCACGAGGAGCTGCTGGAGAGCAACGGGGTCTATCAAGAGATCGTCGAGTCGCAGCTCGAGGCGACCGACGTGACGGCGGGCGAACCCCGAAGACGCGAAGCGTACGAAGGTTCGACCGGTGCCGCTGCAGCGGCAGCCTACGGAGCGACGCGAGAGGGAGGTGCGGTCTGATGGCGAGGAAGAAGACGCAGAGCGTCGAAGCGGCGCCCGAGGGCGCGACGCAGACCGCGACCGACGAGTTCGAGCTGCCCGACGACTACCAGCCCGACAACGACGACTGGTCGGGCACGCAGCCGACGAAGAAGGCGAAGCACTTCTGGCCCTCGGCGAAGCGGCTGTTCGGCCTGCTCGCACCCGAGAAGGGGCTCTTCGCGTTCGTCGTCGTGCTGGTGGTGTTCTCGGTGGTGCTCACCGTGATCGCCCCCAAGGTGCTGGGCCAGGCGGTCGACGTCATCGTCGAGGGGGTCGTGAGCGGAGCGAGCATCGACTTCGGGCTGCTGTCGCGCCTCATCATCGCCGTGATCGCGCTGTACTTCGTGGCGTCGGCGCTGATGTGGCTGCAGGGCTACATCCTGAACCGGCTGGTGATGCGCATCATCTACCAGCTGCGCGAGAGCATCGAGGCGAAGATCAACCGTCTGCCGCTCAGCTACTTCGACGGCCGCCAGCGCGGCGACGTGCTGTCGCGCGTCACGAACGACGTCGACAACATCCAGCAGGCCCTGCAGCAGGCGTTCTCGCAGCTGGTGCAGTCGGTGCTGACGGTCATCGGCATCACCGTGATGATGTTCGTCGTGTCGTGGCAGCTCGCGCTGATCGCGCTGATCGCGCTGCCGCTGTCGGGCGTCATCGTCGGCATCGTCGGGGTGCGGGCGCAGAAGCTGTTCGTCTCGCAGTGGAAGAGCACGGGCGCCGTGAACGGCCACATCGAGGAGTCGTTCACCGGGCACGAGCTCGTGCGCATCTTCAACCGCGACCGCGAGATGACCGAGGAGTTCGACCGGCGCAACGAGGAGCTGTTCGAGGCCGCCTACAAGGCGCAGGCGCTCTCGGGCACCATCATGCCGTCGATGCAGTTCGTGCAGTACCTCACCTACGTGCTGATCGCGGTGGTCGGCGCGCTGCGGGTGACGGCGGGGCAGATGACGCTCGGCGACGTGACCGCCTTCATCCAGTACTCGCGCGAGTTCGCGCAGCCGCTCGCCGAGATGGGCGGCATGGCCAACATGCTGCAGTCGGGCGTCGCGTCGGCCGAGCGCACCTTCGAGTTGCTCGACGCCGACGAGCAGGATCCCGACACGGCGACCGAGTCGCTGCCCGAGCGCGCCGAGGGCCGCATCGACTTCGAGCGCGTCTCCTTCAGCTACGACCCGGCCGAGCCGCTGATCGAGGACCTCTCGCTCACGGCATCGCCCGGCCAGACGGTCGCGATCGTCGGGCCGACGGGAGCCGGCAAGACGACGCTCGTGAACCTCGTCATGCGGTTCTACGAGCTGAACTCCGGCCGGATCACTCTCGACGGCGTCGACATCACGCATCTGTCGCGGGCCGAGCTGCGCGGGCAGGTCGGCATGGTGCTGCAGGACGCCTGGCTGTTCGAGGGCACGATCCGCGAGAACATCCGCTACGGGCGGCTCGACGCCACCGACGATGAGGTGGTCGAGGCCGCGAAGGCCACGATGGTGGACCGCTTCGTGCGCCAGCTGCCCGAGGGATACGACACGGTAATCGAGGAGAACGCCTCGTCGCTGTCGGCGGGCGAGCGGCAGCTGCTCACCATCGCGCGGGCGTTCATCGCGAACCCCTCGCTGCTGATCCTGGACGAGGCCACCTCATCGGTCGACACCCGCACCGAGGTGCTCGTGCAGCAGGCCATGCAGGCCCTGCGCACCGACCGCACCTCGTTCGTGATCGCGCACCGCCTCTCGACGATCCGCGACGCCGACACCATCCTGATGATGGAGGCCGGCCGCATCGTCGAGCAGGGCTCCCACGAGGAGCTGCTGGCCCGCCGCGGCGCCTACTACGCCCTGTATCAGGCGCAGTTCAGCGGCGAAATCGATGAGGCGCACGCCGAGGAGCTGCTGACCGGCGCGCCGGTCGCGGCGACCGGCGCGGTGCCCGTCGTCGGCGACGCGACACAGATCGCAGGCGACGATTCGGAGCGGACCTCCTGATCCGGTAGCCTGGGAGAGGCTCCCCACGTGGCGTCATCTCAGGGAACTCCCCCAGGGCAGAAATGCAGCAAGGGTACCTGGGCTCTGGCGGGTGCGTGGGGAGTCCTCTGTGTACCGCCCGCCACGGGCGCGGAGAGGCCCAGTACGCTGGGGGTGTGGCTGCGAGCATCTACCTGACCTCGGCCGAGGGCCGATCCGGCAAGAGCGCCGTGGCGCTCGGGGTCCTCGACGCGCTTCTGGCGGATGCGCCCCGTGTCGGGGTGTTCCGCCCGCTGATCCGCGCCGGAGCCGAGCGCGACCGGGTGCTCGAGCTGCTGCGATCCCGGGCGTCCGCCGACGCCCCGTACGAGGACTGCGTGGGGGTCAGCTACGAGGAGGCGCACGTCGACCCCGAGGGCTCCCTGACCAGGATCGTCGCGGCCTACAAGGCGCTCGAGGCGCGGTGCGATGCGGTCGTGGTCGTCGGCTCCGACTTCACCGATGTCGCGGCGCCCTCGGAGCTCGCGTTCAACGCGAGGATCGCGGCGAACCTCGACGTCCCCGTGCTGCTCGTGCTCGGCGGTCGTCTGCACGACGGTCCGGAGGCGCTGGGCCAGTCGACGGCCCGCAGCGCCGAGGAGATCGCGCAGGTCGCCGAGATGGGGATGCAGGAGCTGCGGGCGGCGCACGCGACGGTGCTCGCAACGCTCGTGAACCGCGCCGACCCCGAGGCGCTCGACCAGATCGTCGCGGCCGTCTCCGCCGTCGTTCCCGAGGCGCTGCCCGTCTGGGCCGTCCCCGAGGAGGTGCTGCTCGTCGCACCGCCCGTCGACGCGGTGATCGCGGCGGTCGAGGGCCGCCTGGTGCGCGGCAGCACCGAACTCCTCGCCCGGGAGGTGCGCGAGGTCGTGGTCGCCGGCATGTCGATGGAGAACGTGCTGCCGCGGCTGCTCGAGGGGTCGGTCGTGGTGATCGCCGCGGATCGCTCCGAGACGCTGCTCGCCGTCACGGTCGCGCACGAGGCGCCGACGTTCCCCACGATCGCCGCCGTCGTGCTCAACGGCGACTTCGAACTGCCCGCCGCGGTGGAGCGGCTGCTCGACGGCCTCGACTCGACGCTGCCCGTGGTGCGCACCCGATTCGGCACGTTCGACACGGTGCAGCGCATCACGCGCTCGCGCGGATTGCTCAGCGAGGAGTCGCCGGCGAAGTTCGACACGGCGCTCGCGCTCTTCGCCGAGCACGTCGACACCTCGCTGCTGCGGAAGCGCCTGCAGCTGCACCGCGGCGGCACCCGCACGCCGATCATGTTCGCCTACGAGCTCTTCGAGCGGGCCGCGGCCGCCGACGCGCACATCGTGCTGCCGGAGGGGGAGGACGACCGCATCCTCCGGGCGGCCAGCACGCTGCTGGCCCGACGGACGGCGAGGCTCACGATCCTCGGAGAGGAATCCGCGGTGCGCAAGCGCGGCGCCGAGCTCGGCCTCGACCTCGGCGACGCCCAGGTCGTGGATCCCGCCGCCTCGCCGCTGCGCGAGCACTTCGCCGAGGAGTACGCGCGCCTGCGGGCGCACAAGGGCGTCACCCTGGAGGCCGCTCGGGACGTCATGGCCGACGGCAGCTACTTCGGCACGATGCTGGTGCATCTCGGCCTCGCCGACGGCATGGTGTCGGGCGCCGCGAACACGACGGCGCACACCATCAGGCCGAGTCTCGAGTTCATCAAGACCAGACCCGGGGTCTCGGTCGTGTCGAGCGTCTTCTTCATGGCGCTCTCCGACCGGGTGCTGGTCTACGGGGACTGCGCGGTGAACCCCGACCCCACCGCGGAGCAGCTCGCCGACATCGCGGTCTCCTCGGCCGACACCGCCGCCCAGTTCGGGGTCGACCCTCGCATCGCGATGCTCTCCTACTCGACGGGCACCTCCGGATCGGGGGCCGACGTCGACAAGGTGCGGAGGGCCACCGAGCTCGCGAGAGCCCTGAGACCGGATCTCAAGATCGAGGGGCCGATCCAGTACGACGCGGCGAGCGACCCCGCCACCGGAGCGGCGAAGCTGCCGGGCTCCGAGGTCGCGGGACGCGCCACGGTATTTATATTCCCCGACCTGAATACGGGCAACAACACCTACAAGGCGGTGCAGCGCTCGGCCGGAGCGGTCGCCGTCGGCCCGGTGCTGCAGGGGCTCAACCGGCCCGTCAACGACCTGTCGCGCGGCGCGACCGTCGAGGACATCCTCAACACGGTCGCCATCACCGCGGTGCAGGCGGGCGAGCTCCGAGGACGCGAAGCGTTCGAGGACTCGACCGGTGCCGCATCGCGGCAGCCCACGGAGCGCAGCGAGGGGTGGGGCGAGCTCCGAGGACGCGAAGCGTTCGAGGACTCGACCGGTGCCGCATCGCGGCAGCCCACGGAGCGCAGCGAGGGGTGGGGCGAGCTCCGAGGACGCGAAGCGGGGGAGGGAGCGGTATGAGCGCGATCCTGGTCGTCAACAGCGGCTCGTCGTCGATCAAGTACCAGCTGATCGACGCGAGGAGCGAGCAGCGCCTCGCGTCCGGGCTCATCGAGCGCATCGGCCAGGCGGAGGGCCGGATCGAGCACCGGAGCACGGCGTTGGGAGGCGACGAGACCCGCGAGGAGCGGATCATCACGGTCGCCGATCACGCGGTGGGGTTCGCGGCGATGATCGAGGCCTTCGCGCGCTCCGGCCGGTCGATCGGCGAGGCGGGGCTCGTCGCCGTGGGACACCGCGTCGTGCAGGGCGGAAGCGAGTTCGTCGCGCCGACGCTCATCGACGAGCGGGTCGAGGCGAAGATCCTGGAGCTCTCGACCCTGGCGCCGTTGCACAACCCGGCGAATCTGCAGGCGATCATCGCGGCCCGCGGGGCCTTCCCCGACATCCCCCACGTGGCCGTGTTCGACACCGCGTTCCACCAGACCATGCCGCCGGAGGCATACTCCTACGCGATCGACGCAGAGGTCGCCCGCGAGCACGGGGTGCGGAAGTACGGCTTTCACGGCACGTCGCACCAGGTCGTCGCGCGCCGAGCCGCCGAGTGCCTGGGGCGCCCCGTCTCCCGATTGAAGCAGATCGTCCTGCATCTCGGGAACGGGGCCTCGGCCTGCGCGGTGGACGGCGGGCGCTCCGTCGACACCTCCATGGGGCTCACGCCGCTGGAGGGGCTGGTGATGGGCACCCGCAGCGGCGACATCGATCCGGGCGGGCTGCTCCATCTGCTGCGGGCCGGGTACGACGTCGCGCAGCTCGACGAGCTGCTGAACAAGCGATCGGGCCTGCTCGGGCTCTCGGGAAGCCTCGACATGCGGGACGTGCAGGAGGCCGCCGCGCACGGGGACGAGCGCGCGAGGCTGGCCCTCGCCGTCTACGCCCACCGGATCCGCCGGTACCTCGGCGCCTACCTCGTGGAGCTCGGCGGCGCCGACGCCATCGTGTTCACCGCCGGTGTGGGCGAGAACGTGCCGGCGGTGCGCGCCGACGTGTGCGCCGGGCTCGAGTGGTTCGGGGTGCGGATCGACCCCGAGCGCAACGAGTCCCGGGAGCGGGCTGCGCGCAGGATCAGCACGGACGATTCGAGGATCGCGGTGCTCGTGGTGCCGACCGACGAGGAGGCGGAGATCGCGCGCCAGACCTGGCAGGTCGTCACCGCACCGTAGCCGGTCCCGGGCCGCGGCACCGTTCGACCTCGCCGGGCCGAATGTCAGACCCCGCCGGTAGCATGGCTTCCGTGGTCACCGCACTGTATCGCCGTTATCGGCCAGAAGCCTTCGCCGAGATGATCGGCCAGTCTCAGGTCACCGAGCCCCTGATGACAGCGCTGCGCTCGGGGCGCATCGGTCACGCCTACCTGTTCAGCGGTCCGCGCGGCTGCGGCAAGACCACCTCGGCGCGCATCCTGGCGCGCTGCCTGAACTGCGCCGAGGGGCCCACCGACTCCCCGTGCGGCGTGTGCCCCAGCTGCGTCGAGCTGAGCCGCGACGGAGGCGGGTCGCTCGACGTCGTCGAGATCGACGCGGCGAGCCACGGCGGCGTCGACGACGCCCGCGACCTCCGCGAGCGGGCGGTGTTCGCCCCGGCGCGGGATCGCTACAAGATCTTCATCATCGACGAGGCGCACATGGTCACGCCCGGGGGCTTCAACGCGCTGCTGAAGATCGTCGAGGAGCCGCCGCCGCACGTGAAGTTCGTGTTCGCCACCACCGAGCCCGACAAGGTGATCGGCACGATCCGCTCGCGCACCCACCACTACCCCTTCCGGCTGATCGCCCCCGCCACGCTCATCGACTACGTGCAGTCGCTCTGCGACAGCGAGGGCGTGCAGGTCGAGCCCGGCGTGCTGCCGCTCGTGGTGCGCGCCGGCGGCGGCTCGGTGCGCGACACGCTCTCGATCCTGGACCAACTGATCGCGGGCTCCGAGAACGGAGTGGTGACGGCGAGCCGTGCCGCGGGGCTGCTCGGGTTCACCCACGGCGAGCTGCTCGACGACGTCGTGACCGCGTTCGGGGCCAATGACGCGGCCGCCGCGTTCCGGGCGACCGACCGCGTGGTGCAGACGGGGCAGGATCCGAGGCGCTTCGTCGAGGACCTGCTCGAGCGCCTGCGCGACCTCATCGTCGTCAGCGCGACCAGCGTGCAGGGCGCGTCGGCCGTGTTCAGGGGAGTCCCGGAGGATCAGCTGCAGCGCATGTTCGAGCAGGCCCAGGATTTCGGGGCGGGCGAGCTCTCGCGAATCGCGGACACGGTGAGCGCGGCGCTCGACAAGATGACGGGGGCCACCGCGCCCCGACTGCAGCTCGAGCTCATGGTGGCGCGGGCGCTCGTGCAGGCGAGCGCCGCCCCGGTGGGGCCGGAGGTGCGACCGGTGAGCGGCGGGAACACCGGCCGTCCCGGATCCGCGATGGGAGCGGGACCCTCCGGGCACGCGGGCGGTGCTGCCGGCGCGAACACGGGGAGCGCGAACACCGGGAGCGCGAACACCGGGAGCGCGAACACCGGTAGGGCGAGCGCGGGCGGTGCGAGCGCCTCGGCCTCGACACCGTCGAGAGCGGAGGATCCCGCGTCGGGCGGCGACCGCGCGGCCGAGGGCACGCGCAATCCGGTCGCAGCGCTTGCGGAGGCCCGCAGCGCCGCGACCGATCACCCGGGCGATTCGCAGCAGGGCGGCACCCGCCCGGAGGATTCGCAGCAGGGAGCCCCGGCGCGCGATGCCGCCCAGCAGACGGCCAGGCCGAACGCTGCGGAGACGGCGGCCTCAGTGCGCGAGTTCCTGCGGGGGGACGCTGCCGGTGCGCCGCCGGCCGGTGAGGCTCCGTCGGTCGGCGCACCATCAGGCGGTGCCCCGGTCGGTGGTGCCTCGGCAGGCGGTGCTCCATCCGGCGAGGCTCCGGCCGAAGCCGCGGCGGGCGGCCCCGGCTCGTCGCCGCACCCCAATGCCGGCGCGGCCACCTTCGGGCGTCCCATCTCCGACGTGCTGAGCAAGGAGCAGCTCGCCGCCATGGGGCAGGAGGAGGCCTTCCGGGCTCCCCGCGATGAGACTCCGGGCGGGCAGGCTTCCGGGGCGCCCGTTCCGAACACGCAGACTTCAGGGGTGCCGGTTCCGAACGGGCAGGCTTCGGGCGGCCCCGCACAGGCTCCCACGGGCGGAGACGCGTCCACCGTCGGAGACGCTCCGTCGGGGGGAGACGCCCGGCCGTCGTCGTCCGCGGCTCCGCCCTCCCCGGAAGCGGACTCGGACCAACCGGAGGAAGCGTCCCCCGGCGGCTTCGACGACCTCGTCGAGCTCTGGTCCGAGCTGCTCGAGGAGATCCAGCAGCAGGATCGAGAGGCGTGGAACGCGATCCGCAACGTGCAGCCGCTCGGCCTCGAGGGCGATGTGCTCACGGTCGGCCTCGTGTCGGCCTCGGACCTGGCGGCGTTCAAGGCACGCGGCGCGGGTCCTCTGCGCGAGACGATCCACACGGCGATCGGGCTGAGCGTCAAGTACGTCCCGAAGAGGGTGGCCCCGGCCGGCGCGCGCGAGGGCGGCAATGCCGAGCGAACCCCGGGCGGCTCGGGAGTGCAGGCTCCCTCCGACGCAGAGGAGCCCCATCGAGGCGACTCCGCTGCGGGCCGGCAGAACCCATCAGGCCGGCCAGCTCAGCGCTCGCACTCCACGGAGGGCGACACGCAGCCCGCCGCGATGCACGAGGCCGAGGATCCGGTAGCCCGGGCACAGGCCCGCATCGCGGCGATGAGCAGGGGAGCGGCGGGGCACCGCGCCTCCGCGCCGGCCGACCCCGCCGAGGGGGCCTCGCCCACGGGGCCGGCTTCACCCATGGAGTCTGCCCCACCCACGGGGTCTGCCCCACCCACGGAGTCTGCCTCACCCACGGAGCCAGTCTCGCCCACAGGATCGGCCTCGTCACCCGGGCCGCTCTCCGGGGCGGCTCCGCTTTCCGAGTCGGCCGAGACGGGCCCCAGACCCGACGCCGGCCCGCTCGCCGCACCGACGCCGAGGGGCGCGGCTGCGCCGGGCTCGGCTGGGATCGCGCCCCGATCCGACCCCTACGACGACTACGAACCGACGTTCAGCGGCGGCGATGAGGATCCCTACGGCGAGCAGGCCGAGGATCCCTACCTCGCCGGCCCGGCTCCCGGGGGCGCGGCGAGCGAGCGGGCGCAGGTCCCGGGGGTCGCCTCGGGGCGGCAGGGGCCCGATCGTGCACCCGAGCCGGCTCAGGCGCCCCCAGCGAAGCGTGCACCGGCGAGCGAGACGGCAGCCACAAGAGATTCGGAACGCTCGAGCGGCTCCGAACCCGCGAGCGGCCCCCCGCCCGCGAGCGGCCCCGCACCCGCGAGCGGCCCCCCGCCCGCCACGGATCCCCCGCCCGGCACGGATCCCGTGCCGACGCTGGGCCCCGCGCCCGCTGCGGAGCGCGCGCTCGAGGGAGCGGAGGCCCCGTCCGAGTCCGAGATCGAGACGCCCAAGCGCGCCCCCGCCTTCACCCGCTACGGCGAGGCCGTGGTGCGCGAGGTGCTCGGCGCGAAGTTCATCGAGGAGCTCCCGCTTCCCGACAACAGAGAGGTCTAGCCCGTGTACGACGGCATCGTCCAAGAGCTGATCGACGAGTTCGGGAGGCTCCCCGGCATCGGGCCCAAGTCGGCCCAGCGCATCGCCTTCCACATCCTGCAGACTCAGAACTTCGACGTCTCGAGGCTCGCGGAGCTGCTCGCCGAGGTGCGCGAGAAGGTGCGCTTCTGCGAGGTCTGCGGCAACATCACCGAGGAGCAGCGCTGCTCGATCTGCCGCGACCCGCGTCGGGACGCCACGCTCATCTGCGTCGTCGAGGAGCCCAAGGACGTCGTGGCGATCGAGCGCACCCGGCAGTTCCGGGGCCTCTACCACGTGCTCGGCGGTGCCATCAGCCCGATCGACGGCGTCGGCCCCGACGACCTCAGCATCCCCCACCTCATGCAGCGGCTCGGGTCCGGGGAGGTGCGGGAGGTCATCATCGCCACCGACCCCAATCTCGAGGGCGAGGCGACGGCGGCCTACCTCTCCCGGCTGCTCACCTCGATCGAGGTGCCCGTCTCTCGGCTCGCCTCCGGCCTCCCGGTCGGCGGCGATCTCGAGTTCGCCGACGAGGTCACCCTGGGCCGCGCGTTCGAGGGACGGCAGCAGCTCCGCTGATCGATGTTCCGCGATGCTCCACGGTGCCCCACGGCTCTCCGTCGTCCAGTCACGCCCGACCAGGTAGACTGAAAGCTGGTGTCTGTGCCCGGCTCGTAACAGTGGAGGTTCTCGCGTGGCGTTGATCGTGCAGAAGTTCGGGGGGTCGTCCGTCGCGGATGCCGAGAGCGTCAAGCGCGTCGCGAAGCGCATCGTGGAGACCCGCCGGGCCGGCAACGACGTCGTCGTGGCCGTCAGCGCGATGGGGGACACCACCGACGAGCTCCTCGACCTCGCGGCGGAGTGCACCCCGATCCCGGCGCCCCGCGAACTCGACATGCTGCTCACCGCGGGCGAACGCATCTCGATGGCGCTGCTCGCCATGACCATCAAGGGCATGGGCGCCGAGGCGCTGTCCTTCACCGGCAGCCAGGCCGGTATGATCACGACCGCCGAGCACGGATCCGCGAAGATCGTCGACGTCACACCGGGGCGCGTGCGCGAGGCGCTCGACCAGGGCGCCATCGCCATCGTGGCCGGGTTCCAGGGCTTCAACCGCGACTCCCGCGACATCACGACGCTCGGACGGGGCGGATCCGACACGACCGCCGTCGCCCTGGCCGCGGCGCTGAACGCCGACGTCTGCGAGATCTACACCGACGTCGACGGCGTGTTCACCACGGACCCCCGTCTCGTGCCACGCGCCCGCAAGATCGACGCGATCACCGCCGAGGAGATGCTCGAGCTCGCGGCCTCCGGCGCGAAGGTGCTGCACCTGCGGGCCGTCGAGTACGCGCGGAGGCACGGCGTCGTCCTCCACGTCCGCTCCTCGTTCTCGAGCGAGCCGGGCACCATCGTCTACGACCCCGCGAAGGGGCATCCGAAGGGAGATCAGGTGGAAGAGCCGATCATCACGGGCATCGCCGCCGAGAAGAACGAGGCGAAGATCACCGTCGGGGGAGTGCCCGACGTGCCCGGCAAGGCCGCGCAGATCTTCGAGATCGTGGCGAAGACGAACGCCAACATCGACATGATCGTGCAGAACGTGTCGGCGGCGAACACCAACCGCACCGACATCTCCTTCACTGTGCCGCTCGGAGACGGCCGCCGCGTCGTCGAGGCGCTGGAGGCGGAGCGCGAGGCGCTCGAGTTCGAGAGCCTCCAGTACGACGACCAGATCGCGAAGGTCGCCGTCGTCGGCGCCGGCATGCGCACCAGCACGGGCGTCTCGGCGCAGCTGTTCCGCGCGCTCTTCGACGCGGGCATCAACATCGAGATGATCTCGACCTCCGAGATCCGCATCTCGGTGGTCACCCGTGCCGACCTGCTCGACAAGGCGGTGCAGGTGCTGCACACGGCGTTCGGCCTCGACGCCGAGACCGAGGCGACGGTCTACGCGGGCACCGGCCGCTGACGCAGACCACCTCTCACACAGTTAGGAGCCAGATACATGGCTGAACAGCAGGGCCTCTCGGTCGCCGTCGTCGGCGCGACCGGACAGGTGGGCGGCGTGATGCGCCGTCTGCTCGACGAGCGGGACTTCCCGATCTCGAGCATTCGCTTCTTCTCGAGCGCCCGGTCTGCGGGCACCGCGATCGAGTTCCGCGGCGAATCGATCGTCGTCGAGGATGTCGAGACCGCGGACCCGAGCGGCATCGACATCGCGCTCTTCTCGGCTGGCGGTGCGGCCTCGAAGGCGTACGCGACCAAGTTCGCAGAGGCCGGTGCGACGGTGATCGACAACTCCAGCGCGTGGCGCCTCGACCCCGAGGTTCCGCTCGTGGTGAGCGAGGTCAACCCTCACGCGATCGACGAGGCGCAGAAGGGGATCATCGCGAACCCCAACTGCACCACCATGGCCGCGATGCCGGCGCTGAAGGCCCTCGACGCCGAGGCCGGTCTCTCCCGTCTCATCGTGACCACCTTCCAGGCGGTCTCGGGATCGGGCCTCGCCGGCGCGCGCGAGCTCTCCGAGCAGGCGACCGCGGCGGTCGAGAGCGGCGAGCTCGAGCAGCTCGTCCACGACGGCTCTGCCGTCGAGCTGCCCGAGCCGCGCGTGTACACGAAGAACATCGCGTTCAACGTGCTGCCGCTCGCCGGTTCGATCGTCGACGACGGCGAGGGCGAGACGGACGAGGAGAAGAAGCTCCGCAACGAGAGCCGCAAGATCCTCGAGCTGCCCGAGCTGCTGGTCGCCGGCACCTGCGTGCGCGTCCCGGTCTTCAGCGGGCACTCCCTCTCGATCAACGCCGAGTTCGACCGCCCCATCACCGCCGACCGCGCCCGCGAGGTGCTCGCCTCGGCGCCCGGCGTGGCGCTCAGCGACGTGCCGACCCCGCTCGAGGCCGCCGGTCAGGATCCGAGCTACGTCGGCCGCATCCGCGAGGACCAGTCGGCGCCCGAGGGGCGCGGTCTCGTGCTCTTCCTCTCGAACGACAACCTGCGCAAGGGCGCCGCGCTGAACGCGGTGCAGATCGCGGAGGTCGTGGCCGCGAAGAAGCTCGCGGCGTAACACACGCGTCGAGCATCCAGGGTCGTGCGCGCACGAGTGGATGCATGTTTCGCGAACGGACGCCTGAGTCCTCGTGAAACATGCATCCACTCGTAGCGCGGGCATCCACTCGCGAAGGGGGCGTCGCCGCTCCGCTCACCGCGACCCGGCGCGTTGAGTCGCAGCGGGGAACTCAGCGAGCGGCCTCGAGCGTGATGAGCGACGCCTCCGGACGGCACGCGAACCGCACCGGCGCGTAGATGGAGTTGCCGAGCCCCGCGCTGACGTTCAGGTAGGCCGCGCGCTGCGCGTCGTACCACACGCTGAGACCGCGGGCCTGCTGCGTGGGAAGATCGCAGTTCGCAGTGAGCGCGCCCACACCCGGAACACGGACCTGGCCGCCGTGGGTGTGTCCGGCGAGGATCAGATCGGCTCCCTCGCCCAGCAGCTCTCCGAGGGCCTGCTGATAGGGCGCGTGCACCACGCCGATGCGCACGGCATCGCTGGAGCCCGCGGCGTCGTCGGAGCCCGCAGCGCCGCTGGAGCCCGCAGCGGCGTCGGAGTACGCATCTGCGGCGGACGCCGCGCCGGCCCCCTCATCCGATCGCTGCGCCGCCCTGGCCTGCCGCATCGCCGCGGCGTCGTCGTATCGGATGTGCGGGTCGTTCAGGCCGAAGAGGTCGAGGACGGAGCCGCGCGCCTCGATCCGAGTCGCCGAGTTGTTGAGATCGGTGAACCCCAGTTCGTCGGTGAGGGAGGCGGTGAGGCGCGCGTTGTCGATGTCCTGGTGACGAGTGCTCTTCCGGCTGGGCTCTCGGAGGTACTTGAGCGGGTTCTTCAGGATCGGCCCGTAGTAGTCGTTCGACCCGTGGACGAAGACGGCGGGCGCGCCGCTCTCGGCGAGCGGCCGCAGCGCGTGCACGAGCGACGCCCGCGCCTGCACGTGTCCCATGAGGTCTCCCGTGAGCACGAGGAGATCGGGGCGCAACGCTGCGAGGGATCGCACCCAGTCGATCTTCTGGGACTGCCAGGGGGCCAGATGCAGGTCCGAGAGCTGGAGCACCCGCAGAGGGGCCGCGCCCTCGCCGAGGACGGGCAGCGCGTGACGGCGGATCGCGAAGAGCCGCCGCTCGACGAGGGTGGACCACAGGGCTACGCCCGCGGCGATCGGCGAGCGCCATATCAGCTGCAGCCCAGGGTGATCTGGCTGCTGCGTTTCGCCTCGCTGCCCGCACTGGGACTCATCGAGGTGATCTCCTTGTTGCGGCAGCTGGAGGGCATCGTGACGGTGTCGAAGCCGGCCTCGGCGAGCGCGCGCTCCGCGTCGCTGCCCTCCTCGCCGACCACATCGGGCAGCGTGGACATCTCGCCATTGCTCCGGTAGACCGTGATGGCCGATCCGGCGGCGACGGAGGAGCCCGCCGCGGGATCGGTGCGAGCCACCTGGCCCTCGGGCTGCGCGGAGTCGGTCTCGCCGCCGTCCGTGACGGTGAAGCCGGCGCCCGTGAGCATCTGCGAGGCCTCCTCGAAGGACTTGCCGGTGACGTCGGGCACCTCCTGCATGATCTGGCGCGTCGCGGTGGCCGGGGGCGGCGGGAAGGCGTTGCCGCCGTACTTCGCATCGGCGACGTTCATGATGGTCGGCCAGATCGTCTGGTCGGCCGCCATGAGCCCGCCGAAGCCGCCGTAGTTCATGGTGGAGACGTTGCCCGTGACGTTGCCCACCCAGACGGCCGTGGCCGCGGAGGTGCTCGCGCCGACGGTCCAGTTGTCCTCGACGTTGTCGGTCGTACCCGTCTTCGCGAGGTGGGGCACCCCGATGTTCGAGCGCGCGTGACCCGCGAGGCCGCGGTTCACCGTGCTCTCGAGCGTGTACGCGACGCCCGCGGCCACCTCGGGCGAGATGCCGCTCTTGCAACTGCTCTTCGTGAACGACACCTCGGCGCCGTCGGAGCCGGTGATCGAGTCGATCGGCACAGGGGTGCAGACCGTGCCCTCGCCGGCGAACGCGGCGAACGCGCTGGCCATCGTGATGGGGGAGATCTCGTCGGTGCCGGCGTAGACCGTGGAGGGCGTGATGAAGAGGTCGCGCGTGCCGTAGTTCGGCATGTCCTCGTTGAAGATCTGATCGGAGGCGCGCTGGATGCCGAGGTTCTTCGCGGTCTCGAAGGTGTCGCAGAGATCCAGCTGCTTCTGCATGGAGACGATGCCGCCGTTGACCGACTGCTCCACGACGTACTGCACCGTGCGGTTGCCCTGCTGCCGGCCCTGGTCGTTCTGGAAGGTCCAGGTGCCGTAGCCGGCGACCCCGTCGGGGAGGCAGTGCGCCCGGAAGTTCTGGAACTGCTCGGTGCGGCCGTTCGCGTTCACCGTCTCGCGCACGGAGTGCCCGGCTCGGATCCACTCCGCGAGGGTGATCGCCTTGAACGTCGAGCCGACCTGGAACCCGTTCGATCCGCCGTACTCGTTGTCGGTGTTGTAGTTGATGCTGGTGAGCGCCGGGTTGGTCTCGAGCACCTTGGGGTCGTTGCTGAACGCCCGGTTCTGGGCCATCGCGAGCACGCGGCCGGTGCCCACCTGGGTGCTGACCGCCGCAGCGCCGACATCGATGCCGTCCATGGTGGCGGGCACGGTCCCCTGGATCGAGGAGTTCGCGGCGGCCTGCATGTCGAGGTCGAGGGTGGTGTGGATGTCGTAGCCGCCGCGCTCGAAGTTGAACATGCGCTCGGCGGGGGTGTTGCCGAAGCTCGGATCGTTGCGGATGTAGAGCTGCACGTAGTTGCAGAAGTGCCCCGCCCCGTAGTTCTGCTCGGCGACGCCGCAGCCCTGGACGCGAGGCGTGATCTTCGGCGTGACCGGCGTCGCGATCGCCTCGTCGTACTGGGCCTGGGTGATCTTGCCCTCGCGCAGCATGGAGCCGAGGATCTTGTCGCGCCGATCCTGGTTGGCGGGGATGTTGTCGGGGAGATCGATCTGCAGCTTGGAGGGGTTGTTCACGATCGCGACCAGGCTCGCCGCCTCGGCGAGCGACAGATCCTTCGCCGACTTGCTGTAGTAGTAGTGGGCCGCCGACTCGATGCCGTAGATCTGGCGCCCGAACAGCGCGATGTTGAGGTAGCCGAGCAGGATCTCGTCCTTCGAGTACTGCTTCTCGATGCTGATCGCGTACCGCATCTCCTGCAGCTTGCGGTCCATGTCCTGCCGCATCGCATCCTCGTAGGCGGCTTCGCTCTCGTCGGGATCGGGGATCGCCTCGGCCTCCTGCACGAGCACGTTGCGCACGTACTGCATCGTGACCGTCGATGCGCCCGAGAGGTTGCGGCCCGTCGCGTTCTGCAGCACGGCACGGCTGGTCGCGAGCACGTCGACGCCCCCGTGGGTGTAGAAGCGGGGGTCCTCCTCGGACACCACCGCGTCCTTCACGGTCTGCGGGATCTCGTTCCACTCGAGGGGCTCGCGATCCTGCGCGTAGAACTCGGCGAGCTTCACGTCGGTGCCGGCCGAGTCCTTCGCCCAGATCGTGGAGGGCTGGGCCAGCTGCCCCGGATCGAGGTTCTCGGGCAGGTTCTCGAAGATGTCGATGGCGGAGTTCGCCGCGAGACCGCTGAACGCGACGACGGGGGTCACCGCGGCGGTGAGCAGCACGCCGGCGACCGCGCTCATCGCGATCGCACCGAGCACGCCGCTCAGGGCTCCTCCCGCGCTGCGTGGCTTCACCGTACGAGCTGCGCCGCTCTTCGGGCGCGACGGCTTCGGAGACGTTGGGGTCATAGAATCAAGACTAGGCGACAGAGCTGATAATCCGCTTTCCCGGGTGCGAGCAGCCGGTGAGCGGCCGAGAGAAGGGAATCCGAGCGTGAGCGATACCGCCGAGTCGGAGCCGGTGCGGTGGGAGTACTTCGTGACCCCGCTGCTGCTGCACAACGAGGCCCAGATCCTCAACAACTGGGGCTCCCAGGGGTGGGAGCTCGTGCAGATCATCGAGGGACCCGCGGGCGGCAACGTCGCGTATCTGAAGAGGAAGGCCTGAAATGTCGGTAATCGAAGAGCGTCTGCGCGAGCTCGGATACGAGGTGCCCGAGGTGGCCGCACCGGTCGCCGCCTACGTCCCCGCCCTGCGGGACGGGCGCTACATCTACACGAGCGGGCAGCTGCCGTTCGTCGCCGGCGAGCTGCCCGCGACGGGCAAGGTCGGCGAGGGCGAGGGGCTCGTCTCGCCCGCGCAGGCCGAGGAGCTCGCGCGACTGTGCGCGCTGAACGCGCTGGCGGCCGTCCGCGGAGTGGTCGGCTCGCTCGACAAGATCACGCAGGTGGTGAAGGTGACCGCCTTCGTGGCCTCCGACCCGTCGTTCACGGGGCAGCCGGGGGTGGCGAACGGCGCCTCGGTGTTCCTCGGACGCGTCTTCGGCGATCTCGGGATCCACGTGCGCTCGGCCGTCGGCGTCGCCGTGCTGCCTCTGGATGCGCCCGTCGAGGTCGAGTTCGTCTTCCAGGTCGAGGAGTAGCCGGAGCGGCCCCGGCCGAACGAAGCGAGGAGGGGAGGGATCCCGGGATCCCTCCCCTCCTCGCGTCTCGTCAGGGCCTCAGCCGGCGGCGCGCTCCGCGCGCACGCGATCCGAGATGGTCTGCATGACCATCGTGTCGGCGAGCGTCGTGGTGTCGCCGACTTCGCGGCCCTCGGCCGCGTCCTTCAGCAGGCGGCGCATGATCTTGCCGGAGCGGGTCTTGGGCAGCTCGCTCACCACGAAGATCTGACGCGGTCGGGCGATCGCGCCGATCTGGGAGGCGACGTGCTTCTTCAGCTCGCCCTCGGCGTTCTCCGGGGTCAGCAGGTGCTGCTGCGACTTGAGGATCACGAAGGCGACGACCGCCTGACCGGTGGTCTCGTCGTCGGCACCGACGACCGCGGCCTCGGCCACGGCGTGGTGCTCGACGAGGGCGGACTCGATCTCGGCCGTCGAGAGCCGGTGACCCGACACGTTCATCACGTCGTCGACGCGCCCGAGGAGCCAGACGTCGCCGTCCTCGTCGAGCCTCGCGCCGTCGCCCGCGAAGTACCGGTCGCCGAACTTCGACCAGTAGGTGTCGATGAAGCGCTGATCGTCTCCCCAGATGGTGCGCACCATGCTCGGCCAGGGGCGCTCGACGATGAGCAGCCCGCCCTGCCCCCGTTCCACCGGGTTGCCCGCGTCGTCGACGACGTTCACGGCGATGCCCGGCTGGGCGATCTGCGCGCTGCCCGGCTTGAGGGTCGTGAGACCGGGCAGGGGGGAGATCATGAACGCGCCCGTCTCGGTCTGCCACCAGGTGTCCACGATGGGGGCCGATCCCGCGCCGATGACCTCGCGGTACCAGCGCCACGCCTCGGGGTTGATGGGCTCGCCGACCGAGCCGAGCACGCGGATGCTCGACAGGTCGTACTGCTCGGGGACCTGGCGGCCCACCTTCATGCAGGCGCGGATCGCGGTGGGGGCCGTGTAGAAGATGGTGACGCCGTACTTCTGCACGATCTCCCACCAGCGCCCCCAGTCCGGAGTGTCGGGGGTGCCCTCGTAGAGCACCTGCGTGGTGCCGTTGGCGAGCGGGCCGTACACCGCGTAGCTGTGCCCGGTGACCCAGCCCACATCGGCCGTGCACCAGTAGACGTCGGTCTCGGGCTTGAGGTCGAATGCGTCGCGGTGCGTGGTGCTCGTCTGGGTCAGGTAGCCGCCGGAGGTGTGGACGATGCCCTTCGGCCTGCCCGTGGTGCCGGAGGTGTAGAGGATGAACAGCGGGTTCTCGGCCGGGAAGCCCTTCGCGGTGTGCTCGGCGTCGAAGGCCGTGATCTCCTCGTGCCACCAGAGGTCGCGGCCCTCCTGCATCGAGACGTCGTTCCCGCCGCGCTCGACCACGAGCACGTGCTCCACGGAGAGCTCCGTGCCGGTGTCGAGCGAGAGGGCGTCGTCGACCGTGGGCTTCAGGGCCGAGACGCGTCCCTTGCGGAAGCCGCCGTCGGCCGTGATGACGAGCTTCGCCGCCGCGTCGTCGATGCGGGATCGCAGGCTCTCGGCGCTGAATCCGCCGAAGACCACGGAGTGCGTCGCACCGAGCCTGGCCACCGCGAGCATCGCGATGACGGTCTCGGGGATCATGGGCATGTAGATGGCGACGCGGTCGCCCTGCTGCACGCCGAGGCTCGTCAGCATGTTGGCGGCGCGCTTCACCTCGGCCGTCAGCTCCGCGTAGGTGATGGTGCGGGTGTCGCCGGGCTCGCCCTCGAAGTGGAAGGCGACCCGGTCGCCGAGGCCCGCCTCCACGTGCCGATCCAGGCAGTTCGCGGAGACGTTCAGCTCGCCGTCGGCGAACCACTTGGCGAACGGCGGATTCGACCAGTCGAGGATCTCGGTGAACGGCTTCGTCCAGCGCAGCTTGCGCGCCTGCTCGGCCCAGTACGCCTCGGGATCCTCCGCCGCTCGCCAGTAGATCGACGGATCCTGCTGGTTGGCCGCGGCCCGGAACTCGGGGCTCGGAGGATACGTCTTCGCTCCGAGCGGGTGGCTTTCGATCGTGCCCTGCTGATCACTCATGGACGCCGTTATCCCATCTGTCTGCACTCTGGAGCCGCCTCTTCGCGGCCACGCCTGTCAGCGTAGAATATATAACGCCGAAGGGGCAACCTCTTCGACGCCCTCCGAAGCCGATCGGGTCGGCGGGGCCGGTCGGCGGGGGCACGGGGAACCGTCCACAGAGCGCGTCGAGACCCGTGTCGCCCGAGGGTTCTCCACACCGGGGTTCCCGGGGCTGCAGACGGCCGCGGATCCTGCTTCGCTGCAGGCATGACCTCTCGCTCCCCGGCGTCGTCGGCACTGCCGCGGCGGCGGCCCGCGCCCTCGGCGCCCGTGCAGGCGGACCGGGCGAGCGGCCTCTCGCTCGAGGCGAGACGAGCGCTCGGCGGCCTGCTCCCGCTGATCGACCTGCCCGAGGTCCGCGATCTGCTTCTGCAGGTGACCGACGGCGAAGGGCGGCTGTGGCTGGACCGGAGCGGCCGGCTCGCACAGGTCCCGGGCTGGCGCGCGCACCCCTCCGCGGTGAGCAGGCTCGCCGTCGCGCTCATCGCCGCGGGCGGACGGCACCTCGACGAGCTCAACCCCTGCGCCGACGTGCGGCTGGCAGACGGCATCAGGGTGCACGCCGTGCTGCCTCCCGTCGCGGTGGCGGGTGCGGCGGTCTCCATCAGGTTGCCGCGCTCGCGACGGCTCTCGTTCGAGGAGATCGTCGCGGGCGGCCTCTGCGGCGAACGCGTCGCGGATCTGCTGCGCCACGCGATCCGGACGCGGAAGAACCTGCTGATCACGGGCGGAACCGGAACCGGCAAGACCACGGTGCTTGGGTGCCTGCTGGACCTGGCGCCTCCGGAGGAGCGCATCCTCACGATCGAGGACGTGGCCGAGCTGCGCCTCGCGCATCCGCACCGCGTCGCGCTCGAGACCAGGCAGGCGAACTCCGAGGGGGTCGGCGAGGTCCACCTGCAGCACCTGCTCCGGGAGGCGCTGAGGATGCGGCCCGATCGCATCGTGCTGGGGGAGTGCCGCGGTGCGGAGGTCGTGACCCTGCTCGCCGCCCTGAACACCGGGCACGACGGCGGCGCGGGGACGCTCCATGCGAGTCGGCTTGACGACGTACCGGCGCGTCTCGAAGCGCTCGGCGCCGTCGCCGGCCTCGAACCGGCCGCGATCGCGCGGCAGGTCGTCTCGGCCCTGCACCTGGTCGTGCATCTGGAGCGCGAGGGGACCCGGCACCGGATCGGGGCCATCGGGCGCTTCGCGCTGCGAGCCGACGGCCTGCTGACCGTCGAGGAGATCGCATGAGGCGGCCGGGAGGAGGGCGCGGGGTGCGGACGGGGGAGCGCGGGGCGCCGGCGTCGGAAGCGGAGCAGACGGCGCTGCGCGCGGCGGTGCTGTTGCGGGGAGGCGTACCCGCCTCGCGGGTGTTCCCGCTGCTGGCGAAGGAGTGGGCCGAGGGTTCGGCGGAGCGAGGGATCGCCGACCGCGTCGCCGAGGGAACCGACGCGGTCGAGGCGCTCGCCGCAGCCGGCGGGCCCGAGTGGCGCATCCTCGCCGTCGCCTGGGACATCGCCGAGCGGACGGGAGCGCCTCTCGCGCCCGCCCTCGAGCGAGTGGGCGCCGCGTTCACGGCGCTGACGGAGCTGCGAGCACGCCGATCGGTGCTCCTCTCGGCGCCGCGGGCAACGGTGAGGCTCGTCGCGGGGCTGCCCCTCCTCGCCATCCTCATGGGGGCGCTCCTGGGGTTCGACCCGCTCGGCGTTCTGCTGACACCTGGCGGTGCCGTGCTCCTCGCCCTCGGAGGCCTCCTGCTCCTGCTCGGCGTGCTCTGGGCGCGACGGCTCACCCGAGAGGTCGAGCGCGAGGACCGGGTGGTCGGTCTCGAGCTCGAGCTGATGTGGATCGCGCTCGGCGGAGGCGCTCCGCCGGGAGCGGCGCTCCGACAGCTCGCGGACTCCGCGGATCGGGTGCGCGCCGAGTGGGTGAGATTCGACGAGCTGTGCGCCGAAGGGAGGGTGCGCTCCGTGCTCCGCGTCGCGGAGGAGGTGGGTGCGCCCCTCGGGCCGATGCTTCTCGAGGAGGCCGACGCGGAGCGGCTGCGCGAGCAGAGCGAGCTCGAGCGCAGCGCCGAACGGCTCGGGGTGCGCGTGCTGATCCCGTTGGGCGTGTGCGTGCTCCCCTCCTTCGTCGCGCTGGGCGTGCTGCCCGTCCTGTTCTCCATGCTCGGCGGCCTCTCCCTGGGCTAGTGCTCGGCGCTCGTCCCGCCCCTCGCTTCGCTCCGTGGGCCGCGGCGGTGGCCGCGGTGGCCGAGCGGACGGACGCTGCGCGCCCGCTTCGCTCGTCCCGCCCCTCGCTTCGCTCCGTGGGCCGCGGCGGTGGCCGCGGTGGCCGAGCGGACGGACGCTGCGCGCCCGCTTCGCTCGTCCACAACGCGCGTCGGTGCCCGCCCCTCCACAGATCCGATGTTCCCGCCCCGTACGAGCCCCTGCGGGGCCAGCATGGAAGCACCGGCGACCGCCGGTGCCGTGCCGCTGGTGAAAGGAATGATCGTGGTGCCACACCTCACCCTCGTGTCCGATGAACCCGAGGCCGGCGTCGACGCCTCCCTCCCCGGGCAGCCTCGCCCGCGTCCTTCCCTGAGCGCGTGGGTACGCCGGGCCTGGCGGCCGTCTCCACCGCTCGAGCAGGAGGGCGGGCGACGATCCGGCCCGAGCCTCCTGAAGGATGAGCGGGGAGCCGTGACGGCGGAGTACGCCATCGTGATCATGGCCGCCGTGGCATTCGCCGGCCTGCTCGTCGCGATCATGCAGAGCAGCGAGATCAGGGCGATGCTCGTGCAGCTGGTGCAGAACGCCCTCGGCTCCGCGGGGTGACGCCGTGGGCGCAGCGGCGGTCCGTGCGGGCGGCGGCGCGAAGCGGGCCGGAGTCTCCGCTTCCGTGCCGTCGCCTGGCAGCGGAGGTGAACGGCTGCTCCACCGGGATGCCCCGCGGGGGCTGATGGACGACGAGCGCGGGGCCGTCACCGCGGAGTTCGCGATCGTGCTCCCTGCCGTGCTGCTCGTGCTGGGGCTCGTGATCGGAGGGATCCTGCTGGCCGCGCACCGCGTCGTCCTCACATCAGCCGCCGCCGACCTGGCCCGATTGGAGGCGAGAGGAGACGCCGAGCTCGCCGCGGCCCGCCTCTCGGAGCTCGGAGGAGGGATACGGGCGGACCGCGAGTCGATCGGGGGCCTCCTCTGCGTCACACTCGGCTCCCGTCCGGGCGGGGGTGCGCTGGCGGTCGTGGAGATCACCGCTCGCGGCTGCGCCGCCCGCAGCGATGCGGGGCGGGGCGAGGAGTGAGCGCGCCGGCACTGGCCGCGTGCGCTGCAGCCGCGCTGACGATCGGGGTGACCGCCCTCTCCGCGGTCGCTCAGCTCGAGGTCAGGCAGCGCGTCGCCGGAGCCGCCGACGCCGCCGCGCTGGCGGCCTCCGATGCCGCCGCCGGCTGGAGCGACGCTGAGCCCTGCGCTCTGGCAGGCGAGACCGCCGCCGCTGCCCGCGCGCACCTCGTCAGGTGCGAAGTCGATGCGGCGACCGCAGAGGCCCGGGTGATCGCGCGGGCAGGCACCCCCTTCGGCGCCGTGGAGATACGCGCGCGGGCCGCGCCGGACGCGGACCCGGTCGCGGTGATCGCGGGAACGCCCGGAGCGAACGGCTGGGCGTGGCCCTCGGGCTCACGAGTCGTCACTCAGGAGTTCCACGACGGCATGTCCATCGATCTCGCCGTGGGTCCCGACGGGCTCCTCTACGCCCCCTACGACGGGATCGTGGTGCACGCGGGCGAGGACGGAGGCGGCATCCCACAGGCCTGCCGTTCGAATCCGGGCTGGTGGCGGGGGCCGAACCACACGGTCGTGATGCGGCACGAGTACGAGGGACGCACGCTGTTCAGCTCGCACAACCACGTCGCTCCGTCGTCGTCGCGGGCCCTCGGCGTCGAGACGGGCGACAGGGTGCTGGCCGGTCAGGCGGTCGCGAGCGCCGGGATGAGCGGGTGCACGTCGGGGCCGCACACCCATTTCACGCTCGCGACCCATGCGACGAACGCGTTCCCCGACGTGAATCCCTACGATTACCTGGGGCCGCCGTGAGTGCGGGCGGAGGCCCTCTGCGCGGCACCGGCCGTGTGCGGACGGACGATTCTCACGCCATACTGTGTATCGTGTCGGTGCAGAACGGTTGGGCGACCGGACACGATCCGCCGCAGGGATCGGTCCCGCACCGACGCAATGTGCTGTTCGCACCATAGTCATATCGAAGGAGACCCGTGCAGGGCGCGAAGAAACTCGTCATCGTCGAGTCGCCGACCAAGGCGAAGACGATCAGCGGCTACCTCGGCGAGGACTACGAGGTGATCGCGTCGGTCGGGCACATCCGCGACCTGGCCGAGCCTTCGGAGCTTCCCGCGGATCTGAAGAAGGGACCCTTCGGGAAGTTCGCGGTCGACGTGGACAACGGGTTCGCACCCTACTACGTGGTCAACGACAACAAGCGGAAGACGGTCACCGAGCTGAAGCGGGCGCTCAAGGGCGCCGACGAGCTCTGGCTCGCGACTGATGAGGACCGCGAAGGAGAGGCCATCGCCTGGCACCTGCTCGAGGTGCTGAAGCCGAAGGTGCCGGTGCGCCGCATGGTGTTCCACGAGATCACCCGCGAGGCGATCGAGCAGGCCAAGCAGAACACCCGCGACATCGATCTCGCCCTGGTCGACGCCCAGGAGACGCGCCGCATCCTCGATCGCCTGTACGGCTACGACATCTCGCCGGTGCTCTGGCGCAAGGTCGCCCCCAAGCTCTCGGCCGGCCGCGTGCAGTCCGCGGCCACGCGGCTCGTCGTGGACCGCGAGCGCGAGCGCCTCGCATTCACCTCGGCCGAGTACTGGGATCTCACGGCGACCTTCCGCCCGGAGGCCGACGCCGCCGATTCCACCGACTTCGCCGCCCGCCTGGTGCGACTCGACGAGCAGCGCCTCGCCACGGGCTCCGACTTCGGCGACGACGGGCGGCTCACGCCGCGCGCCGCGAAGGCCGGAGCGGTGCGACTCGAGCAGCGGCGCGCCGAGCAGCTCGCCGACCTGCTGCGGTCGGACGTCTCGGCCCGGGTGCTCTCCGTCGAGACGAAGCCGCACACTCGCCGTCCCGCGGCGCCCTTCACCACCTCGACCCTGCAGCAGGAGGCCTCGCGCAAGCTCCGCTACAGCTCCCGCCAGACGATGTCGTTCGCGCAGTCGCTCTACGAGAACGGCCACATCACCTATATGCGCACCGATTCGCCGACGCTGTCGCAGCAGGCGATCTCGGCGGCACGGTCGCAGGCCGCCGAGCTGTACGGAGCGCAGACCCTGCCCGACAAGCCGCGGGTGTACACGGGCAAGTCCAAGGGGGCCCAGGAAGCGCACGAGGCGATCCGCCCCGCCGGCGACTCGTTCCAGCGGCCCAGCTCGCTCAAGGGCAAGCTCTCGCAGGGCGAGTACGCCCTGTACGAGCTGATCTGGAAGCGCACCGTCGCCAGCCAGATGGCCGACGCCAAGGGCTCCACCGACACCGTCACGCTCGGCGCGAGCGTGCAGGAGCCGGGTGCGGCGCAGCCGACCCGCGCCGAGTTCACGGCCAGCGGAACCGTCATCACGTTCCCCGGCTTCCTGCTCGCCTACGAGGAGGGGCGCGACGAGAAGCGGGGCGAGTCCGAGCAGAACGTCGCACTGCCGCAGCTCGCCGAGAAGCAGACCCTCGGTGTCGCCGACCCGGAGGCGAAGGGGCACGAGACCAGCCCGCCGCCGCGCTACACGGAGGCCAGCCTCACCAAGCGGCTCGAGGAGCTCGGCATCGGCCGCCCCTCGACCTACGCCGCCATCATCGGAACGATCATGGATCGCGGCTACGTCACGAAGAAGGGGCAGGCCCTCGTCCCGAGCTGGATCGCGTTCTCGGTGGTGCGTCTGCTCGAGGGGCACTTCTCCGAGCTCGTCGACTACGACTTCACCGCCGAGATGGAGAACGATCTCGACCGCATCGCCTCGGGGGAGGCGGAGCGGAGCGCCTGGCTCGGCGAGTTCTACTTCGGGTCGGACGCGCACCCCGGGCTGCGCGGCGTCGTCGACAACCTCGGCGAGATCGACGCGCGCGCCATCAACACGATCCGGATCGACGACCAGATCTCGCTGCGCAACGGCAAGTACGGTCCGTACCTCGAGGTCTTCGACGACAAGTGCGAGGTCGGCGAGGACGGCGCGCTCAAGCCCCGCAGCGTCAACATCCCCGACGGGATGGCGCCCGATGAGCTGACGCCGGCCAAGGCCCACGAGCTCGCCGACGCCGAGCCCGCAGAGGACCGGGTGGTCGGGCTGCACCCCGAGACGGGCAAGCGCATCGTCGCGAAGAACGGTCGGTTCGGGCCGTACGTCACCGAGCTGCCCGACGAGGGCGAGGAACTGCCCAAGGGGCAGAAGCCCAGGACCGCGTCGCTGTTCAAGAGCATGGATCCCGCGACCATCGACCTCGACACGGCGGTCGCGCTCATCGGCCTCCCCCGGGTGGTCGGCACGGATCCCGAGACCGGCGCCGAGATCACCGCGCAGAACGGTCGTTACGGCCCGTACCTCAAGCGGGGAACCGAGACCCGCACGCTGCCGAACGAGGACGCGATCTTCTCGATCGACCTCGCGGGGGCGCAGGAGATCCTCGCGCAGCCCAAGTACGGGGCGCGCCGCGCCTCGAGCGCGCTCAAGGAGTTCGACGCCGACCCCGTGAGCGGCAAGCCCGTGCGCGTGCGCGACGGACGCTTCGGCCCCTACGTCACCGACGGCGAGACGAACGCGACGATCCCCCGCGGCGAGAGCGTCGAGGACATCACCTTCGAGCGGGCGATCGAACTGCTCGCCATCAAGCGCGCCAAGGGGCCGGCGAAGAAGAAAGCGCCGTCCAAGAAGAAGGCGCCCGCCAAGAAAGCGCCCGCCAAGAAGGCGCCGGTCCAGGCGGATGCGAAGGCCGCGGCGGGGAAGACCGCGGCGAAGAAGGCGGTGGATCCCGCCCGCTCCGCGGCCGCGAAGAAAGCGGCGGCCACCCGCGCGGCGAAGAAGGCCGCGGCCGAGGCCGCCGCGGCGGGCGACGAGTAGCGAGCCCCGGGTGAGCGGGCTCTTCATCACCCTCGAGGGCGGCGACGGCGCGGGCAAGACCACTCAGGCCGAGCTGCTGAGCCGGTGGCTCGGCGAGCGCGGCCGCGAGGTGGTGCGCACTCGCGAGCCCGGGGGCACGCCCCTCGGCGCCGCGCTGCGCGAGCAGCTGCTGCACGGCGGCGAGGTCGACCCGCGAGCCGAGGCGCTGCTCTACGCCGCCGACCGCGCTCAGCATGTCGCCCAGATCGTGCGCCCCGCGCTCGCGCGCGGCGCCGTCGTCGTGCAGGACCGCTACATCGACTCCTCCCTCGCCTACCAGGGGGCCGGCAGAGTGCTCGACCCCGCCGAGATCCGGGAGATCAGCGAGTGGGCGAGCCGCGGGCTCTGGCCCGATCTCACCGTGCTGCTCGACGCCGCCCCCGAGCTCGGCGCCGCCCGTCGGGCCGCGCGAGGAGGATCCGCCGACCGCCTCGAAGCCGAGGAGAGCGGGTTCCACCGCGCGGTCAGGGAGGGATTCCTCGCGCTCGCGCGGAACGAGCCGGGGCGATTCCTGGTGCTCGACGCCGTACTGCCCGTCGCGGAACTGCACGGCGCCGTGGTCGCCCGCGTCGCCGGACTGCTCGACCGATGACGGGGCCGCGCGCTCACAGCTGAGCCGGGTACCATCGGGTGCTATGGGTGACTGGTGGATGAATGCGCTCTGGTCGATCACGCCGACCGTGCTGATCGGCCTCTTCTTCTGGATGGTGCTGCGGATGATCCTGCGAGCCGACCGCACCGAGCGCCGCATCTATCGCGAGATGGAGGCGAAGGAGCGGGCCCGCATGGGGCTCCCCGCCCGAGAGGACTCCTGAGCGCCCCGCCGAGAGCGGCCCGCCGGCTCCGTCCCCGGTCGACTCCGGCGACGACCCGGGTGGCGACGACCCCGGCGACGACAGCCCGAACGCGGCGGCGCCGGCCGATCCGCCGTCGGCGCGCGCCCGCCTGACCGCGCACGCGAACCGATAGTGTAGCTCCTACCGCCTGATCCCGGGCGGATTCGAAGGGAGTCGGATGCCCGCGGTTCTGCACGCTCTCGGCGCAGCGGCGGCCGCGGTGGCGGCGGGGCCGGCGGTCGCCGCCGACGAGGCATCGGGCGAGGCGATCATCGGCTGGGCCAGCAGCATCAACTGGCCCTGGATCTGGACGCTCACCCTCCTCGTCGTCGACAACGTGATCCGGATCGGCGCCCTCTTCGTCGTGCCGCGCAACCGACGGCCGACGTCCGGGATGGCCTGGCTCCTCGCCATCTTCCTGTTCCCCGTCCCCGGGCTCCTGCTCTTCCTCATCATCGGCAGCCCGCACCCGCCGCGCGCCCGCCGCAAGAAGCAGGCCGCCATCAACCAGCTCGTGGCCAAGATCTCCCAGGAGGAGGAGCGGGAGCTCGTCACCCCGGAGAGCCAGCTCCAGCACGGCCTCGACACCGCGGTGGCGCTCGGCCGCTCGCTGGGAGCGCAGCCCATGCTGAGCGGCAACACCGCCTCGATCTGCATCGACTACGAGGAGTCGATCGCGCGCATGGCCCAGGCCATCCGCGAGGCTCGCGACTACGTGCACATCGAGTTCTACCTGCTCGCGCTCGACGACACCACGGCCGACTTCTTCGAGGCGATCCGCGAGGCGACCGCTCGCGGCGTCGTCGTGCGCGTGCTGCTCGACTACATCACCTCGGTGCGCTACCCCGGAACGAAGCGGACGGCGCGGGCGCTCACCGCGGCCGGGGCCCAGTGGTCGTACATGCTGCCGGTGCGGCCGTGGAGAGGGCAGTATCAGCGGCCGGATCTGCGCAACCACCGGAAGCTGCTCGTCGCCGACGGCACCGTCGGCTTCATGGGCTCGCAGAACCTCATCGACTCCAGCTACAACAAGCCGGCGAACCGCCGCAGGGGCCTCCACTGGAAGGACCTCATGGTGCGCGTCGAGGGTCCCGTGGTGCTGGGGCTCGAGGCCGTGTTCCAGGGCGACTGGTACCTGGAGACGGACGAACTGCTCACCAACCTGCTGGAGAGCGAGATCGAGACGCGGCGTCCCGGCGACCTCGACTGCCAGATCGTGCCGAGCGGGCCGGGCTTCGCGGGCGAGAACAACCTCCAGGTGTTCGTCGCCCTGATGTACACGGCGAGGCGCCGGATCAGCATCACGAGCCCGTACTTCGTGCCGGACGGCTCGATCATGAACGCCATCCGGGCGGCGACCGCGCGCGGCGTCGACGTCGAGCTCTTCGTCTCCGAGATCGGGGATCAGCCCGTCGTGTACCACGCGCAGCGCTCCTATTACGAGGAGCTGCTCCGCGCGGGCGTCCGCATCATGATGTTCCGTCCTCCGTACATCCTGCACTCCAAGCACTTCACCGTCGACGATGCCGTGGCCGTGGTCGGGTCGTCGAACATGGACCAGCGGTCCTTCAACCTGAACATGGAGGTCTCCATGGTGGTGCACGGGGAGAGCTTCGTGGAGGAGCTCGACGGGGTCAACGACTACTACCGCCGGAACTCCCGCGAGCTCACGCTCGAGGAGTGGGAGAAGCAGCCGCTGCGGTCCCAACTGCTCGACGGCCTCGCGCGCCTCACCTCAGCGCTGCAGTAGCCTTCTCCGCCGCCCGCGACCGCCTGATGCGCGGTCTATGCGCTTGCCTTCGGTGCGCCAGGCGTCGACCTCCGGCAGGCCCGGTGTTCCCCTCGGGCGCGTCAGGCATCAGCCTCCGCTATGCCGGGGGCCAACCTCTGGCGTGCCACGGCGCCCGTTTTGGAATTCCTCGGCGAACGTGGCAGGATTCCCGTACCGTTCTCTACGGAAGGAAACGCAATGGCGCGTACAACTGCTTCCCCGACCCCCGATCCGAAGACGGAAGAGGCCACCGCATCGAGTCCCGCGGCCTCCGACGCCGCGCAGGAGAAACCGGCCGCGCAGGAGAAACCCGCCGCGAAGGTGAGGCGGGCGCCCGCGAAGAGCAAGGGCTCGACTCCGCGCACGAGCGCGGCGGCGGCCAAGACCGCCACCAGGACGACCGCGAAGACCGCCGCCAAGACAGGTGCGAAGAGCGCTGCGAAGGGCATCTCGAAGACGGCCTCGACGGAGGTCGAGAAGGCGGCTGCGCAGACCCGGGCCGCTGTGGCGGCCGGCGGCGCTCCGGACGGGGCGCCGGTGGCGGACGCGCCGCAGGCGGTGCCGTCGGCCGGATCCGACTCCGTGGACGAGCAGCGGGAGGTGGCCAAGGCGAAGCGGGCCATCGGACGCCGCAAGCGGGCGCGCAAGACCGTGAACACGGGGCCCGTCACCATCGGCCGCAGCAAGTTCAGCAAGCTCAAGAACATCTCCGAGATCCGGCACTACCTCCGCACGAGCGACACCCCCGTGTTCTTCGTCGGTGCGACCGCCTTCAACCTGCTCGGCCTCGACCGCTGGGTGCGCGGGTTCTCCTACATCACCTACTACGACAGCTGGGACGGCACCCACCCGCGCGTCTTCAGCCCGACCGACAAGCCGTACATCGAGTTCGAGAGCGGCGAGGCGATCAACAACTGGCTGCTGTGCAATCACGAGGTGCGGGCGCACATCGAGCGCCGCACCCCGCCCGGGCTGCGCCCGCAGATCGTCATGGTGTTCTTCGACGAGGAGACCGAGCGCATCTGCGAGGAGCTGGACTACGAGCTGATCCTGCCGAGCCACGGCCTTCGCGAGCGGCTGGACTCCAAGATCGTGACCACCCAGATCGCCGACTCGGTGGGGGTGCCGAGCGTGCCCAACGTGCTCACCACGGTGAACGACTGGGACGAGCTGGTGAGCGTCACGAACAAGGCCAAGCTCGGGCAGGATCTGGTGATCCAGACCGCCTACGGCGACTCGGGCAAGACCACCTACTTCGTCACGAGCGAGGCGGAGTTCGCCGCCATCGCCGACGAGGTGACGGGCGTCGAGATCAAGGTCATGAAGCGGATCAACAACCGGCCCGTCGCGATCGAGGCGGTGCTCACGCGGCACGGCACCGTCGTCGGACCGTGCATGACGGAGATCACCGGTCACAAGGACCTGACCCCGTACCGCGGCGGCTGGGCGGGCAACGAGATGTTCCCGACCGTGCTCGACGACGAGAGCCGGCACGCGGCGGTGCAGCTGGTGCGCAAGCTCGGCGACCGTCTCGGCAAGGAGGGGTACCGCGGCTTCTTCGAGGTCGACGTGCTGCTGGACACCGACACGGGCGACGTCTATCTCGGCGAGCTCAACCCGCGCGTGAGCGGCGCCTCCGCCATCACCAACGTCACCGCCGGCGCCTATGCGGATGTGCCGCTCTTCGCCTTCCATCTGCTCGAGTACTCGGGCATCGACTTCGAGATCGACGTCGACGAGATCAACGCCCGCTGGGAGGAGCTCGCCTCGGAGGACGAGTGGAGCCACATGGTGATCAAGCACACCAGCGACAGCGTGGAGCGGATCGACTCCGCCCCGAAGACGGGCCGCTACGTGCTCGACCACTACGGCCATCTCGTGTACAGCCACGGCGACCTCGACTGGCACCTCCTGTCGAGCGAGTCCGAGGCGTTCTTCCTGCGGATCTACGACTCCGGCCAGTACCGCTGGAAGGGGGCGGACCTCGGTATCCTCGTGACCAAGGCCCACCTGGAGGCGGGCCACGGCGGACTGACGCTGCACGCCAAGTACCTGATCGATGCGATCCGGGGCATGTACGATGTCACTCCAGTGGACGGGGCCGAGAAGCCGGCCCCGAGGCCCGCGCCCGCCAAGGGCAAGTAAGCGCAGCACGAGGAGACGGCGAACGGGATGGAGACCGGATACGGCATGAGCTCTGTCGAAGGAGGGGGCGTCGAGATGCCCGCGCTGGATCAGTGGCAGTTCGCGCCCTACCTCCAGTGGTCGATGCAGAACATCGAGTCGTTCCTGCCGGTCCATCCGATCCGCCGGGGGGCGCGCGTCACCGAGTTCGCGCGCCGCCCGGCGGAGATCGCCGAGATGCTGATCCCCCACCCCTGGGAGGATCGCTCGGCGTCGTTCTCGGAGGTCATGCGCGCCACCCACACCGACGGCTGGATGATCACCCACCGCGGCGAGATCGTCGGCGAGGAGTACTTCGGCGCGATGCGCCCCGGCGGCATGCACCTCCTGATGTCGGTGTCCAAGTCGCTGACCGCCACGGTGGCGGGTCTGCTGGCCGCCTCCGGCGAACTGGATCTCGACGCCCCGGTCACCGCCTACGTTCCGCAGCTCGCGGGTTCGGGCTACGAGGGAGCGCTCGTCCGCCACCTCGTGGACATGCGCACGGGGGTCCAGTTCTCGGAGGAGTACCTCAACGAGGACGCCGAGGTACGACTGCTCGAGGAGGCCATCGGCTGGGCCCCGAGGAAGCACCCCGACGTGCCCGACACGCTGCTCGGCTTCCTCGCCACCCTCGGGCAGCTGGCGCCGCACGGGGGCCCCTTCGACTACAAGTCGTGCGAGACGGACGTGCTGGGCTTCGTGATCGAGGGGGCGGCCGGCCGGCCGGCCGCCGACGTCATGTCGGAGCGGCTGTGGCAGCCCATGGGCGCCGAGTACGACGCCCACGTCGGCGTGGACAGTGTGGGCAGCGGAATGTTCGACGGCGGGGTCTCCGCGGCGATGCGGGATCTCGCGCGCTTCGGGAACCTCTTCGCGAACCGCGGCAACGCGCTCGACGGCGTGCAAGTGCTCCCGGAGTGGTGGGTGGTCGACACGTTCGCGGGCGGGCCCGACTCCCGGGAGGCCTTCGCCAACGCGACCGAGCCGACCCTGATGCCGGGCGGCATGTACCGCAACGGATTCTGGTTCCCGGGCGAGAGCGCCGACGTGATGCTCGCCCTCGGCATCCACGGGCAGATGATCTACATGAACCGCGCCACGGGCGTGGTCGGCGTGAAGGTCTCGAGCTGGCCGACGCCGCAGGATGCCGAGAAGCTGTTCTGGACGGTGCGGGCCTTCGAGGTCGCCTCCTGGGCGCTCGCCGCCGCGGACGCCTGAGGCGTCCGCGGCATCCGCCTCCCGCCGGATGGGCGACCGGAACCGGCGGATGGGGCATGATTGACCCATGTTCGTAACGACGACCAATGACGTGCCCGGCTACCGGATCACCCAGGTGCTCGGCGAGGTGATGGGGCTCACGGTGCGCTCGGCGCACCTCGGCCAGAACTTCACCGCCGGCTTCCGGGCGATCGGCGGGGGCGAGATCCCCGAGTACACCAAGATCATGTACGAGTCGCGGTTCGAGGTCATGACCCGGATGTGGCACGAGGGGCAGCGCCGCGGGGCGAACGCGGTGATCGCGATGCGCTTCGAGTCGAGCTCGATCGGCAACTTCACGGAGTTCTGCGCCTACGGCACCGCGGTGGTGATCGAACCGCTCGCTCAGGTGCAGCCCGCGCAGGCGCCGCAGATGGAGCAGGTGCAGATGCCGCCGATGGAGCAGCCGCCGCAGCAGTAGGCTGTTCGAGCGGTCCTCCGCCCCCGCGGCCCTCTGGGCGGAGGGAGCGTCCTGAATCCGACGGCGATGGCGTGGGATCCTTATCCCCTCTCCGACACGACCAGCAGCTCGCCGACCTCGCAGCCGAGCGCCTGACAGATCGCGGTCAGCGTCGAGAACCGGACGGCGCGGGCGCGGTCGTTCTTCAGCACCGAGAGATTGACCAGGCTGACGCCGACGCGCTCGCTCAGCTCGGTGAGCGTCATCCCGCGTTCGGCGAGGAGCTCATCGAGGCGGCAGTGGATGGCGTGCCGCTCCTCGGGCTCCGCCGGGCTCACACGAGCCCCTCGGTCTCGCGCCGGATCTTCGCGCCGACGGTGAAGGCGGTCAGGATCACCGCGAACGCGAACGCCCCGATGATGAAGAGGGTCGGATCGGCGACGAGGAAGACGAAGCCGTCGGCGTCGCTCCCGCCGAGATCGTGCAGCACGCCGCCTCCGACGGCGCCGCCCAGCGCGAGGGCCGTGCCGGAGCCCGCGAGCCCGACGATCCCCGCGGTGGCGGCCAGGGCCGTGTTGCCGCGACCGAAGACCCGCCCGCGGAGGATGCTGCGGGCGAGGAGTGCGAGGCAGAGGACGACGACGGCGACGGTGCCGAACCGGATCACCTGGGCGAGGATCTCGGCCCCGAACGCCGACGCCGGCAGCCCGGGCACCTCGACGGTGGCGGTGTCGACCTGCAGGGGAACCGCTGCCCCGCCGGGTCCGAGCGGAGCCTCTACCCGCAGGCCGATCGGCTGGACGGTGACGGGGATGCTCTCGCCGAGCAGCACCCGCATGATCCGGAGATAGGCGCTGACGCCCGACCAGACGACGATCGCTGCTCCAGCGACCATGAAGATCGCGATGGCGACGCGATCGCCGGGAGACGGCCGGAACGACGAGTCGGCGATCATAACGTCCTCCTTCTAAGTTTATCGAATATCGATATTATCGCTTCTCGATAAGTTTCCACGCTGCCCCCGTCGCTGTCAAGAGCGGGCGGAGGCTGCCGTGCGGAGCCGGGGGCACGGCGGGCCGCGTCGGCGCGGGGAGAAGTCACGCCCAGCGCGAACAGGCCCCCGTGATCCCGGATCCCCACGTACTCTGGTTGCATCGGCCGAGTCCGCACCGTCGACGCGTCTCGGCCCCAGGAGGAAATAGATGTTTGAGAGATTCACCGACCGGGCCCGCCGGGTGGTCGTCCTCGCCCAGGAAGAGGCGAAGATGCTCAACCACAACTACATCGGCACCGAGCACATCCTGCTCGGGCTGATCCACGAGGGCGAGGGTGTCGCTGCGAAGGCTCTGGAGCAGCTCGACATCTCGCTCGACGCCGTGCGCGAGCAGGTGACCGACATCATCGGCACCGGTCAGCAGCCTCCGGCCGGGCACATCCCCTTCACGCCTCGGGCGAAGAAGGTGCTCGAGCTGAGCCTGCGCGAGGCGCTGCAGCTCGGCCACAACTACATCGGCACCGAGCACATCCTGCTCGGGCTCATCCGCGAGGGCGAGGGCGTCGCCGCTCAGGTGCTCGTGAAGCTCGGCGCCGACCTCAACCGCGTGCGCCAGACCGTGATCCAGCTGCTGTCCGGCTACCAGGCCGGCAAGGAGCAGGTCGCCGTGGGCGCGCCCGAGACCAGCGGCTCGGACTCCAAGGGGTCCCAGGTGCTCGACCAGTTCGGACGCAACCTCACCCAGGCCGCCCGCGAGGGCAAGCTCGACCCGGTGATCGGGCGCGAGAAGGAGGTCGAGCGGGTCATGCAGATCCTCTCGCGCCGCTCGAAGAACAACCCCGTCCTGATCGGCGAGCCCGGCGTCGGCAAGACCGCGGTCGTCGAGGGGCTCGCGCAGGCCATCGTGAAGGGCGAGGTGCCCGAGACGCTGAAGGACAAGCAGGTCTACATGCTCGACCTCGGCTCGCTCATCGCGGGGAGCCGCTACCGGGGCGACTTCGAGGAGCGCCTGAAGAAGGTGACGAAGGAGATCCGCAACCGCGGCGACATCATCATCTTCATCGACGAGATCCACACGCTCGTGGGGGCCGGCGCGGCCGAGGGCGCGATCGACGCGGCGAACATCCTGAAGCCGATGCTCGCGCGCGGTGAGCTGCAGACCATCGGCGCCACGACGCTCGACGAGTTCCGCAAGCACTTCGAGAAGGACGCCGCGCTCGAGCGCCGCTTCCAGTCGATCATGGTGAACGAGCCGTCGATCCCGCACTCGATCAACATCCTCAAGGGGCTGCGCGATCGGTACGAGGCGCACCACAAGGTCTCCATCACGGACGGCGCCCTGGTGGCGGCCGTGAACCTCGCCGACCGCTACGTGCAGGATCGCTACCTGCCCGACAAGGCGATCGACCTGATCGACGAGGCCGGCGCCCGCCTGCGCCTCTCGATCCTGTCGAGCCCGCCGGAGCTGCGCGAGTTCGACGAGAAGATCGCGGTCGTGCGCGCCGACAAGGAGAAGGCGATCGAGGAGCAGGACTTCGAGAAGGCCGCCGGGCTGCGCGATGAGGAGAAGAAGCTCATCGCGGAGCGTCTGCGGCTCGAGAAGCAGTGGCGGGCCGGCGACGTCGCGACGAACGCGGAGGTCGACGAGGGGCTCATCGCCGAGGTGCTGGCGCAGGCCACCGGAATCCCGGTGTTCAAGCTCACCGAGGAGGAGACGAGCCGCCTCCGTTTCATGGAGGAGGCGCTGCACCAGCGCGTCATCGGCCAGAACGAGGCGATCTCGGCGCTCGCGAAGACGATCCGCCGCCAGCGCGCCGGGCTCAAGGACCCGAAGCGTCCCTCCGGCTCGTTCATCTTCGCCGGCCCCACCGGCGTCGGCAAGACCGAGCTCGCCAAGGCGCTCGCCGAGTTCCTGTTCGACGACGAGGATGCGCTGATCTCGCTCGACATGTCGGAGTACGGCGAGAAGCACACGGTGTCCCGCCTCTTCGGCGCCCCTCCCGGGTTCGTCGGCTTCGAGGAGGGCGGCCAGCTCACGGAGAAGGTGCGCCGCAAGCCGTTCTCGGTCGTGCTGTTCGACGAGATCGAGAAGGCCCACCCCGACATCTTCAACTCGCTGCTGCAGATCCTCGAGGAGGGGCGCCTCACCGACGGCCAGGGGCGCGTGGTCGACTTCAAGAACACCGTGATCATCATGACGACGAACCTCGGCTCGTCGGCGATCGCGGGCGGTCCCGTCGGCTTCCAGATCGAGGGGAACGCGCAGGTCGGCTACGACTCGATGAAGGGCAAGGTCAACGAGGAGCTGAAGAAGCACTTCAAGCCCGAGTTCCTGAACCGCGTCGACGACACCATCGTGTTCCCGCAGCTCTCGAAGGAGGAGCTGCTGCAGATCGTGGATCTCTTCGTGAAGCGCCTGCAGGATCGCCTGTACGATCGCGACATGCGCATCGAGGTGTCGCTGCCCGCTCGCGAGCGCCTGAGCGAGCTCGGCTACGATCCGACGCTCGGCGCGCGGCCGCTGCGCCGCGCGATCCAGCGCGAGGTCGAGGATCGTCTCTCCGAGAAGATCCTCGGAGCCGAGCTGCTCGCGGGCGACCTCGTGAAGGTCGACTTCGTCGACGGGCAGTTCACCTTCGAGACCGAGCGGACCTCGGAGCAGGCCAGCGGCGAGGCCTCCGCCTCGTCGGCCGCTGCGGTGGCCTCGACGGCCTCCGGCGCCGAGCTCGGGGAGTAGGCGACCGAAGCACGAGAAGCGCGGCGGGCTCCACCCGGAAGGGTGGG
>NZ_JAEHOH010000022.1 GCF_016522505.1 Leucobacter chromiisoli | reverse complement strand
TGTGTCCAAAAGGAATCTCCCACACCCACCACACAGGCAGGTGCCGGGGATAATAAAATTTGGCATTTGACAATCAAGTGCACACTATTGAGTTCTCAAGGACCAGACACCCCCCGTACACACCCTGGCCGGGCTTCCGAAGAGCAACTGTCTCGCTCCCCACCCCGAGAACGCCGAAGCAGACCTGAAGATCCGGAAATCCGAATGATCGAGATGGTCTCGCATCGAGCGAGTTCCGCCGTTGTGGAGGAGAAGCAGATCCTAACTCTACCACCTGAACCAGAAGGCCGCAAGCCGAAGTTCAGGTCGATCGCCGAGGATCCGAAGCGCGTGTTCCCTGAGCCGCTTTCGCGTCTCATTCCGTTGCGCTGACAAGGGAAAACATTACGCGGTACCCGAGCGCCCCGCAAGATGCCCACCCCTCCCGGGCGTGTCACCGCAGGATCCCGCCGACCCCGTCTCCGCTCCGGCGGCGCAGGGGCCGGGATGCAAGAGCCAGCGGGCGCAGAAAGCCCGGGGCGCAGGAGCCCCGGGAGAGGACGGACGATCCAGAGCCCTCGTGCGACCCCGCGCGCACCGGGGTGCTTAGATGGACGGGTGAACGAGAGCCCCGCATCCGCGCAGCCCCTGCCCTCCCCCGTCGACTTCGGATTCCGGGTGGATCACCGCCTCGAGGACGGCGGCGGCCGCGGCGCCTCTGACCGCCCGCTCGGTCGCGCGGGCACCATCCGCACGCCGCACGGAGAGATCCGCACCCCGGCTTTCATCCCGGTCGGCACCAAGGCGACCGTCAAGGCCATGCTGCCCGAGACCGTCTCGGAGCTCGGCGGCCAGGCGGTGCTCGCGAACGCCTACCATCTGTTCCTGCAGCCGGGCAGCGATCTCATCGACGAGGCCGGCGGACTGGGCAGGTTCATGAACTGGGACGGGCCCACCTTCACCGACTCGGGCGGCTTCCAGGTGATGTCGCTCGGCGTGGGCTTCAAGAAGGTGATCTCGATGGACGAGGGCGCCTACCAGAGCGACGAGGTGATCGCCGAGAACAAGGAGCGCCTCGCGCACGTCGACGAGGACGGCGTGACGTTCAAATCCTTCCTCAACGGCGACGTGCACCGCTTCACGCCCGAAGTCTCGATGCGGATCCAGCACCAGCTCGGGGCCGACATCATCTTCGCGTTCGACGAGTGCACGACCCTGCTCAACACCCGCGCCTACCAGGAGGACTCGGTTGCCCGCACCGCCCGCTGGGCCGTACGGTGCCTCGACGAGCACGCCCGTCAGACGGCGGCGCGGAGCCACCGCCCCTACCAGGCGCTCTTCGGCGTCGTGCAGGGCGCGCAGTACGAGGACCTCCGCCGCAGGGCGGCGCGCGGGCTCGCCGAGATGACGGGGGCCGAGGCCGGCGATCAGCGCTTCGACGGTTTCGGCATCGGCGGCGCGCTCGAGAAGTCCGAGCTCGGCACGATCGTCGGTTGGGTGTCGGACGAGCTGCCCGAGGACAAGCCGCGCCACCTGCTCGGGATCTCCGAACCCGACGACCTCTTCGCCGCGATCGCGGCGGGCGCCGACACCTTCGACTGCGTCGCGCCGTCCCGGCAGGCCCGCGGCGGCACCATGTACTCGAGCACCGGCCGGATCAACGCCAAGGCCGCGGCCCAGCGGCGGCGCTTCGAACCGCTCGATGCGGAGTGCGACTGCTACACCTGCACGAACACCACCGCCGCGTACCTGCACCACCTCTTCAAGGCGAAGGAGATGCTGGCCTCGACGCTCGCCACGATCCACAACGAGCGCTACATCGTGCGCCTCGTCGAGCGGATCCGTCAGAGCATCCTCGACGGGGACTTCGAGGAGCTGCGCGACGAGGTGCTCGGCCGCGCCTACGGCCCCGCGTTCGCGAGGGAGGCCGCGCTGCGCGCCGCCGACGCGACGATCGCCGCGGGCTGATCGCCCGCCGCCGGCGAGCGCTCACGCACCGGCGACCCGCTCACGCGTCGACGGCGCGCTCCTCCGCTCGCCGCACCGCACGGATGACCCGAGTGGTGACCGGCAGCAGCACGACCTCGGCCAGCACCTTCACCAGGTAGCCGAGCACGACGTACATGACGAAGTCGACGCCCGTGATGATGCCCGCGAACGCGATGGTGCAGAAGAGGAGCGTATCGGCGAGCTCGCCGACGAGCGTCGAGGTGATGAGGCGCGTGCGCAGCAACCGGCCGGCGGTGCGGCGGTGCATGAGGTCCATCACCCAGGCGTTCAGCAGCTGGCCCGCCAGGAAGCCGGTGAGGCTCGCGGCCACGATCCGCGGCACGAAGCCGAGCACCGCGGCGAACGCCTCCTGGTTCTCCCAGCCGTCCGCCGGAGGCGACATCTGCACCACGAGGATCGTCAGGGAGGCGACGAGCGCGAGCGCGAACGCCGTGAAGATCGCGCGGCGCGAGGCCCGCAGCCCGTAGACCTCGGCGAGCACGTCGCCGAGGATGTAGGCGAGCGGGAAGAGGAAGACCCCGCCGTCGAACACGAGCGGCAGCGAGAAGTCGCCGAGCTGGACCGCCCCGAAGGCGATCGGCTTCACCGCGACCACGTTCGAGATGAGCAGGATGCCCACGAACACCGCCGAAATGGTCGCGTAGCGCGCGCCCCGCGACGCCGCGCGGGCGCCGGGCGTCAGGTACTTCGAGGGGCCCTCCGCCCCGGCCCGCGTCTCCACTCGCTGCTCCTCGGTCTCAGTCATCGATCATCCCCACCCCGAGAGCGCCTCGGATCATGTCCATGTTGAGTCTTGCCGCGACGCGCGCGCCGCCGCCGGCGGCGATGATGAGCTGCTGCGGCCCCGGAGGGACGATGTCGCCCACCGCGTAGACTCCGCGGATCGAGGTCTCGCCCCGGTCGCTCACCACGATGAGGCCCCACTCGTCGCGCTCGATCGGCTGGTCGCCGAGGAACTCGACGGGCGCGTGCCAGCGCGGCCGCACGAAGCCGCCGACGCGCGGGATGACCGAGCCGTCGGCGAGGCGCACCCCCGTCATCTCGGCCTTCTCCCCCACGATGTCGTCGATCGGGCGCCGCTCGACGCTGATGCCGATCTCCGCGAGCTGCCGCTCCTGCTCGGGGCGAACCGTGTCCGCTCCGTTGGTGAAGACGACGAGGTCCGAGCTGAAGCGGCTGATCAGGAGCGCCCGTGCGAACACGTCGCTGGTCTCGCCGATCAGCGCGAGCGGCTTGTCGGTCTTCTCGAAGCCGTCGCACTCGACGCAGCTGTGCAGCGCGGTCCCGTAGTAGGCCCGGATCATGGGGAACGGCGGCAGCTCCTCCGTGAGGCCCGCGGAGATCAGCACTCTCCGCGCCACGAACTCGACGTCCGAGGAGCCGCGGATCCCGGTGCCCCGCACCCGGAACCCGATGCCGTCGGGGAAGCCCGCGCCGATCGCCTCGTCCCGCGTGAGCGGAACGACCTCGCGCACCACCGCCTGCGCGAACGTCGCCGTCGGGTACGCCTCGAACTCCTCGCGACCGAGCCTGCGCAGCTCGAGCGGCGAGGCGCCGTCCCTCGTGAGGAAGCCGTGCGACTGCAGCGTCGCGGAGTGGCGCGGCCGGTTGCTGTCGATGATCGCGATGCGCCGGTTGGCGCGCACGAGCTGCAGGCCGGCCGACAGCCCCGCGGGGCCGCCGCCGATGATGGCGACGCCGACCGGCAGACGCGGCTCCTCGCTCATGCCGATGCGCCTCCCGCGGCGAGGTGCTCGGCCAGGCGACGCAGCCGGGCGAGGGTCTCATCCCGGCCGAGCAGCTCGAACGACTCGAAGAGCGGAGGCGAGACGCGCCGGCCGGACGCCGCGACCCGCAGCGGGCCGAACGCGAGACGGGGCTTCAGACCGAGACCGTCGATCAGCGCCGCCTGCAGCGCCGCCTGGATCGGCTCGGTGCGCCAGTCGCTCTCGGGCAGCGCCTCGAGCGCCGCGATGCCCGCCTGCAGCACCTCGGGGGCATCGGCCTTCAGCGACTTCAGCGCGTCCTCCTCGTAGACCAGCGCGTCCGCGGACGCGAAGAGGAAGCCGAGCATGCCGACGACCTCGCTCAGCACCGTGATGCGGCTCTGCACGAGCGGCACCGCCAGGCGCACGGTCTCCAGCTGCTCGGGGCTCGGCTCGACGGGCAGGGCGCCGCCGGCGATGAGATAGGGCAGGATCCTCGCCCCGAAGTCCTCCTCGGAGAGGAGACGGATGTGGTCGGCGTTGATCGCGTCGGCCTTCTTCTGGTCGAAGCGCGCCGGGTTCGGGTTCACGTCGGCGACGTCGAAGGCGGCGACCATCTCCTCGCGGCTGAACACGTCGCGGTCGGGCGCGATCGACCAGCCGAGCAGCGAGAGGTAGTTCAGCAGGCCTTCGGGGATGAAGCCGCGGTCGCGGTGGTGCAGCAGGTTCGACTCGGGATCCCGCTTCGACAGCTTCTTGTTGCCCTCGCCCATCACGTAGGGCAGGTGCCCGAACTGCGGGATCTCCCGCTCGACGCCGAGCTCGACGAGCGCGCGGTGCAGCGCGATCTGGCGGGGCGTGGACGAGAGCAGATCCTCTCCGCGGAGCACGTGGGTGATCCCCATCAGCGCGTCGTCGACGGGATTCACCAGGGTGTAGAGCGGGGCGCCGTTCGGACGGACGACGACGAAGTCGATCGTGGAACCCGCGGGGAACGTGATCTCTCCGCGCACGAGATCGGTGAACGAGAGGTCCACGTCGGGCACCCGGAAGCGCAGGGCGGGAGTGCGTCCCTCCGCGCGGAACGCCGCGCGCTGCTCCTCCGTGAGGTCGCGGTCGTAGTTGTCGTAGCCCAGCTGCTTCGGCCGGCCGGCCGCCTCGTTGCGCGTGTCGATCTCCTCGGCCGTCGAGTAACTCTCGTAGAGGTGACCGGCCTCGAGCAGCCGCTCGATGATCCCGCGGTAGATCTCGCCGCGCTGCGACTGACGGTACGGGCCGTGGGGGCCGCCCTCGGCCCCGTCGTCGACCGCGATTCCCTCGTCCCAGTCGAGCCCGAGCCACCGCAGCGAGTCGATGATCTGCGTGTAGCTCTCCTCGCTGTCCCGGGCGGCGTCGGTGTCCTCGATGCGGAACACGAAGGTGCCGCCCGTGTGGCGCGCGTACGCCCAGTTGAACAGCGCCGTGCGCACCATCCCCACGTGCGGGGTGCCGGTCGGCGACGGGCAGAAGCGGACGCGCACCTGCGAACCGGTGGCGGTGGAGAACTGGGGGCTGTGCGTATCGGACATCACCGCTCAGTCTATCGGGCGACGGGGGCGCGGAGCCGCAACCGGGCATCGCCGCTCCATCGGGCTGACGGCCGGTCCGCCGCGCCGCGCCGGCGCCTCACCGCGACCGGGCGCCCCGCGCGCGCGAGCCGAGCGGGATCGAGGCCGCGGCGCCGAGCGCGAGCAGGCCGCCAGCGAGCAGCGCGAGGAAGGAGAAGTCGCCGAGCGCGAAGGCCACGCCCGAGAGCGCGCCGGCCACCGCCCCCGCCGCGCTCATGATCGTGTCTGAGCGTCCCTGCCACCTCGGGCGCTCGGCGGAGGGCGTGAGCTCGGTGAGCAGGGCGGCTCCCGCGACGGTCACCGCGCTCCAGCCCAGCCCGAGCAGCGTGAGCGAGAGCTGGACCAGGAGGTGCGACGGCCCCGCCGCATAGGCGATCGCGACCGAGGCGAGCAGCATGACCCACCCGAGCGAGATCACGGGGACCCTGCCGAGGCGGCTCGCCAGGGTGCCGAAGACCGGGGACAGGGCGTACATGCCCGCGATGTGCAGGCTCAGCGTGACCCCGACGATCTCGGGCGTGCCCTCGTGATGCATCAGGTGCAGCGGCGTCATCGCCATGAGCGCCACCATGATCGCCTGGGCCATGGCGATCGCGAGGATCGCGAGCCATCTGGCACCCGGCCCCGACGGCGGAGCGGGAGGCGCCGGATCCCGGTCGCGCCCCGGTGTCCGGGACGCCGCGACCGCGGCGGTCTCCGCCGGCCGGGCGGGGGTCGCGACGCTCCCCGTCTCCGGCGGCAGCAGCCTGGAGACGAGCAGCGGATCCGGGCGCAACCCGATCCAGTTGACGAGCGCCGCGAGCAGCTGCGCTGCGAGCGCGAAGACGAACACGCCCGCGAGCGGCGGGATGCCGAGCCCGAGCCCGACGGCCTCTCCCGGGCCGATGAGATTCGGCCCCACGACCGCCCCCACCGTGATCGACCAGACGACGAAGGAGAGATCCCGCGCCCGGTTCTCCGGGAGCGCCAGATCCGTCGCGGCGAAGCGGGCGAGCAGCGATACCGCGCTGCTCACGCCGAGCATCGCGACGCCGAGGGCGAACAGCGGCCAGGATCCGATGGCGGCCGAGAGGATCGCGACCACGGCCCCCGCGACCGCGACGGCGCTGCCGGCGACGAGGGCGCTGCGTCTGCCGCGCCTCGCCGCGATGCGCGCGAGCGGGATGCCCGCGATCGCCGCCCCGCCGTTGAACACGGCCGATGCGAGACCGGAGATGGCGTCGTTGCCGCTCAGCTCGGCGAGCACGAGGGCGCCGACCGAGAGCGAGGCGCCCGTGGCGAAGCCCGCGAGCACCGTCGCCGTCGAGAGCACGAGGACCGTGCGCCGCTGCACGCGGCGTCGCTCGGCGGGGTCGATCGGGGTTCCGGGCGCCGCAGCCGTCTGCTCCACCGCCTCGCTCACGTCGCGGATTCCAGTCCCCAGCAGCTGCCGTCGACCGCCGAGAAGAGCCGCTTCGCGAGCTTCACCTGAGGGCTCTCGTTCGCCGTGTCCATCGAGACGAGGCCGATGGTGCGGTAGCGCTTCGGCTCGAGCGGCACCGCGACCGCGTCGTCGGGGAGGGTGCGGGCGGCAGCGAGCGCCAGGCCGGGAACGAGCGCGACCGCCCCGCCGGCCGCCGCCATCGCCAGCATCGCCGGCACGTTGTCGGTCTCCTGGATGATGTCGGGCTCGAAGCCGTGCTCGCCGGCGGCGGTGAGCAGGTGCCCGCGGCACTTCTCGCAGCCGGCGATCCAGTGCTCGGCGGCGAAGTCGCCGAGGTGCGCCGCCGGCATCCCGTTCGCCCGGGCGTCCGAGAGCACGAGGCTGACCTCCTCGCGCCACAGGGGGGTGAAGACGCTGCCCGCCGGCAGCTCTGCGGCGCCCTCGTAGTCGAAGACCAGGGCGCAGTCGACCTCCCCGTCGCGGAGCATGGCGACGGCCCCCGGCGGTTCGGCCTCGCGGTACTGCATGGCGACGTCGGGAGCCTCCTCGGCGAGCCGGCGCATGATCGCCGGCACGAGCGTCGCGGAGGCCGAGGGGAAGCCCACGAGGCGGAGCGTTCCGGCGCGCTCGCCGCGCAGGTCGTCTATCGCGGCGAGCGCCGCGTCGATCTCGGCGACGACGGTGCGGCCGTGGTCCGCGAGGATCCGCCCGGCGGTCGTCAGGCGGATCCCGCGCCCGCTGCGCTCGATGAGCGGCACCGCGAGCCTCGTCTCCACCCGCTTGATGCGCTGGCTGACGGCGGGCTGGCTGAGCCCGAGGCTGCCCGCGGCGGCCGTGAGGGAGCCGGTGGTCGCGAGGGCGTGGAGAATCCGGAGCTCGGTCGAATCGATCGAGCCGAGGGGGTCGCTGCTGCGGATCGTGCTCATGACCCCTATTATAAGCGATACGGAAGCGAAAGATAAGAAGCATTCTCTTCAGTTATGTGGATACCGCTCCTAGCCTGATGGCATGCAGACGTTCGCCTCCCATTTCTCCCCCGTGCGGGGCTATCTCTCGGCGTGCACGGCTGGTCTGCCGACGCGGCGCACGCTCTCCGCGAGCCGCGCCGCGCTCGACTCCTGGGCCGCCGGGTCCCTCGACCCCGTCGTCGTCGGCGCTCAGCTCGAGCGCTGCCGCGCCCTCTACGCGGCCATCGCCGGCGTGCCCGTCGAGCGGGTGGCCGCCGGCTCCCAGGTGTCGCAGCTCGTCTCCGTCGTCGCGACCTCGCTGCCCGACGGCGCCGAGGTGCTGTGCGCCGAGGGCGACTTCTCCTCGCTCACCCACCCCTTCGAGCAGCTCGCCCGCCGCGGCGTGCGCGTGAGGTACGCCCCCGTCGACGGGCTCGCGGCGGCGATCGGCCCCGACACCTCGCTCGTCGCGTTCTCGCTCGTGCAGTCGGCCGGCGGCGAGGTCGCCGACCACGCCGGGATCGCGGCGGCCGCGGCGGCCGTCGGCGCCAGGACACTCGTCGACCTCACCCAGTCCCTCGGCTGGCTGCCCACCGGCGCGCGCAGCTTCGACTACACCGTCTGCCACAGCTACAAGTGGCTGTGCTGCCCGAGGGGCCTCGCCTTCCTGACGGTGCGCGAGGACCTCGACGACGCACTCGTGCCGATCGCCGCCGGCTGGTGCTCGGCCGACGACGTCTGGGGCTCCTGCTACGCGGGGCGCACTCCGCTCGCCGCCGGGGCGGGGCGCTTCGACGTCTCCCCCGTCTGGCACACGGTCGTCGGGGCCGAGCCGGCCCTCGAGCTGTTCGCAGCCCTCGACGCCGAACGGGTGCGCGCGCACGCGGTCGGCCTCGCGAACGCCGCGCGCGGGGTGCTCGGGCTGCCGGAGGGGGAGTCGGCGATCGTCGCGTGGGCCGATCCCGACGGCTCCGCCCTCGCCGCGATGCGGGATCGCGGCATCGTCGCCTCCGGCCGCGCCGGCAACGCGCGAGTGGCCTTCCACCTCTGGAACACGCCGGAGGACGTCGACCTCCTCGCGAGCGCGCTGCGGCGGTAGCGGGTCGCCCACCTGCGTCGGGCCCGCCCTGCCGCCTCGGAGGGCGGCCGGAGGCGCTACTCGGCCGCGGCGAAGGCGGCGGCCTCGGCCTTGTCCTGCTCGGTCGCCACGAGCTGGCCGCAGGCGCCGTCGATCTCCTTGCCGCGGGTGTCCCGCAGCGTCGTGGGGATGCCGGCGGCGTTCAGCCGGTCGACGAACTCCCGCGTCACCTCGCGGGTCGACGAGGTCCAGATCGATCCGGGGGTCGGGTTCAGCGGGATCGGATTGACGTGCACCCATCCGCGGCCGCGCTCGTTGAGCTTGTCGGCCAAGAGGTCGGCGCGCCACGCGTGGTCGTTCATGTCCTTGATGAGCGCGTACTCGATCGAGACCCGTCGACCGGTCTTCTCGTAGTAGCCGTAGGCCGCGTCGAGCACCTCGTCGACCTTCCAACGGCTGTTGACCGGGATCAGGTCGTCGCGCAGCTGATCGTCGGGGGCGTGCAGCGAGAGCGCGAAGGTGATCGGGATGTCCTCGTCGGCGAGCTTGCGGATCGCGGGGGCGAGGCCCACCGTCGACACCGTGATGCCGCGCGCCGACATGCCGAGCCCCTCGGGCGAGGGTGCGATCATGCGGTGCACGGCGTTCATCACCCGTTTGTAGTTGGCGAGGGGCTCGCCCATGCCCATGAACACGATGTTGTTGACGCGCTCGGGCTCCGTCCCGTTGCCCTCGCGACGTCCGCGGCCCAGGCCGCCCTCCGCGATGACGCGGTTGGCCTGCACCACCTGATCGAGGATCTCGGCCGTGGACATGTTGCGCGTGAGACCCGCCTGGCCGGTGGCGCAGAACGGGCAGTTCATGCCGCAGCCGCACTGGCTCGACACGCACAGCGTGATCCGGCCCGGGTACCGCATGAGCACCGACTCGACGAGCGCCCCGTCGAACAGGCGCCAGAGGAACTTGATGGTGGCCCCGTCGTCGGTCACGAGCCGCTTGACCTCGGTGAGGAGCGGCGGGAAGAACTCGCGTGCGAGCTCGTCGCGGCGATCCTTCGGCAGGTCGGTCATCTGCTCGGGATCGCTCGTGTAGTGCTCGAAGTAGTGTTTCGAGAGCTGCTTCGCGCGGAACGCCGGCAGGCCCAGCTCCTTCGTCTTCGCCTCGCGCTCGGCCAGCGTCATGTCGGCGAGGTGCGTGTCGGGCTGCTTGACGCGCGGCGAGGCGAACTGCAGGGTCGGCCTGCCGTCGGGGCCGGCGATCTGCTTCCACCCCTCGGCCTTCGGGCGCACCTGAGGCCGCGCCGCGGCGCCGGCGCGAGGGCGTGTCTTGATCAGCTTGGCCTCCCCGGCCCCGCGATCATGGTTGAGCTTGTTGGGATCCACCCCTCTATTCTCGCAGGTCGCCGCGCGCGAGTCTGAGATCCGCCGAGCATCGGCACGCCCGCCCGAATCGCTACGCGCCGCCCTCGCCGCGAGCCCCGCCGGCGCTGCCCTGCGCGTAGAGCTCGACGAGCCCGGGGATCCCGCGCTCCTCCCAGTGCCGGCGCTGGATCGCGGCCGGTGCGCCCTCGCGCCGACGACGCTCGAGGAACCGCTCGATCCGCGGGAGATCCCCGGCGGCCTCGAGGGCTTCCGCGACGTGCGCGAGCAGCTCCTCGACGAGCTCGAAGGCGGGCCGCCGCTCCCCCGATAGCGGATCGACCAGCTCGTCGCCGAGGCCGTGCTTGGCCGCGACCCAGTGGCCGGCCTGCAGGGTGTGCGGCCGGATCCCGGGCCTCGGCTCCCCCGCCTCGGCGTCGGCGACGCACTGCTCGACGATGGCGCGGACGATCGCGGCGAAGGCCACCGCGTCGCGCGGCTCGAGCTGCGCGTCGGCGGTGCGGAGCTCGACGGTCGGATACTGCTCGGACAGGCGTATGGACCAGTTCACGAGCGCGGGATCGAGCAGCACGCCGCTCCTCACGAGGTCCTGCACCATCCGCTCGTAGTCGGCGCCGTCGGCGAACCCTGGCGGGTAGCCCGCGGTCGGCCAGTGCAGCAGCGTGGTGTAGCGCCAGCTCTCGAACCCCGTGTCCTCCCCCAGCGACACGGGGGAGTTCGCCATGAGTGCGACGAGCGTCGGTGACCAGCGTGCGAGCCGCGCCATGACCTCCACGCCGACGTCCCGCGAGGGCACCTCGACGTGCACGTGGGTGCCCGTCGAGTAGTAGCGCGAGACCATGCTGCCCATCTCGGCGGCGATGGCCTCGTAGCGCGGCTTCCGGGTCACCGTTCCGCGGACGTCGCCGCCGATCGGCGGGAGCCCCGTGCCGGCCAGCACGAGGCCGAGCCGCTCGGCCGCCTCCGACACCTCGCCGCGGAACGCCGTCAGGAAGCGCTCGGCCTCCTCCGCCGTGGAGCAGACCGGGGTCGCCGTCTCGAGCTGGCTCTGGAAGAACTCGAACTCGACCCCGCGGTCCGGCAGCGAGGCCGCGAGCTCCTCGGCTCCGTCCCTCGGCAGGCCCGTCTCGGCGTCGAGGAGCAGGTACTCCTCCTCCACGCCGAATCGGCGCCCGGCGCGCGACCTCGTGACCACGTCATCACCTGCCCTTCCTGGGGGACTTCTATAGTGGCACGCTCGCCGGTCGCGGCGCCGCGAGGATCGCGGGATGACGCGGGGTTGCGGAAGATCCCGCCTCAGCGCACGGCGTTGCGCAGGATCCCGACCCCCTCGACCTCCACCTCGACGGTGTCGCCGGGCTCCAGCGGGCCGACCCCCTCGGGCGTGCCGGTCAGGATCACGTCGCCGGGCAGCAGCGTGAACGCCTCGGACGCGTGGGCGATGATCCGCGGGACGCTGTGCAGGAGCAGCGCGGTCGAGCTGTGCTGCCGCTCCTCTCCGTTCACGCGCGTCGTCACCTCGGTGTCGGCGAGATCGAGCTCGGTCTCGATGACGGGGCCGAGCGGGCAGAAGGTGTCGAAGCCCTTGCCCCGCGTCCACTGGCCGTCCTTGATCTGCAGGTCGCGCGCCGTGACGTCGTTCGCGCACGTGTACCCGAAGACGTACTGCAGCGCGTCCTCCTCCGCGACGTTCTTCGCGATCGCGCCGATCACGACGGCGAGCTCGCCCTCGTGCTCGACGCGGTCGGAGATGGCCGGGCGCACGATGTCGTCGCCGGGGCCGATCACCGAGGTGTTCGGCTTGAGGAAGAGCAGCGGCTCCGTCGGCGCCTCCGCGCCCTCGCCCGTCACCCCGGCCATCTCGGCGACGTGGTCGGCGTAGTTCTTGCCGACGCATACCACCTTCGAGCGCGGGATCACCGGGGCGAGCAGCCGCACGTCCTCCAGGCGGAATCGCCGGCCCGTCGTGTCGAAGCCCGCGACGAGGGGGTCGGCGACGAGCTCGACGAGCTCGACGCCGCCGCCCTCGGCCTCGTCGAGGACGCCGTAGGAGATCTCGTTCTCGGCCTGGAAGCGCGCCACCTTCACGAGGCGACCGCCTGGGTCCGCGCGTCGCCGACCTCGGCGTCGCCGGTCGCGGTGTTCACGGTCGCGGTGTTCACGGTCGCGGTGTCGCCGGTCGCGCTCCTCGAGCCGTCGGGGACCGCCACGTCGAGCCAGCCGAAGCGATCCTCGGTGGTTCCGAACTGGATGCCGGTGAGTTCCTCGCGCAGCGACATGGTGAGCGGACCGGGGGCGCGATCCCCGAAGTCGATCGTGAAGTCCGCCGACTTGAGCCTTCCGATCGGCGTGATCACCGCGGCCGTGCCGCAGGCGAAGGCCTCGACGATCGACCCGTCGGCCGCGCCCTCGCGCCACTCGCTCACGGTGATCTCGCGCTCCTCGACGGCGTGGCCGCGATCCTTCGCCAGCTGGATGAGGCTCTTGCGCGTGATCCCGTCGAGGATGTTGCCGTTGAGCCTCGGTGTGACGAGCGTGCCGTCGGCGCGCACGAGGAAGAGGTTCATGCCGCCGAGCTCGTCGATCGTGTCCTCCGTCGCGGAGTCGGTGAACAGCACCTGCTGGCACCCGTTCCTCGCCGCCTCGTCCTGGGGCAGCAGGGAGGCCGCGTAGTTGCCGCCGCACTTGGCCGCCCCCGTGCCGCCCCGACCCGCCCGGGAGAGATCCTGGGACAGCCAGATCGACACCGGCTTCACCCCGCCCGTGAAGTACGGACCGGCCGGGCTCGCGATGACCATGAAGCGGGCGCGGTGGGCCGAGCGCACACCGAGGAAGTTCTCGTCGGCGATCATGAACGGCCGGATGTAGAGGCTCTGATCGGGCGACGTCGGCACCCAGTCGGCGTCGACGCGCACCAGCTCGCGGATCGCCTGGACGAAGAGCTCCTCGGGGAGCTCGGGCAGCGCCAGCCGACGCGCGGACTCGTTCATCCGCTTCGCGTTGGCGTCGGGGCGGAACGTCACGATCGAGCCGTCGGGGCGGCGGTACGCCTTGAGCCCCTCGAAGATCTCCTGCCCGTAGTGCAGCACCGACGAGGCCGGATCCATCTGGATCGGGCCGTACGGGACGACGCTCGCGTTGTGCCAGCCCGCTTCCTTCGTCCACTCGATCGAGACCATGTGGTCGGTGAAGTGGTTTCCGAAGCCGGGGTCCGCGAGGATCGCGCGGCGCTGATCCTCGGGGAGGCGCGTCGCTTCGGTGTGGGCAAATGCGAGGTCAGTCATGACGTGCGCTTCTTTCTCGGGAGTGCTGCGCTGTTCGCAGCTGAGGTGTGGTCTGAACCCGCGACCGGGATCCGCCTAGGCGACGGCGTCGCCGTGAGCGCCGGCGTCGCCGTGAGCGCCGGCGTCGCGAGGCGCGAGCCGGCCGATGACGGCGTCGCCGATCTCCGCGGTGCTCCGCTTCGCCGCGCCGCGGCCGGCGAGATCGGCGCGCACCGCGTCGCGGACGCGGTCGCCCTCGGCGCCGAGGCCGAGGTGATCGAGCATGAGGGCTGCGGACAGGATCGCCGCGGTCGGGTCCGCCTGCTGCTTCCCCGCGATGTCGGGAGCAGAGCCGTGGACGGGCTCGAACATGCTCGGGAACGTGCGGTCGGGGTTGATGTTCCCCGACGCGGCGAGCCCGATGCCGCCGCCGATGGCGCCGGCCAGGTCCGTGAGGATGTCACCGAACAGGTTATCAGTCACGATGACGTCGAATCGCGCAGGATCCTGGACCATGAAGATCGTCGCGGCGTCGACGTGCATGTAGTCGACGGCGATCTCGGGGTACTCGGCGCTCACGGCCCGCACGATGCGCTGCCAGACGGCACCGGCGTGCACCAGCACGTTCGTCTTGTGCACCCAGGTGAGCTTCTTGCGGGGGCGCCTCGCCGCCGTCTCGAAGGCGTGGCGCACGACGCGCTCGATGCCGAACGCCGTGTTCACCGACACCTCGGTCGCGACCTCCGCGGGGGTGCCCGGGCGCAGCGTGCCCCCGTTGCCCGCGTAGGGCCCCTCGGTGCCCTCGCGCACGACGACGAAGTCGACGTCGCCGGGGTTCGCCAGCGTCGACGCGACGCCCGGGAACAGGGTGCAGGGACGGACGTTCGCGTAGTGGTCGAAGTCGAAGCGCAGCTTCAGCAGCAGACCGCGCTCGATGTTGGCGTCCGTGAGGCGGGGGTCGCCCGGCACGCCGCCGACGGCGCCGAAGAGGATCGCCTCGTGCTCGGCGATCGCGGCATGCTCGGCCTCGGGCAGCGTGTCGCCGGTGTCGAGGTAGCGCTCGGCCCCCAGTCGGAACTCCGTCCGCTCCAGCACCGCATCCCCGCCGTCGAGCACCGCGTCGAGCACGCGGTTCGCCTGCTCCACCACCTCCGGGCCGATGCCGTCACCGGGGATCACTGCAAGCTTGATGGTGCGGGTCACTGGGGCTCCTCGTTCGCTCTCGTCGGTCGCGTCGTCGCGCGCTTCGTCTCGTCCGCCTCTCGGGCCGGAGTCGCGGATTCAAGCCTACTCTCTGCGGCGGGTCAGCCCCAGACCGCCGCGTGCCGCCCGAGGGGGCCGGCCTGCTCCCGCCCGTCCCGCCGGCGGTCCCCCTCGCCGCCCGCCCGGATCCCGTCGATCAGCCCCGGCATGGGCGCCTGCAGGGCGGGGCCCCACGCGGTGGCGACGGGCTCGAGGTCCGGAGCGATCGCGGCGGTCGCGGATTCGGGGGCGAGATCGACGGCGAGCAAGGGGACGGCGGCGAGGTCCGCGGCGCGTCCGCTCCCGTTCGGCCGCGGCGACGGCAGCGCGTAGAGGAGCTCGGCGGTGCCGACGAGCGAGGCGCGGATGCGCGAGACCGTGGAATCGGCGAGCCGTCGCGTGAGAGCTCTCACGACGGCTGCGGCGAGCAACCAGCCCGAGGCGTGGTCGAGCGCCTGCACCGGCAGCGGAACCGGGCGTCCTCCACGCGGCGCGGCGCCGGTCGCCGCGGCCGTTCCCGCGGCTGCGTAGGGGGCTGCGGCCGCACCGGCGGCTGCGGCCGCGCCGTCTGCGGCGATGCCGCAGCTCATCTGGACGAGGCTGTCGAAACCCCGCCGCAGGCTCCAGGGACCCTCCCAGCCATAGGCGTCGAGGCGGGCGACCGTCAGGGCCGGATGCCTGGACTCGAGCGCCGCGTCGTCGTACCCGAGGCGACCCAGGGCATCGGGCCGCAGGCCGCAGATCAGCACATCGGCCTCGGAGAGCAGCCCCTCGAAGACGCCCCGGTCGTCGGAGTCCGAGAGGTCGAGGAAGGCGCTCCGCTTGCCCCGAGTCGTCAGCGGCAGCAGCGAGGGGACCTCGGCGAAGCCCGGCGGATCGATGCGCAGCACCTCGGCGCCGTACGCCGCGAGCACCGCCGTGCAGACCGGGCCGGCGATCACGCGGGTCAGATCCAGCACCCGCACCCCGGCGAGCGGCGGGGCGGCGCCACCGAATGCCGCACGGGATCGACCGGCGATCCCCGGGTCCCCCGGGTCCCCGGTGTCCCCCCGGCGTCCGGATCGCGCGGAGGCGCTCTCTCCGCGCCAGACCCATCGCGGCTCCCCGGAGACCGGCTGCGCCTCGATGCGCACGGGCGGCTCCGCGGAGGCCGCACGGCCGGCCGGCGAGGCGAGCCAGTCGACCCGGTCGCGCATGACCGCAGCGGCTCCCCCTGCCTCGACGATCCGTCGTTCGAGCTCTTCCGCGGGGAGCGAGCTCACCGCCTGCTCGACGTCCTCCCGCGTCCGGGCGCCGAGCACCCGCTCGACCGCGGTCCGGTGGTGAGCGTAGTTCGTGTGCAGGCGGATCCACCCATCGGCGGCGGCGTAGTCGCCCGTGAGCTCCTCCCGCAGGGGCGGCAGCGTCCAGCCCGTGGGCCGGAACAGGCGCTCCGAGGCGAAGGCCGCGCAGGCCTCGCGGCTGTCGACCGCGGTCGGCGGCACCGGCGCGCCGGAGCGAGCGGCGTGGAGCTCGGCGACGGCCCGCGTGGCGGCCGCGACCGCCCCGGTGGCCAGCCCGGTCACGTCGAAGGCCGAGGGCAGCACCGTCCGCGGCCCGGTGGTGGTCGGCGCCATGATGCGGAGTGCTGCCTCGCGGGCCGCCGCATCGCTGTACGCTGCATCGTACGCTGCGTCGCCGGGTGCTCCATCGAGGGGCGCTGCGTCGCGGGCCGCCGCGTCCATGTCCGCGCCCCGGCTCGCTTCCGGGTCTGCGCCCGTGCCCGTGTCCATGTCCGTGTTCGGAGCACCGGTCGCGCACCACAGCAGGGAGATCGCCTCGGTGAAATCGCCGTCCATATCGACGATCTTCGGCGCGGTGTTCGAGAAAAGCAATGGGTGCGAGAGCAGGCGCTGCGAACTCAGAAGGGAGCGACCGGCGTGTGGCGCTGCGGACGGTCGCGGTGAACGCGCCCCGTCGGCGAGGTCCACTCGAGCACGCCGCCGTCGAGCTGCCGCACGCGCCAGCCGGTGCGGTGCTTCAGCACGTGGTGGCCTCTGCAGAGGTGGGCGAGGTTCTCGGTGGACGTCGGGCCTCCCAGCGCGGCGTCGACCGTGTGGTCGATATCGCACCGGTGCAGCGGAACCCGGCATCCGGGGAACCGGCAGTGGCGGTCCCTCGCGCCGAGGAACCGGCGCATCGCCTCCGAGGGCCGGTAGCGCTCGACGGAGAGGACGGCTCCGCTCGCGGCATCGACGCGCACCGTCTCCCAACTCTCCGCCCGCCCCGCGAGCACCCTCGCCGTCGCGATGTCGATCGGGCCGTACCCCTCGAGGACGGGTGTGTCCGACAGCGGGGATGCCGCCGGCGGCCCGGAGGACGGCGGGCCGGGGAACGGCAGCCCGGACGGCAGCCCGGAGGACGGCGGCGCCGAGGCCGCTCCGAGCGCCGGTGGTTCGGGTGGCGGCTCGGAACCGGGTGGTTCGAGTGGCGGCTCGGGATCGGGAAGCAGTGCCCCGACGGGCACGATCACTTGCACTCGCGCGCGAATCGAGCGGATTCCCGCGCCAGAGAACTCCGAGAGGGCGCGGCCATCCGGAAAGGCAGAACGATCCGAAGAGGCGGGTCGCTCCGGAGCGCGCTCATGCGAGCCCGGTCCGCCGGAGGGGCCCGACCCGCCGGAGGAGTCCGGCTCGCGCTCATGCGGGCCCGAGCCCCCTGCGGATTCCGGCTGGCGGGAGGATCCCGACCCGACGGAGGAGCCAGATCCCGTGGGCCCGGAGGCGACGCCCGCGAGCAGGAGATCGGCGAGGATGTCGGCGCGCAGCTGCTCGCGCGTGCGCCGGCTCAGCATCCGCGGTGCGCCCCGGCCCTGCCGCCCGTCGCCCTCGGACGGAGCCCCGGCCGCGTCGAAGGACACCGGCGAGTCGCCGCTCGCAACCTGCCGAGCCATCCGGGTGAGGCGGTCGAGGACGCCGTGGGCCTCCGTCGCCGGAAGGTGGGCGACCAGATCGGACATGCCGTCCTCATGATCGACGACGAACACGCGGCGACGCGCGCGGGCCTCGGCGTGGCGCTCCTCGATCGATGTCTCCGCGTGCTGCTCGGCCAGGCGTCGGGCGATCGGGCGCAGCCTCGCCGGAGTCTCCCGGACGGCGACCTCGAGGACGGCCCGTTCGTAGGCGCCGCGGCGGAGGGTCGCGTCGGCTCCCGTTCCCGGGCCGATGACTCCGCCGGCCTCGACGACGACCGCGGCGTGACGGTGCGAGAGGCGGCCCGAGCGGAACGCCTCGAACACACGCGGGTAGTCGCGCAGCAGCGTCTGCGCGTGGTCCATCTGGCGCTCGACCGTTCGTTCGCTCATGCCGAGCGCGCACGCCACCTCCGCCCGCACGGCGCGGTAGGCGAGTTCCGCGTGCTCGCCCATCGGCGTGGAGGCGATGGTCCGTTCGCTCTCGGCCGCCGCAAGGTCGAACGCCGCGGCCAGCAGCCGCAGCCGCTCGGCCTCGGCCTCGCGCACCCGACGCTCGGCGTCCTCGAACTGCGACACCACGGACGACAGCGCTGCGACATACGGGCTCGCCGCCCCCGACGCGCCCGCATCATGCGTCGCGGTCTCGGGCTTGAACTCGGGCTCGGCCACGCGCTCGGGCTCGGGCTCAGCCACGGGCTTGAGCTCGGGCTCGGCCACGCGCTCGGTCACAGCCGGGTCGAAGCTGGTCGAGTGGTCCATACCGGTATCACACCATGAGCCACTGACATCGGCGGATTCACGCGGCAGCTCGCCTACAGGCCGGTTCCGGAGGCGCACCCGTGGTCGTGACGGCGGGTGCGATTCGATCTCCTACGGCCCCACCGCTGCAGGCTCGATCTCGCCCGAGATCGGCGTCCCCCTCGCGCACGATTGCTCGATGCATCGCGCTCGGACGCATCCGGGCCGAGGCTCGGGTACCGTTGGGGGCATCCGGACCGACCCCGACGCAGAGGAGAACCGCGATGCCGTCGCAGATCATCGAGGACCGCCCCGACTGCACCGTGCGCCGTCTCTTCGTCTCGGAGATGAACAACGCGGTCTACCTGATCACGGCGAAGCGCTCCGGCGACCAGATCCTCATCGACGCGGCGGACGACGCCGACGCACTGGAGGCGCTGCTGCGGGAGGGGGCCCACGACGTCGGCGCCGACGCGGCGACCGCGGACGCCGGGACCGCGAGCGCGGTGTCCAGGGGCGCCGGGACCGCGAGCACCGGGACGGCGGACGCCGGGAGCGCGAGGACGCCGGCCCGTCTGAGGTTCATCGCCACGACGCACGCCCACTGGGACCACACCCGGGCGGTCGCCGAGCTGGCCGCGGCGACCGGAGCCGAGGTGGCCATCGGTCGCGCCGATGCCGCCCGACTGCTCGAGGAGCGCGGGGTCTCCGCCGACCTGCTGCTCGACGACGGCGACCGCCTCGAGGTCGACGGCCTGGTGCTCGACGTGATCGCCCTGCAGGGCCACACCCCCGGCTCGGTGACCTTCGCCACGGTCGCGGGCGACCCTGCGCTGCTCTTCACCGGCGACAGCCTGTTCCCCGGCGGTCTCGGCAACACCGAGGGCGACCCCGAGCGCTTCGACCGGCTGTACCGCGACGTCACGGAGAAGCTGTTCGACCGCTACCCGGACGGTGCCCGGGTCTATCCTGGTCACGGCGAGGCCACCACCCTCGGCGCCGAGCGCCCCGCGCTGCCGGAGTGGCGAGCGCGCGGCTGGTGATCCGCGCGCAGCACGGCCGGCGATCCCCCGCGACCGCGACCCGCGGATGACGGCGGGGCGGCGGAGGAACGGTGGGCGGCGCTCCGCCCCGCCGCGCGTTACGCCTCGATCTTGAGCTCGCCCATCTCGTCCCAGCCACTGCCCCCGACCTTGCGCGACACGATGCGCGGGGTGCGCACCAGCATCGGGCGCATCGTCTCGAGCCCCTTCGGGAAGTGCTCGGAGTTCACGTGCGCGCTCGCAGCGTCGTCGTCGGCGAAGGCCTCCACCAGCACGAACTCGTTCGGATCCTCGACGCTGCGCGACCACTCGAACCAGAGGTTGCCCGGCTCGGCACGGGTGGCCGCGGTGAACTCCGCGTTCCGCTCGACGAACGTCTCCGCGTACTCCGGCTTGACCTGGTATTTCACGACGATGAAGTACATCTCGCCACCTCTCCTTCCGCGAGCCGCCTCCGGGGCCCGCTCTCCTTCTTCGACTTTCGATGCGTGTGTCTCCCGCCCCACGGGACCGCCCGTCGATCGACAGCCTCCGGCGGCCGCCAGGAGCCCCGCGGGACCGGGCTCAACCGCCCGCGGCGCGCACCGCCGCGATGACCTCCTGGATCCGCCGCTGCGCTTCGAGATACTCGCCCACCTGGGCGTCGGCGTCGGCGTCGCTCCAGCCGAGCGGCTCCGCGATGACCGCCGTCACCGCCCGCAGTTCGGACTCGGTCACCGTGCCCAGCGTGCCGAGCGCCAGACGGCGGTCGACCACGTCGCGCAGCGTCCACGCGTCCTCGGCCGCCACCGCGTACCGGGCCTGAGCGGCGATGTCGAGGCGGTCCGGCCGATCCGACACCCGCCGGCCCAGCGCCGGATCGGCCGCCACGAGGTCGAGGATCCGCTCGTGCTCCGTGCCGTACATGCGCGCGAGGTGCAGGCGCACCGCCCGCGGCAGCTGCACGTCGGGGCGGCGCAGCAGGGCCGACTCGAACGCGGCCTCCACGGATCCGTAGTCGCCGAACGCGCCCGCCACGGGGAGCGTGCGCGAGTCGAAATCTCGGGTCGGCGGCAGCGACGGCTCCGACCTCACGATGCGCTCGACGACCTGGGCGGCCATCGCGCGGCCGGTGGTCCACTTGCCGCCGGTCACCGAGTAGGCGCCGGGCAGGCCGCGCTCCGAGTGGTCGTGGATGTCGAAGCGCCGCGACGCCCGATAGGTCGGCTTGCCGTCGTCGACGAGCGGGCGCACCCCGACCAGGGTCGACTCGACGTCGTCGGCGGTGAACCGCCTCGAGGAGACGGAGTTGATCGTCTCGAGCAGGTACTCGATGTCGTCTGCGGTGGTCTCGGCGCTGTCGGCGTCGCCGTCCATCGCGGTGTCGGTCGGCCCCACGAGCGACCGTCCCTGCCACGGGTTGACGACGAAGTGCGAGCCGTTCTTGCCGCGGGCGTAGAGCGCGTCGGTCTGCCCGAGGCTCCCCATGATGAGGTGCACGCCCTTCGCCTGCCGCACTCGGATGCCCGACTGCTCGGCGAGATCGCCGAGCGCACGATCCACCCAGGGACCGGCGGCGTTGATGACGACGCGGGATCGCGCGACGTGCTCGCGGCCCGTGAGCCGGTCGAGGATCCGCGCGCCCGTCACGCGGGCCGTCGCCGCGGTGCGCGCTGAGCCGCCCGTCGCCGCATCCGCGGGACCGGGATCGGTGACGAGGCCGACGACCTCGGCGTGGTTGAAGGCGACGGCGCCCAGATCGGCCGCGGAGCGCACGAGCGAGAGCAGCAGGCGCTCCGGATGCACGGAGAGCGAGTCGTCGTGGGCCCACGCACCGCGCAGGCCCGCGGGATCGAGCCAGGGCACTCGACGCAGGAGCGCGTTCTTGCCCACCCAGCGGAAGCGTTGCGCCCGGACGTCCTTCGGCACGCCCATGTTGCGGCGCCACGCCATCGCCTCGTAGAGGGCGACGCCCGCCCCCAGCACGGGCGCCGGCGGCTTCGACCAGTCCCATGCGGTGAGCAGGAACCGCTGCGGCGCGACCAGGTGCGGTGCGGCGATGCCGAGGTTGCGGCGCTCCGTGACCGACTCCTGCACGACGCCGAACTCGTACTGCTCGAGGTAGCGCAGCCCCCCGTGGATCGCCTTCGTCGTCGCGGAGGAGGTGCCCGATCCGTAGTCGTCGCGCTCGAGCAGCAGCGTGCGCAAGCCCCGCCCCGCGCTGTGCCTCGCGATCTGCACGCCGGAGATGCCTCCGCCGATGACGATGACGTCGAACGGGGTGTCGAGCGCGCCGAAGTCGCGCGCGCCCGACGGCGACGGGAGTGCAGCGGGCGGAGGGGTCACTGGAAGGCCACCTGCGCGAAGGATGCGATCTCGGGGTGGCCGGCCACCCCGGCGTCGTAGTGCTGGTCGCCCTTCCTGCGCACTCCCACGGTGCGCCAGCCGGCCTCCTGCGCGGCGTCGAGCTCGGCGGCGAGGTCGGAGAGGAAGACGATCCGCTCCGGCTCCGCTCCGATCTGCTCGGCGATGGCGCGGTAGGAGCGCGCCTCCCGCTTGGGGCCCGCGTTCTCGGTGTCGAAGTGGGCGCTGATGAGCGGGAGCAGGTCGCCCTCGGGCGTGTGGCCGAACCACGACCGCTGCGCGGCCACCGATCCGGAGGAGAAGATGTAGAGGTCGATGCCGGCGTCGTGCCAGCGGCGGATCGCGGGGATCGCGTCGTCGAAGAAGTGCGAGGTGAGGTCGCCCGATGCGAACCCGTCGGCCCAGATCAGGCCCTGCAGCGTCTTCAGCGGGGTGCGCTTCTCGTCGGCGTCGAGCCAGCCGTTCAGCGTCGCGACGAGCTGCTCCGTCGTCGCGTCGGCTCCGAGACCGCCCTGCTCGATGATCTGCCCGCGAGCGCGGGCGACGTCGGGGTGGTCGGCCCGCTCGTCGAGCACCTCCGCGAAGCGGGAGCGGGAGTAGGGGTACAGGGTCTCGTGGACGAACCAGGTCGACGACGTCGTGCCCTCGATGTCCAGGACGACGGCGGTCGGCTTCTCGATGCTCACGGTGTCGCTCATGCGGTCTCGTTCCTCTCTGGTGCGGATGCGCTTCGCGCCGGCGGGCCGACGGACGCGGTTCTCATACGGCGCGCGGGCCGTTCGGGGTCAGTTCTCGCGCAGGCGCCTGGCGGCGGCGAAGACGTCGCGCAGCGCTCCGCCGAGCAGCTCCTCGCGGATCGCCCCGAGCCTCCGGTACCGCTCGTGGGCGGCGGGATCGGGGGCGAAGCCGGCGCCGCCGGCGAGCCACTCGCCCAGCTGCGACTCGAGCGACGCCGCCCGGCCGATGCCGACGCTCGCCAGCGCCGCATCGGCGAGGACGGCCCCGTCCCCGCGACTCGGCACCCGCCAGGGCACGCCGATGACGTCGGCCTTGATCTGGTTCCAGATCGCGCTGCGGGCCCCGCCCCCGGTGACGAGCACCTCGGAGACGGGCAGGCCGGCGGCCGCGAACTCGCCCAGGAAGTCCGAGTACTCGTAGGCGATGGACTCGAGGATGGAGCGCCACAGCACCGCCTGATCCGCACCGGCGTCGAGGCCCAGCCAGGTGCCCGACGCGTCGGGGTTGTCGGGGTTGCCGCCCGAGAGATACGGCATGAAGAGCGCTCCGTTGCTGCCCGCGGGCACGCCCTGCGCGCGCCGATCGAGCTCGGCGTACGCGGCGTCGTCGGGGGCGGATCCGGAGACCCGGTCGCGGAACCAGCGCAGCGAGAGGCCGCCGGCGCGCACGTAGCCCCAGTAGAACGACTGGCCCTCGATCGTGCCGAGCGAGTAGAGCATCCCCGGGATCCGGCTCACCGAGGGCACGATCCCGTCGACGCCGAGGGTGAGGATGCTGGCGGTGCCGGCGACGTCGGCCGCCTGCCCCGCGCGCAGCAGGCCGCTCGAGAGGTTCGACTGCATGACGTCGCCGGCCCCGGCGACGATGGGCGTGCCCGCGGGGATCCCGGTGCGCTCGGCGAACTCGGAGGTCACCTCTCCGACGACCTCGGACGAGGGCACGACGCGCGTCGCGTGCGCGGGATCCAGGCCGAACAGCTCGAACTGCCGCTCGGAGAAGCCCTTCGAGCGCGCATCCCAGCCGACGACCCAGCCCGACAGGTGGGTCGGATCGACGTAGGCGTCGCGGGCGCCGAAGCCGGCGAACCTCGCTGCCACGAAGGGGCCGAGCGACAGCACCGCGGCGATGCGCCGGTAGACTTCGGGCTCGTTGTCGCGCACCCACTGCAGCGGGAACGGCGCGGCGTAGGCGTCGAGGGTGGAGGTGCCTGACTCCTCGATCCAGATCGGATCGAGCTCGCGGGCCGCCGCAGCGGCGAGGTCGGCCGACCGCACGTCGAGGAACGGGATGATCGGGCGGACCGGGTCGAGGTGCTCGTCGACGTACACCTGCCCGCACAGGATCCCCGAGAACGAGATTCCCTCGATGTCGCCGGGGGCGATGCCGGCGTCCCGCGCCCGCCCGACGGCGGAGGCGACGGCGCGGACGGCGGCCTCGGTGATCTGCTCGGCATCCATCTCGACCCGCCCGGGGCCCGGGTAGCTGAGCTCGTGCTCGGCGTACGCCTGCCCCACGAGGATCCCGTCGAGGGTGTAGATCCCGACCTTGCTGCCCTGGGTGCCGATGTCCACGCCAACGGTGACGGCCATATGCGCTCTTCCTCCTCCGTGCGCCGCGTTCACGCGACGGCGATGGTGATCTTTCCTCTGGTGCTCCGCCGCTCGCTGAGCGCGTGAGCGGCGGCGGTCTCCTCGAGCGGGAAGACCTCGGACAGCTCGGTGCGCAGCTGCCCCGCGTCGGCGAGCGCGACGAGCGAGCCGAGGTCGGCGCGATCCGGTCGCGCGAAGACGTACGCGCCGCCCGCGTCGCCGACCCTGGCGTCGGCGATGGAGCACACGCGGGGCGTGAGCGCCGTCAGCTCGTCGAGCGCCTCGCCGCCCACGGCGTCGAACGCGGCGGTGATCCGCAGGCCGTGCCTCGCGAGGCCCTCGGCGAGCGGAGCGTGCCGGTCGACCGGCCGGGCTCCGAAGCCCTCGACGTAGGAGAAGTTGCGGGGCGACGTCGAGGCAATCACCGTGGCGCCGGCGGCGGCCGCGATCTGCATCGCGAAGGTGCCGACCCCGCCCGCGGCGGCGTTGACGTAGAGCACGTCGTCGGTGCCGACCCCGAGCGCGCCGTGCAGCGACTGGTAGGCGGTGAGGCCGGCGAGCGGGAGCGTCGACGCCTCCTGCAGGCTCCAGGAGTCGGGCGCCTTCGCCACGGTGCGGATGGGGGCGGCGATGTACTCCGCCGCCGTGCCCCAGCGCACGACGTCCATGCGCGCGTAGCCGAGCACCCGGTCGCCCGCGGCCAGCTCCGTGACCGCGGGGCCGACGCGCTCGACCACGCCCGCGAAGTCCCATCCGGGGATCGCCGGGAACCAGGTCTCCAGCACCCCGGCGAGGCGGCCCGCGCGGATCTTCCAGTCGACCGGATTGACGGCGGCCGCGTGGATGCGCACGAGCACGGCGTCGCGTCCGAGCGGCGGCGGCTCGACCTCCTCGAGGCCCAGCACCTCGTGAGAGCCGAACTCCCGATACACGACCGCGCGCATGCCCACCCCTCGTCGCTCCTGGCTGCTCGCGGCAGACGCGAACAGCCACTCCAGTGTAGAGGCGTCGCTCCCGGAACCCGAAAAGCGGCGTAACACCGAGCGCCCGCCCCGCGGCGGCGAGGACGTCTCAGCGCCGGAGTTTGCTAGTCTTCGCTCTGTTCTGCTCACAGTTCTCTTCCCACTCCCCCGCACAGAGGTTATGGAGCCGCGTTGACCCTGGAAGCCATCAGCATCGTCGTTCTCGCCGCCATGTTCGTCGTCGGCACCTGGCGGGAGGTCAACATGGGCCTGCTCGGCTTCGTCGCGGCGGCGGGGCTCGGCCTCCTCGGCCTCGGGCTCGATCTCGACGCGTCCCTCGCCGGGTTCCCGATCGACCTCTTCGTCACCCTGGTCGGCCTGACCTACCTGTTCGGCTTCGCGCAGAACAACGGCGCGATCGACGTGCTGGTGCACTGGTGCGTGAAGCTGGTGCGAGGCCGGGTGACCGCCGCCCCCTGGATCTTCTTCTTCCTCACCGCCGCCCTCATCGCGTTCGGCGCGCTCTTCGCCGTCGCCATCATCGCCCCGCTGGCCCTGCGGTTCGCCCGCAGGAACGGGCTCAACACGTTCATGACCGGCCTGCTCGTGGTGCACGGCGCCCTCGCCGGTGCGTTCTCGCCCATCAGCGTCTACGGCGTCTTCATCAACGACTACCTCACCAGGAACGGCTTCGAGTCCACGCCCCTCGTCCTGTTCCTGGCGCCGTTCGGCTTCAACCTGCTCTTCGCCGCGGTCGTGTGGCTGGTGATCCGCCACCGCCCGGGTCCGGTCGCCGCCGATGACGCGGGTGCGGGTGCGGACGGCGCGACCGCTGGGAGCGGCGCAGGTGTCGGGTCAGGACCAGGATCCGGCGCGACGCTCACGGCCACCGCCGCGGCCCCCGTGGCGAAGCTGACCGCGTTCCAGCTGGTCACCCTCATCGGCCTCGCCGCGATGGCCGTCTCCGTCATCGGGTTCGGAGCCGACATCGGGATCGTCTCGATCTCCATCGGCGCGCTGCTCGCCGCCCTGCGGCCGGCCGACGGGAAGGCGGCGCTGGCGAAGGTCTCCTGGCCCATCGTGGTGCTCATCACGGGCGTGCTCTCCTACATCTACGTCCTCGAGCAGGCCGGCACGGTCGCGTGGGTCTCGGACGGCATCATGGGTCTCGGCGTGCCGCTGCTCGCCGCGCTGCTGCTGTTCTATCTCGCCGGCGTGGTCTCGGCCCTCGCGTCCTCGCTCGGGATCATCGGCGTGGTCATCGGACTCGCTGGCCCCTTCCTCGCCTCCGGGGACGTGCACGTCGGCGGGTTCGTCGCCGCGCTCGCGATCGCCGCGACCATCGTCGACATCAGCCCCTTCTCCACGAACGGCGCCATGCTGCTCGCGAACGTCGACGCCGGCGTCCGCGACCGCTACTACCGCAAGATGCTCGGCTACGCCGGGCTCATGTGCCTCATCGGGCCGGGGCTCGCCTGGCTCGTCGTGGCCGTGCCCACCTGGCTGAGCTGACGCCGTCGTCGATGATGCCGCCAGCCCCCAGCGACGACGCCGGGTTTCGCGGCACGGTGCGCGAGGGGGGACTCGAACCCCCACACTCGAAAGTACTGGAACCTAAATCCAGCGCGTCTGCCAATTCCGCCACTCGCGCGTGGAGGCCGAGCGGAGCCCGGCCTCCACGCAAGACTATCGGGTCGGCGGCTTCGCGCCCCGGCGCCGGGCGCCGCTCACGCCTCGGCCTCCCCGCGATCCTCGTCGTCGTGGGGCACATCGATCTGCTGCTCGATCCAATCCGCCTCGTTCACGAGCTCCGGCGGGTCGCCTGCAGCTCCCTCCGCATCGCCGCCCCGGTCGTCGGCCGCCGGGTCCGCCACGAGCCGCTGCTCGGCCAGATCCGCCTCGGGGGTCTCGACATCCGGGCCCGGCGTCGCGGGCGTCGCATCGCGTCGATCCATCGTCATCGTCCTCCTCGTCCTTCCACTCGGTCCGCCCGCTCCCGCCGGAGCCTGGCGTTCTCGTCCTGCAGGGCGAGCACCATGCCGATGCCCGCGAGGTTGAGGCCCGCATCGAGCAGCGCCGCGATGCGGCGCAGGCGCTCGACGTCGCCGGCGCTGTAGCGACGGGTGCCGCCGGGTGTGCGCTCGGGGGCGAGCAGCCCGCGGGCCTCGTACACCCGCAGGGTCTGCACCCCCAGCCCCACCATCTCCGCGGCCACGGAGATGGCGTAGACCCCGCGATCCTCGTCGAAGCGGGCCTCCCCCTCATCGTCGCCCGACCGCCCCACGGCATCCACCCCTTGCACATCGCTCGTCTTCGTGTTATGAAATCTATATCCCTCATTATAGGTTCGACCGACGCGGCGGGTCAACGGACGCCGGAGGAGCGGCACCGGCCATGAGCCGCGATGCGCGGACCCGTGGCGGCCGAGCCCGCAGAGGGAGAGACACGCAGATCAGCGACAGGAAAGGAGACTCTCATGCTCATGCGCACCGACCCGTTCCGTGAATTCGACCGTCTCACCCAGCAGCTGTTCGGGGCCGACGGCACGCTCGCCCGCCCCACCGCGATGCCGATGGACGCCTGGCGCGACGGCGACACCTTCCACATCGAGTTCGACCTGCCCGGCGTCGCGCCCGACGCCATCGACCTCGACGTGGAGCGCAACGTGATCACCGTCAAGGCCGAGCGCCCGGGGATGACCGGCGAGATCGAGCAGCTCGCGGCCGAGCGCCCCCGCGGCGTCTTCAGCCGGCAGCTGGTGCTCGGGGACAATCTCGACACCTCCCGCATCTCGGCCAGCTACGAGGCGGGAGTGCTCCGACTCGACGTGCCGGTGGCGGAGGAGGCGAAGCCGCGCAAGATCTCCGTCACCGCCTCGTCCGAGCCGCGGCAGGCGATCGACGCCTGAACCGCCCGGCGGATGGATGGGGCGCGCGCGGCCACGCGGGCGCCCCATCCGCTACGCTCGCAGTCATGAGCACTCCGCCCGCACTCCCCCTCGTCGGCCCGCTCGTCTCGCTGCGCGCACCCGAGGCGCGCGACGAGGATCCGCTCCTCGCGATCCTCACCGAGCCCGAGGTCGCCGAGTGGTGGGTCGGCTACACCCCGCAGCGGATCCGCGCCGAGTTCCTCGACCACCCCGACACGGTGCGCATCATCGAGGTCGCCGGATCCTGCGCCGGAGCGCTCGTCGTGCTGCGCGGCGATGACCCGGAGTACCCGACCACGGTGATGCACATCTTCATCGGCACCGCCTTCCGCGGCCGCCGCATCGGAGAGGAGGCGCTCGCCCTCGCGATCCGCGAGGAGTTCGCCGCCGGGATCACGCGGGTCACCCTCGACCCGAACGTCAAGAACGAGGGCGCCATCCGCAGCTACGAGCGCATGGGCTTCCGGCGCGTCGGCGTTCTCCGCGACTACCAGGTGCGCCCCGACGGCTCCCTGGACGATGCGCTCTTCCTCGACCTCACGCGCCGCGACTTCCCCGAGGGGCCGGCGCTTCCCCAGCGCTGACCCGCCGCGCGTCTCCACCGACCCGCCGCGCGACCCCGCCGACCCAGCGCGCATCTCCACCGACCCACCGCGCGACCCGCCGACCGCGCATCTCCGCCGGCCCGATACAGCCGCATCGACGTCTGGTCGGCCGCCGGCCCGCGCCGCGCCGCGACCGATCCCGGTTCTCCGAACGTGCCAGGATGGTCGGGTGATCGTGAGCGGGCTGTCGGCGGGGGCGTGGACCGCGCTCACCCTCGCCTGGCTCGCGGCGGTCATGATGCCGGGGCCCGACGTCTTCCTGCTCATGCGCCTCGCGATCCGCGAGCGGCGCGCCGCCGTGCTCGCCGCGCTCGGCATCATGAGCGGCAATCTGCTCTGGATCCTGTTCTCGGTGCTGGGGCTCGCGGTGCTGCTCGACTCGCTGCCGTGGCTGCTCCCCGCGCTGCAGCTCGCGGGAGCCCTCGTGCTGGGCTGGATCGGCGCGCAGAGCATCCGGTCCGGGATCCGCGGGCTGCGCCGCCCCGACCCCGAAGAGATCGCGACCGGCCCGAGACGGCCGTGGCTGCTCGGACTCGTCACGAACCTGTCGAACCCGAAGGCGCTCGTCTTCTTCACGGCGCTGCTCGCGCAGTTCCTGCCGCCGGGCACCGAGCTGCGGGATCGCGTCGTCGTGATCGTGCTCATGTCGCTCACGGGCCTGGCCTGGTTCCTCGCGGTCGCGCTCGCCTGCTCCGCGGCGGCCTTCCGGCGCTGGTTCCGCAGGGCCGCGCCCTGGCTCGACATCGTGGCGGGCGGGGTGTTCGCCCTCGTGAGCGCGGTCGTGCTCGTCGAGCTCGTCCTCGCCGTGCTCGCGGGGAGCTGACCCCTACCAGCCGCCGGACAGCACCCGATCGAGCGCGTCGACCACGAAGTCCGCGCTCTCGGCGGTGAGGGTGAGCGGCGGCTTCACCTTCAGCACGTTCGAGCGCTCCGACGTCGTCAGCACGATCACCCCGAGCTCGCGGAGCCGCTCGCAGACGGCGGCCGCCTCGGCCGTGGCGGGCTCCATCGTCCCGCGGTCCCGCACCAGCTCGACGCCGAGGTAGAGCCCCTCGCCGTGCACCGGACCGACGATCGGGTGCCGCTCGGCGAGCGCGCGGAACCCCTCCGCGAGCCGCTCCCCCACGACCCGGGCGTTCTCCTGCAGCCCCTCGTCGCGCATCGCGTCGAGCACCGCGATCCCGACCCGGCAGCTCAGCGGATTGCCGCCCGCGGACGAGAAGAACTGCCCCTGGGTCGCGAGCGCGTCGGCGATCCGCTTCGAGGTGATCACGCCGCCCATCGGGAATCCGTTGCCCATCGGCTTCGCGATCGTCACGAGATCGGGGATCGCGCCCGAGCGCTCGAACCCCCAGAAGCTCGCGCCCATGCGGCCGAAGCCCACCTGCACCTCGTCGGCGATGCAGAGCCCGCCGGCGGCGCGCACGCGCGCGTAGGCGTCGGCGAGGTATCCCTCGGGGAGCAGCACCCCGCCAGCGTTGCCGAGCACCGACTCGCAGATGAAGCCCGCGACGTCGCGGCCCTCCACCGCCAGCCGGTCCAGATCGTCCCCGAGGTCGGCGGCGTAGCGGCGGCCGACCGAGAGGTCGCCGGCCTCGCCCCGGTGGGTGCCGCGGAAGCGGTTCGGCACATCGGCGACGTGCACCCAGTCGGGCCGGTTCTCGAGCGCCCACGGGTTGTCGTAGGCGCTCGTCGTCACCGCGTCGCTCGCCATCGTCCAGCCGTGATAGGCCTCGCGCAGCGCGACGATCGTCCTGCGGGCCGTCGCCGCCTGGGCGAGCCGCAGGGCGAGATCCACGGCCTCGGATCCGCTGTTCACGAGCAGCACCGTGTCGAGCGCCTCCCGCCCGCCGTCGGGGCTCGGCGTGCGCGCCGCGTCGGGCAGCGTCGCCAGCAGCCGCTCGCTGTACTCGGCGAGCTCGCGGTAGAGGAAGCGGGAGTTCGTGTTCAGGATCCGGATCTGCCGGTTCGCCGCGTCGGCGACGCCGGGGTGGCCGTGGCCGAGGCCCGTCACGTTGTTGACCATGTCGACATAGGCCCGAGCCGTCGTGTCGACGAGGTGGTGCCGCCAGCCGCGCTCGATCTGCATCGGCTGCTCGTAGTACCGCTCCTGGGCGCTCGCGAAGATGCGCTCCCGGCGCGCCTGCTCGTCGCCGGACTCGTCGCGCTGCGCCGCGGGCTCGAGGCCGAGCAGGGCCGCGGGATCGTGCGTGAAGCGCCGCCACGCCGTCGCGCGCTCGGGGGTGACGAGCTGGGCGCGGCCGGGCTCGGAGGCCGCCGTCACGGGGCCGTCTGCGAGGATCTCGAGCATCGCGTCGATGCGGCAGAGGCCGACGGTCAGCGAGCGGGGCGATCCGGATGCGGGCACCCGCGCCACGACGTCGCCGGCGCGCACCTCGGCCCCGCGGCCCTCGGCGGGACCGGCGTCCCCTCCGTCTCGGTTCCCGTCGGGTCCGGTCCCTGCCGGTTCGACGCCGACGACGGTCAGCAGCCACGTCTCGTCGAGCTGCAGGGTGACCGAGCCCGGCGTCGCGCCGGACCCCGGCACCGCGACGACGACGCGCGCGTCGACGGGACTCGTCACCGCCAGCTGCGCGCCGGCCGCGAGCCGCACCTCGGTGTCGATGGGCCACGTCTCCGCGGCGTCGGCCGCGTCGACGCGCGCCCGAGTGAGCCGGTAGACGCCGTACGGGAAGACCGCGGCCCGGATCCGCGGGTCCGCGAGCGCCTCCCCGACAAGCCGGTCCTCGGCGCCGGCTTCGAGCCACCGGCCGCCCGCGAGCGCCTCGGACTCCACCCCCGGATCGAGCACCGCGACCCCGCCCTCGAGCCCGGGCAGGAGCGAGCGCAGCGGAGGCGCGCCCTCCCCCGGCTCCGGCGACGGCGTGCGCGGCACCGCCGCGAGCCGCAGCCCAGCGCCGTGCGCGACGCCGTGGAAGCCGAGCCGCGCGAGCACGTGCTCCGTCGCCTCGGCGAGGGGCAGCGCCGTGGCGGCGTCGAAGATCGCCTGCTCGCCCGCGATCCGATCCCGCGCGTAGTCGTTGCCGCCGTCGATCTCGAGCTGGCGGTGACCGCTCGCGACCAGCAGGCAGGCGCGCAGCACGATCAGCGGCCACACCGCCCGGGCCTCCGTCGCGCCGAGGGCGGCGCCGCGGTGGAAGGCCGCGATGGTGTCGAGCACGCGCAGCGGGCGCTCCGGTTCGTGGTGCAGCATCGAGGAGGCGGTCACGGCGAGCTCCGCGACCCGCCACCCGTAGGAGAGATCCCCGAGGTCGAGGACCGCGAACGGGTGGGCTCTCGCGTCGTCGCCGATCCGGCCCATCACGTTGTCGTCGGTGAGGTCGCCGTGGATCGCCTGCACCGGCAGCTCCGCGACGAGAGGGGCGAGGGCCGCCCGCGCCGCGTTCGCCGCGGCCAGCACGCGGCTCCGCAGGGCACGATCCCGGATCGCGGGCGCCAGCCGCAGGGTCTCGGCGTGGGCGACGCGCATATCCCACATGTGGGCGCGATCGAGGCCGGGGTGCCGCAGCGCGGCGAGGGCGCGCACGGAGGCGGCGGCGAGGCTGCCGAACTCCCGCAGCACGACGGGGGCGAGATAGCCCGCGTCGACGAGGGCCTCGCCCTCCACGAACTCGCTCCGCCGCACGGCGAGCCCGCGCCAGCGCTGCGTGGTCCGGCCGTCGACCCCGGGCAGCATCGCGGGGACCGCGACGCCGCCGGCGCGATACGCATCGAGCGCGGCGTGCTGGGCCTCCCGCGCCTCGTCCCCGAACACGGGGTTGTCGACGCGCAGCACGCTGCGGGCGCCGTCCGCCTCCGCGAGCACGAAGTTGCGATCCTGGTTGCTGCCGAGCTCACGGGCGACGGCCTCGACGCCATAGCACTCGCGCGCGATCAGCGCGGCGTCCGCCTCCGAGACCTCCGGGCGCCTCAGCCCGCCCTGGTGCGATTCGGTCACTGGGCCCTCCATCCCCGTTCGGTGCCTCTACAGAACTCCGGGTGGGCAGAACATGCTCGCCGAGCACCGGATCCGGGTGCTTTTCCGCCCACTCGGATGCTACTCGCCCGCCAGCTCGAGGATGTCGGGCGCGAGCGCCGCGAAGGCCCGGGTGCGGTGCGAGAGGGCATCCTTCTCGGACGGGCTCAGCTCGGCGGCGGATCGCTCCTCGCCGTCGGGGCGGAAGATCGGATCGTAGCCGAACCCGCCCGCGCCCGCGGGCTCGCGCAGCACGGACCCCGGCCAGGTGCCGATCCGCACGGTCTCCTCCCCCGACGGCAGCGCCAGCGCCGCGGCGCACACGAAGGCCGCGGCGCGGTGCTCGTCGGCGAGATCCGAGAGCTGCCACAGCAGCAGCTCGACGTTCGCCGCGTCGCTGCGCGAGGGCCCTCCCCAGCGGGCCGAAAAGATGCCCGGGCATCCGCCGAGCACGTCGACGGCGATCCCCGAGTCGTCCGCGACCGCGGGAAGACCCGTGTGCTCCGCCGCGGCGCGGGCCTTGAGCAGCGCGTTCTGCTCGAAGCTCGTGCCGTTCTCGACGGGCTCCGGCCCGTCGTAGCCGATCAGCTCGATGCCCGGGATCAGGGGCCCGATGATGCGGCGCAGCTCCTCGAGCTTGTGGGCGTTGTGGGAGGCGAGGACGACCCTGGTCGCGGTCACTGCTCCCCCCGCGGGTCGACGCCCAGCGCGGCGCTCTGGATCTCGCGCAGCTCGCCGGCGGAGACGAGCGCGAGATCGAGCAGCGCGTCGAGCTCGTCGCGGCGGAAGGGCGCGCCCTCGGCGGTGCCCTGCACCTCGACGAAGTCGCCCGAGCCGGTCACCACGACGTTCATGTCGGTCTCGGCGCGCGAGTCCTCGACGTACGCGAGGTCGGTCATCGGCACGCCGCCGACGATGCCGACGGAGACCGCCGCGACGCTGTCCTTGAGCGGCTGGGCCTTGCGGGCGATGTGGCCCCGCTCCCTGCCCCACGCGATCGCGTCGACGAGGGCGACGTAGGCGCCCGTGATGGAGGCGGTGCGGGTGCCCCCGTCGGCCTGCAGCACGTCGCAGTCGATGACGAGCGTGTTCTCGCCGAGCGCCTTCGTGTCGACGACGGCCCGGAGGCTGCGGCCGATGAGCCGCGAGATCTCGTGCGTGCGGCCCCCGATCCGGCCCTTGACCGACTCGCGCTGCATCCGCTCGTTCGTCGAGCGCGGCAGCATCGAGTACTCGGCCGTCACCCAGCCCGTGCCCCGGCCGGTCAGCCAGCGCGGCACGCCCGGCGTGAAGGAGGCGGTGCACAGGACGCGCGTGCCGCCGAACGAGATGAGCGCGCTGCCCTCCGCCTGCGCGCTCCAGCCGCGTTCGATCGTGACGGGCCGCAGCTGCCCGGGGGCTCGGCCGTCGGCTCGGGTGGTCTCGCTCATGATGTCTCCTCGGGTGGCGTTCGGTGTGGCCGGATGAGCGGTTCCGGCTCCGCGGTGACGGGAGCCGGAACCGCTCACTCGGCGGGGGTCTTCGATGCCGGGAGCCGGCCCGGCAGCCGGATCGCGCCGGTCGGCGCGTGGTCGACGGCGTCGATCCCGATCCCGAGCATGCGGCGCGCGAGGTCGACGAACGCGGTCGCGTCGTCGCCCGTCGCCTCGTAGCGGAGCACGGGCTCCGGGCCGCCGGCCGGTCGCAGCAGCCCGCGGTCGGTGAGCGTCTGGTAGACCTGGTTCGCCGTCTCGATGTCGCTCGAGACGAGCGCGACCTCCGGGCCGACCACCTGGCGGATCGCGCCGCGCAGGAACGGGTAGTGCGTGCAGCCCAGCACCAGCGTGTCGATGTCGCGGGCGACGAGCGGCGCCAGGTACTCCTCGGCGACGGCGAGCACCTCCGGCCCGCTCGTCTCCCCCGCCTCCACGAGCTCCACGAAGCGCGGGCACGCCTGCGTGGAGAGCTCGATCTCGGGGCGCACGCGGAACAGATCGTCGTACACGCGCGACTGGATGGTGCCGGCCGTGCCGATGAGTCCCACCCGGCCGTTGCGGGTGATCGAGACGGCGCTGCGCACCGTCGGGCCGATCACCTCGACCACGGGCACGTCGTAGCGCTCGTAGGCGTCCCGGAGCACCGCCGCGGAGGCGGTGTTGCACGCGATCACCAGCATCTTCACGCCCTGCGCCACGAGGTCGTCGAGGATCTCGAGCGCGAAGCGGCGCACCTCGGCGATGGGGCGGGGGCCGTACGGGGTGCGGGCCGTGTCGCCCACGTAGATCATGGATTCGCCGGGGAGCTGATCCCGGATCGCCCGGGCAACCGTCAGGCCCCCCACGCCAGAGTCGAAGACGCCGATGGGGGCGTACACATCGCGATTCGCACTCACCGCACCAGACTACCGGCACTCGCCTTTCGCTCCGGTCAGCCTTCGCCCCGGGCCGCCGCACTTCTCCCCGGGTCACCGCGCTTCGCCCCGGGTCACCGCGCTTCGCCCCGGGCCGCCGCGCGCGTCGGTCACGACGTCACGCGCTATGCACGCGAATCCGGGCGATTACCGCGTGACCTCGTCAGTAACGCGCGCACCGCCGACGGAGCGCTTGATCCAGGTGTGGCGGTGCAGCTCGGTGAGCCCGTGCTCGGCGATGCCCGCGTAGTGCGCCTTCGAGCCGTATCCCTTGTTCGACTCCCAGCAGTAGAACGGGTGCTCGAGATGCGCCTCCCGCATGATCGTGTCGCGGTCGACCTTCGCCCGGACCGAGGCCGCGGCGACGCTCGCGCAGGCGCGGTCGGCGCCCACCTTGACCCGCACGTCGAGGGGCGAGCGCAGGGCGGGCGAGAGCCAGTCGTGGGAGCCGTCGAGCAGGACCACCGCCTGCTCGACCGCGACGCCGGCCCCGTGCAGGATCAGCAGCGCCCGCCGCGCGGCCTCGCCCAGCATCGCGGTGATGCCGCGGGCGTCGATCTCCTCGGCCGAGGCGTAGCCGACCGCGCCCGCGCCCCACTCGGCGACGAGCGGCGCGAGGGCCTCGCGCCGCTTCTCGCTCAGCAGCTTGGAGTCCCGCAGCCCCTCGGGGAACGTCTCCGTCCCCGCGAGGACGGCGTGCGCGCCGACGGCGACGGGGCCCGCCACCGCGCCCCGGCCGACCTCGTCGATCCCGATCACGAGGCGCGCGCCGGCGGAGATGAACTCCGCTTCGAGGTGGAGCGTCGGGTCCTTCGCGAGCGCGCTCATCCGGCCGCGGCCCCCTCGGACTTCGCCGCCTCCACGCCCGTGAAGGTCTCCTCGGGGTTGCCGAGCCACCCGAAGCGGCTGAAGGGCCAGTTGAGCAGGAAGGCCCGGCCGACGATCTCGTCCTCCGAGACGAAGCCCTTGCCCGGTTGATCCTGGTTGTACCGGGAATCCTTGCTCTGATAGCGGTTGTCGCCCATCACCCACACCGAGCCCTCGGGCACCGTCACGTCGAAGTCGATGTCGGACACCCGCGACTCGCCCTCGGGCAGCTTGATGTAGGGCTCGTCGAGCGGCACCCCGTTCACGGTGACGCGCCCGCTCGCGTCGCAGCACGCCACCCGATCTCCGCCGACGCCGATCACGCGCTTCACGACGTACTCGTGGCTCGTGTCGGCGGCGAGGCCCACGACCTGCAGCACCCGCTCGAAGTCGCTCGGCGGCTCGACGGCGCGCGCGTTGAGCCAGCCCCCCGGATCCTTGAACACGACGATGTCGCCACGCTGCACGTCCATGACGTCGGGCACCAGCTGGTTCACGAGGATCCGGTCGTTCACCTGGAGCGTGTCCTCCATCGAGCCCGAGGGGATGTAGAAGCTGCGCACCAGGAACGTCTTCAGGAGGAAGGAGACCAGGAACGCGATCACCAGGATGACGACGAGGTCGCGGAGGAAGCCGAGGACGCCGCTCCGTCTGCGACGGTTCTCTGCTGCACTCATCTCGGCTCCTCACTTCCGGCCGAGAGGCTCGGCAGGCACCCGACTATCCTGCCACCGCCCACCTGGGAACGCGGCCCGGCACGGCGGCCGGGCCGCTATCCGGGAGCGTCGGAGCGCACGGCGGCCGGGCCGCTATCCGGAGCGCCGGAGCGCACGGACGCGAGAAGCCCCCGCCCGGGCGAACCCGGGCGGGGGCTTCTCGACGGCGCGAGGATCAGGCCTCGCGCTTCTCCTTGATCTTCGCCTTCTTGCCGGTGAGGCCGCGCAGGTAGTACAGCTTCGCGCGGCGGACATCGCCGCGGGTCACGACCTCGATCTTGTCGATCGCGGGCGAGTGCACGGGGAACTTGCGCTCCACGCCCACCTGGAAGCTGATCTTGCGAACGGTGAAGGTCTCGCGGACGCCGTCGCCGTGGCGGGCGAGCACGACGCCCTGGAACACCTGGACACGAGAGCGGTTGCCCTCGACGATGTTCACGTGCACCTTCACGGTGTCGCCGGCGCGGAACTCGGGGATGTCGCTCTTCAGCGACGCGGCATCGACGTGGTCGAGCTTCTGCATGATCGTCTCTCTCTGCGCCCGCCGCAAGTCGGAACGCGGATTCCTGTGTTCGAAGAGTAGGCGTGCTTCACGGACCGTGCGAAACCCTCGCGGCAGCGTCGCGCCGTGGCACAAGGATCAATTATGCCACAGTCTCGGGCACCGTGCGCGACCCCGGCGAGCCGCCGCGCGCTCAGCGGTTCAGCAGCACGCCCGCCACCACCACGAGCGCCGCACCGCGAAGCCGATGGCGACGCTCAGAGCTGGCAGCCGGGGCACCAGTAGAGCTTGCGCGCCCCGAACTCCTCGAGCACGATGTTCGTGCCGCAGCGCTTGCAGGGCGTGCCCTCGAGCTTGTAGACCCAGTGCCGTTCGTCGCGCTCGGCGAGCGCCCGCCGGTACGCCTCGCCCTCGAGCCCGTCGATGGTGATCATCTGCCCGACCGTGATGCCGATCTCGAGCAGGTGGGCCCAGTCGTCCCAGAGATCCTCGAGCACCGCCGGGTCGAGCGAGTTCGCGGGGGTGTGCGGATCGAGGCGCGCGCGGAAGAGCATCTCGGCGCGGTACACGTTGCCGATGCCCGCGATGATCGACTGATCCATCAGCACGAGGCCGATGGGCGTCCTCTTCCTGCGGGCGCGGTCCACGAAGCGCTGACGCTCCTCCGGGGTGTTCGCGTTCGCGGGATCCGGCCCCAGCCTCTGCACCACGGCGTCGACCTCGGCCGGGGTGAGCACCTCGCAGGCGGTCGGGCCCCTCAGGTCGGCGCACACGGTCTCGGTGAGCAGCCGCACGCGCACCTGCCCGACGGGATCCGGGGGGAACGCGCCGTTCGTCGCCTCAGCGCGATCCCGCTCCGCCATGTGCACGCGGGCGACGCGCGAGCGACGGGGCGCGCCGATCGACGCGACGGAGTCCTCCCCCGCGCGATCCACGGGCCCCTCGACCACTCCCGCCATGCCGGTCTGCCCGAGCCGGCCCCGGCCGAACTTCGTCGTGTGGATCTGGATGGCGGGATCGATCTCGACCTCGCCGGCGAAATCCCAGGCGCCGTAGATGCCCAGGTGCACCCGCAGCCAGTGGTCGCCCTCGAACTCGAGGAACATCTGCTTGCCGACCGCGCGGGCGTCGGTCATCTCGCGGCCGTTCAGGATCGCGGCGCCCTGCGCGAAGCGACCCTGGGGGCTCGACACCTCCGGTGCGGTGCCGACGAAGTTCACGCCGAACTGGCGCGCGATGCGGTGTACGGAGTGCCCCTCGGGCATGAACCCGTCCTCTCAGGCTTGCCTGGTCTGAATCTGCTGAAGTGATCCGTCGAGAATGTGCAGTATGGAGGCCCCGAGCGCACATCCGCGACGGACGTATGCGGCGCCGGTCGGAGAGACCGCCGTCTACGGCCGGTCGACCTGCTTGCCGGCGATCGTGCCGGTGCGCTCGTACTCGCCGAGCTGCCCGATGCGGCGCACGTGGCGCTCGTCGCCCGGGAACGGGGTGTCGATGAACAGGTCGATGAAGCGGATCGCGTCGGCGACCTCGTGCTGGCGGGCCCCGATCGAGATCACGTTGGCGTTGTTGTGCTCGCGGGCGAGCTGCGCCGTCGACTCGTTCCACACCAGAGCGGCGCGGATCCCCTCGACCTTGTTGGCCGCCATCTGCTCGCCGTTGCCCGAGCCCCCGAACACCACGCCGAGCGCCTCGACGCCGTCTCGCTCGTCGCGGGCCACGCCCACGGCGGCGTTGATGCAGAACGACGGGTAGTCGTCGAGCGCGTCGTACTCCTCGGGTCCGTGGTCGATCACCTCGAGACCGCGGTCGCGCAGGTGCTGCTGCAGCTGCTGGCTGAACTCGAGGCCGGCGTGATCGGTGGCGACGTGAATGCGCATGGGCTCCAGTCTACGGGGGTCGGGGCTCGGGCCCCAGCGCACTCCGAGACGCTAGAACCGCGGGCCCTCGGTGCGGCCGCGCTTGAGCTCGTAGAAGCCCGGAACGCTCGCCGCCGCGTAGATCCCGTCCCACAGCTGCAGCGCCGCCTCGCCCGTCGGCGCCGGGGTCACGACGGGCCCGAAGAACGCGACGCCGTCGATCGAGATGATCGGCACGCCCACGTCGGGCCCGGCGATCTCGATGGCGTGGTCGGTGTTGGCCCGCAGCTGCGCGTCGTACTCCTCCGAGTCGGCGGCGGCGGCGAGCTCGGGATCCAGTTCGAGCCTCGCCAGCCCCTCGACGATGATCGCGTCGAAGTCGCCTCGAGCACCCGGGTGGATGCGCGCCCCGAACTCGGCGTACAGCGCGCCGACGACCCCCTCGCCGTGCCGGCGCCTGGCCGCCTCGATGACGCGCCCCGCGCGCAGTCCCTGCCGATGGCCCTCTGCGTGGGACTCGTCGGGGTTGCCCTCGTTGAGGATCGCGAGGCTGATCGGGTGCCAGGCGATCTCGAAGCCGCGCGTCTCGGCGACCTCGGCCGCCCAGCGGCTCGTCATCCAGCACCAGGGGCAGATCGGGTCGAAGTAGAACTCGACCGACGTCGGGTTCGTCGATCGCGGCGTCTCGGGCGTAGCACTCATGCCTCGACCCTATCGCCGAGCCCCCGGCGACGGGAAGAGGGCGTCGATGGCGGCGCGCTGGTCCGCGTCGGGGCGGAACCGCGCCCCCGCCTCGGCGTTCTGCCGCACCTGCTCCGGCCGCGTCGCACCGGCGATGACGCTCGCGATCGGCTCGTGCGTCAGCAGGAACCCGAACGTCGCCTCCAGCATCGTCACACCCCACTCGTCGCAGAGCGCGCGGTAGGCGTCGAGCGCGTCCCAGTCGGCGTCGCGGGCGACGTGCGGGCGCTGGCGCATGATCCGCGAGTCCGCGGGGAAGTGGTCCCGCGTGAACTTGCCCGTCAGCAGGCCGTTGGCGAGCGGGAAGTAGGGCAGCACGCCGAGGCCGAGGTGCGCGGCCGCCGGCAGCACCTCCCGGTCGCTCTCCCGGTTCACGAGGCTGAACTCGTTCTGCGCCGAGATGAACGCGGTGCAGCCGAGCTCCCGCGCGACGAAGTGCGCCTCCGCGATCTGCCAGCCCGAGAGGTTCGAGTGGCCGAGATAGCGCACCTTGCCCTCGCGCACGAGCTCGTCGAGCGCGACGACGGTCTCGGCGATCGGCGTCAGCGGATCCGGCATGTGGAGCTGGTAGAGGTCGATCCAGTCGGTGCGGAGACGGGCGAGCGAGCCCTCGACGGCCTGGCGGATGTAGCGGCGGGATCCGCGCGCCTCCGCGTTCGCGTAGGGGCTGTCAACACCGGGATGGCCGAACTTCGTCGCCAGCACGATCTCACTGCGGCGAGCGCCGAGCGCGCGCCCCATCATCTCCTCGCTGCGGCCGAAGGCGTAGCCGTACATGTCGGCCGTGTCGAAGAGCGTGACGCCCGCGTCGATCGCGGCGCCGATGACCGCGTCGCAGCCCGACTGATCCTCCGTCGCGCTGCCCGGGCGGCCGAAGTTGTTGCAGCCGAGGCCAACTTCGGAGACGACGAGACCTGAGGTGCCGAGTACGCGTGTCATGCAGCCAACTCTACGCACTTGTCCAGCGCCCCGGGTCTAGTCTGGTGGCGTCCTCGCCGCGACCGCGGCGTCATTCCCGCACCGCGCCGCCGCGCGGTGCCGCACACCGCGAACCACACCGCGAAACAAGGAGCACCGTGCCCGGAGAGAACCTCACCCGCGCAGAGGCGCAGGAGCGCGCCGCGATCGTCACCACCGAGAGCTACGAGGTCGCGCTCGACCTGACCCGGGGGCCCGAGCGGTTCCGCGCCGACACCACCGTCCGCTTCTCGGCGGCCGAGGGCGCCGGCACCTTCATCGACCTCATCGCGGCCGAGGTGCTGAGCGTGGAGCTCAACGGCGCGCCGCTCGACCCCGCCGAGGTGTTCGCCGACTCGCGGATCCAGCTGCCCTCGCTCGCAGCGGAGAACACGCTGCGCATCGTGTCCGACCAGCTCTACACGAACACGGGCGAGGGCCTGCACCGCTTCGTGGACCCCGTCGACGGCGAGGTGTACCTCTACTCCCAGTTCGAGGTGCCCGACTCGCGCCGGATGTTCCCCGTGTTCGAGCAGCCCGACCTCAAGGCGACCTTCCGCTTCACCGTGACCGCCCCGGCGCGCTGGCAGGTGGTCAGCAACCAGCCGACGCCCGCCCCCGAGCCCGTCGACGGCGCGAGCGTGCAGCTCGTCGAGGGCCGCGATCCGGAGCCGGTGGCGACGTGGGCGTTCGAGCCCACGCCCGTCATGTCGAGCTACATCACGGCGCTCATCGCGGGCCCGTACCGCGTGATGCGCTCCGAGCTCACGAGCCGCGACGGCCGCACGATCCCGCTCGGCGTGTTCTGCCGCGAGTCGCTCGGCCAGTACCTCGACGCGGACTACATCTTCGACAAGACCCGCGAGGGCTTCGCGTTCTTCGAGGAGCAGTTCGACTACCCCTACCCCTTCGACAAGTACGACCAGCTCTTCGTGCCCGAGTACAACATGGGCGCGATGGAGAACGTCGGCGCGATCACCTTCACCGAGGCCTACGTCTTCCGCAGCCAGGTGACGGACGCGATGCGCGAGCGGCGCGTCGTCACGATCCTGCACGAGCTCGCCCACATGTGGTTCGGCGACCTCGTGACGATGCGCTGGTGGAACGACCTGTGGCTGAACGAGTCGTTCGCCGAGTACATGTCGACGCTCGGCGTCGCCGAGGCGACCGAGTGGACCGAGTGCTGGACCACCTTCGTGGCGTCCGAGAAGTCGTGGGCGTACCGGCAGGATCAGCTGCCGTCGACGCATCCGATCGTGGCGCCGATCCGGGATCTCGAGGACGTGCTCGTCAACTTCGACGGCATCACCTACGCGAAGGGCGCCTCGGTGCTGAAGCAGCTCGTCGCCTGGGTCGGCCGCGAACCCTTCATGCGCGGTGTGCACGACTACTTCGTCAAGCACCACCACGGCAACACGGAGCTGCCGGATCTGCTCGCGGAGCTCGAGGCCCGGAGCGGGCGCGACCTCGGCGAGTGGTCGGAGAAGTGGCTGGAGACGGCCGGCGTCAATACGCTGCGCCCCGTGTTCGAGCTCGACGAGGCGGGCGCGTACGCGAGCTTCGCGATCGAGCAGACGGCGGTCGACGATCACCCGACGCTGCGCCCCCACCGGATCGCCGTGGGGCTCTACTCGCTGACCGACGGCGCGCTGCGCCGCGTGAAGCGCATCGAGCTCGACGTCGACGGCCCGCGCACCGAGGTGGCCGAGCTCGTCGGCGAGTCGCAGCCCGATCTGCTGCTGCTCAACGACGACGACCTGACGTACGCGAAGATCCGCCTCGACGAGCGCTCGCTCGAGACGGCGATCGCGCACCTCGGCGAGACCCCGGACTCGCTGGCGCGGGCGCTCCTCTGGGGCACGCTGTGGGACGCCGCGCGCGACGCGGAGCTTCCCGCCTCCCGCTTCGTCGACGTCGTGCTCGCGCACGTGGGCCGCGAGAACGCCTCGACCACGCTCCGCACACTGCTGAACCAGCTGCTGCTCGCCGCGTCGAGCTATGTCGCCCCGGAGCGCCGGGAGGCCACCCTCGAACGGGTCGCCGATGCGCTCTGGCGGCTCGCGGTCGACGCCGAGCCCGGCACCGACAACCAGTTCCAGTTCGTGAAGGCATTCGGCCAGCTGGCGTCGACCGACGCGCACCTGGATACGGTGCAGACGCTCTTCGACGGCCGCGCCCCGCTCGACGGCCTCGACATCGACACCGACCTCGGCTGGGAGCTGCTCATCGCGCTCGCCGCCGGCGGCCGCGCGAGCGCGGAGCAGATCGAGGCGCGCCTCGCCGAGGATCGCACCGCGAGCGGCAACCAGTCGGCCGCCCACGCGCGCGCCGCTCTGCCGACCGCGGAGGGCAAGGCCGCGGCCTGGGCGTCGGTCTTCGACGCGGCGGACAAGCCGAACGCCATCGTGCGGGCGACGGGCCTCGGGTTCACCCGCGCCCACGACCTCGCGCTGCTGGAGCCGTACGTCGAGCGCTTCTTCGGCGCAATCGCCGGGGTCTGGGAGTCGCGCAGCTACGCGATCGCCGAGGAGCTCATCGAGGGCTTCTATCCCGCACCGCTCGCCGGTTCCGCGAGCGGAGATGCGCTGGCGGAGGCGACGCGCGGCTGGCTCGACGCCAACCCCGATGCGCCGGCGGCCCTGCGCCGCATGGTCTCCGAGCACCTCGCCGGCGTCGAGCGGGCGCTCGCGGCGCAGCGGGTGGACGGGGAGAAGTAGACGGTGAAGCTCGAAGAGACCCCCGACGGCGGCGAGCAGCTCTCGGACGGCGTCGAGCAGGTGACCGAGCAGGTCGGCTCGGCGTTCGTCGACTTCGTGGTGGCCTACCAGGTGCCCATCCGCATCCTGTGCATCATCGTGGGGGCCTTCGTGCTGCACTGGGTGCTGCGTCTGCTGCTGCGGCGCATGATCGAGCGGGTCGTCACGGGTGTGAAGAAGGCTCAGAACGTCGACTCCACGCAGGAGCTCTCGGTCGCCCCGAAGGTGAGCGCGCGGGCCGTGCAGCGGGCCCGCGCGCTCGGCGGCATCGGACGCAGCGTCATCACCTGGGCGATCGTCATCGTGGCCCTGGCCATGATCCTCGGCAACCTCGGCTTCGATCTCACCGCCGTGCTCGCCTCCGCAGGCGTGCTCGCCGCGGCCCTCGCGTTCGGCGCGCAGAACGTCGTCAAGGACATCCTCAACGGGATCTTCATGGCCTTCGAGGATCAGCTGGGCGTCGGCGACGTGGTGACGATCGGCGAGGTCTCGGGCACGGTCGAGGACGTCGGGATCCGGATCACGCAGGTGCGCAGCATCGACGGCACGCTGTGGTTCGTCCGCAACGGCGAGATCCTCACCCTCGGCAACTCGTCGCAGGGCTGGGGCCGCGCGCTCGTCGACATCACGATCGATGCGAACAGCGATCTGGAGCTCGCCGAGCGAGCCGCGATCGACGCGGCTCGGGAGCTGCTGAGCTCGCCCGCGTACGCCCGCAAGGTGACGGGCGAGCCCGAGGTCTGGGGTCTCGAGAGCGTCTACGGCGACCGCGCCACGCTGCGCATGGTGATGCGCACCCGGCCGGAGGCGCAGTGGGAGGTCCAGCGCGCGCTGCGGGCCGCCCTGCAGGCGAAGTACCGGGAGCTCGACATCCCCCTCGCCGCGGAGCTGCCGAAGTACCCCGGAGGGGCGCAGTGAACGGGGGAGGCGCGGGGCCCGAGGGAGCGCCCGCGCCGCGGCTCACGCTGCGCACCGGCGAGAACGGACCCGCGGTCACGGACACGGTGTGGGCGCAGGTCGGCGGCACCGAGACCTTCGAGCGCATCGTCCGTCGCTTCTACGACGGCGTGCGCGAGGATCCGGTGCTCGCCCCGATGTACCCGGATGCCGACTGGGAGGGTGCCATCTGGCGGCTGCGCGCCTTCCTCGAGCAGTACTGGGGCGGGCCCGCCACCTACTCCGAGCAGCGCGGACACCCGAGGCTGCGCATGCGGCACGGGCCGTTCGCGGTGACGCCCGACGCCCGGGACCGCTGGCTGCGGCACATGAACGCCGCCCTCGACGAGGCGGAGCTGCCGCCCCTGCACGACGCGGCCTTCCGCGACTACGTGGAGCGGGCCGCGCACGCCATGGTCAACCGCTTCGAGTAGCCGGGGAGAGCGGGGCGGCGAGCGGCGGGCGAGCCCCTTGCCGCAGCGGGGAGGCGGGGTCTAGCCTGGCCGCATGACCGAGCACTCCTCCCCCGCTCTCGCGCCGCTCGACGACGGCGACATCCAGCGCGTCCTCGTGGTCGTGGCGCACCCGGACGACATCGAGTACGGCACCTCGGCCGCCGTCTCGACGTGGACCGATCGGGGCGTCGAGGTCGCCTACCTGCTGCTCACCGCGGGCGAGGCCGGGATGCAGCGCCCGCCGGAGGAGGCCGGGCCGCTGCGCGCGGAGGAGCAGCGCCGGGCCTGCGCCGCCGTGGGGGTCGAGCGGCTCACGATCCTCGACTTCCCGGACGGAACGCTCGAGTACGGTCTCGGGCTGCGCCGCGCGATCGCCCGCGAGATCCGGGCGTTCCGGCCCGACGCCGTGGTCTGCGGCAGCGGACGGCTGAACGTCGGGTGGGGGCTCGATCACCCGGACCACCGCGCCGCCGGTCTCGCCGCCATCGACGCGGCCCGCGACGCCGACAACCGCTGGGTCTTCCCCGACCTGCTGCACGAGGAGGATCTCGCGCCGTGGGGCGTCACCTGGCTGCTGCTCACGGGCAGCGACGCGACGCACTACGTCGAGGTGCCCGAGGCCGGCGTCTCGCGCGCCGTGGCCTCGCTCGCCGCACACGAGGCGTACCTGGCCGACCTGCCCTGGCACCCCGCGCCGACCGACTTCATCCCCGAGCTGCTCGCCGAGGGCGGGCGTCGGGCGGGCGTGCCCCACGCCGTCGCATTCGAGGTGCACCGCCTCCGCGAGTGAGCCGTCGCGACTAGGCTGGAGGGGTGAAACGGCGCGGCAGGCTCAGGAAGGTTCCGCTCCCCTACGACGACGGCTTCCGGGGCGGCATCGCCTCGTTCGCGCCGACGTTCGCGATCGTCGGCTGGCTGTTCACGTTCTGGAGCGATCCCTCTTCAGCCGACCCGTTCTTCGCGGTCGCGCTGTTCTGCGCCTCGTGGACGGTCTTCTCCCTCGTCTACATCCTCTGGACGCATCGGCTGTTCTCACGCACGCCGCCCGCGGAGGCCGAGCGCATCGCGGCGGTCCAGCACCGCCGCGGCCCGAGCCGCCTCTCGCGCTCGCTCGGCTTCGGCGACACGGCGAGCTGGACGATGTCGGCCGCCACGGTCTCCCTGCTCGCCGCCATCATGGCCACCGTCCTCGGGCGAGACGTCGGCGGGCTCTGGTTCCCGCTGCTCGTCATCGTCACGGCGGCGGCGTCATGGGCCACCATGGTGTACGCCTTCGCGCTCCGCTACTTCCGGCTCCACGCCGCCGGCGAGCGGATCGACTTCGAGATCGAGGAGTCTCCGGAGTTCATCGACTTCGTCTCGATGTCGGTCATGATCTCGTCGGTCGGCGCGATGTCCGCCGGAACGCCCCGCACCCGCGAGGGCCTCAGTACCGTGCGCACGCAGACCTACCTGGGCTTCGCCTTCAACGCGCTCGTCGTCGCGATGGTGGTCTCCCTCGTCAGCGGGCTCGTCGCGACGCGATAGGGCCCGGAGGCCGTCATCCCCGTCGCCCGCCGTCAACGCGCGGGCGCGCCGCTCACGGCGAGCACCGCCGCGACCGCCGCACGCACCCGGCCCTCGACCTCGTCCAGGCGCTCGGGGCGGAGCTTGCCGTCCAGGTGCAGGAACGCGAGACCGTGAGCCGTGCCCCACAGAGCGGTGGAGAGGTTCGGCACGTCCGCCTCCGGGAACATCTCCGCGAGGACGCCCTCGAGCAGCGCGTGCAGCCCCTGAGCGGCGCGCACCCGCTCCGCGTCGGCATCGTCGCACTCGTTGCCGAACATGATCCGGAACTCGGCCGGCCGTCTCAGGGCGAAGAGAACGTAGGCGACGCCGAGCGCGCCCAGCACCTCTTCCGGCGCCGCTTCCTCGGAGGCGACCTCCAGAGCCGCCGAGAGGTCGGCCGCGAGGTCGTGGAACCCCGCCACGGCGACGGCGCCGTCGAGCGCGCTGCGGTCGGCGAAGTGGCGGTAGGGAGCGGTCTGCGACACTCCCGCCCGCCGCGCCACCGCGCGCATCGAGAACGGCTCGCCCGATTCCAGCAGCTCGATCGCGGCCGCCAGCAGCGCGGCGCGCAGATCTCCGTGGTGGTAGCTCTTCTCCGAAGTTGACACCGAACACTTCCATTCGTACGATGATGTGTGCAGTGACAACATTACCGCACGGCTCCGACCGAGGCGCCGACCCGCGGCACCGCCGGAGCGCGGATGACCTGAAGATGGAGAAGCGGATGCAGACCGTACTGGGCGCTGGTGGGCAGATCGCCGTCGAGCTGGCCAGGGAGTTGAACCGCGCCTACGACGCCGAGCTTCGCCTGGTCAGCCGCAACCCGCGCAGGGTGAGCGAGACCGACGAGCTCAGACCCGCCGATCTCATGGACGCGGAGCTGACCGAGTCCGCGGTCGCCGGCAGCGACATCGTCTACTTCGCAGCGGGCTTGCCCGCGGACACCGCCCTGTGGGAGAGGCAGTTCCCCACGATGCTGCGCAACGCGCTCGATGCAGCCCGGGCGGCCGGCGCGAAGTTCGTCTACTTCGACAACACCTACATGTATCCGCAGGACGACCGCGTCCAGGTCGAGGGCCTGCCGTTCGCGCCGGCGGGCCGCAAGGGCAGGGTCCGCGCGGAGATGGCGACGATGGTGCTCGACGAGATGGCCCGCGGCGACATCCCCGTCCTCATCGGCCGCGCCCCCGAGTTCTACGGGCCGGGGCGCACGCAGGGCTTCACCAACTCGCTGATCATCGATCCCCTGCGAGCGGGCAGGAAGCCCCGGGTCCCGGTGCGGGACGATCGGCTTCGCACGCTGATATGGACCCCGGACGCCAGCCGCGCGCTCGCCGCCCTCGGGAACACGACCGACGCCTACGGGCAGACGTGGCACCTTCCCGTCGACCACGACCGGCTCGACTTCCGCCAGTTCGTTGAGGTCGCCGCCGCCGCGTTCGACCGCGACCCCGCATACCGGGTGATACCCGAGTGGGCGCTTCGCGCGGCCGGGATCGTCTCTCCCGCGGCTCGCGAGATCGGCGAGCTGCTCCCCCGCTATCGCCACGACAATCGCTTCGACTCCACGAAGTTCCAGGAGCGGTTCCCCGATTTCCGGGTGACCACGTATGTCGAGGGGCTCGACGCCATCCGTCGCGAGCACGACTCGGCGGCCGCCGCGTAGGCGCCCACCGCCCCATCGGCGCGGAGCGCCGGGCGCTCGAGCCGGTGCACGGTGCCCCCGGCAGGATTCGAACCTGCGACCGACGGATTACAAGGCAGCAGATTCACACATGGGAGAACTCATCCCTCTCTTCCCCGCCGCCGCTTAGAAACACCAGGTCAACCCACCAGAATACAGAAAAATGAAATCGCATCTTTCGCTAGTCTCCGAGGACCAGAAAGTCAAAGGAGACCAAATGGACGACGAAGCGATTCTCGCCACATGGGCCGCCTGGGCCTCAGCATCCGGCTACCGGAAACGCACCGTTGACGAACACCTCATCAGCATCCGCGCAACGCTGCGCCGCACCGGCAAAACGATCCTCACGATGACGCGGTATGACCTGATCGGCGACCTCGCACGCGACGGGATCTCCCCCGCCACGAAACAGCGCTATAAGAGCCTGTTCCACGGCTTCTGGTCATGGGTACAAGATGAAGGCTTCCGCCTGGACTGCCCCGCAGTGCGTCTGCCTACCGTCCGCGTGCTCAAGACGGAACCGAACCCGGTCACCACTGAGGATCTCGAACTGCTCATCAACTCCGGCATCTACGCTAAGACGCGAATGTACGTCCTCCTCTACGCATACCAAGGGTTCCGCGCCTCAGAAATCGCCGCCGTCTCAGGTGAAGCCATCGACTGGGACCGCAAGCGCCTCCTCTCCGTAGACGGCAAAGGCGGCAAAGAAGTTTGGCGACCCATGCACCCACTCGTGTGGGCAGAAGCTCAAAAGTATCCCCGCACCGGATGGTGGTTCCGATCCCCCGACCACGGCGGCCACGTCACCGGGCGAAACGTCTCCAATGTCCTCGGCAAAGCCATGAAGCGGGCGGGCATTACGGGCCACCGTCCCCACCACCTCCGCGGATGGTATGCCACCGAACTCTCGATCGCAGGGGCACCCACGGCGGTGGTCGCCGCAGGCCTCAGGCACTCAGACCTGCAATCAGTAAGCCGCTACCTCGCAGTGCCGCATCGCGAGATAGACGAAGCGCAGCAGCGACTCCCGCAGGTGACCATTCCTGAACGGACAGCGCGAAAGGTTGCTGCATAGTAAGGTGGATCCGTTGCCTCCGTAGCTCAGCTGGATAGAGCAACCGGTTTCTACCCGGTCGGTCGCGCGTTCGAATCGTGCCGGGGGCGCTACCTATCGCTGCCAACGTTGCCGCCATGCCAATTACCGATCGGCCGCCGGCAGGTATGGATGTGTTAACGTTATCTCGGACCTAGCGGCCCACCATAACCAGAACACTTCGGGTGTTCACCATGGTGGGCCGCTTTCGTCGTTAACGGGAGGGTGTGCAGTGACTCAGGCTGAGATGGAGAAGATGCTCGAGGACCGCCAGCAGGCGGTCGAGGCGCTGACGGGATTCAAGCAAGCGTTCGTCCTTGCCGGGTGGAACGAGACCGTTGCCGAGCAGATGGTACTCGCAATGATCTATTCGGGGGGAAAGAAGTGACGGATACGGCGCGAGCGGTGGAACGGCTGACGGAGACGCACACGGTGCACTATGACGGGGCGGAGTACGAGTGCGGGCCGCTGATCGATCAGCTCAGGGAGGCTCTCACGTCCTCACTCGGCGCAGGCAGTGGCGGCGGCGGATCATCGGATGGTGGCCTCCTGAACCTCGGCGCGTTCACCCTGTGGGAGCACATCGACGGCATCGCGAGAGGCTGGCTCCGCTCCTTCAACCTCGACCACCGCGGCACCCTCGAAGACGTAATCAGTCGACTCCCCCGCACCATTCAGGCGGAGCACGCGAACGGCACCATCGACGACGACCTGAGGGAACGTCTCGACGCGATGTTCGGGCAGTGGGTCGCCCAGATCGAGGACCTGTTCGACCCGCCGCATCAGAAGGAACTCACGGCTCCATGCCCGGAGTGCGGGGAACGCTACCACGTGGACGGTGACACGCAGCGCGCCGCTGTCGTGATCCCCGTCAAGCGCGGGCGTGCTGTCGTCGCCGAGTGCCGGTGTTGTGGGGCGATGTGGGCGACCGAAACCGCCCTCGTGGGGCTCGCTGAGCAGATGGGCATCGAAGTCGATTTCACCGCCCTCCACAGCCTCGTCGAATAGCAGTTCGCCCCTCGTGCCACAATCCGTGGTACACTAAAGACACGCGAAACGAGCGACCCCGGAAGACCAAACGGTCCCCGGGGTCGCTTCGTATATGCGGCCACAACTGAATAGCCCGCGACGGCGGGCTTTGCTCCCGCTCCTCCTCCGGGATTGGGCGGGATTTTGGGGCGGCGGTCAGCTGCGCTAAACACGTGGCACCCGCCTTCGGGCTGAGTGCCCGCCGCCCACTCGCCTTCTTAGCTCATCTGGTAGAGCAGCGGTCTTGTAAACCGCGGGTGGCCCGTTCGAGTCGGGCAGAAGGCTCGAATCCCGTGCGTGACGGGAAGCTCTGACGCTCGGATTGGCCGAGCCTGCCCGTGTGGCGGATGCTACTGAAAAGACCTCAGAGCGAAGCGGCTGTGCACGGCCGCATCACGCACCGCCAGCATGCGCCCTGCACCGGTTATCCCGGTACCGCCTCTGCTGGCCCAACTTCGAACACATATTCACTTCCCAGTGACAACTGTTTTGTGGTAGACTGAAACCACAATTCAATAGAGGGAGGTGAAAACCGGATCGATAGGCGAATCAAACCGCTTCTCGAATCGCTGGAGGCCCAGGGCTGGCACATCAAAGCATCCAAGAAAGGATGGATGTGCTACCCGCCCGACAAGGCCAAGCCCGCAGTCGCGATACACAAAACCCCGTCCGACGGGCGCTGGTATCAGAACTGCGTAGCAAGACTCAGAAAGAGCGGCTACATCCAGTAAGCGGTCGAACGAGGTTGTGGGGAGCTAAAACTTGGTGGTAGAAGCTCCCCACAATCTACCGAACCTCCCTCACGAAATTCAATCGAATAGAGATACGACGGAGGAAGCACGACCATGCATACCTGGCACGCATCACTGACATTCACGAGCGCAAAGTTCAGTGATGATGCCGCCTTTGACCTCATTGGAGAACTCGCACCCAACGGAGCTTCGATGAGCATCGCACCTGACGATGCGGGCGGAACCATCACGTTCACGGTGGAAGCCCCCACTGTCCTTGACGCAGTTGATACTGCAGCTAATCTCTTGGTCGACCGTGCATCTGGCACCATTGGCGCGATTGACCTCGCAGGAGTCGAGATACTGTCCGAAGACGCAATGAACGAGCTCGTGACAGACCCCACCTACCCTGAGGTCGTCAGTTTCGCGGAGATTGCGGACATGGGTGGTTTCTCGCGCCAGCGCGCGCGGCAGCTCGCCGAGAGCGGCGCGTTCCCGCACGCGGTCATCACGACCGCGCAGGGACCGCTCTACTCGAAGCACGCTATCGAGCGCTACCTGGAAACCCGGACCACCAAGCCGGGACGCCCCGCCAAGGCGAACGCATAACCCACAACCTCAACCGCTTACGAGGTAGAAACCCTCAGCCACTCACTGGCTGGGGGTTTCGTCATTTCTAGACTCCCCCGTGCCGCGCCACACTTACTCAACGTCGATAACCAGGGCGTCCGAGCACGGGGAACACTTCACCAGGAGGTCATCGTGGATTGCAAGCACTGCAACCGGCCGATCAGCGGTGACCCGTGGCCAGTGCACCAGGCGGGGAACTATCGCGGTAAGAGCCGTTGCGACCCCGAGGACTCGGGCCTGCCATACGGGTACAACGCGGGCCGCGAGGGTGAGTCCTGCGAGCCTCCTTGCCTTGGAGCGCCTCGTGAGCGCTGAGACGAAAGCCGCCCTCGATGCTGCGATCGCTGCGCACCTCGCTGACGAGGTCGACGGGGCGATCGTCACCGGCTACGTCGGCATGGTGCAGTACGCGACCGCGGAAATGATGGGCGAGGATCTGACCGGCTATCAGCGCATCACGGCCGAGGGTCAGGGCTTCACGACGTCGCTCGGCCTATCCCGGTATCTCGCGCTCCGCTTCGATGCCGCAGCGACCTGCGACGACGAGGAGTAGTCATGCACGAGTGCCCCGAGGGCTGTGGCCGCACCTATCAGTCGATCCGTGCCGCGATGCTCTGCCAATGCGACCAGTACGACACGAACGGGTACCCGAAGCCAGTCCCAAGCTACGACATCTAGGAGTCAACCCACCGCTCAGGAAGCCCACAAGGGCGAACCGCCTACGATCCGGGTTACGACCACCTCGATCGACGAACGCATCCTGAAGCCCGAAACTGACCAGGAGATGTTCGCCACTGCATCGAAGCGAGCGCTCGCCGACGCCCTAGACAACGGGTACGCCTCTGTGTCGTTCGAGTCCGTGTCCGAGTTCGTGCGCTTCGACGCAGAGCAGAGGGAGATCCACACCCTTGGCGGGAGCGTCACACAACGGGTCCGCAACGAGCGCCTCATATTCGAGTACGTGTGGCTGTTCACCGCATGGGATCCGATCGAGGACGCCCCGGATCAGGATGGATCCGAAGAGCTATGATACGGCGCATGGGTTTCACATTTACGGATGAGTTCCGATCGGCGCTCGCAGATCTGGGTAAGAACGCGATTGAACTCCTCAGGAACGCATGGCTACCACTGATTGGGTCCAGCCTCATCCTCGGAAGCATGCTCGCCTACACCTTCAACTAGAGCCCGCAGCTTCGGGAGGAGCGCCCCGATGGCAACCCCGAAGCATAACGCGAACGGTCACCGGCGACGCGAACTAACGAAGCGCGTCCTGGCCTCGCTCATCGCCTGCACCGCTACCTCCAAGGACGGGGGCCTGGTCTTCGCGTAACCCGGGCGGGTAGAAAGACCCAGGGGGTAGGTCGAAGCCAGGGCGGGGGAGTAACAACACGCCCCGGGCGTGCCCGATAGCAGGGCAGGGGCGAACAGCAGGGCAGGGGGTCACATAGTGGTTACCTCCCGCACCGGCACAGCCAAGTGGAAGAACCTCCGCAAACGCGCCCTCCACAATGCCCAAGCAGCAGGACTCACACGCTGCCCATGCCGAGATGTCACATGCAAGAGCCACCGAGGCCGAACATGCAACGTCCCACTCGACTACACCACAGGCCAACGACCCAACAGTGCAGTCCCAGACCACATCAAACACCACGCGCTCGGCGGACAAGACACCATCGAGAACATCCAAGTCATCTGCAACAGGTGCAACGCCCACGACGGTGCACGACTCGGCAACGCAATCATGCGAGGCAAACGACCACAAACCGTCCAAAGCATCACATTCTGATCGATATGCGACCGCTTCGATAAGCAATCACGCGCCGATCAAGTTATCCACAGGGGCCACGCAATCTCTGCCCCCAGGGGGTACCCCCCTCGGGCCGCCGTCCCCGGCGCACCCGCGGCAATGCGATCTCTCTCCCCGAATGTTTCCACCAAGGAGGTGGTGGTCGTGTCTGCGAAGTTGCGTGCTGTCACTGAGGCTGATCGTCGCCCGGTGGAGTCGGTGTTTGATGCGGTGGAGTTTGGTTCTCGGCTGGATGAGCTGTTGCAGATGCGCCGGGTGGTTGCTCGTGCGATTGATACGACGGCTTCGGCTCGGGATCTTGCGGCGTTGACGAAGCGGCTGACTGAGATCTCGAAGGAGATCGATGCGGTGCGTCGGGAGGTTGAGGAGGTGTCGGCTGGTGGTGAAGTCAGCACGGCCTTCGATGCCTCGGCTATCTGAGGTTGCTCGGCATCTGGTTTACCCAGACACGATTGAGTCGTCTTTGTTTCCGCGGGTGCAGGCTCGTCTTGCTGAGTGCGGTGTTGGGTTTGACCCGTGGCAGCAGGGGTTTGGGACTGTTGGTCTTGGCTTGGACTGTAATGGCAAGTTCGCCTCCACGGTGGGTGGCGTGGTGGCGTCCATCCCGCGGCAGGTCGGTAAGACGTACACCATTGGTCATCTCATGGTTGGCCTCTGTCTCGAGCTTCCTGGCTTGAGAGTTATTTGGACTTCTCACCACCTTGCTACGACGGGGAATACGTTTCAGACGATGCAGGGCATTGCTCGGCGTCCGAAGATCGCGAAGCATGTCGCTGAGATTCGTCTTGCGAATGGTGAGCAGAGGATCGTTTTCAAGAACGGTTCCGTCATCATGTTCGGCGCTCGGTCGCATGGGTTCGGTCTAGGTATGGATGCGATTGATGTTGTCGTGTTCGATGAGGCTCAGCGACTGTCGTTGCGGTCTCTGGAGGACATGGTGCCGACGACGAATCAGGCTCGCAATCCTCATGGCGCTCTCTTGTTCTTCATTGGCACTCCTCCGCGGCCGCTCGATGATGGTGATTCTTTCGCGGCTAAGAGGCGTCAGGCGTTGGCCGGCAAGTCGAACCAGATGACGTACGTTGAGTTCTCGGCTGACCCTGATGCGAAGACGGACGATCGGAAGCAGTGGGCGAAGATGAACCCTTCGTTCCCGTACCGAACTCCGGTCGAGTCGATGTTACGAATGCGGGAGAATATGCCCGATGAGGATGCTTGGCGTCGTGAGGCTATGGGCATCTGGGACTCGGATGGATTCGCGAAAGCGATACCCGTTTCATCTTGGAATGCTCTGGTGTCGAACGTCATGCCTGAAGGCCGCGCGGTTTACGGCGTGAAGTTCACCGCTGATGGGTCTGGTGTCGCGCTCGCGAAGGCGGTGCGCCCGGATATTGGGCCGGTGTTTGTTCGCCCGCTTGAACAGCGCAACCTTGGTGAGGGATACCAGTGGCTCGTGGATCAGCTTGCGGAGCTCGCGGCCGATGCCGCTCAGATCGTCGTGGATGGCAAGTCGGGGGTTGGCTACCTTGTGAATGCTCTTCGCGATACTGGCGTGAAGAATAAGCGTCTGATTCTGCTGCCGACGCTCGATCAGGTTATCGCGGCGCATTCGATGTTTGAGCAGGCGGTGTTGTCGGGAGAGCTGTCACACCCCGGCATTGAGAAGTTTGACCAACAGGTTTTGTCCGCGACTAAGCGGAAGATCGGGAACAACGGTGGCTTCGGTTGGGAAGCTCCGGAGGGTGAGACGGTCGTGTCTTTGGATGCGGCGACGCTCGCTTTCTGGGGTGCTCGTACGACGAAGCGTCGGCCGGGGCGAGGGGTAAGGGTGAGCGCATGATGATTTCCACGCCTATCTCCTCAGCGGGATCTCTGGGGCTGTCCGATGATGAGGTGGCGATGATTGGGGAGATGCGTGAGCAGTGGGCTTCGCATGTTCCTGGCAACGCTCGCCGACAGCTGACCTACGACCAGAAGGACTTGTTCAAGGATCTGAAGATATCGACGCCACCGCAGCTCCGAGATTTGGAGGCGGTGCTCGGCTGGGGGGCGAAGACGGTTGATGTTGTTTCGGATCGCATTTCCTTCGAGCGGTTCGTGTCGCCCGGCGTTGAGGAGAACCCGTATGGGCTTGACGACTTGGTTGCGGAGAATGATTTCCGGGTGGAGTTCTCGCAGGCGGTCACGTCGGCGCTGACGCACTCGTGCTCGTTCGGCACCGTCTCGCAGGGCTTTGATGGGGAGCCGGCTACTTTGTGGCAGATTCGCTCGGCGTTGCAAGCTACTGGGTTGTGGGATCGTCGCCGCCGCGGCTTGAAGGCTGCGATGACGGTCGAGGCTGACAACAAGGGCATCGTTGAGCGCGTGTTCGTGTATTTCCGCGACAAGTCGGTCGATATCACACTCCTCCCGAATGGCCAGATGAAGGCCAATATCGTTCCGAACTTGACCGGGCGTATCCCGGTTGAGGTGTTCCGGGTGAAGCCAGATCTGCGTCGCCCGTTCGGGCGGTCTCGAATCACTCCGGCTGTGGAGTATTTCATTGCTGGTGGTGTGCGCACGATGGTGCGTTCTGAGATCGGCGCTGAGTTCTTCGCAGCACCTCAGCGGTACGGCATCGGCTTGGACGAAGAGTCGTTCGACATGGACAAGTGGAGTGCGATCACGGGCCGTTTTCTTGCCGTCTCGCGTGATGAGGAGGGAGAGCTTCCGCATCTGGGTCAGTTCTCGCAGCATTCGATGCAGCCGCATGTCGATCATCTTCGGATGTGGGCGGCGCAGTTGTCGGGTGAGTCGTCGATCCCGATGAATGAGCTCGGGTTTGTGTCGGACAACCCGTCGTCTGATCCGGCGATTCAGTCGCAACGCGATCCTCTCCGCTTGATCGCTGAGAAAGCGATTGGCGGTTTCCAGTCGGCACTCCGCAATATGGCGGCGACGTCGGTGATGGTGCGCGATGGTCTGCGCGATGTTCCTGACGATCTGAAACGTGTTTCGGCGTGGTTCGCTCCGGCGTTCCGGATGGCTGATTCTGCGGCTGCTGATGCTGCGCTGAAGCAGGCTCAGGTGGTGCCGTGGATTACGGAGTCGCCGGTGTTCCTCGAGAAGTTGAACTATTCGTCGCAGGAGATCGACCGGCTTTTGTCGGATAAGAAGCGGTCGGAGGCTGGGACGCGACTTGAGCGGATGGCTGCTGCTGCGCGGGAGGTAACGAATGGCGACGGTAGCGGATCTGAGGCTGGCTACAGCGGAGAACCTGCGGTGGGCGCAACGCGACCTGACTGAGTTCTTCGGAGCTTATGCGGGGGCTGACCCGATCGAGTTGCGGGACGCGCTGTTGGAGTTCTACCCGGATTTCGTGCAGGTGTATGGGGAGCAGGGTGCGGAGCTTGCCGCCGAGTTCTATGACGAGGCTCGTGCGGCGGCTCTGGCATCCGGCCAGTACCGCGCTTCCCTCGCCCCTCCTGTTCCGCAAGAGCAGGCCGTTGGCGTAGCGAAGTGGGCGATCGGTCCCGCATTCGAGGACAACTGGGATTCGGCGCTACAGCAGCTTGTGGGCGCGTCGACACGGCTCATTCAGCAGCAGGGCCGCGACACGATGCGCTGGAACGTGGACCGCGACCCGACCGCTGTGGGCTGGCGGCGTGAGACGCGGGCTGGTTCGTGCCAGTTCTGCCGCATGCTCGCGGATCGCGGCGGGGTGTACTCGAAGAAGTCAGCGTATTTCGCGGCGCACGATAACTGCCGCTGCGTCGTAGCCCCCTCATGGGATCAAAGTGCACGCCGGTCCCGAGTGCCCGACTTCAAAACGTCCGAGCGCACTTCTCGGATGAAGCCGGCGCAGCGTGAAGCGGCGAAACGGCAAGTGAAGCAGTGGCTCGCTGACAACGCAGACAAGCTCACCTAATCAGATTCAAGACTTCCCGCCTGGCGCGGGTTCAAGCCTCCACAAACGTGGGGGCGTTTTTCATGCCCTGGCGGCATCGAGAGATTCCCTGGAGGAACGATGAGTGAAGAGGCTGTGCAGCAAGAAGCTGCGGCGGTCATTGACCCGGTCGAGGTCGAGCCTGCGGAGGGCAAGACGTTCGATGAGGCGTATGTGAAGAAGCTTCGCGAGGAAGCTGCGAGCTACCGCGTGAAGCTGAAGGAGATCGAGGACCGCGACAAGTCTGAGGCCGAGAAGGTCGCCGAGCGTCTTGCGGAACTCGAGCAGGAGAACGCGAGATTCAAGCGCGAGTCGGAGCGCGCCGGGTGGATTCGAGACGCCGCGAAACAGACCGGGTTGCCGGTCGACGCGATCGAAGTCCTTGGCGGAGACGACGCCGAATCGGTTCTCGCTGCGGCGCAGCGCATCAAGTCACTTATCCCCGAGCAGGGGACCGTCATCCCGGCGGGTGTGGAGCGTGAGGCTCTGCCCTTGAACGGTGACGGCATCGAGGTCGCCCTACGAAAAGCGTTGGGCGCTTAACCACTTTTAACAGAAGGAGATAGCAATGGCTCAGACCGCTGCTACTAACACCAGCGAGTTCGCTGGTTTCCTGCGACCGGATCAGGCGCAGGCGTATTTCGATGAGGCGCGTAAGCGTTCCGTCGTTCAGCAGCTTGTCCGTCAGGTGCCGCTCGGCATCAACGGGCAGGAGATCCCCGTGACGACGTCGAAGCCGACCGCTGGGTGGGTTTCGGAGGGTGGACAGAAGCCGACCACGTCGGGCGAGAAGACGCTGAAGACGATCAAGCCTCACAAGCTCGCCGCGATCTCGGTCGTGTCGGCTGAGGTTGTGCGCGCGAACCCGGCGAACTACATCAACGATCTCCGTGAGGACATTGCTGAGGCGTTCGCGCTCGCGTTCGATGCTGCCGCACTGCATGGTACGTCGACGCCGTTCGGTAACGGCAACTACATTGACGCGACCACGAAGGCTGTCGAGCTCGGCACCGCGACCGTTGCGAACGGTGGCATCTTCGCTGACGTGAACGCGGGCCTCGCGCTCCTCGTGAACGACGGCAAGCGCCTCACCGGCACCGCCTTCGACAGCATCACCGAGCCGACGTTCAACGGTGCGGTGGACGCGAACGGCCGTCCCCTGTTCATCGACTCCCCCACGACCGACAATACGGCGACCGTGCGTGACGGCCGTCTGCTGGGTCGTCCGTCGTTCATCGGTGAGGGTGTCGCGAAGGGCACCACAGTCGGTTTCGGTGGCGACTGGACGAAGGCGATCTGGGGCGTTGTCGGTGGTATCACCTATGACGTGTCGACGCAGGCGTCGGTCACTCTCGACGGCCAGCTGGTGTCGCTGTGGGAGCACAACCTCGTCGCGATCCGCGCGGAGGCCGAGTACGGCTGGCTCGTACACGACACGGCAGCGTTCGTGAAGTACACCGAGGGCGCAGGCGCGTAATGCCGGCCCTCGTTTCACCGTCGGGAACGGTCGTCGAGGTCGAACAGGATCTCGCCGACCGTCTCACCGGTAAGGGCTGGTCCGTTCCGGGTAAGCCGGGACCGAAGCCCGATCCGGTGAAGCGCAAACCGGGTCGTCCGAAGAAGTCGTGACTGTGAGGGGCTGGGAGTGATCCTGGCCTCTCATCCCGCGAAGGGGGTGCCTATGGCTGACGTGTATGCGACTGCTGACGATCTGCGTGAGCTGTGGCCGGATATGCCGGTCGGTTCGGATGAGCATGCTGGCGTGCTGCTGGCGGCGGCGTCGGCGGTGATGCGGGCTGAGGCGCGTGACATTGCGGGCGTCGATTCGGAGCTGTTGAAGCTGATCGCTTGCGAGATGGTGAAGACGGCGATGAGGGCACCCGCCGAAAGTGACGGGCTTGCCTCCCTGAACTTGTCGGCGGGCCCGTTCTCGCAGCAGGCGTCGTTCCGTGCTGACCCTACGGACTTGTTTCTGACGAAGAAGCACCGCCGCTGGTTGGGGATTGGCCGGCAGCGGGCGTTCTCGATCGATCTTCTGAGGGGGCGTGATGAGGTTCCCTGAACCGTTCACGGTGCTCCATGAGGCACGCATGGATGGCCAAGAGGATTCGCAGGGCAATGTGACTTCGGGTTGGGCTGATCCAGTTGAGGTTCGCGTGTATGGCTGGGGTCCGCCGTCCCCTGATGCAGAGATCCGCCCGGAGATGTCGGGTGTGCGCCGGGATCTGGATGTGTATTGCCGGACCGGGTTTGCGGGGCCGCGGGACCGGGTGACGGTCGACGGGACGAGGTTTGAGGTTGTCGGGTACCCGGAGGACTTCAATCATGGCCCGTTCCGGTTCACGCCGGGGTATCGGATCTCGCTGCAACGGTGGGAGGGCTGATGGAGGCGTACGAGTTCATCGACGTTGAGTCGGCCCTAGTCCAGTACATCAAGTCTGTGGTTCGTGTGCCGGCGTCCACGATGGTGCCGCAGAACAAGCCACCCGAGCATGTGCTTGTGGCGCGCGTCGGCGGCACCTCCGATGAAGTGTCGGATAGCCCGATGGTGACGTTCATTGTGTCCGCTCCTGGCTGGGTCGCGGCGTATGACCTGGTGAAGCTCGTTCGTCGCCGTGTGATGTCCGTCATGCGGCTGGGCGAGTTGCCTGTCTACCGCCACATCGAGATCGGGGGGCCGTCGCGTGCGCCTGATCCTGACACGGGTGATCCGCGGTATCAGTTCACGGTCCAGTTCAAACTACGAGGTTCTACAGCCCCCGACTAGGGGGCTTTCTCATTTTAAGGAGGTGCGGTCGTGACGAAGGTTGTGGTCGCTAACCGTCTCGAACGGGACGGAAAGACGTACAAGGGTGGCGATGTCGTTGACGTGTCGCCCGCTGAAGCTCGGGATCTCCTGGGCCTTGGGAAGGTGCGCGAGCAGGGCACTGAGAAGGGTTCTGCTGCGCCGGTGAAGGAGGCCAAGAATGGCTAAGAATCGGGACAATGTTCGCGTATATGGCGATCTCGAGTCCGAGGTGTTCCTGGCACCGAAGGGGTCGACGCTGCCGACTACTCTGGTGGATCCTACGTCCCCGTTTGAGTCGATCGGGTGGCTGTCGGAGGACGGTATCTCGTTCGAGGTGTCGACTGACTCGGAGAAGTTCAAGGCGTGGCAGGGTGGCGCTACTCTGCGCGTGAAGATCACGTCCACTGAGAAGACGATCACCTTCCAGGCGCTTGAGGAGACTCCGGGCGTTACGGAGCTGTACTTCGATCATGGTGCGCCGACGGTGACGACTGGTGTCGCGAAGGTCGACCTTCCTGAAGGTATTGGGACGGTCGAGCGTGCAGCAGTGTTCAAGTTCGTTGATGGGAGTGTGACGAAGCTGCTGTGCTGCGAGCTCATCCAGATCACGGAGCGTGGCACTCTCTCGCACACCAACTCCGACATGACGATGTACGAGTTCACTGCCGAGATCGTGGGCGATTCGTACATTCTCACCAACGCGCCGGCGTACCTCGGCGAGTAACTGGCCGGGTGGGGCGCGTGGTGACTCCGCGCCCCACCCTTATCTCCCCAGAGTCACACCTGATCTTTGAAGAAATGGAGTCACCCATGACTGAAATTGTTGAGCCGTCGCGTGAGGAGCTTGAGGCTGAGCTTGCGGCGTTGCGTGCGCAGTCTACTCGGGACCGTTCCCCGGTGAAGCCGGCGGACCACAAGCCTGGCAAGAGCGACCTGGTGAAGGTCGAGTACAAGGGCGTCGAGTTCGAGGTGAAGGCGGGCGGCATGTCGTCGCTTCGCGTGCTGGATGCGTTGGAGCGCAACCAGTTCACGACTGCGCTGCGCTACCTGGTCGGAGATCAGTCATTCGACCGATTCCTCGTTGATGTGCCGGATGCTGACGCTGAGGATGCGGGCAAGCTCCTGGAGCTGATCGCGGAGAAGGCTGGCGCAAAAAACTCCTGATGCTCGCCATGTGGCTGCGGGAGTGCCCCGATAGGGTCGCTGCGGATCTGCGGCGATTCTTCGGGGTGCGCCTGAGCGACATGTATGCGGGCGTGGAAGATGTGCTCGAGGTCGCCCACATGGTGACGCATATGCCGCGCGGCGGGGCGATCTCAGAGTGGCTTGGTGGTTGGGGCGCGGTCACTGCCGAGGATGAGGCGTTGAGGCGCATCGAGTACGTGCTGATTGCCGTGAACTCGAAGAAGAAGCCGAAACCGCCGAAGCCGCCCGAGGGCGTGCGAGAGCAAGTCTCGAAGGCTAAGCACGCTGAGCGAATGGCGGAAAAGTATCGGAGGCATCGTGGCAAGTGATGTGCGTGTCAAGTTGAAGCTTGCCGGTTTGAATAAGTTGATGCGTTCACCTGAAGTGCAGCGGAAGGTGAATGAGGAAGCTGGCCGGGTGTCTGCGCGTGCTGGGTCTAAGTTCCAGGTGCATCCCGACCCGCACCGCTGGACTGCGCGAGCATTCGTGGAACCGAAGAAGGGCGAGCGGGTGTCTGATGCTGACCGACTCGCCCTCCTCCGCGCGCTCGGTGGTTAGTTAACTCTTTTTGCGCTTGCGGCCTCGCGCGTACCATTCCTGCGCGATTTGCTCGAAAATTACTGCATCTTCCATGCGGTTCAACTCGACTGCGCGATGATGGGCGCGCATCCAAACTTTGCCTCGGTCATATGCGGGCTGACCGATCACGGAACCTTTTCGGGGTGGGATGTCAGGCCATCCTGTGGGCGGTTTGGGCGGTAGCTCCCGGTCTACCGGGAGCCCTGCTTTTGCGCGCATCATGTCAAGCCAGATGGGAAGCCCTGCTTCTACCAGCTTTTCGCGATTAGTCGCAGCCTCGCGCGCTTCATCTAGTTCGTGCTGGGTGATGACGCGAAGAACAGGCTTGATCGTCGCGCCTGGTTGGGGCTTAACGTCCACCTCATCGATGACTGCTGTCGCAATGCGGTCGTTGCCCTCTACTTCGACCCACATTCCCGGAGCTGGTTGATCGGGGAGATCCCACGAGTATGTGTAGCCGTAGCCGCCGTGATTTGGCTTCTTGACCCATTTGAGGTCGCGGAAGTTCACGGTGACGTACCGGCGCTTTCCTATCCGTTTCATTCTTGACCACAGGCTCATGCCCGTGATTGTAGCCCGCCGTTGCGTGGGCGTTTTCGTGTTTTTGGGGGCGTTATGGCTGCTACTGGTGCTGAGATCGCAAACGCTTACGTGGCAATCACGGTTAAGGCTCCGGGGATCGCGAAGGACATTCAGAAGCAGCTTGGCGGCGTGGATGCGTCAGGCACTGGTTCACGGCTCGGGTCGAAGCTTGCGGACGGGATGAAGAAGTCCCTGAAGGTTGGCGCGGTTGGTGTTGCGTCGGTGCTTGGCACGGCACTCGTCAAGGGTTTCGGCCGCCTGAAGGCGATCGAGACCGCTGAGGCGAAGATGCGCGGCATCGGGTTCACCTCTAAAGAGGTTGCGGGCGCGATGGATAACGCGCTCGCCTCGGTGAAGGGCACCGCGTTTGGGCTGGGCGATGCCGCTACTACTGCGTCGCAACTGATGGCGGCGAACATTGCGCCGGGCGAGAAGCTTGAGAAGGTACTCAAGACTGTCGCGAACAATGCTGCGCTCGCTGGCACTGGTTTTGGTGAGATGGGTTCCATTTTCGCTAAAGCGGCAACGCAGGCGAACGGCGTCCAGAATGACGTGATCAGTCAGCTGGCCGACAAGGGTATCCCGATCTATAAGGCTCTTGGCGAGCAGATGGGTGTCACTGCTGGCGAGGTGTTCAAGCTTGCGTCTGAGGGCAAGGTTGACTTCGAGACGTTCGCTGCTGCTGCTGAGGCCGCCGCTGGTACTGCTGCTGCTGAGATGGGCGGCACTACTACTGGCGCGTTCGACAACATGATGGCCGCGCTGGGGCGTCTCGGCGCGAAGATCCTCGAGGACATCTTCCCGCTGATCGGCCCGTTGTTTCAGAACGTGACGTCGTGGCTCGATGAGGCGACAACGCACGTCGAGCCATTGGTCGACTGGCTTGGCAACCGTCTCCCCGCCGCTATTCAATCGGTTCGAGATTTCTTCTCAGGGCTCTTCTCCTGGGTGAACGCGAATAAGGACTGGCTCGTTCCGGTAGCAGTAGGCGTGGGCACGGTCGTTGCGGCCGTGAAGACTGCCCAGGTTGCCACCGGAATTTGGAAAGGCACGACCGCAGCATTCAAAGCCGTCCAAGCCGCCTACGTCGCATACACCTACGGGATGGCTGGCGCGACGTACACGTACGAAGGGGCGAGCAAGGCCGGGGCGATTGCCACCAAGGTGTTCAACGCAGCACTTCGGGCCAACCCGATTGGCATCATCGTGACAGCCGTGCTTGCGCTCGTGGCAGGGCTCGTCTACTTCTTCACGCAGACCGAGACTGGCAAGAAGGTATGGGCGGAGTTCACCCGATTCCTCGGTGAAGCGTGGGCGAACATCTCGGCCTTCTTCCAGTCTGTCTGGGAGAACGTCCTCAAACCGGTATTCGAGGCGATTGGTCAAGTATTTAGTTTCGTTTGGAACTCAATTCTCAAGCCTATTTTCGACAATATTGTGTCCGTCGTGACGTGGGTATTCCAGAATATTCTTACGCCAATGTTCCAGGCCGCGCAGGTCGGGTTCGCGATCATGGCGGGCATCCTGCAGGGTGTTTGGGACTTCATCCTGAAGCCGATCTTCGAAGCCCTCGCCGCGATCGTGTCGTGGGTATGGAACTCGATTGTGTCCCCCGTCGTGGACTGGATCAGTGAGAAGTGGCAGATCCTCGGGATCGCGACTCGCTTGATGTACGAGCAGTATGTGAAGCCGGTGTTCGATGCGATTGGCGTGATCCTGCGTTGGGTATGGAACTCGATCATTTCTCCGGTCGTGGACTGGATCCGGCAGAAGTGGACGCTGCTGAGCATTGCGACCAGGCTCATGTGGGAGCAGTACATCAAGCCCGCGTTCGATGCCATCGGGAATGCTCTGCGGTGGGTGTGGACGACGATTATCTCACCGGTGGTCGATTGGATCCGGGAGAGGTGGAACCTGCTGGGTCTTGCGACGAGGTTGATGTACGAGCAGTACATCAAGCCGGCGTGGGATGCCGTTGCCGGCGTGATTCGCACTGTGTGGGACAAGGTGAAGTCCGTCATCGACACGATGGTGCGGGTTGTGAAGTCGGATCCGAAGAAGGCGTTTGAGGCTGCTCGGGATGCGATCGGTACTGCGTGGAAGGGTATCCAGGATCTCGCGAAGAAGCCGGTGAAGTTCGTTGTGAACACCGTGATCAACGGTCTGATTGACACGATCAACAAGATCCCTGGTGTGAACCTTTCGAAGGTGAGCCTTCCGAAGGGCTTCTCTGACGGCGGCTACACCGGTGCACTGCCTGCTACTGCGGTGGCTGGTGTGGTGCATGGTGACGAGCATGTGATTCGGGCGGCGTCGCGTCGCTCGATTGAGTCTCGGCATCCGGGCTTGTTGGATCACATGAACCGGTACGGCACGGTGCCCGGCTATAAGAAGGGCGGTTGGGTGACGCCGCTTCCGAAGGGGAGCTACAGCGTTTCGCAGCCGTTCCATTCGGGCCACAACGGTATTGACCTGGCGGCCCCGACTGGGACGCCGATCATGGCTGCCGCGGACGGTACGGTCACTCATGCTGGGTGGCATACCGGTGGTGGTGGCAACCAGGTGAACATGCTGCATCCGGGCGGGATCGTGACGTGGTACGCGCACATGTCTCGCGTGCTCGCTCGTGTCGGTCAGCAGGTGTCTCAGGGCACTCAGATCGGCAAGGTCGGCTCCACGGGCAATTCGACGGGGCCGCACCTGCACTACATGATCATGCCGGGCGGCTGGCCGCACTACATCAACCCTGCCCCGTACATGACGGGGCACACGTCCCCGAAGGGCGCTCTGGACGACGAAATCGGTGGCCTGGTCGGCTGGGCGATGAACAAGTTCAAGGAATCCTTCCCAGGATCCGACATGTGGGTGGACGCAGCCGGCGGCCTGCTGAAGCAGGGCGTGGAATCAGCGGTGCAGTGGGCAATGTCGAAGGTCGGCCTCGACGACGGAGTTGGTACGGCGACGCTGTACGACTCTGGCGGCTGGCTGCCGACTGGGCTGTCCCTCGTGGAGAACCGTACGAGGCGACCGGAACCGATCCTAACTGGCTCGCAGTGGGATGACATTCGCCGCGATGCGGATCAGGGTGCCCGTTCGGGCCCGTTGGTCGCTCATCTCTATGACAAGGACGACGTGCTGATCGGCACGATCGACGGCCGTATCGAGGACGCGTTGGAGCCGATGGATGCGACGGGGTTGCGTCGTGATCTCGGAGTGAGAGGGTAAAGATGGCGATTCAGTGGGGACCGTACTCGGGTAACTACCGTATCGGGATCGATGTCGCGATCTCTGGGACCACGGCGACGGTCACCGTGCATGGGCAGAACGCCCCGAACACGTCGCATGGCTGGTCCTCGACGCTTTCCCGTAGTGGTGGCTGGTCGGGGTCGTCTGGCGTGAGCGTCAACACGGGGCTCGCGGTCACGACGACGCTGCTGTACGCGACGAACATCACCTTCACCGGCACCCGCGTGTTCTCCGCGTCGCTGCCGATCCCGTTCTGGGGTGGCACGGCAGTGGTGTCCCGGCAGGTGACGATCTCCTCCGGATCAACGCCGCGGCCGTCCGCCCCGTCTGGTCTCACGGTCACCCGGAACTCGGACACGTCGCACACGCTGAACTGGACGCGTAACTCGACGTACACGTCGGTCATCGTGTACCGGGGCGTCGGCGACGGGAAGTTCTCGGTTGTCGGGCGCCCGACTGGGAACGCGTGGACTTTCACGGACACCACGACGAAGCCGAACGCGCGGTACTTCTATCGGGTCGCTGGTGTGAACGCGGGCGGCACGTCGGGGTATTCGAATCTCGTCGGCCCGATCTATACGACACCGGCTCCTCCCACGAACGTGACCGCGTCTCGTGAGGGGACCGACATTGTCGTGTCCGCCGTCGCGGGGGCACCGTATATCGGGTTCGGTTCCTACGATGTGATGGACGGCGACACGATCGTCGCCACCAGCGTGCAGTTGCCGTGGACGCATGTGGGGCCCTCGACGACGGTGCCGCACACGTACCGGGTGAGGTCGAAGATCGGTTCCCTCACGGGGGCATGGTCGGAGCCGTCGAACACGGTTCAGTTCATCGCGCCCCCGAATGCTCCGTCTGGGCTGGCCCCGAACGGTGCCGCGTCGGCGTCGCCGGTCGCCCTGTCCTGGGTGCACAACCCTGTCGACGGGGCGCAGCAGACGGCGTACGAGCTGCAGCGTCGCCGTGTCGGTACCACGTCTTGGGAGACGGTCTATGAGACCGGCAGCGGCGTGCCGTTCCCGGTCGACTCATACGAGTGGCGGGTCCGCACGAAGGGCTTGCACCCGGATTGGTCGCCGTGGTCCGCGGTCGCAACGGTCGAGGTCATCACTCGCCCGGGCGTCGCGGTCACTTCCCCGGAAGGGTCGTGGGATCGTCCCGAACTGCCGGTGGAGTGGTCCTGGTATCAGGAGCAGGGCCGCCCGCAGTCGGCGTGGCGTGTCGAGCTCCTCGACGACACCGGCGCGATCCTCGAAACCCGCTCCGGATCGGGGGCCGCTACGTCGGTGACGCTGCGCACCCGCCTCGCCGATGAGGCCGTCTACACGGTGCGGGCTCGCGCAGCGACTGGCGACGTCTGGTCCGACTGGGCCGAACAGGCCGTCGAGGTGGCGTTCATCCCGCCCGCGGTACCGTCCGTGATCGCGGGCTGGGATGAATCGCTGGGTGCTGCCTCGATTGCTGTCGATGATGGTCGTGGCCCCGACCGGGCAGACGTGACGCAGCACTTCACGAACCCTCGTTTTGTTGGCGATGGCACGTGGGCCGAGTTGCGGCGGAACTTCATCCCCACGCCGATCGTTTCGGCGAGCTTCGCTGGATGGGAGTTCCCGTCCTCCCCCGCTCCGGGGCAGACCCCGTTGCCGGACGGGCGGCGACTCAGCGTCGCCGTGGCCGGGTCCTACTACTCGGTCGCCACCCAGAGAACGCCAGCTAGTACGGGGCAGGTGTGGTCGGCCCAGCTTGGAGTGCGCAACGACTCCAGCAGGACGATCACGATCCGTGCTGACATGGACCCCAGGAACAGTGGCGGTTCCGGTATCGGTGTGACTCAGGGGGCCCCTGTGACCCTCGCTCCGGGTGCTACCGGCACCCTGTCGGTGCAGGGCGTGACGATGCCCGCGAACACGGCATCTCTTCGAGTGTCGGTCATGGTCGTCAGCGGAGTGATCGGGGACGCCTTTACCTTGCTGGATGACGAGCTGATCGTGGAGCGGTCTCCTGTGGGTGGGGCTGCGTTCACCGGAAGCGCGAAACCCGCGGACCTTGTTCAGCCGGAGGACTACCGCGTTCGATGGCTCGGACCTGTGAATGCATCCGAAGCGGTGCTGGAGATCGAGCGCGTGCGCGGATTGGTGGGCACCCGGTGCGTCGCTGGAGTTTCCCGTCGGGGCGAGAAGCCCGCGGTGAGGCTTATCCCGACGGGCGGCGCCTCGGCCGAGACGTGTTATGCAGCGTTCACCGTATCGCCGTCTGTCCGGGGCGGTGGTACATGGATAGGAACTGTGGTCTCCGATTCAGCGGGGCCGTCTACGGCCCCTATCCGTCGCGCCTTGAGGGCAGCCAATCCGGCTCAGATCACGGAGAATGCGCCGGCGGGTGTCCCGACCGAGCGCCGTCTTCGTTACTCCGCCCTCTCGAGCGAGTACATCGTGCAGATATACGGAGACGGTGCGATTCTCGGATCCACCGATACCTGGTGGACGGATCTCGGCCTGTTCGCTGGCGTCTACGACGGGCCCGCGTTTTCGGGGTCTTCAGGGCGTGTCGACGTAGCAGGGTCGGTCATGCAGACCGCATGGGACGGCGAGCCGGACGCCTCGACATCGACGGCGACCATGGTGCCCGCGACCAATCATCTGAGTATCGAGCGATCGGTCGACGGTGAGGTGTGGGAGCTCGTCGCTGAGGGTCTTGCGCCGGAGAGCGCGGTGCAGGACTGGGAGTGCCTGTCTCATGGGGTCACGCAGTACCGGGTGACGGCGTACACCGACATCGGTGCGTCGGAATCGGTGGTGCAGCAGGTCCTCGCGGAGTCGTGGGCGATCTGGATCTCAGGCGGGGGGTCATTCTCCGAAGTGGCCCGCCTCCCGTACGATCCCGGCGTTTCCATCTCGGCCGGTAGGGATCGGACGACGCATCAGTTCGAAGGCAGGCCGCTTCCGGTCGCCTACGCCAGCGAACACCTGTCCCGCACCGTGCAGGCGTCGGGCACCCTGCTAGACGATGACGAACTGGTCGCGACCCGTGACCAGCTCATCATCGTGGATCAGGATCCGTGGCCGGTGCACCTGTACCGGGATCCGACCGGGGTCCGCATTTACGGGTCTCTGTCGCCGGTGCAGATCGCACGCGAAGCGGATGGGGTGTGGGCGTGGTCCCTGTCCCTGCAGGAAACCGACCACTAACAGAGGGGGTGGCGTATGGCTGATCTCACAGGACCGCGCCGCCCCTCCTGGCGGGTCGATCTCCTCGACCGCGACTACGCCCCCCTGGGGGAGATTGATGGGGTGACCGGCGGCAGTATCGAGCTGGTCGCCCTGTCCCGTCTCGGAGCTTCTGGGTCGCTCACGATCCTCGACCGAGGGCAGGACATTGACTGGATGAGTCACCGGGTTCGTCTCACCTACGACCCCGGCATCCCAGGGATTGAGGCGTGGCCGGTGGCGACGATGCTCTTCACCTCCCCGACCACCCGCACCCGATCCGGGGTTCGGAGTTTCGACGCGAAACTGTTGTCTCCGCTCGCGGTAGTGGATGAGGACACCACCGAAGCTACATACTCCCTTCCGGCCGGGACCCCGATCATTCCGACCGTGGTCGCCCTGATCCAGTCGACCGGGGAGACCCGAATCGCCGCCACGGAGTCAGAGGCGGTACTCCGGTCACCGATGGTGTGGGAGGCCGGCACCCCGAAACTCACGATCATCAACGAGCTGCTCGAGTCGGCCGGGTACTGGTCGCTGTGGTGCGACGGCTCCGGCCAGCACCGCGTCGAACCCTACGTCCCACCCGCCGACCGGGAACCCGCCTACACCTTCCAGGCGGGGGCGGTGTCGATCCACTCCCCCGACTGGTCCAGAGAACAGGACCACGCCGCCGTCCCGAACCGATTCATCGTCATTGGTGAAGGCTCCGACGAAGAACCCGCGATCGTCGGCGTCGCGACGAACGAGAACCCGGATTCCCCGTACTCGTTTCAGGCTCGGGGACGGTGGATCACCGAGACCGAGGAAGGGGCCGAAGTCGCCGACCAGGTGGCGGCGGATCTCCTCGCGCAGCGCCGACTCCTTGATCGCATGTCGCCGGTCGCGAAGCTCTCCGTGTCGCACTCAGTCATGCCGCTCGACCCGAACGACGTCGTGACGTTCCAGCCGCGCGGGCATTCCACGCGCGCCACGGTGCAGCGCATGAGCTTCCAGCTCAGCTACGACAGTCTGTGCCAGGCGGAGTGGAGGGAGGCACAGTGATCGACTGGACCGAACTCAAGGGCATGATCGCCTCGCTCGCGACGAAGATCGCAGGCAAGCCGGATCTTCGGTGGGCGGTCGTGCTCTCCGCGGATCCCCTCACGATCCGCCTCGACGCTGACACGGAACCCATCGTCGGCACCCCTTCAACGCTTGTTGCGGGTCTCCGCACCGGGGATCGGGTATGGGTCGCGGTGCAGAACCGGCGCGTCACGATCCTGGGTAGAGCACGCGGCGCGCCTCCGCCTCGGTCGGGGACGCTCACCGTCCCGACCGGGACGCTCGGGCAGGTCGGGACGACCGGGGTCTACGCGAGCACGATCACGACCACCGTGCCCGCGGTAGCCCCGCCCGGGCATGTCCTCATGGTCGACGCCCTCGAAACGGGAAGCGGCTACGGTGCCATATCGATGTCTTCTACGACACCGGGCCTCACCAGCACGACCGTGAGGTTGCGATTCACGCAGCCGGGCAGCAACAGCGCGCAGAGCGTTCGCCTGTTGTGGCGCATCATCCCGACCACGGATTAGGAGTCACCATGACCTCGTATATCGTGCAGGCGCGGCTTGCGGAGGACCGCGAGCTCATCGCCCGGATCACGGCGTGCGCCGCCGGCGAAGACGTCGCACGTCCCGCCGAGTGGGTGCAGGACCACGTCTGGCAATTCGCGGTCCAGCCGGGCTGGTGCTGCACCGTCACCGACGCGGGCGGCGCGAGCTCGGCGATCACCGACGAGATGATCCACACCGCGGTCCTCACCCTGCTCGCCCGGGAGAACCCCGAGCCAACGCCCGAACCAGAGCCAGAGGAACCCGCCTCCGAGCCCGAGGAGCCACCCTCCGGAACTCCGCCCGAGGATCCCCTACCGGATCCCGAACCCGATCCGAGCCCCGCCGAGTAGCGGGGCCTTTCGCATGAAAGGAGACCCAATGGGCTTCTCAGCACTCGCCTCTCGCGCTGTCGCAAACCACGGCAAGTACAGCCCGAGGCAGGGCACAGCCGTCCGATACCTGATCGTGCACCACTGGGCTGGCACGAGCGGCGGAGACGCTCGCCTCGTGAACCCGTCCGAGGCGGTCAGCGCGAACTACATCCTCTATTCGGACGGCTCTCTCGTCGGTCAGGTTCCCGAGGAGTACCGGCCGTGGACGTCGGGGTCGTGGGACGCTGACGCTCCCGCCGTCACGGTCGAGACGCAGAACAGTGGCAACGGCGGCGACTGGCCGGTGTCTGACGCCGCGCTCGAGCGGCTCGCGCAGCTCGCTGCGGACCTCTGCCGCCGCTACGGATGGGGATCACTCGATCGCAGCCGCGTGCGCGGTCACCGGGAGTTCTACGCGACCGCATGCCCGGGCCCCTACCTGTGGGCGCGTCTCGACTACATCGTCCAGCGAGGAAACCACATCCTCGCCGGAAGCCCAACTACCAACACCCAGGAGGATGACATGACCCCCGAACAGGCCAAGCAGCTCAAGGCCGTCTACGACGCCACCTTCACCACCTCCGAGACGTCGCGCGGCACGATCCGAGGAATCCTCGGGATGCTCAAGATCCTCTACGACGTCAGCTTCAAGACCAGCAAGACCAGCGCCGGCACACCGGGCGGTCTCCTCCCCTCGATGAAGGTCATGCTCGACCGCCAGGACGAGATCCTCGCGCGGCTCGACAAGCTCGAGAAGTAAGGGAGCACCCTGATGACTGAGAGTCTCACCCCGAATGTCGTGGTCCAGAACCCCACCGTGCGCCGCGTTGCGAACGTCGCTCTCGGCGTCGCCGGCGTTGTCCTCTCGAGCGCGGTCGTTCTCGACGGCTCGATTCCCGAGGTCGACTGGTCCGCGTGGACTAACCCCGGGTTCGCGCTGTACGGCTTCCTCGCGGGCATCTTCGGACTCGCGGTCACCGCACCGAACGTGCCCTCGGCTCGCGGCCGGTACGCCGCCGAGTGACCCCGTGCCCTGACCGCACGAGAGAGGGGTCATAATGGAGGCACTTCCGGGAATCTGGTCTCTCACCCCGATCGGTGCGCTGCTCGGAGCCGTCGTCACTTTGTACTGGCTTCTCGGCTCCGGGCGGCTCATCCCACGGTCCTCGCACGAGCGGGAGCTCGCGCAGGCCGTGAAGCGTGGGGACGAGTGGAAGGAGACCGCACTGGACCAGCGCACCGTGAACGCGGAGATTCGTCGCCAGAACACGATGCTGCTGGAAGCCGGCCGCACGGGGGCGAAGTTCTTCGCGGACGTCGCACCGAGCATTGAAGACACGGAGGATCATCGTGTGGGGCCGTAAGCGTCGCCCCGTGGAGGTGCCGGACGACACGGGTGAAGCGCAGGTGATCCGGCAGGAAGCTCAGAACGAGATGTACGAACTGAACTTGCAGGCGGGCGAGGTGGACTCCATCATGCGGAAGCTTGTGCGCCGTCGCGAACAGAACCATTTCGGACGCGATCTGTCCGTGACGTTCCGGCCGAGAGGAGCACGCTGATGACAGACGCCTTGTTCCTCATCGGGGATATCATCATGCTCACCGCCCTGGCCGGGGCGGCCGTGTTCGCGGCCTCCTATGTGGCGTTCTTCAACTGGCGGTCCACGTCCGCCGGTAGGTCGCTCCTGTACTTCGTGCTCGCGCTGATCGCGTGGGCGTCGCAGTCGGTCCTCGCACGCCTCAACCCCGACTACATGGGGCGGGAGTGGGTGCGCATCGTCGTGTACGTGTTCATCGCGGCCACCGTGTGGCGTCTTGTCGCTACGTTGTGGCGGTCCTGGGGCCGCCCGTTCGAAGTGACTCCGCGGAAGCCGCGACCCCCGAGCGCATCCCGCATGCCGAAGTAGTTCCCGACTATATTCCCGTCTGCGCTGACGCCCGCCCTCACTACGTACCCCGGTATGCCGCAGAGTAAACCTCAATGACATCGCGCCCCCTCATCCAGCCTTCGGGCCGGGTGAGGGGGCGCTTTCTGCGTGTCTACGGCCGTACCGGATCCCGCCATCGCGGCACGAGGGCGATCCCGCACACGCAGCCCCACCATCCGCCGACGGCGCAGCTTGTCCCACGGCTCGGCATCGCCCTCGTGTCGCGATCCCAGAGGCGAGCGGCGAAACCTTCTGCTAGTTCTTCCTCGCTGGGGAGTCGTGACGCACACTCAGTGAAGCCGTCCGAGAATCCGGCCATCATTAGGTCGGCGTCGTACCGGTCGCGCACCTTCGAATGCTGGTACTCCACGAGCGCCTGACGTCGCGCCGCCT
>NZ_JAEHOH010000021.1 GCF_016522505.1 Leucobacter chromiisoli | reverse complement strand
GTGCACACTATTGAGTTCTCAAGGACCAGACACCCCCCGTACACACCCTGACCGGGCTTCCGAGAGACACTGCCACTTCCCCGACCACCACGTGACCGGAGAGCGCATACGAACCGGCGGGACCACTTCCTGGCCCCGCTGCGTTGCGCTGACAAGGGAATACATTACGCACCCCGACCCGTACCCCGCAACACGACCCCACATCCCGGGCGTGTCGCACACCCCCACATGCATCCCCCACACGCACCCCGCTCCCCCACACGCACCCCCGCCCCCAAGGTGGCGGCCCGTTCAGCGGTCACGGAAACGCAGCAACGCGGCGCACACCGCACCTCCCCGACCACCGAAAACACGCGAACACCGCAGACACGCGACCACCACCGAAAGCGCGCGAACCGTGGGGATCGCAATGCGATTTCCAGGAATGTTTGTGCCCTGCATCCAAGGCCGGGGACGTCTCCTCCAATAGGCTGTTCTCCATGTCGCGCATTCGTAAAGTGCTCATCGCCAATCGCGGTGAGATCGCCGTCCGCATCATCCGCGCCGCGAAAGACAGCGGTATAGCCTCGGTCGCGGTGTACGCGGACCAGGATCGGGACGCGATGCACGCCCAGCTCGCCGACGAGGCCTACGCGCTGAACGGGAGCACCAGCGCCGAGACCTATCTGGTGATCGAGAAGCTCCTCGGCGTCGCCCGGCGCTCCGGCGCCGACGCGGTGCACCCCGGCTACGGCTTCCTCGCGGAGAACGCGGACTTCGCCCGCGCGGTGATCGCCGCCGGGATGACGTGGATCGGCCCGGGCCCCGAGGCCATCGAGCGCCTCGGCGACAAGGTCTCCGCCCGTCACGTCGCCGAGAAGGTGGACGCGCCCCTCGCCGCGGGTACGAGCGACCCCGTCGAAGACGCCTCCGAGGTGCTCGCCTTCGCCGATGAGCACGGGCTCCCGGTCGCGATCAAGGCGGCGTTCGGCGGCGGCGGCCGCGGCCTCAAGGTCGCCTACGAGCGCGAAGAGGTCGCCGAGCTGTTCGAATCGGCCACCCGCGAGGCCGTGGCGGCCTTCGGCCGCGGCGAGTGCTTCGTCGAGAAGTACCTGGAGAAGCCGCGCCACGTCGAGACGCAGTGCCTCGCCGATCAGCACGGCAACGTGGTGGTCGTGTCGACGCGCGACTGCTCGCTGCAGCGCCGCCACCAGAAACTCGTCGAGGAGGCGCCCGCCCCGTTCCTCACCGACGAGCAGAACGCCGAGCTCTACCGGGCGTCGAAGGCGATCCTGAAAGAGGTCGGCTACGTCGGCGCCGGCACCTGCGAGTTCCTCGTCGCCCGCGACGGCACCGTCTCCTTCCTCGAGGTCAACACACGACTCCAGGTCGAGCACCCCGTCTCCGAGGAGGTCACCGGTCTCGATCTCGTGCGGGAGCAGTTCCACATCGCCGAGGGCGGCAGGATCGACTACGACGATCCCGTCTCGCACGGGCACTCCTTCGAGTTCCGCCTCAACGGCGAGGATCCGGGCAACGGCTTCCTGCCCGCTCCCGGCCCCGTCTCCCTCTTCAAGCCCGCGTCCGGCCCCGGAGTGCGGGTCGACACCGGCGTCGCCACGGGCGACGTGGTCTCGGGCGCGTTCGACTCGATGCTGGGCAAGCTGATCGTCACGGGCTCCACCCGCGAGGAGGCGCTCGAGCGTGCCCGCCGCGCGCTCGACGAGTTCGAGGTGCAGGGCCTGCCGACCGTGCTCCCGTTCCACCGGAAGATCGTGCGGGATCCGGCATTCACCGCCCCCGACGGCCGCTTCGGGGTCTACACGCTCTGGATCGAGAACGAGTTCGTGAACGACATCGAGCCGTGGGAGGGCGAGCTCGCCCAGATCGCCCAGGATCCGAAGCGCCAGACCGTGGTCGTCGAGGTCGCCGGTCGCCGGGTCGAGGTGACGATGCCCGCGACGCTGCTGCCGCTCGTGGATCAGGAGGTCACCCGCGGGCCAGCCCCGAGGCGCGCCAAGGGCTCGGTGGTGGCCGGCGCGACCGGCGACTCCGTCGCGGCTCCGATGCAGGCGACCGTGGTGAAGGTCGCGGTGGAGGACGGCCAGCAGGTCGCCACGGGCGACCTCGTCGTGGTGCTCGAGGCGATGAAGATGGAGCAGTCGATCTACGCCCACCGCGACGGCGTCGTCAGCTCCGTGGACGCGCCCGTCGGACAGACGGTGCCGAACGGCCACGTGCTGCTCTCGATCGTCGACCCGGAATAGACGATACGAGCGCGGCATGCGGGATCGGCGTTCCGACGCCGGTCCCGCATGCCGCGCCGCCCGGCGGATAGGCTGGGCGCATGGGGAGCGACAAGGGGACATCGACGACGAAGCCCGGCCTCATGGGGGTCGTGCAGCGGCTGATCGCGAGGGCGCTGCAGCTGCGGCTGGTGAGGAGCTACCTCCTCTACAGCGAGCACAAGGGGGCGATGCTCGCCGACAGCATCACCTACCGCGCCCTGTTCAGCGTGTTCGCGGCGGTGCTGCTCGGGTTCTCTCTCGCGGCGCTCTGGCTGAGCGGCAACCCCGACGCGCTGCGCAGCCTCACGGAGGCGCTCGACGCGGTGATCCCGGGTCTGTCCGATTTCGTCTCGCCCGAGGCGATCCAGGTGCGGACCGGCTTCACGATCGTGGGGGCGGTCTCCCTGGTGGGCCTCGTCGGAGCCGCCATCAGCGCGATCGCGAGTCTCCGCATCGCCCTGCGCGTGCTCGCCGACGAGCTCACCGACGACACCTTCTTCCTGTGGGTGCTGCTGCGCAACCTCCTGGTCGGGATCGCCTTCGGGGGCCTGCTCGTCGTCGCGGCGGCGGCGAGCTTCCTCGGCTCCGCGGGCATCGGAATCGTCACCGGGTGGCTCGGCGTCGGTGAGGACAGCGACGTCGCCTCCGTGCTCACGCGCGGCTTCGGCATCGTCGTCGTCTTCGCCATCGACACCGTCGCGATCGCGCTCGTGTTCCGCCTGCTCTCGGGGGTCTCCGCACCGGCCCGGGCGCTCTGGAGCGGCGCCGTGATCGGAGGCGTCGGCCTCACCGTGCTCCAGGAGCTCTCGGGGCTGTTCGTGCGGGGGGCCACGTCCAACCCCCTCCTCGCCTCCTTCGCGTCGCTCATCGCTCTGCTGCTGTGGTTCAACCTCTCGGCCCAGGTGATCCTGCTGGCGAGCAGCTACATCGTGACCGCGACGGCCGAGACGAGCGACCGGATCCGGTCGAAGTACGGCGCGGCGACGCTCGCCCAGCGCCGGCGGCAGCGCGCGGAGGACGCGGTGCGCGCGGCGACGCTCGAGCTCCACGCCGCGCAGGAGGCCGAGCAGCACGAGATGGAGCAGGCTCGGAATACGTCCGGCGGTTGAGGCGTTGACACTCACTATGACGCTTCCTCCTCTCTCGATCCTCGACCTCGCGACCATCGAGGAGAGCGGCGATATCGCAGCCGCGTTCCGGCACTCGGTGGACGTCGCCCGCGCTGCGGAGGCCGGCGGGTACCGACGGGTCTGGTATGCCGAGCACCACAACATGCCGTCGATCGCCTCGAGCGCGACGGCGGTGCTCATCGCGCACATCGCCGCGCATACGGAGAGGATCCGGCTCGGCGCGGGCGGCATCATGCTGCCGAATCACTCGCCCCTCGTCATCGCCGAGCAGTTCGGCACGCTCGCGGAGCTGCACCCGGGCCGCATCGATCTCGGCCTGGGGCGGGCGCCGGGCAGCGACGGGGCGACGTTCCGCGCGCTCCGTCGCACCCACTCCGCAGCCGAGAGCTTCCCGAACGACGTGCTCGAGCTGCAGCGCTACCTGGGCGACAAGATTCCGCGCACGCAGGTGAACGCGTACCCGGGCCGGGGCACGAAGGTGCCCCTCACGATCCTGGGGTCGAGCCTCTTCGGAGCGAGCCTCGCCGCGCAGCTGGGACTCCCCTACGCATTCGCATCGCACTTCGCGCCGCAGGCGCTCACGGCGGCGGTCTCCCACTACCGGGCCCACTACGTGCCGAGCGAGGCGCACCCCGAGCCCTACGTGATCGCGGGCGTCAACGTGGTGGCGGCGGCGACCGACGCCGAGGCCGAGCACCTCTTCACCCGCACGGAGCTGAACCGCGTGCGGACCTTCCTCTCGAGGGGCCGCGAGCGGGAGCTCACCGCCGACGAGGCCGCTCCGCTCATGGACAGCCCCGCCGGGCTCGAGATCCGCGGCATGCTGAAGTACACCGCCATCGGCGGCCGCGATCGGGTGCGCGAGGAGCTCGCGGCCTTCGCGGCGCACGCCGACGCGGACGAGCTCATCACGGTGCACGCCGCTCCGACCCGTGCGGAGCAGCTCGCATCGGTCGAGATCGCCGCGCCCCTGGCGTAGCTCAGGAGACGCGCACGACGCCCGTCATCTCGGGATGGATGGAGCAGTCGTAGGCGTACTCGCCGCTCTCGTCGAAGACGTGGACGTATTCGCCCTCCGTGAGCAGCTCGCTCACGAAGCCGCCGTCCTCCGCGACGACGTCGTGCTCGGTCGGCCCCTCGAACACCCACCGCACCGCTGCTCCCGCCGCGATCTCGACCTCGGCCGGCTCGTAGGCGTTATCGATGACGCGCACGGTGACCGCGGGCTCGACCCCCTCGTCGGAGGGGACGACCTCCGGTTTGCCCGCGGAGCACCCCGAGAGCGCCGTCAGCGCTCCGAGGCCGAGCGCGCCGGCGAGCCCGCCGAGCACCGCGCGGCGGCTCGCGTCCGCCCCGGCGCTCATCGGGTGTGCATCGCGCGCGCGGCGTCGGTGATCGCCCCCGTGAGCGAGGGGTAGACGGCGAACGCCGAGGCCACCTGGTCGACGGTGAGGCGATGCTCGACCGCGAGGGCGAGCGGGAAGATCAGCTCGCTCGCCCGGTGCGCGACGATCACGCCGCCGACGACCGTGCCGGAGGCCTTCCACGCGAAGAGCTTCACGAAGCCGTCGGTGAAGCCCATCATCTTGGCCCGCGGGTTGGAGTTGAGCGGGATCGTGTGCGCGATCGCCTTCGCGATGTCCTTGTTGTCGGCGAGGCTGTGCTCGTTCCAGCCGACCGTCGCGATCTCGGGGTAGGTGAAGACGTTCGCGGCCACGTTGCGCAGGTCGATCGGCCGCACGAAGTCGCCGAGCGCGTGCATGATCGCGGTGCGGCCCTGCATGGAGGCGACCGAGGCGAGCGGGAAGAAGTCGGTGCAGTCGCCCGCGGCGTAGATCGACGGCATCGTCGTTCGCGCGACCTTGTTCACGCGGATGTGCCCGCTCTCGGTGAGGTCGACCCCCGCCTCGGCGAGCCCGAGCCCCTCGGTGTTCGGCGTCGAGCCGACGGCCATGAGGCAGTGCGAGCCCTCCACGGTGCGACCGTCGGAGAGGGTCACGAGGACGCCGTGCTCCGTCCGCTCGACCGAGTCGGCGCGCGACTTCGACATGACGTTCATGCCGATGCGCTTGAACTCGCGCTCGATGACCGCGGCGGCGTCGGGGTCCTCGCCCGGGAGCACCTGCTCGCGGCTCGAGACGAGGGTGACCTTGGCGCCGAGGGTGCGATAGGCGTTCGCGAACTCCGCGCCGGTGACGCCTGAGCCGACCACGATGAGGTGCTCGGGCACGGCCGTCAGATCGTACAGCTGCTTCCAGGTGAAGATGCGCTCGCCGTCGGGCTTGGCGCTGTCGAGCTCGCGGGGGCTGGCCCCGGTCGCGACGACGACGGTGTCGGCCTCGATCCGGTCGAAATCGGTGCCGCCCTCGCCGGCCGCGGTCGAGACGAGCACCGCGTTCGGCCCGTCGAGGCGGCCCTCGCCCTGGACCACCCGCACCCCGGTCCCCTCCAGGGAGGTCAGCATGTCGAACGACTGGGCCCCGGCCATCGTCAGCAGGCGCTTGTTGATGGCGGCGAGATTGACGGCGATCTCGGGGCGGACGGGCTTGCCGTCGCCGCCCGGGAGGAAGGCCTGCACGCCCAGCATGTTCGAGTCGCGGACCGCCTGGGCAGCCCCCGCCGTCGCGATGAGGCTCTTCGACGGGACCACGTCGGTGAGCACGGCGGAACCGCCGACCCCCGCCCGCTCGATCAGGGTGACCTCCGCCCCGAGCTGGGCGCCCGCCAGAGCCGCCTCGTATCCTCCCGGCCCGCCACCGATGACGGCGATCCGGTGCTTGCGTTCGTAGGCCTTCGACATGCCCCTCAGTCTACTGGCGAAGGCACCTCTGCGGGGCTCGGCCAGCGGGCGTCGAGTTCGCGCTGCAGGCGCGACCAGTAGTCGCGCATCTCGTCGCTGTCGTTCGCTCCGATCCAGATGTGGAAGCAGCGGTCGACGCCTCCGGCGACCCGCAGCCACTCCTCGGCCCACGCGTCGACGGCGGCGGCGAGCGCCCGCCCGCGCGGTGCAGGCCGCCCGGAGGTTCCGCCGAACAGCCAGGTCGCCCCGACGTGGGGCGGCAGGGGGAGCGACTCGACGTCCGCCTCCCGCGAGACCTCGATGAACACCCGGCCGTGGACGGAGGGGGGCAGGCGCCGCAGCCAGTCGCGGATCTCCGGGAGGTCCTCCACGCAGCCGGCGGCGAGGACGCACTCGTCGATCCCGTCGGGATCGACGACGGTGACGGTGGAGGGATCCGGAGTGGGGCCGAAGGTCATGACTCCATATTAGGTTAGCCTTCCCTGCGTCGGACGAACTCTCAGCTTCTCACCAGCCTGCGCTCCTCCGGCGCCGGCGCCTGACCGTCCCCACGACCCCGCTCTCCGCACCAGCGGACGGCGGGCGGCGGGATCCCGACACATGCCGTTCAGGGCATGCCCCGCGAGTAGAGTGGGGGCACCGTTCCCCGCGCGGGCGCGAGCTGCGGGGAGGCGGACGAAGCGCGAGCCGCGGAGACGGGGCGCCGCGCGGCGGGCATGCAGGCTGGGCAATGAAGCTGGAAGGATCGTCGATGACGAAGACCGACTCCCCTCGTCTCTCCCCGCACGAGGCTCTCGCCCCGAGGCCCGATGGCGGCGCCGCACACGCGACGCGACCGCGATCATCCGGCCGCGTCAGCGCGCTCGGCTCCCCGGGAGTCGCCCTCGAACGCGATCCCGGCATGCCGGCCAGCACCTGGAGGCTGCGCAGCGACGCGTGGGAGTACCTCCGCTTCGCGGTGAAGCGGCTCGCGCTCGGCAGCGACGGCGACGAGGTGCTCGCCGCCGACAGCGAGATCCTGCGATCGCTCCGCGCGCTCGAGACCATCGAGATGTACTGGGCCGGCTTCGGTCAGCGCTACGTCAAGGCCATCGTCGAGCTGCTGCAGGCCGGCGACTACACCACGGCGCTCGACCGCATCGGCCGGGTGGTGCACCGGCTGCGCGGCACGACGGTGCCCGAGGATCCGCGCGACGACCACCTCGACGAGACCGAGCGGGCCGAGCTGCAGGACGACGTCGATCCCCGCCCCCGCTTCGAGGTTCTCGTCGTCGACGAGACCACGCCGGGCGACCGCGACACGATGCACGCCGAAGCGCAGCGCCTGCGCGGCCCCGCCGACGCCTTCATCTACGACTTCGTGGTCGTGCCGTCCGCCGACGACGCGATCGCCGCGGTGCTCACGAACCCGAACATCCTGGCGTGCGTCGTGCGCCCCGGCTTCAGCGAGCGCACCAGGCAGGCGCTGAGCCGCGAGCTGCAGGACACCGTCCGGCTCGCCCACGCGCAGGCCGGCGCGCACCCCGCGTCCTCGCGCAGCGGTCTCGCGTCCGTGCAGCGGGTGCTCCGCCTCGCCGACACGCTCGCGGCGCTCCGCCCCGAGCTCGACCTCTACCTCATGGCGGGCGCGCACATCGAGGATCTCGCCGGCGTGCTCACCCGCAGGTTCCGACGCGTGTTCCGCCGCGAGGATCAGCTCGAGCTGCACCTCTCGCTGCTGCGCCGGGTCTCCCACCTCTACGACACCCCCTTCTTCACGGCGATCCAGGATCACGCGCGCCGGCCGGTCGGCGTCTTCCACGCGCTCCCCGTCGGCCGGGGCGGATCCGTCGTGGGATCCAAGTGGATCAAGGATCTCGCCGAGTTCTACGGCATGAACCTGCTGCTCGCCGAGACCAGCGCCACCTCCGGGGGCCTCGACTCGCTGCTCGCCCCCGTGCACACGCTCAAGAAGGCGCAGGCGCTGGCGGCGCGGGCCTTCGGCGCGCAGCGCACCTTCTTCGTCACCAACGGCACATCGACCGCGAACAAGGTCGTGCACCAGGCGCTCGTGTCCCCCGGCGACGTCGTGCTCGTGGATCGCAACTGCCACAAGTCGCACCACCACGCGCTCATGCTCACGGGCGCCCGAACCGCCTACCTCGAGGCCTACCCCCTCAACGACGTCGCCTTCTACGGGGCGGTGCCGCTGAGCCGGATCAAGCAGTTGCTGCTCGACTACCGCGCCGCCGGCCGGCTCGACGAGGTGCGTATGGTCACGCTCACCAACTGCACCTTCGACGGCATCGTCTACGACCCCGAGCGGGTGATGGCGGAGTGCCTGGCGATCAAGCCCGACCTCGTGTTCCTGTGGGACGAGGCGTGGTTCGCCTTCGCCGCCTTCCACCCGGTGACGCGGCGGCGCACGGCGATGGCGGCGGCGAAGCACCTGGAGGAGCGGCTGCGCACCTCGGCGCACGCCTCCGCCTACCAGGCGCAGCGCGAGCGGCTCTTCGACCCCGAGACGGGAGATCCGAGGCACGACGAGGCCTGGCTCGAAGAGGAGCTGCTGCCCCCGCCCGACGCCAAGATCCGGGTCTACGCGACGCAGTCGACCCACAAGACCCTCACGGCCCTGCGACAGGGCTCGATGATCCACGTCTACGACCGCGAGTGGGTGCGGGAGGCCGAGGAGCCGTTCCACGAGGCCTACATGACGCACACGTCGACCTCGCCGAACTACCAGATCCTCGCCTCGCTCGACCTCGGGCGGCGGCAGGTCGAGCTGGAGGGCTTCGAGCTCGTGCAGCGGCAGCTCGACCTCGCCACGAGCCTCGCGCAGGCGATCGCCCGGCATCCGCTGCTGCGGCGCACCTTCCGGGTGCTCACCGCGCACGACCTCATCCCCGCGGCGCACCGGGAGACGACCCGCCCCATGCCGCTGCGCGACGGGCTGGCCACGATGTGGGAGGCCTGGGCCCGGGACGAGTTCGTCGTCGACCCCAGTCGCGTCACCATCGAGATCAGCCGCACGGGCGTCGACGGCGACACCTTCAAGCACGAGCACCTGATGGACCGCTACGGGATCCAGGTCAACAAGACGAGCCGGAACACGGTGCTGTTCATGACGAACATCGGCACGTCGCGCAGCGGCATCGCCTACCTCATCGAGGTGCTCGTCAAGCTCGCCGAGCGCTTCGAGGACGAGCAGCTCGCCCGCGACGGCGCGCAGCCCGAGCGCGCCGAGGCGCCGATGCCGCCGCTGCCCGACTTCAGCGCCTTCGCGAGCGGCTACGATGCGGACGACGGCCTTCCGGACGGCGATCTGCGCTCGGCGTTCTTCGACGGCCAGCGACGCGGCCGCGTCGAGCACGTGCTGCCGGCCGAGCTGCGCGAGCGGGTCGATCGCGGCGAGCGACCGGTCTCGGCGGGCTTCGTCACGCCCTACCCTCCCGGGTTCCCGGTGCTCGTGCCCGGCCAGGTGGTCACGGCCGAGGTGCTCGATTTCATGAGCGTGCTCGACACGCGGGAGATCCACGGCTACGACGCCGGCCGGGGGTATCGGATCCTCAGGAGCTGACGCCCCGGCTCACGCGGGATCGCCGCCCACGACCGTCCCGAGCACCTCGATTCCGGCGAGGCGCTCGGGCGGCGCGCTGAGCGGGTTCTCGGACAGGATCGCGAAGTCGGCGTGCGCTCCCCGGCGGAGCACGCCCTTCACCCCGCCCTCGCCCTGCCCGCGCGCCGACCAGTCGGTGAAGGCGCGCAGCGCCTCCTCCGCCGACAGCCGGTGGGGAGACGGCCCGCCGAGGTCGTCGACGCGGTTCACCATGGAGGCGATGTTGGCGAGCGGCGAGGCCCCCTCGGGCACCGTCCCGGTCGTGTCGGTGGCGCCGATGATCCGGATCCCCGCGTCGACGAGCCGGCGAAGCGGCTGGAAGTCGCGCTCGACGACATCCGAGCTCACGAAGTGCGGGGTGGTCACCACGCCGACGCCCGAGGCCGCGAGCTCCCCGATCCGCTCGACGGGGACGTAGTCGCCCGAGTGCTCGATGCGGTGCGGCGCCGGGAGGCGGGCGAGGTCGGCGCCGTCCTGCCTCCTCACGGCCGCGATCGCGGCCAGGATGCCGGTCTCGGTGACGGCGTGCATGAAGAGCTGCACGCCCGCGACGGTGGCCCGCCCGACCACGTCGTCGAGTTCCTCCTGCGTCCACTTCAGATCGTCGAAGGATCGCCCCAGACCGTCGCCGCCCTCGCCGTCCACGAAGATCTTGACGCCGCCGAACCTCAGCATGTCGTCGCCGAAGCCCGAGGCGATGCCGAGCGAGAGCACCTCCTCCATGCTCCCGAAGCGCGGGACATGGGGGTGGAACCGCACGCGGAAGGGAAGCGTCCCCGCCTCGGCGAGCTCCTGCAGCGCCCGCACGTCCGAGGCGGACGTCGAGATCGTACTGAGGCTCGTGATCCCGTGCGCGCCGAAGAGGCGCCGGGCGTGCCGCTCGAGGGCCGACCTCGACTCCTCGACGGTGGCGGTGGGCAGGAGGTCCCAGATCTCGGTGAAGACGCCGCTCGGGCTCCCGTCCGCCCGGCGGTGCACCGTCATGCCCGAGGCGTGGCTCGCCTCGTCGTCGAGGCCGAGCAGCCTCATCGCCGCGGTGTTCAGCGAGGCGACGTGCAGCCCGGCGAGCACCGCGACCGGCTCGCCCGGGCTCGCCCGGTCGAGCTCCTCCCGCTCGAGAAGCCGCCCCTCGGCCACGCGCCGGTCGAGCGCGAAGGAGCTCCGCACCACGATCCAGCCGCGACCCTGCTCGGCGCGGCGCCGCGCGACGGCGTCGAGGATCTCCGTGAGGGAGGCGACGGGGGGCGCGTGCAGCTGCAGGTGCTGCTCCTGCGTGATGCAGCTGAGCTCGAGGTGGGCGTGCCCGTCCACGAACCCCGGGATCAGCGCGGCGCCGCCCAGGTCGATCTCCTCAACATCACCGGCGGATCCGGCCGGTCCGGCGGGTCCGCCGAGCAGGCGCTCGCGCTCGCCGACCGCGAGGATCCGGCCGTGCTCGACGAGGACGGCGTCCCCCGACTCGGCCGTGAGCGTGACGATCTCCCCTCCGGAGAAGAGCCGCCGCGTCACGACGCGTCCCCCGTCACCAGCACGGCGTTCCGGGGTCGCCACCGGAGCTCGACCTCGTCGCCATAGCCCACGCCCGCGGCCTCGTCGATGCGCTCCTCGAGCACCGCCCGGGTCCCGTCCTCGAGGCTCACGCCGATGCGGCGGTGCGACCCGAGGTAGGCGAGCTCGGCGACGCGGCCGCCGACCGCGTTCTCCTCGGTCGAGGAGGGCTCGCCGCGGGGGACGATGCGCAGGTGCTCGGGCCGCACCACCATCGTCGCCTCGTGCCCCGGGCCGATCGGCTCGACGCTGAAGCCGTGCAGGCGTCGCCCCTGCCACACCAGCACGCCCTCGCCCTCGAGCGTTCCGGTGAAACTCGTCGACTCGCCGAGGAACTCGGCCGCGAAGCGCGAGCGCGGGCGCTCGTAGATGTCCTGCGGCGGTCCCACCTGCACGACGCCGCCGTCGTGGAACAGGGCGATGCGGTCCGAGAGGGCGAGCGCCTCCCCCTGATCGTGCGTCACGAACAGGAAGGTGGTGCCGAGATCGCGGTGCAGTCGCGCGATCTCGACCTGCATCTGATCCCTGAGCTGCTTGTCGAGCGCTCCGAGCGGCTCGTCCATCAGCAGGATCGGCGGCCGGTAGACGAGCGCGCGCGCCAGCGCCACACGCTGCTGCTGCCCGCCCGAGAGCTCCTTCGGGCGACGCGTCCCGTATTCCCCGAGCCGCACCATCTCGAGGGCCTCCGCCACCTTCGACCGGACGGTCGCCCGGTCGAAGCCGCGCTTGTGCAAGCCGAATGCGACGTTCTCCGAGACAGTCATGTGCGGGAAGAGCGCGTAGTTCTGGAAGACCATCCCGAGGTCTCGCCGGTTCGGGGCCAGCCGGGTCACGTCGCGGCCGTCGATGATCACGGCGCCCGAGGTGGGCGCGACGAACCCCGCGATCGCGTTCAGCGTGGTCGTCTTGCCGGATCCCGAGGGACCGAGGAACGTCACGAACTCCCCGGGCTCGATGGAGAGGCTGACGTCCGCGATCCCCACGGCTCCGGAGGGGAACGTCTTGGAGACGCGCACCAGCTCGACGCCGCCGGCGCCCTTCTTCGTACTGTCGGTCATTGCGGGCCTTTCACCTCGACTGCGAACGGGTGAGCGCGGGCACCAGCACGACGGCGCTGGTGACCGCGAGGATGAGGGTGGAGACCACGGCGATCGTCGGGTCCACCTCGTTCGTGACGCTCACGAACATCTCGACGGGCAGGGTCCGGATCTTCGGGGACTGCAGGAACATCGCCGCGACCACCTCGTCGAACGAGGTGACGAAGGCGAAGAGCGCTCCCGCCCCCACTCCCGGCGCGATGATCGGCAGGGTGACTCGCGCGAAGATGCGCAGCGGCCCCGCGCCGAGACTCGCGGCCGCCCGATCCAGCGTGCGATCGTAGCCGGCGAGGCTCGCGTTGACCGTCACCACCACGAAGGGGATCGCGAGCACCGCGTGGGCGAGGATGAACCCGAGCGGGTTGCCGCTGAGCTTCCACTTGAGGAACACGGAGTAGATCGCCACCGCCGACACGATGCCCGGGATGATGAGCGGAGCGAGGAGGAGCCCCTGGACGACGCCGGAGACCCTCGCCGGCAGCCGCTGGATGCCGAGCGCGGCGAGCGTGCCGAGGACGCAGCACACGAGTGCCACGACCAGGCCGATCCAGAGCGAGTTGCCGAGCGCGCGAAGCCACGCCTCGTCCGTGAAGAAGGAGCCGTACCATCTCGTCGAGAACCCGTCCGGCGGGAACTTGAAGCTCCGCTTCTCGGTCAGGGAGAGCGGCACGACGACCGCGAGCGGCGCGAACAGCACGATCCCGACGAGCACGGCCCAGAGCCGCAGCGCGATGCCCGGGCGCGTCTCGGCGGCGCTCATCGGGAACCTCCCGTCAGCGCGCCGGACGACCGTCTGACCGCTCCGGAGAAGCTGATCAGCAGCACGAGGGTCACCACGAGCAGCACGGTCGATATCGCCCCGGCTCCCGCGAAGTCGAGCAGCTTGCCCACCCGCGTCTCGATGAGCTGGCCGATGAGCGACTCCTGCGGCGAGCCGATGAGCCGCGGGGTCACCCAGAAGCCGAGGCTCATGATAAACAGCAGCACCGAACCGGCGAACACGCCGGGCAGGGAGAGCGGGAGGTAGATCCTCGTGAATGCCCGCAGCCGGGAGGCGCCGAGCGAGCGAGCCGCGTCGAGGAGGCGCCGGTCGATGCCGCTCATCGTGCTGTAGAGCGGCAGCACCATGAACGGGAGCAGCACCTGCACCATGGCGATCGTCACGCCGAGCTGCGTGCCCAGCAGCTTCACGTCGCCGAGGCCGACCGCGCGGAGCGCGGCGACGATCACGCCCTCGGGATGGAAGAGCGCGATCCACGCGAAGGTACGCGCCATGAGGCTCGACCAGAAGGGCAGCAGCACCAGGAACATGAGGACGGTGCGCACGCGCCGCCCGACGAGCGTCATGAGGTAGGCGTAGGGGTAGCCGAGGATCAGCGTCACGGCGGTGACCTGGGCGGCGACCGCGAAGGTCCGGCCGAGGATCTTGAGGCTCGTCGCGTCGCTCAGCACCTCGACGTACTGGCCGAACCCCGGGGTCGGCTCGAGGAAGCTCCTGGCGATGAGCGAGACGAGCGGGTAGGCGAAGAACACGAGCACCAGCGCCACGGCCGGCGCGATGAGCAGCCACGCGCCGAGACGCTGCTGCCGCGCCGGCGCGTTCAGCACCGTCATGATGCCCGTCGTGGTCCCCGGGTTCACCGTTCCCTGCGCCATGTGCGCCTCCCCTCCACGAACGTCTGCTCCGCCTCGACCGCGCGCATGCGCTCCGCGTCCAGCGCCCGCGGGTCCTGCTCGTAGACGGCGAAATCCGCCGAGCAGCCCGGCGCCAGCCTCCCCATCTCCCCTTCGAGCCCCGCGACGGCCGCCGCGTAGCGCGTGTACCCGCGCACGCCCTCGAGAGCCGGCACGCGCTCCTGCGGAGCGACCGGCACCCCTCGCGCGTTGCGACGGTCCATCATGTGGGCGATGCCGAACCACGGGTTCGGAGCCTCCGCGATCGCCCCGCCGGTGTCCGAGTTGCCCGGCGGCCGGAATCCCGCCTCCGAGAGCGTGCGGTAGGCGTAGAGGCCGCTGCCGTCGTCGGTCGCCATGAAGTTCGCGGTCGGCACGGGGACGACGTCGAGCGCCGCCATCCGATCGACGAGTCGCGGGGTCAGCTGCAGGTTCGCCGCGTGCTCGAGGCGGGTCGGGAGGGCCGGCGGCCCCACGCGCTCGCGCGCCTGCTCGACCGCTTCGAGCACGAGATCCTGGGCGAGGTCGCCGATCGCGTGCACCCACACCTGCACGTCGTTCTCAGCGGCCCAGGCGAGCTCGTCCCGCAGTTGGGCGAGGGTGCGCGTGACCGCTCCCCAGCCCCGGGGGCTCCGCTCGAAGGTGGTCGTGTCGAAGGCCTGCTCGTTGTCGCCGTCCACGAATATCTTGATCCCTCCGGCCGAGAGCAGGGGCAGGCCCGGCCCTCCCGGGAACCGCCCGGCCCACTCCCGCCACTCGGAGACCGCGCCGAGCAGCGGATTGAGGCCGGGGGCGACGACCGGCGTGAGGGTGATCCTGACGGGCAGGGCCCTCCTCCCGGCGAGGGCGGCGTACGCGTCGACCCCCGCCGCGGTCGCGGGGATCTCGTACACGGTCGTCACGCCGTGCCTCGCGAACGACTCCCGCAGTTCGCGCTCGAGGAACGATTCGAGGCGCTCCGGCCCCGGGCCGGGCACGGGGAACAGGTGGAAGCCCTCCTCGACGAGCCCGGTCGGGCGACGCCGCTCGTCGACGTGCACGACGACCCCCGGCGCCGTGGTCGGCGCGCGGTCGAGGAACCCCGCCCTCCGCAGCGCCTCCGTGTTCGCCTGCAGCCGGTGCATGCTCTCCCGCACCAGGAGGGGGACGGTCGCCGAGACGCGGTCGAGCGCCTCTCGATCGGGAAGCGCCTGCAGGAAGGTGCCCTGCGCCACGACCCACCGCTCGGAATCGGCGACCCGATCGACCTCCGCGCGGAGGCGCTCGCAGATCCGCTCGGGGGAGTCCCCGCGGACGTCGACCCAGTCGTAGCGGGCCATCGCGGAGAACTCGACGTGCGTGTGGGCGTCGATGAATCCGGGCAGCACGACCCCGCCGCCCAGGTCGATCTCCTCCGCCCCAGGGCCGCACTCCTCGCGGAGCCGGCCGGCCTCGCCGAGCGATTCCACGCGGCCGTTCAGGACCCGCATCGCCTCGACGGGCGTCTCGCCGTCGCCCTCGCCGAATATCCGTCCGCCCACGAAGAGGAGTTCCGCCCCGCGCGGCGCCGTTCCCGTTGCGCTCACGGGATCACCCGGCCGTCCAGCTCGTCCAGCGGCTCAGAACCTCCTCGGCGTTCTCGCCCCACCACTCGGGATCGATCGACCACGACTGGTCGCGGTGATCCTCGGCCCCGGAGTCCCACTCGGCGGCTTCGGGGTTGAGCTCCGGCGTCGCCCGCAGGTTCGCCGCGCCGTAGGCGATGCTCTCGGCGAACGCGGCCTGCGGCTCGGGCGACACCGAGAAGTCGATGAACTGCTGCGCCAGGTCCGTGTTGGCGCTGCCCTTGACGATGGCGAGGGAGGCCCAGTGGTAGGCGTTGCGATCCCACATCGGCGCGTAGGGCGCTCCGTTCTCCACGGCCTCGAACCCGCGCCCCGACCAGGCGAGCACCATGTCGGCGCGCTTCGACTCCATCATCTCCACCTGCTCGGCGCCCGAGCTCCAGAACACGGTCTCGGCCTTGATCTCGTCGAGCTTCGCGAACGCCCGGTCGTAGTCGATCGGGTAGAGCTCGGAGCTGTCGACGCCGTCGGCCATGAGCGCCAGCTCGAGGTTGCCCTCCGCGGGATCCCCGGACATGGCCCGGGTGCCGGGGTACTTCTCGAGATCGAAGAAGTCCTCGAGGCTCGTGGGCGGGGTGTCGCCGTAGGTCTCGGTGTTGTAGGCCACGACGTAGGAGTAGGTGTCCACCGGGATGCCGCAGTCGCTGATCGTCCCCTCGGCGAAGTCGTCCCGCTCGATGCCCGAGAAGTCGAGCTCCTCGAAGAGGGTCCCGCAGTAGGCGAACGACTCCGCGGAACCGGCGAGGTAGACGTCCCACTCGGGGTCCCCCGTCTCCACCATGACCTTCAGCTTCGAGAGATCCGTGGGCGAGTCGACGGTGATGTCGGCGCCGGTCTCCTCGGAGAACGGGTCGACGAACGCCACCTCCTGCGCCTCCTGGAAGGCGCTGCCGAAGGTCACGAACGTCAGGGAGCCGTCTCCGCCACTGCCGCCCTCCTCGGAGCCGCCCCCGCCGCACGCCGAGAGCAGGAGCGCCCCTCCGGCCACGAGCGCCCCGGTCCGAAGGATGCGCGTTGTCTTCGACCTCATTGTCTTCGACCTTTCTCGATGAGAACTAAAAACAGCGTTTTAAAACACCGTTTTTATACCATACGCTATTGGAAACGGATCCGGTCAATACCCTTTCCGGCATCGTGATGGAAACTCGATCAGACGAACGGGAGTGGGATGCCTCGACCAGTCGACGAAACGGGCAGGCGCCGGGAGATCGCCAAGGCGACGCTCAGGATCGCGGAGAGATGCGGGGCGAACGCCGTGACGATCCGGGCGGTGGCGGAGGAGCTCGGGCGGTCGACGGCATTCGTCACGAACTACGTTCCGAGCCGGGCCCAGCTGATGTTCAACGCGCTCGACCACGCCCGGCACCTGTGGGTCGAGGCTCGCAGTCAGGCGATCGAGGGCAGGGCCGGCCGCACGAGGCTCGTCGAACTCGCCCGGTGGATGTGCACCACCGACGAGCACGACACGGCGCTCCGCGGCCTCTGGATCGAGGTGCTCGCCGGCTCGGGCCCCGAGACCGCGGTCATCGCCGACATCACCGACCGCACCTTCACCGAGTTCGAGCGGGCCGCGCGCGAGGCCGACCTGGAGCACGCCGCGGAGATCGCCGACATCCTCTACCTCTACGCGCGCGGATTCCACGTGAAGAACGTCGAGGACCCGGTGGTCTGGAGCGACGATCGCGTCAACCGGGCGCTCGCCGTGCTCCTGGAGCGACTGCTCGGATCGGATGAGCCTAGGCTGGTCGCATGAGTGCCGCCGACCCCCGAGCCCGAGCGCGGGACGCCGCCCGCGCCATCGTCGAGCTGACGGGGGTCGAGCGGCACGACATCGCGCTCACTCTCGGCAGCGGATGGGGGCGCGCCGGGGAGCTCATCGGCGAGACGGTCGCACGCATCCCCGCCGAGCGGCTCCCCGGCTTCCGCGCCCCCGCCGTCGCGGGGCACCCCGGCACCCTGACCTCGATCCGGCTCCACGACGGCAGGCACGCCCTCGTGATCGGGGCACGCACGCACCTGTACGAGGGCCACGGCGTGCGCGCCGTCGTGCACGGGGTGCGGGCGGCCGCCGCGGCGGGAGCGCGCGTCATGGTGCTGACGAACGGGGCCGGCGGCCTCGATCCCGCGCTCGCCGCGGGGGAGGCCGTGCTGATCGAGGACCACATCAACCTGACGGCGGTCTCCCCGCTCGAGGGCGCGAACTTCGTCGACCTCACCGATCTCTACTCCGAGCGGCTGCGGAGCATCGCCCGCACGGCCGAGCCCGGTCTGCGGGAGGGCGTGTACGTGCAGCTGCCCGGCCCGCACTACGAGACCCCGGCCGAGGTCCGCTACCTGCAGCGCATCGGCGGGCAGATCGTGGGCATGTCCACCGCGCTCGAGGCCATCGCCGCGCGCGAGGCCGGCATGGAGGTGCTCGGCCTGTCCCTCGTCACGAACCCCGCCGCCGGCACCGGGGACGGGCCCCTGAGCCACGCCGAGGTGCTCGAGGCCGGCCGGTCCGCCGAGGCGCGCCTCGGTGAGATGCTCTCCCGGATCGTCCCGCGACTGGGCTGATCCCGACCCTCAAGCGGCCGGGACGACGTCCGTCCGGCCCCGCCGGCGCGGCCGGAAGAGGACGACGCCCGATGCGGCCGAGCCGCCGACGAGGGCGAGGGCCCACCAGGGGAAGCCCGCTGAGACCTCGTCCCCGCGCAGCTGCTCGCGCCCGGATTCGGGCGGCGGCACGCGCACGCCCCGGACGAGGAGCCGGTGGCTGTTGACGCCGATCGGCGTGCACGTGATGAGCGTGACGTAGTCCTCTCCGGCAACGATGCGCAGCGATCGGGTGTCCTCCGGCCGCACCGTGACGATGCTGTCGACCCGGTAGTAGTGCTTCTCGCCGAGGACCTCGACCGAGAAGAGCTGCCCGGTCTCCGAGCGGTGCAGGTCGGTGAAGAGCTTCGCGCTCGCGAGCCCCGAGTGCGCGGTCAGCACCGAGTGTGTCGAGGGTCCCCCAACCGGCAGTGACGAGCCGTAGAGATGACCGGCTCCCTTCGAGATGACCTCGTCGGACGTGCCATGGTAGACCGGGAGCGTGATCCCGACCTCGGGATAGCTGAGGCTCCCGATGACGCCGCTGTCGCTGACCCCCAGCAGCCGTTCGTAGGACGCGTAGGCCGCGGATTCCTCGGTCTCGGTGGCGGGGGCGGAGCTGTAGGGATCGCGCAGCGGACCCTGCGGCATCCGGGCGTTGTAGTCCTCGGCGAGCCGCAGCTCGCGCTGGCGCTCCGCCTCGGGAAGGTCGGCGACGCCCTGGGTGTAGCCCGCGATCTCGTTGTTGTGGTTGCGCGCCGAGAACCAGTTCGCGGCCGCCGGGTAGAGCAGGATGGCGAGGCCGGCCATCACCAGCAGCTGCACGAGGACGGCCTGTCCCCTGCTTCCTCCACCGCTCGCCTTCGCCACGCGCATCCCTCCCCCGCTCTTCGTGCTCCCGCCGCGTTCGATCGCGTCACCGCGGTCGGCCGCGTCCGTGCACCGGGCGGAGCGGTGCACGGTCGCCGGGCGGGTGCTCGCCTCGGCGTCCGTGCACCGCTCCGCTGCGATGCCTACGCGCCGGTCTTCCGTCGGCGCAGCGCGAGCGCGAGCCCGCCGCCCAGCACCAGGAGGCCGCCGATCGTGAACATCCAGGTGCCGGCCGCGCCGGTGAGCGGCAGCTCGAACCCGGCGTTGTGCGGCACGTTCTCGATGACCGTCTCGCCCGCTGCCGGGTTCTCCACGTCGCCCGAGATCACCTGCTGCGCCGCGTCGACCGTCACCCGCACCGGCTCGGCGAGCAGTTCGTACCTCTGCCCGTCGACCTCGGGGGCACGGGTCTCCACGACCCAGTAGTAGCGCCACTTCGGATCCTGGTCGTCGGCGAGCTGCGCGCCGTCGACGAAGTCGCTGTAGCGCAGGCCGGAGATCCGCACCGTGCCGTCGTCGCCGGTGGTGAAGGTCGTCGTCCCGTTCACGGAGATGGGGTTCGCGAGCCGGTCGGCATCCTCCTTCGACGCGAACACCTGGAACTCGGCGCCGGGGAGGGCGACGGTGCGGTTCCGCGCATCGACCTTGTGGATGAGGATGTCGCCCCAGCGGCTCTCGACCTCGGGGGTCTCGGTCGGCGGGTTGCCGGGGTCGCCCTCGATCGAGGGCCGGTTCGGGAAGACGACGGCGCGGTTCGTGATGACGCCGTCGCCGACGGTGCCGTCACCGAGTGACGTCACCGTCGTGGTGAGCACCACCTGCACCTGCGAGCCGGCGACACCGGCTGCGGCGCCGAGCTTGGCGAGGCCGGCTGCGGTGAAGGTGACCGAGAAGGTGTTGCCGTTCTCGGCCGAGGGGACGACGACGGTGTAGTCGGCGGGCACCAGCGCGCCGCCGCCCTCCGTCAGCGTGACCTCGGCGGAGACGTAGGCGAGGCGCTGGTCGAGCGTGTCGGAGACCCGGTAGCCGCTCGGCGCGAGGAAGGGCTGGTTGCCCGCGCCGATCGGCGCGGCGGAGTCGTAGGCCGGGTCGGCGGTCTTCGGGATGTCGCCGCGGATAGTCCACGCGATGTCGTCGCCGACCTTGACGGCGGCCGCGTCGTCCACGGTCTTCGTCGCGGTGCTCGTCGAGTTCTTCGGGTAGACGTGCACGTCCTGCATCCAGTCCGTGCGGGTCTCGGGGTTCGTCAGCGGAACGGTGACGAGGAACGGCGCGGACGGCGTCACACCCGCCGGAGCCGCGGTCTCGGTGACGAGGTAGAGGCCGATCGGAAGGCCGCTGAAGGTCGCGTCGCCCGCCGCGTCGGTGGTCTGCGTGCCGTTCGCGGGGTCGACGTCGCCGATGACGGCCGGCTGGCCGTCGCTGCCCTCGCCGGAGATCGTGCCGGTCGCCGCGTCGTAGGAGATGCCGGCCGCCGCGACCCAGCCGGCGTTCGTCGAGAGATCGACGTGCTTGATCCGCTGCACCGTGAAGGTGACCTCCCCGATGGGCGTGAGCCCCGCGGTGTCGCGGGGAAGCCCGTCGGCCGGCTGGCCCGGAGCTGCCGGCTGCTCGAACTTGTGGATGTGGAGGTTTCCGTGCTCGAACGACGGCGGGATGATCGGGGCGGCCTGCGCCGCCGCTCCGCCGCCCAGCGCGAGGAGCACGGCGGTCGCCGCCGCGCCGATACCGGCGAGCAGGCCTCGCCCCTTCTTCTGCAGACTCATGATGTCCTTTCTGACTGCGGGTTTCGGTGAATCGGTGAAATCGATGGGATCAGGAGGCCGGGGCCGCGCCGGTGTCCGCACTCGCGCGCCGGCGTCGCAGCCACCAGACGCCGACCAGGCCGGCGAGCAGGAGGAGCCCGCCCCCGGCGAGCAGCATCCGCGTGGGAGCCGCGCCCGAGAACGGCAGGGGCAGCAGCTTGGCGTCGTAGATCTGCATGAGCCACCCGGTGGGCATCACGCAGGAGGGCTGACCATCGGCCGGAAGCCGACCGGGATCCTCGCAGACCCCTCGGATCTCGGTGCCGCCGAGCCCCTGGCCCGGCGCGGAGCTCTCGCCGTCTCCGACGACGGGGAAGGAGAGCCTGCCCTGGTAGTCGTAGAGAGCCGGATCCCCCGGCCCCACCCCATCCGGTGTCGGGCTGTCGGGTGCGACCCAGAACCGCATCGGCTTCGCGAGCAGCTGGTGCCCCTCCGGGGCCCGGGTCTCCTGGAGCCAGTAGGTGCCGTGTCCGTCGACGCTGGCGTTGCGCCAGTCCTCCACCCCCGCATCGCCGCCGCGCAGGTCCTGTGCGCGCCAGGTCCCCGCGGGCTGCCCCCCGCTGTCGTCGACGAGCTCGTAGAACAGCCCGCACAGGGGTCGCGGGTAGGCGGGGTCGCGCTGCTCCGCGGGCAGCTGCGCCTGTGCGGCGTTCCACGCCGTGATGTCCGCGTGGGCCTGCGAGTCGGCGCCGATCTGCAGCGCGCCCGTTCCCGCACCGGGAGGGTCGAACGCCGGCGCGCCGTTGCTCGCGCGGCAGAGCCACCTCGACTAGACGCCGTTCTCGGCCTCCGGCCGCGTGTCTGCGAGCACGAAGTCGACGCCGGCCACGTTCCACTCGACCGAGGTTCCGGCTGCGTTCTGCTCAGTGCTGTTCTTCTGGATGTGGAAGTAGCTCTCGCCGAGCGTGTGCCAGGTCTTGCAGTCGTAGTATCCCGAGACGTCGCCCGCGGGAACGCCCGCACCGTCCTCGCTGTTCGCGGCGCAGCGGTTGGGCCAGACGGGGGCGTCCGACCCCTCGACCGTCGCCGCGGTCGCCTGGACGGTGTTCACCCAGGTTGCGTTCGGCACTGCGGCGACGTCTCCGCCGGAGCCGTCCTGGGCCGGCCGGGCGGCATCGCTCGTGTCGGCACGGTACCCGACCTCCACGACGTAGCCGACGACCGCCTTCCGTGCGTCCGCGGGCAGGTCGAAGGGCAGGGTCTTCAGGCTCCACCTGCCGTCGGCGTAGGACGGCTTCGGCACGTGCGAGGCCGGGAGCGTGAGCTCGGGGATGAGCTGATCCTGCTCGTCGTAGAAGCTGATGCCGTGCGGCACCGGGACGAGATTCGGGAAGCTCGTCGCCCAGGTCGTCGCGGCGAGCGTCTCGGTGAGGTCGTCCTCGATCGTGATGCCCCGGAAGTCCTCGCGGCTGAGGTTGCTCACGGTCACGCGGTAATAGACGTTGCCGCCCGTGTGGAGCATCGCGCCGTCGGGCGGCTGCGAGTCCTTCCGCACCGTCCACGCGCGGACCGGGTGATCGGTGCAGTCGACCTCCGCGGTCCCGGCAGAGAGCGGGACCACGGCCAGGCACTCCTCCGGCGGCTCCTCGCCCCGGGGCGTCAGGTAGTTGCGCAGTCGATAGCCCGCGAGGGGCGCGTCGGTCTCCTGCCGCTCGACGGCATCGACGCTGTTCTCCTTCACCGTCACGGTGAACTCGACCGTGCGGACGCGCCCTGCCGGCACGGTGCCGGTGATCTCCACGCGCTGCTGCGCGTCCGGCGCACCCGCCGTGACGCCCGGATCCAGCGGAGCGGTGGACGCGGCGGGTCCGCCACCGTCCCCGTAGCGGATGCTGCCCGCGTCGAGGTCCGCGTCGTCGAGCACATCCCGGAGGTGGTCGACGTGGTCGACGGGCGCGGGAGCCGTGCCGCGGCGGTTGTCGAACCTCAGCGTGTACCTGATCGTGCTCCCGGCGTCCACGGTCGTGAACGACGGGGGATCGGAGGTCTTCCGCACGTCGAGGGCCGGCCTCCTCGCCTCGTTCGTGATCGTGCACACGATGTCGACGTTCACGCCGCTCGGGATCTGCACGGCGCCCGAGCCGCCCGAGCCTTCGACCAGCAGTGTGCCCGCGCCCCCGGTCCCCATGTTGCGGCACTCGTGGCTCGTGACGTAGTTCTGCAGGTCGGCTCCCGCCGCTGCGGTCTCGCCGAAGTTGACGGTGTCGCCCGCGAGCACCGTCAGTGCGACGCGCTCGCCCTGCAGCCCGTCGTTGCCGCCGGTCGTCGTCAGGCTCGTGCGCGCGCTGCCGACGCCCGCGGTCAGGGTGAACTGATCGCTCGGCGCGAAGCGTCCCCGCACGTCCTTCTGCAACACCAGGCTGCTCGGCCTGATGCACGAGCCGAGATCGCGCTGGTTGCTGAGAGCGAAATCGTGGGAGGCTCCCGGGGCGAGTGTGGCCGGGTTCCGCAGTGTGTGCCGGCTGTCGGCCTGCCACATCGCGTTACCGCCCCGGACGAAGGCGATGCCGCCCGGCGGGGTCCCCGCTCCGGTGCTGGTGTAGACGAGCTCGTCCGACAGGGAGAAGCCGGTCAGCGGGACGTCGGGGTCCGCGGCTCGGAGCATCTGCGCGGGAATGATGCCCTGCCTGGCCCTCGTGTCGGAGGCGATGACGAAGAAGAGGTCGCCCCGTCCGTTGAAGGCGATGTCCCCGCTGTCCCTGCCCGGGTACGTGCCCGCCGGGGTGTCGGCCATCGCGACCTTCGACGCGGTGCCGCCCGACAGCCGGTACACGTGCACGCGGGCGGCCTGCGCGGTGCCGCTGCCGATGACCTCGTAGTAGCTGAAGGTGAACTCGCCGCTCGGCGAGACGGCGCCGCCCGAGATGTAGGTGTTCCACAGCTGGGTCGAGCCCCTCGGGGTGCTGGTGTTGCCGCCCGTCGCCCGGTACGAGCTGATCGGGACGTGCTGCGCCACCCGGGTGGGCACGGACGCGCCCGCCGACAGGTCGACCCGCCACACGTCGACCAGCTTCTGCCGGTTCCTCGAACTGTCGTTGTTCGCGGCGCCCTGGTAGATCTCGTACTGATTGGTGAAGTAGGCGTAACCGTTCGACCCCACACCGAGGCCGTTGACGCCGACCGATCCCGCCTGGTGGACGTTCCAGCCGTTCGGGGCCGTCGTGACCGGTACGAGGTCGAAGTTCAGCTGCTCCGGCGCGGCCGGCAGGATGCCCGTGCCGTTGCCCGTCACCTCGTGGCGGTTGACGATCGCGCGGCCGACGCTTCCCGCTCCCGCGCTCGAGCGGAGCGAGTAGTAGTGCTGCGCGTTCGCGTCGCAGAATCCGGGATCGACCTGGGGCCTGATCGGGGCCGCCTTCGGGGCGGCGAGCGGATCGTCCGCCGGAGGAGCGCCCTCCGCATGAGGTGCGTCTTCCGCCGGAGGCTCGGCCTCCGCTTCAGGCGGGGCTTCCGTTTCGAGCTCGGTCTCCGCCCGAGGCCCGGCCTCCGTCCGGGGCCCGCCTCCCGCCGACTCCTCGGCGAAGGAGGGTGCGGCATCGCCCAGGGGTATGACGACGCCGATGAGCACCGTGAGACCCAGAGCCAGAGCCGCGACGAGACCACGGCCTCGGCCGACACGGGTGCCTCCCGTCACGGTCCGGTGTCCCCGATCCTGCATATGCGCCCTGCTCCCCTGGTCGTCGGTCTCCGGGCAGGGACGAGCGCCGACGACGCTCTCGATCTTGAGCATCCGACGTCGTGCACGGCTCCTGCAACACCCCATGATGCCGACTCGGCACGACGGGAGACGAACCGGAACCGGGTTTCCTACCCTGTGAACCACCCATGCCGACGGAATGAGTATGCAGTGCGTCGGAAGCAGTGTCGCTCGCGTTCGTCGGCTCGGCGATCGAGCTTTGCCGGCCCCACGCGGCGGAATCGCACGGGCGCGGCGCTCCCGGGCGCCGGGCCGCATCGTGAGAGGCCTGAGCGGAAACCGCTGCGGCCCTCGCATCGGGGGAAGAATCCGCGAGGGCCGCTCAGGCGGGCGGACGAGCGCCGCCCTGGAACGCGAGGATCAGTGGGAGTTGATCCGGCGAACCGGCGGAGACCCGACCCGCAGCAAGGGGGAGAAGTGCGAGCCGGGTTCCACCGCACCGGTACGCGAGGAGTCCCGTCGTCCGGTCAGGATCAATTCTCGCTCGCGGGAGGGACGCATCCGGGTGTCCTGAGCACTTTCCCACCCCTACGCCCACCCCTCGGCGTCAGGAATCCGTGCGCCGCCGCACGCGCTTCGAGGTCGAGGAGGCGATGCCCCGCTCCAGATCCTGCAGGGCCTGGGAGGAGATGATCCCCATGCGCACCCCGCGCCAGATGGCCTCCTCCCGGCCCGAGACCCGCAGCTTCCGGTAGATGCTGCGCAGATGGAACTTCACCGTGTTCTGCGAGAGGAAGAGCCGTTCGGCGGCCTGCTCGAGCGTGATCCCCGCCCCGATCGCCTCGAGCGTGCGCAGCTCCGCCGGGCTCAGCCGCTCGAACTGGACGCACCGCTCGGCCTCGGGCACGCGCTCCACGACGTCGACGACGTCCACGATACCGGCCTCGCGGGCGGCGAGCGCCAGCTCGTGCAGCGCCGCGTACGGCACGGCGGTCAGGTACGAGCGCCCGCCCAGCGCGCTCATGCGCCCGGCCGCCGCCCGCAGCGCGTGGAACGCATCGTCCTCCAGGCCGAGCTGCCAGTCGGCGATCGCCTCGATGAAGAGGGCGTCGGCCGCCGCCCGCGGGGTGGGGGTCTTCGTGCCCACCTCCGCGGCGAGCAGCCGCGCCTCCCCCGAGTCGCCGGCGAAGAGGCGGAGCCGGGCCCACGCCACGACCACGTCGGGGTGCGACGGGGGCAGGCGCTCGAGCTGCCGCTCGGCGGAGGCCAGGTCGCCGAGGAACACGGTGAGGCTCGCCGCGTACGCCGCGAGCGCGTACCGGAGGTAGGGCACCGCCCGCATGCCGCGCTCGTTCTGCCCGATCCGGCGCCGGATGAGCTGCAGCGCGGGCTGCTCCCCCTGCTCGACCCGCACCATCTCGGCCTCCGCGAGCGTGATGAGCGGCCACATCTCCATGCGGCCCACCAGCGCGTCGCTGCGCTGGGTCAGCTCCCGCAGCATCCGGTCGTCCTGCCGCTCGTGGGCGATGTGCGCCCGGGCGGCCGTGCCGTTCAATCCGCTCAGGTGCGGCGCCGACCGACCGCTCTCCACACCGAGCGCATCCGCCCGCGCGAGGTGGCGCTCCGCCGCCAGGATGTCGCCGGCGAGCACCTCCGTGAGGGCGAGCCCGTTCCACCCGCGGATCTGCTCGGAGGGGTCATTCCACGCCTCGCCGAGCCGGATCACCCGCGTGTAGTTCCTGCGGGCGAGTTCGAGGTCGCCGTTGACGGCGCCGGAGAGCGCGATCACCGCGTGGACGAGGGGCAGCGACGAGCGCACCGCGTTGCGCTGCAGGTCGAACTCGTCCCCGAGACGCTGCTCGAGGTCACGGGCCAGGCGGAGGGACTCCGCGCCGGCCCCCCGCATGCGCTCGGCGGCGGTCAGGAGGGCGAGCGCCGCGATGCGCACCGTCTCCTCGTCGGAGGAGAGCTGTCGCCGGGTGGCCTCGCGCAGCAGCTCGTACCAGTGATCGAGGCTCTCCGGAGAGGTCGTCGGATCGGTCGACTCGAGGAGCAGGCGCGCGCCGATGATGACGGGGTGGGGCTTCACCGCCTCCGTCGGCAGCAGGCGCAGCGCGGTCAACAGTCCCGGCTCCGGGCCGACCAGCGCGCTGAAGTGCCGGGTGAGGGTGTGCTCGGCGTTCACGAAGTCGCCCAGATCGCAGAGCAGCCTGAAGGCCTCGTAGGGCTCGTCCCGGCCCAGGCCGAGGGCGTGCCATCGTCTGATCTGGCGGATGCGATCCGGGCCGAACTCGCGCTCCGCCCGCTGCGCGAGCGCGGCGACGAGGCCGGGATGGCACACGAAGCGCACCGCCTCGGGGTACCACCGTCGCGAGACGAGGCCGAGCTCCTCGAGCTCGCGCATGATCGCGGCGCCCTCTCGCGGACGCACCTCGGCGACCTCGCTCACCAGGTCGACGTCGACGGCCTCGCAGAGGGCCGAGAGCAGCCACGCCCTCCGCGCCGGGTCGCCCGACAGGAGCTCGAGGTGCTCCCGGGCGAAGCGGGCGATCCTCGTCGGAAGATCCCGTCCCTCGCCCGCCGACAGCGCCTCGAGCATCGTCTGGACCGCCAGGGGCCAGCCGTCCGCCATCCGCTGCGCGGAGGAGGCCTGATCGAGATCCTCGATGCCGTAGAGCGCCGCGAGATCCCGGCTCTCCTGCTCCGTGAACCGGAGCTGCGCCGCGGAGACCGTGCCGGTCCGGATCCGGCTCGTCACGAGCGGCCCGTCGATGGCAGCGAAGCGGCGGGACGAGACCACGATCGAGAGGCGCCCGCTGAGTTCGAGCAGACCGGCCACGGCGAGATCCGTCTCCGCGTCCGTCGCGTGCTGATAGTCGTCGATCACCAGCAGGACCGGCTCCCGCAGGCCGGAGACGAGCCGCTCCACGTCGCTCCGGGCCGCCGGAGCCGATCTCTCGTCGATCGCTCCTGCGGCCTCGATCAGGGCGTCGTGCACGCGCTCCCACAGACCGCCCGCGGCGTCCCGTCGCTCCGGCGCCCGCACCCAGGCCGGCCGGGCCGGCGGCGCCTCCTCCGACGAGAGCCACTGCACGAGCGCCGCCGTCTTCCCGTATCCGGCGGGTGCGTGCACGAGCGTCAGCGCCGGCGGCTGCTCCCCCGCCCCGTTCCAGGCAGCACTGAGGACGCGTCGCCTGTCAAGCGCACGGAAACGAAGCGCGGGAAGCACAGTCCTCACCCGTTCGATCGGGCCGCACCGCCTCTTCCTCCGTCTCCCCACGGACGTCGAGGCCGTGCAGGTGGTCTCAACCCCTACCCTCTCAGCCTAGCAAGAACCGACAGGTGTTCACGATGCCTCGTGGACGACCCTCCCGTCGACGACGGTGAGCGTCACGTCGACGCCGGGGAGCTCGTCGGGCTCGGCGGTCACGGGGTCGAGCGCCCACACCGTGAGATCAGCGACGGCGCCCGGCCGCAGCACGCCCCGGTCCTCGTGGCCCCGGGCGAGGGCCGGCCAGAGGGTGTACGCGAGCAGCGCCTCCTCGCCGGTCAGCCGCTGCTCGGGCTCGAAGACCGGGGCCTGGGGATCGCCGGGCGTGTGCCGGCCCCGGGCCCAGGCCATGCCGAGGCGCGGATCGTACTGCGCGACGGGCCAGTCGGACCCGAGCACGAGCGGCACGCCGGCGTCGAGCACGCTGCGCACCCGGTAGCCGGTCGCGTCGCGGCCCTCGCCCAGGCGCACCGTCCAGTTGTCGCTGTGATCCGCGGTGCGCCACTGCATGTGCAGCGGCTGCATCGAGGCGGTGACGCCGGAGCCGCGCAGCGCCTCGACGTCGGCGTCGGAGAGCACCTCGAGGTGCTCGATCGAGTGGAACGGCAGCCCCTCGCGAGCGGGCAGCGCCGCGTAGACCTCGAGCACGCGGCTCACCGCGTAGTCGCCGACGGCGTGGGTGGCGATGAGCATGCCGGCGTCGTGATAGGCGCGCACCACCTCTCCGAACCGGCCCCAGTCGGGCCAGAACGCGTGCTTCCCGTCGCCGCAGGTGTCGGGCTCGTGCAGCCAGGCCGTGCCCGTGTCGATCACGCCGTCGCTGAACAGCTTGATCGCGCCGGTCTCCCACAGCCGGCCCCGCCGATCCCGGTTCCGGATCACGCGCTCCACGGCGGAGTCGTCGTCGCCGACGGCGTGCCAGTGGTGCACCGTGAGGCGGTGGTCGAGCTCGCCGCGCTCCTCCAGCTCGGCGAGCAGCTCGACCGTGCGTTCCTTGCCGTCCATGATGGCCCCGCCGGTGAGGCCGGAGGCGGCGAGTCGGCGGAACATGTCGCGCAGCGCGTCCCGCTCCTCCTCGTGCGTGGGTGCCGGCGCCGCGTCGAAGACCAGCTGGTAGGCGCTGGGCTCGCGCAGCTCCCCCGTGGGGACGCCGCGCTCGTCGACCACGATCTCGCTCGTGTCATCGAAGCGGCGAGCGCCGGTGACCCCCGCGGCATCGAGCGCCGCGCGGGTCGCGAGGCCGGTGTGGAGGTCGTAGCAGATGAGCGCGGCCGGCCGGCCCTGCACCGCCTCCTCGAGGAGATCGCCTCGCATGCCGGTCTCCTCGAACGGCTCGTACTCCAGGTTCCACCCGCGAACCCACGCGCCCTCCGGCAGACGCGCGGCCTCGCGCGCGAGCGCCTCGCGGATCTCGTCGACGGTCTCGAGACCGCCGAGGTCCACCCCCGCCGTCACGTCGGCTGCCCAGTGGGGGTGGGTGTGCCCGTCGAAGAGGCCCGGGGTGACCACGGCGCCCTTCAGATCGCGCACGGGCAGGCCCAGGGCCTCGGCCTCCGCGCGCACCGACGCGTCGTCGCCGAGCCGTTCGATCCTGCCGCCCCGCACGAGCACGGCGGTCGACTCCGAGAGTCCTCCGCGCTCGGCGTCGGCCTCCGCGTTCGTGCGCAGCCGCGCTCCGACGATCGCCAGATCGCCTCCGTGCTCACCCATCTCCGGTCCTCCTCGCGCCCGTTCTCAGTCCTTGACGATCGTGTAGTGCTTGCGCAGCGGCTCGTGCACGATCCAGGTGCCCCTCCAGCCGGAGGGGGTGACCATCACGTCGCCGGGCCCGAACTCCTCGGGCTCGGCGCCGTCGACCTCCAGTGTCACCCGGCCGGCCAGGATCGTGCAGATCTCGGTGTATCCCTCGCGCGTCGCGGCGAACGACCCCGGGGTGCACTCCCACAGCCCCGTGTCGATGCGGTCGTCCGACCACACCGAGCGCGCCGCCTCGGTCAGGTCGGGGGTGGTGGCGGTGGGCTTCGGCGCGTGCGCGCCGAGATCGGCCGCGAGCGTGTCGTGGAGTGAGTGGGTAGAGGTCTCGCCCATGAGTCGGTCCTTTCGGTCGTTCGGTGTTCGGTGGTCGGCGGTCCGACGCCTCCGCGCGGCGGCGGATGCCCGCGGCGCCGCGCGGCGGCGCGGCGCGCTCAGCCGCGGCCGGTGACGACGTCGGCGACGTGCGCGATCGGCGAGGTCTTCTGCCGGCCCGCCAGCTCCGAGCGATCGGCGATGCCGTACGCCGCGTAGAGGCCCTGGGTCGCGATCCAGCGCAGCGGTTCGGGCTCCCACTTCCGCACCCGGTGGTTCACCCACGGCAGCGAGGCGATCTCGGTGTCGTTCCCGAGGATGAGGTCGGCGATGGTGCGGCCGGCCAGGTTGGTCGAGGTGACCCCGGTGCCGACGTAGCCGCCGCCCCAGGCGATCCCGGTCTCCCGGTCGAGCCCGACGGTGGCCGCCCAGTCGCGGGGCACGCCGAGCACCCCCGACCAGACGTGGTCGATCGCCGCGTGGCGCGTCGCCGGGAAGAAGCGGTGCAGGATCTCGCTGAGCGTGTCGACGGTGACCTCGGGGGTCTCGCCGTCGAGGTCCGTGCGGGATCCGTACTTGTAGGGCACGCCCCGCCCGCCGATGGCGATCCGATCGTCGGCCGTGCGCTGCGCGTACATGTAGACGTGGGCGAAGTCGCCGAGGGTCTCCCCCTCGCTCCACCGCAGCTCGTCCCAGACCTCCGCCGGCAGCGGCTCGGTCGCGATCATCGAGGAGTTCATCGGCAGCCACAGCCGGTGCAGGCCCTTGAGGTTCGCCGTGAACCCCTCGGTGGCGCGCACGACGTACTCGGCGGAGACGGTGCCGTGCGTGGTGCGGACGCGGTGCGGGGCGATCTCGACGGCGCGGGTCCGCTCGTAGATCTCCACCCCGGCGCGCTCAGCGGCCGCGGCGAGCCCCGCGACGAGCTTCGCGGGCTGGATCCTGGCGCAGTGCGGGTGCCACACTGCGGCGCGCGTGCGGGCGACGTTGATCTTCGCCGTCGCCTCGGGCGCCTCGAGGAGCTGCAGATCCGTGTGCTTCCACGACTGCTCGGACGCCGCGAAGGCGCGGATCCTCGCCTCCTGAGCCGGGGTGTAGGCGACGTTGAACTCGCCGCCCTTCTTGATGTCGGCGTCGATGCCCTCGGCGTCGGCGACGCGGATGACCTCGTCGACGGTCTCGTTCATCGCCAGCTGGAACCGCTCGGCGGCGTCGCGCCCGTGCGTCTTCACGTACTGCTCGCGCCCGCCGGTGATGGCGTTCGTGAGCCACCCCCCGTTGCGCCCCGACGCGCCGTAGCCGACGTGCCGCTGCTCGACGACCACCACTCTGAGCTCGGGCCGCGCCCGCTTGAGGTAGTACGCCGTCCACAGCCCGGTGTAGCCGGCCCCGACGATCGCGACGTCGGCCGCGAGGTTGCCGGGCAGCTCCGGCCGCGGCTCGGGCGAGCCGATCTGCTGCCACCAGTGGGAGACGTTGCCGTTGATCATTTCGTATCTTCCTTCGTGCTTCCGGGCTTCGGTGCTTCGGTCGGTCGGGGCGGCGGCGTCGCGCCGGGGTGGTCGGGCCCGCGTCCTCAGGGGGCGTGCGGGGTCTCGTCGGGGGTCGGCGGGCTGTTGATCCAGAGCACCGAGGCGTCGGCCCCGCTCTCGTTGGAGACGCGGTGGGGCGCCGAGCTCAGGTACTCGATCGAGTCGCCGGCGTGCATGGCGTACCGCTCGTCCCCGAGCTGGAGCACGATGCTCCCGCCCGTGACGACGAGGATCTCCTGGGCGTTGCCGTGGGTGTAGGCCTCCTCGCCGGTGGAGCCGCCGGGGGCGAAGCTGCCGGCGTACACCTCGAGGTTGCGCAGCGGCGGCAGCGAGACCACGAACTTCTCGGCTCCGTCGAGCTGGATCGTGGGCCGCTGCTCGGCCCGGAGCACGCCCCGCGTGTGGGCGGCCGAGTCGTCGAGCAGCTGGGCCGGGGAGACGCCGAGGGCGGCGGCCACCTTGCGCATCGAGCCGACGCTCGCGTTGGTGCGTCCGTTCTCGAGCTGGCTGAGGAAGCTCGAGCTCACACCCGCCTCGGCGGCGAGCGCCCGCAGGCTCATGCCCCGCAGCTCGCGGAAGGCGGCCACGCGCTGACCGAGGTGCCGTTCGCCGCTCGGGGTCTCGCTGCTCGAGGCTTCGCCGCTCAGGGTCTCGCCGCTCAGGGTCTCGCTCACGATTCCTCCCGCACTGAACACCCTGTTCAGTAAAGTCAGGCTCACTGTACAGTTCCTCCTCTCCCGGCACAACCCGTCGCCCAGGAGCCCGCGCTCCGCGGGTGGTAGCGTGAACCCGCGGGGGCCTGCCCGAAGGAGAGGACGGCTATGGCGGATTCGGACGAGCAGCTGGTGAGACTGGCCAGGGCGTGGGTCGACCAGGATCCGGATCCCGAGACCCGGGCCGAGGCCGAGGATCTGATGCGCCGCACCGAGGCCGGCGACGCCGCCGCCCGAGACGAGCTGGCCGATGCGTTCGGCGGACGGCTCGCGTTCGGCACCGCGGGGCTGCGGGGCCGCCTCGGCCCCGGCCCGCGCCGCATGAACCGCGTCGTGGTGGCCCAGACCAGCGCGGGCTTCGCCGCGTTCCTCCGCGAGCGCGCCGCGGCCGGGGAGACGAGCGAGCGGCCCTCGGCCGTGATCGGCTACGACGGCAGGGTCAACTCCGACGTGTTCGCCCGCGACGCGGCCGAGATCCTGGCCGGGGCCGGAGTCGCGGTGACGCTGCTCCCGGAGCCGCTGCCCACTCCGGTGACGGCGTTCGCCGTCCGCCGTCTCGGGGTCTCGGCCGGCGTGATGATCACGGCGAGCCACAATCCGCCGCGGGACAACGGCTACAAGGTGTACCTCGGAGACGCCGACGACGGCGCCCAGATCGTCCCCCCGATCGACGGGGAGATCGCCGCGCGCATCGCATCCGCCGCGGATCGCCCCGTCGCGGAGCTCCCCCGGTCGTCCGACTACGCCGTCGCCGGAGACGACGTGCTGGAGGCCTACGTCGACGCGACCGCGACGGCGCTGCTCGCGGGCGCGGCTGCGCCGGCATCCGGTGCGGCTGCGCCCCGCGCCGCGTCGCCGGAGCTCAGGGTCGTGTACACCGCGATGCACGGGGTGGGCTCGGCTCCCGCGAGGCGCCTCTTCGCGGCGGCCGGTCTGCCCGGAGTGGTCGCCGTGCCCGAGCAGGATCGCCCCGACGGCGGTTTCCCCACGGTCGCGTTCCCGAACCCCGAGGAGCCCGGAGCGCTCGACCTCGCATTCCGCACCGCCCGCGAGATCGGGGCCGACCTCGTCGTCGCCAACGATCCCGACGCCGATCGGCTCGCCGTGGCCGCCCCCCACCCCGGCTCGCCGGAGGGCTATCGCGCGCTCACCGGCAACCAGCTCGGCCTGCTCCTCGGCTGGCGCGCCGCCGAGCGCCACGCCCGGATGCGCGGCGGCTCCCCCGGCGCGCTCGCCTGCACGATCGTCTCCTCGCCGGCCCTGCGCGCCGTCGCCCGCGCCTACCGCCTCGACTACGCCGAGACGCTCTCCGGCTTCAAGTGGGTCGCCCGCGTGCCGAACCTGGTGTTCGGGTTCGAGGAGGCGCTCGGATACCTCACGCACCCGGAGGTCGTGCACGACAAGGACGGCATCTCGGCGGCGGCCGACGCCATCGCGCTGACTCGGGAGCTCGCCGCCGAGGGCCGGACGGTCTGGGACCGCCTCGACGAGGCGAGCGAGCGCTTCGGGCACTTCGCGAGCGCCCAGATCACGGTGCGCCTCGACTCCATGGCCGACTCGGAGGCGCTGTCGCAGCGGCTGCGGCGGACACCGCCGGAGGAGTTCGGCGGAGTCGCCGTCTCCGCCGCGGCGGATCTCCTCGACCCCGGCCTCGCCGCCGTCCCCGCGAACGTGCTGCGCTACGACCTCGCCGACGGCTGCCGCGTCATGATCCGCCCCAGCGGCACCGAGGCGAAGCTCAAGGTGTACCTCGACGCGTTCAGCGACTCCGGAGGCGCCGCCGAGCGGCGGCGGGCGACGGAGGAGGCCCTGCAGCGGATCGAACGTTCGGCGCGGGAGTTCCTCGACGCCTCGCTCACCTGGGCGGGCGCCCGATGACGGCGCAGCCGGGGCGTCGCGCGCGTCGGGCCGCGGGCCCGGCGGAGGGCGCGCTGGATCCCGCACGCGCTCCGGCGCAGCAGCACTGGTACGCCGAGCACGCCGCAGCCTGGATCCCGGCGCCGTCGCCCGTCTCCGACAAGTACCGACGCGGCGTTCTCGGGGTGCGCACCGGCTCGGTCGCCTATCCCGGTGCCGCCGTGCTGGGCGTCTCGGCCGCATGGCGGACCGGGCTCGGCATGCTGCGCTACGTGCCGTCGCGCGATGCCTCGGTGGACCGCTTCGGCCTGCCGTCACCCGCCGCCGCGGTGCTCGCGGCGCATCCCGAGACGGTCTTCGGCGAGGGATCCGGGCCCTCGGGCGGCTGCGACGCCTGGCTCATCGGCTCGGGCACCGACCCCGAGGCCCGCTCCGACGAGGAGCGGGAAGCCCTGCTCGCGCTGCTCGCGGGGCCGGCCCCCGTGGTCGTCGACGCCGGTGCCCTCCAGCTGGCCCTCGGGGCGGCCCCGGGCGGCGCGAGCGACGGCGCCCCCGCGGCTGCCGGGGAGACGGCGCCGTCCGGCGAGACGGAGCGCTCCGACGCGCCGGCGCGGCTCGGCGCCCCCGCGATCCTCACCCCGCACCGTGGGGAGTTCCTCCGCCTGTGGCGGGCCGCGGGGCTCGGCGAGCGCCCGCGCGGCTGGCCGGCGCGGGGCAGGGGCGGAAGCGACCGCCCTCCCCGCATCGACGCCCTCGCCTCGGCCGCGTCACGCCTCGCTGAGTGTCTCGGAGTCGCCGTGCTGCTCAAGGGCTCGACCACGGTGACGGCGACACCGGGCGGACAGACGATGCTCTCCGGCCCCGCGACCCCGTGGCTCGCGACGGCGGGCACGGGGGACGTGCTGGCGGGCATCCTGGGCGCGCTGATCGCGGCCAACGCCGCGGTGGTGCGCGAGGACCCCGAGGTCCTCGGGGCGATCGGCGCGAGCGCGGCCGTGCTGCACGACGCCGCCGCGAGGCGCGCCTCCGGCGACGCCGCTCCCGGCGAGGCCGAGTCGCCGCGCGGCGGCCCCATCACCGCCGCCGACGTGGCCGCGGCGCTGCCCGCCGCGATCGCCGAGCTGCGCGCCGCGCGCGCCGCCGGTCGGCGCCACCACCACTGAGCGCCGGGGCGGCGACCGTCTCGCCCGCCCTCAGGCCTCGATCGAACCGATGAGCGCCCGGGCGGCGACCGTCTCGCCCGCCTCGGCGCTCCGGCGCAGCACTCCCGCGCGCGGCGCCCGCACGGGGACCTCCATCTTCATCGCCTCGACGATCGCGACCGTCTCCCCCTCGTCGACCCAGGCACCCGCGTCGACCTTCCAGGCGCTCAGCGTGCCGGTGAACGGGGCGAGCACCGCGCCGGGATCCGCGGCCGCGTCCCGATCGCCCCCGAGCTCATCGCCCTCCGCACCCGCAGCGTCCGCGGCGCCTGAGGCCCCGGCGGTCCCGAGCGTCGCGAGCAGCGACCCGGGCAGCCCGAGCACGGCCCTGCGCCCGTCGAGCTCGATCGGCACGCGGACCAGCCGGGCGGCAGCCGGCTCCGGCACCGCCTCGGCCGCCGCGAAGTCGGCCGTGCACTCCTCCTCGATCCAGCGCGTATGCACGCCGAACCCCGACGCCCCTCCGGGGCCGCCGACGGCGGTGAACGCCGGATCCGCGACCACGAAGCGGTGGAACGGCAGCACGGTGGCGACGCCCTCGACGGCGAACTCCCCGAGCGCGCGGCGCGACCGGGCCAGCGCCTCATCGCGATCCCGCCCCCACACGACGAGCTTCGCGAGCAGGGAGTCGAAGGTTCCCGGCACGGTCTGCCCGGCCGTGAAGCCCGCGTCGAGACGCACCCCCTGCCCCGAGGGGGGATCGAACCGGGTGAGCGCGCCGGGCGTCGGCAGGAACCCGAGCGCCGGATCCTCGGCGTTGATGCGGAACTCGAACGCGTGCCCGAAGGCCGGGATCTCGGCCGGCACGTCCATGGGCTCGCCCGCGGCGACGCGGAACTGCTCCTGCACCAGGTCGATGCCGGTGACCATCTCCGTCACCGGGTGCTCGACCTGCAGACGGGTGTTGACCTCGAGGAACGACAGGGTGCCGTCGGCGCCGAGCAGGAACTCGACGGTGCCGGCACCGACGTAGCCGGCCGCGGCGCAGATGTCGGCGGCAGCGCGATGGATGCGCTCCCGCAGCTCGTCCGGGAGGAACGGGGCGGGGGCCTCCTCGACCAGCTTCTGGTTGCGGCGCTGCAGCGAGCAGTCGCGCGTGCCGAGCACCGCGACGCGGCCGTGCCGGTCTCCCAGCACCTGCGCCTCGATGTGGCGCGGCCGCTCGAGGAAGCGCTCGACCAGGCAGTCGCCCTGGCCGAAGGCGGTCCGCGCCTCGCGCACCGCCGACTCGTAGGCCTCGGCGATCCGATCCCGCTCCCGCACCACCCGCATGCCGCGGCCGCCGCCCCCGTGCACCGCCTTGATGGCGACGGGCAGGCCGTGCACGTCGGCGAACGCGATCACCTCCGCGGCATCCGCCACGGGCTCGTTGGTTCCCGGCACGAGCGGCGCGCCGACCTGCTGGGCGAGCGCGCGGGCCCTGGCCTTGTCGCCCAGCAGCTCGATGGTCTCGGGGTCGGGGCCGATCCAGGTGAGGCCGGCCTCGCCCACCGCCCGCGCGAATGCGGCGCTCTCGGAGAGGAAGCCGTACCCCGGGTGCACCGCGTCGGCGCCCGAGCGCTCGGCGGCGGCGAGCAGCTTGGCGATGTCGAGGTAGCTCTCGGCGGGCGTCGTCCCCTCGAGGGCGTAGGCCTCGTCGGCGAGGCGCACGTGCAGGGCGTCGGCGTCCTGATCCGCGTACACGGCGATCGACCGCATGCCGGCCTCGCGCGCGGCGCGCACCACGCGCACCGCGATCTCGCCGCGGTTGGCGATCAGGACGGCGCCGATCTCGCTCGCGCTGCTGTGGGTCATGGTCGGGTCTCCTCGGGGGTGGGCCGTGCGGGCGCTTCGGGTGGGTCTGCGGGTGCGCGATCCGCCGCGCTCCGGGCCTCGGCCGCGGGCGCGCGATCCGCGCGGCGGAAGCGGACGAGCGCTCCGGGCGGCAGCTGGGCGGCGAGGTCGAGGTCGCGCTCGCGGACGACGCCGACGACGGGATAGCCGCCGGTGAGGGGACGGTCCGCGAGGAACAGCACGGGCTGCCCGTCGGGCGGCACCTGGATCGATCCGGTGACGAGGCCCTCGCTCGGCAGCTCGAGCTCGCGGAACCCCTCGGCGCGGGTCAGGGGACTCCCCTCGAGGCGGAGGCCGACCCGGTCGCTGCGCGGGCTCACCCGCCACTCGTTCTCCCAGAGGCGGGTCATGCCGGCCTCGTCGAACCAGTCGTCGCGCGGGCCGGGGACGACCTCGAGCACGGAGGTCTCGCCCGGCGCGGGCAGCGGCTCGCCCTGCGGCTCGGGTTCGCCCACCGCGCCGACGACCGCGGACGCGGCCCCCTCCGCCGCGCGGACCTCGGCGCCCTCGGCCAGCGGATCGGGGCCGAGCCCGGCCAGGGTGTCGCGCGAGGCGCTGCCCAGGGTGAGCGGCGCGAGCACGCCGCCGCGGATGGCGAGCACGGTGCGCAGGCCCCGCTCGGGCGGGCCGAGCTCGAGCCGCTCCCCGGGATCGATGCGGAAGGCGCGGTCCGCGGCGACGCTCCGGACCCCGAACGGTCCCGCGATGCGGCCCGCGCGCGGGGCGCCCGCGAGCGCGATCACCGAGACGGTTGCCGCCTCCGCGGCGAAGGCGCCGTGCCCGAGCTCGAGCACCGCGGCGCCCGGGGCGTTGCCGACGAGGCGGTTGGCGCGCACGAGCGCACCGCGATCGGCCGCGCCCGAGGCGCTCACGCCGAGCTCGGCGAGGCCGGGGCGGCCGGCGTCCTGGACGAGGGTCTGCAGCCCGGGATCCCGCACGATCAGCGCGGGCGGGGAGGCGAGGCCCGGCGCGCTCTCCGAGCGAGGTTCGGAGGCGCCCGACGCGCCGTCGTCGGGCCGGGCCGGGCCGGGGTCGCCGACGCTCCGGGCGCCCGTCGCGCGGGGATCGGCCGCGCGCGCCTCCTCCCGCGTCGCTGCGAAGCGCACGCGCCCGCCCGGGATCAGTGCGGCGGGCTGCTCGCGGCCGAGATCCCACATCGGGTAGTCGGTGCGGCCGAGCAGCTGCCAGCCGCCCGGGCTGGGCCGCGGGTACACCCCAGAGAACCGGCCGGCGATGGCGACGGCGCCCGCCGGGATCCGCGGCCGCGGAGACGGCCGGCGCGGCACCGCGAGCGCGGGATCGCCCCCCGAGAGATAGGCGAAGCCCGGCGCGAAGCCGGTGAAGGCGACCGTGTACTCCGCGGCCGTGTGGCGCTCGATCACCTGATCGACGCTCATGCCGGTCAGCTCGGCGACCTCGGCGAGATCCGCCCCGTCGTAGCGCACGGGGATCACCGTGCCCGGCGCCTCGGCGGCCCGGCCCGCGCCGCCGCCGGCACCGGCGAGGAGGCCGCTCAGCCGCGCCGCGAAGACCCGCGGGTCGCGCGCTTCGCCCCCGCGCACGAGCACGGTCTCGGCGGCCGGCACGAGCTCGACCACGTCGAGTGCGCCGGCCGCCCGGGCGGAGTCGAGCGCCTCCAGCACGCCGAGGGCGCCCTCGAGGCTGCCGCAGTCGAGCAGCACCGACTCGTCGCCCGAGGCGCGCAGCCGGGGCGTCCGCAGCGCACCGCGGGAGGCGGCCGGCCCGGCTCCGGTCACCGGGCGCCCGCGAATGCCGCGAGCTCGACGCCGGCGCCCCGCAGGCGATCCCGCACTGCGACCGCCATCTGCACGGCGCCGGCGCTGTCTCCGTGCACGCAGATGGACTGCGCGCGCACCTCGACGTCGCTGCCGTCCCGGGCGGTGATCCGGCCCTCCTGCACGAGGCGCAGCATCCGCTCGGCGACCTCCGCGGGGTCGTGCAGCACGGAGCCCGGCTCCCGCCGCGAGACCAGGGCGCCGTTCGGCTCGTAGGCGCGGTCGGCGAAGGCCTCGAGCACCACCGTGAGCCCCGCGGCCTCGGCCTGGGCGACGATGGGGGTGCCCGCCAGGCAGACGAGCGGCAGGCCCGATCCCTCGGCCCGCATCGCCGCGATGACCGCCGCCGCCTGCCGCTCGTCGTGGGCGATCGTGTTGTAGAGCGCGCCGTGCGGCTTCACGTAGCGCACCTCCGTGCCCTCGGCGCGGGCGAGGGATCGCAGCGCGCCGATCTGGTAGAGCACGTCGGCCTCGAGCTCGGCGTTCGTGGGGTTCAGCGGGCGACGGCCGAAGCCGACGAGGTCGGGGTAGCCGACGTGGGCGCCGACCGAGACGCCCTGCTCGGCGGCGGATCGGAGCGTGCCCCTGATGGCCAGCGGGTCGCCGGCGTGGAAGCCGCAGGCCACGTTGGCGCTGGTGACGATGCCGAGCATGGTCTCGTCGTCGCCCATGCGCCACGCGCCGTAGTGCTCGCCCAGATCGCTGTTGAGGTCGATGCGCATGTGCTTCCCCGCTTCCTTGCCAGCTTCGTCTCGATGCCCCGCGCCGGGCCGTCGGCGCCGAGGCGGGATCGCCCATCACACCGCCGAACACCTGCCATAAGCGCGGATGAACTGCTCTCGAGAATACACGTCCTGTTGAGCAAAGTGAAGCGCTTTGTTGAACAATTTGGATCCGGGGAAATCGGACGAGGAGGATCGCGGGCACGCCCGCTCGCGCCCGGGCACTACAATCGCCCGTATGCCCTCTCCCACGGCCGCCCCGGAGCCCGGATCCGCCGGCTCGAGGGCGCAGCGGTCGGCGGACGCGCTCCGGGAGCTCATCGCCGACGGCGCGCTCGCCCCGGGAGACCGTCTGCGCGAGGCCGAGCTCGCGGCCCGGCTCGACGTCTCGCGCAACACGCTGCGCGAGGCGTTCCGCATGCTCAGCCAGGAGGGTCTGATCTCGCAGATCCCCCATCGCGGCGCCCTCGTGGCGATCCCGACCGCGGCCTCGATCGTCGACCTCTTCCGCGTCCGCCGACTCGTCGAGTGCCAGGCGGTGCGCGAGGCCTCCCCCTCGCACCCGGCCGTGGCGCTGATGCGCGACGCCGTGGAGTCGGCCACCGGAGCCCGCGAGCGCGGCGACTGGCGCGGGGTCGGGAGCTCGAACCTCGCCTTCCACGCGGCCGTCGTGTCGCTCACCGACAGCCCCAGGCTCGCCCACCTCTACCGGCAGCTCGCGGCCGAGCTGCGGCTCTCCTTCGGCCTGGTCGACGACCCCGCCCGCCTGTACGCGCCCTTCCTCGACCGCAACGCGGAGATCCTGCACCGCCTCGAGGCGGGGGAGCCCGACGCGGCCGCCTCCGCGCTCGAGGACTACCTCGTCGCGTCCGAGCGGATCCTGCTCGCCGCGCACGAGCGTCCCGCCTGAACGCGGCTCCCCAGCGGCGGATATGCCTCCAGCGGAACCCGGGTCGCCTTTTCGGTTCCGCTGACGGCAGATCCCCCGCTGGAGGCGGCCCGCCGCGAGCCCGCCTCAGCGCAGCGTCGCGGCGAGCAGCTCGGCGAGGTGGACGCCCTCCGCGCCCGCCAGCTGGCCGGCCTGCGTGCGGCACGAGAAGCCGTCGGCGAGGAACACGTCGCCCTCCTCGAGCTCCCGCAGCGCCGGGAGCAGCTGCTGCTCCGCGACGGCGACCGAAACCTCGTAGTGCCCGCGCTCCATCCCGAAGTTGCCGGCCAGACCGCAGCACCCGCCCAGGGTCCGCACCTCCGCGCCCAGCTCGCGCAGCAGCTCCGCGTCGGCCCCGTAGCCCATCACCGCGTACTGGTGGCAGTGCGGCTGGACGACGATGCGCCAGCCCGCGAGCGACCCGGCGGCCCACGTCCGCGGATGGGCGGGCGCGTGCGCGCTCAGCAGCTCGGCCAGCGTGAGGGTCCTCGCGGCGAGCCCTGCGGCGCGGGGATCGTCGGGGAAGAGCTCGGGCAGGTCCGACCGCAGCACCGCCGTGCACGACGGCTCGAGCCCCATGACGGGGATCCCCGCATCGACGTAGGGGTGGAGCTCGTCGAGCAGCCTTCCCAGCCGGGCGCGGGCGCCGTCGAGCTGCCCGGTGCTGATCCAGGTGAGACCGCAGCAGACGGAGCGCTGCGGCGTGAGCACCTCGAAGCCGCACGCCTCGAGCACGCTCACCGCCGCGTGCGCGATGGGCGGGGAGAAGTGGTCGCTGAACGTGTCCGTCCAGAGCAGGACGCGCGGGCGAGGCGAGGCGCCCGCGACCGCGGTCCGGGCGCCTCGCGACTCGGGCGCGGCTCGCATGCCGCGCCCGCGCTCGGCGGTGAAGGTCCGCTCGGCGAAGCGCGGCACCTCGCGCCTGGCGTCCATTCCTCCGAGCGGCAGGGCGATCCGGCGCAGCGGACCTATGCGCATGGCCGCGTTCACGAGTCCCGCGAACGGCGCCGCCAGTCTCGTCCAGCGGGGCAGCCACCCCAGCACGTAGTGGTTGACGGGGCGGAGTCTGCCGCGGTATCTCCGGTACAGCGTCTCGGCCTTGTAGGTCGCCATGTCCACTCCGGCCGGGCAGTCGCTCGAGCACGCCTTGCACGAGAGGCAGAGGTCGAGCGACTCCTCGACCTCCTGCGAGCGCCAGCCGTCGACGACCAGCGAACCGTTCGCCATCTCCTGCAGCACCCGCGCGCGCCCCCGTGTCGAGTCCTTCTCGTCCGCCGTGGCGCGGTAGGAGGGGCACATGAAGCCTCCCACCGCGGGATCCGCGACCCGGCACTTCCCGACGCCGACGCAGCGGTGCACCGCGCGCGTGAAGTCGCCGTCGTCGTGCGAGAACGAGAACCCCCCAGGCGTCGGCATCGGCAGGGCCGCGGGCCGCCGCAGCTGCAGGTCCAGCGGGGCGGGGTCGACGATCACCCCCGGGTTCAGGAGGTTCCGCGGATCGAAGAGGCCCTTGAAGCCGGCGAACGCGCGGAGGGCGTCGGAGGAGTACATGTGTGAGAGCAGCTCGCTCCGGGCCCGACCGTCGCCGTGCTCCCCCGAGATCGAACCGCCGTGGGCGGCGACGAGGCGGGCGCCGTCCTCCATGAAGGCGCGCAGCGCCGCACCGTCCTTCTCCAGGGGGAGATCGAGGCGCAGGTGGATGCAGCCGTCGCCGAAGTGGCCGTAGGGCATGCCGGTCACTCCGTGCTGCACGAGCAGCTCGTCGAGATCGCGCAGGTAGGCCCCGAGCCGCTCGGCGGGGACAGCCGCATCCTCGAACCCCGGCCAGGCCTGCTTCCCCTCGGGCGTCCTCCCCGCGAGGCCCACGCCGTCCTCGCGGATGCGCCAGATCGGCCTGGCGCTCCGCGCGTCGGGGAAGACGCGGGAGCCGACCGCGCCGGAGTCCCGGAACACCCGCTCGGCGCGCTCCATCGTCGCGCGCCGGTCCTCGCCCGACAGCTCGACGAGCAGCCACCCCGCCCCGTCGGGCAGCGCGGCGACGGAGCCCGCTCCGTGCCGGCGCCTGACCGTGTCCACGAGGCGGGCGTCGAGGCCCTCGATCGCCCCCGGGCGATGCGCCAGGAGGGCGGGCACGGCGTCGGCGGCGTCGATCATGCTCGGGTACCCGAGCACGAGGAGCACGGGGTCGAACGGCGACTCCACGAGGCTCACGGTCGCCTCCAAGGCCACGACGCAGGTTCCCTCGGTGCCGACGAGCGCCTTCGTCAGATCCCCCCGATGCTCCGGCAGGAGGTGCTCGAGCGAGTACCCCGACACCTGCCGGCCGAAGCGGCCGAGCTCGGTGCGGATCGTCGCGAGGTCGGCGCGCACGAGTTCCTCGAGCCCCTCGACGGCGTCGATGCCCGCCGAGCCGCGGAAACGACGCCCGCGGCCGTCGACGACGTCGAGGTCGAGCACGTTGTCGACCGTCCGCCCGAAGGAGAGCGAGTGCGAGCCGCAGGCGTTGTTGCCGATCATCCCCCCGATCGTGCAGCGGGCCCAGGTGGAGGGATCCGGCCCGAACCGCAGCCCGTGGGGTCGCGCGGCCCGCTGGAGGGCGCCCATCACGGCTCCCGGTTCGACCACCGCGGTCCGCGCCTCGGGATCGAGTTCCAGGATGCGGTGCATGTGGCGCGAGAAGTCCATCACGATGCCGGGACCGACGGCGTTGCCCGCCACCGACGTCCCCGCGCCCCTGCTGGTGAGCGGCGTTCCCGTCGCGAGCGCGAGCTCGACGACGGCGACGGCGTCGTCGGCGTCGCGCGGGAAGACGACGACCTCCGGGACGACGCGGTAGTTGGACGCGTCGCTCGAGTACTCGGCTCTGCGCCGCGAGGACGCGTCGACCTCGCCGTCGACCGCTGCGCGGAGGTCAGCGATCAGCGAGCGCGCCCCCTCGGAGCCGGTCGTCGAGACTCCCATAGCGGGAATGCTACACCGGCGCCTCGGGCCGCCCCAGCTCGGCGTCCTCCCCCGTGGCGATCCACGACGCGGTCAGCAGCAGCGCGCGGCAGATGAAGTTGAACCACAGCAGCAGACCGACGAAGACCGCGAAGGACGCGAGCAGCGGGTTGCTCGACGCCCCGCCGAGCGCCGCGGCACCGGCGATCTTCAGCAGGAAGGTGACTCCCGCCCCCAGCGCGCAGCCGATGAGCAGGTGCGCGCGGGGCACCCGGATCTCCGCGAGGAAGCGGAACATCGCCATGAGCACGACCGCGTCGAAGACGTACATCGCGGCGTAGCGCGCGAACGTGCCGAGTCCGCCGACGATCCAGCTGTCGGGATCCCAGGCCAGCCAGTCGAGCAGAACGTCGAAGAGGTTGGAGCTCACGACCGTGAGGCCTGCGGAGACGAGGATCGCGAGCGAGAAGCACACCGCGAGCACGAGGTCGCGCATCTTCAGGAGGAACCAGTTGCGGTACTCCTTGACCTCGAGCCCGAAGATGATCCGGATCGCCCGCCGCGTCCCCGTGAACCACAGCACCGCGACGAACGCGAGCGATGCACCGGCGACGACGCTGCCGATGCTCACCGCGGGCGCGTTCAGCAGGCTGTGGAGCGAGACGAGGCTGCTGCCGTCGTCGCCGATGAGGCCGGGCACGAGCAGGTTGAGCTGCTGGACCAGGGTGTCGAGCAGCTCGGTGCGCCCGCGCAGCCAGATGCCGAGCACGCTGAATCCGAGCCACAGCCCGGCGAACACCGCGAACAGCGCCTGATAGCTCATCCCCGCGGAGAGCACGCCGCCGCCCACCTGGGTGAAGCGGGACACGGTACGCCACACGCGGGTGCGCCGCGCCCACTGCCACCGCTGCCGCCCCTCGGCGATGAGTTCGCGCGTGCGGCCGATCTCCGCCTCGCTCCGCGGTGGGCGGGCGTCGAGCAGGCGGCGACGGGAGGCCCGGGACGACGAAGCCCCGGGATCCGCGCTCGCGTGAGCGTCGGGATCCCGGGGCTTCGTCATCGGAACTCGCGGCGGACGAGCGCCGGCTAGGAGGTCTTGCCGGTGCGGATGGCCGCCTTGACCTCGGCGATCGCCTTCGTGACCTGGATGCCGCGCGGGCAGGCGTCCGTGCAGTTGAAGGTGGTGCGGCAGCGCCAGACGCCCTCGGTGTCGTTCAGGATGTCGAGGCGCACCTGCGCGTTGTCGTCGCGCGAGTCGAAGATGAAGCGGTGCGCGTTGACGATCGCGGCCGGGCCGAAGTACTGGCCGTCGGTCCAGAAGACGGGGCAGGACGAGGTGCACGCGGCGCAGAGGATGCACTTGGTCGTGTCGTCGAAGCGCTCGCGCGCGGCGATGTCCTGGATGCGCTCCTTGCCGGGCTCGGGGGCCGAGCTCGCGACGAGGAACGGCTGCACCTCGCGATAGGAGGCGAAGAACGGCTCCATGTCGACGATGAGGTCCTTCTCGAGGGGCAGCCCCTTGATCGCCTCGACGTAGATCGGCTTGGAGATGTCGAGATCCTTGATCAGGGTCTTGCACGCGAGCCGGTTGCGGCCGTTGATGCGCATCGCATCGGATCCGCAGATGCCGTGCGCGCATGAGCGGCGGAACGAGAGCGTGCCGTCCTGATCCCACTTGATCTTGTGCAGCGCGTCGAGGATGCGGTCGGTCGGGTACATGGGGACGTCGAAGTCCTCCCAGTACGCCTCGTCCTTCACCTCGGGGTTGTAGCGCCGGATCAGCAGGGTGACGTTGAACGGCTGGGGGGCGTCCTCGACGGGAGCCGCGGCTTCGGCGGTTGCGGTGCTCATCGTCCTAGTACTTCCTCTCCATCGGCTGGTAGTTCGTGACGACCACCGGCTTCCAGTCCAGGCGAATGTGGTCTTCCGGATCCGCGGAGTGCGGATCGCCGGAGAGGTACGCCATGGTGTGCTTCATGTAGTTCTCGTCGTCGCGCTTGGGGTAGTCGTCGCGCATGTGCCCGCCGCGGCTCTCCTTGCGGTTGCGAGCGGCGAAGACGAGCACCTCGGCGAGGTCGAGCAGGAAGCCGAGCTCGATGGCCTCGAGCAGGTCGGTGTTGTAGCGCTTGCCGCGATCCTGCACGCCGACGTTGTTGTAGCGCAGGCGCAGGTCGTGGATCACGCCGAGCACCTCGGTCAGCGACTCCTCGGTGCGGAACACCTGAGCACCGCGGTCCATCGTCTCCTGCAGTTCCTTGCGGAGGTCGGCGACGCGCTCGGTGCCGGTGCCCGTGCGGAAGCGGTCGACGAGGTCGCGGATCTCCCGTGCGGGATCCTCCGGGAGCTCGACGAAGGAGGCGCCGTTCGCGTAGTCGGCGGCGCGGTTGCCCGATCGCTTGCCGAAGACGTTGATGTCGAGCAGCGAGTTCGTGCCGAGGCGGTTCGAGCCGTGCACCGAGACGCAGGCGCACTCGCCCGCCGCGAAGAGGCCGGGCACGACGGTGTCGTTGTCCATCAGCACCTCGGCGTCGACGTTCGTCGGGATGCCGCCCATCGCGTAGTGGGCCGTCGGGAACACCGGGACCGGCTCGGTGACGGGGTCGACGCCCAGGTAGGTGCGCGCGAACTCGGTGATGTCGGGCAGCTTGGTCTCGAGCACCTCGGCGCCCAGGTGGGTGCAGTCGAGGTAGACGTAGTCCTTGTGGGGGCCGGCGCCGCGCCCGTCGAGGACCTCCTGCACCATGCAGCGGGCCACGATGTCTCGCGGGGCGAGGTCCTTGATGGTCGGCGCATAGCGCTCCATGAAGCGCTCGCCGCTCGCGTTGCGGAGGATGGCGCCTTCGCCTCGGGCGCCCTCGGTCAGGAGGATGCCCAGGCCGGCGAGGCCCGTGGGGTGGAACTGGTAGAACTCCATGTCCTCGAGCGGCAGCCCCTTGCGCCAGACGATGCCGACGCCGTCTCCGGTGAGGGTGTGCGCGTTCGAGGTGGTCTTGAAGATCTTGCCGAAGCCGCCGGTCGCGAAGACGACGGACTTCGCCTGGAAGACGTGCAGCTCGCCCGTCGCGAGCTCGTAGGCCACCACGCCGGCGGGCCTGCGGTCCTTGCCCTCGCCCGTCATGACGAGGTCGAGCACGTAGAACTCGTTGAAGAAGTTGACGCCCAGCTTCACGCAGTTCTGGAACAGCGTCTGCAGGATCATGTGACCCGTGCGGTCTGCCGCGTAGCAGGCGCGGCGCACGGGCGCCTTGCCGTGGTCGCGCGTGTGCCCGCCGAAGCGGCGCTGGTCGATCTTGCCCTCGGGCGTGCGGTTGAAGGGCAGGCCCATGTTCTCGAGGTCGATGACCGCGTCGATCGCCTCCTTGGCGAGGATCTCGGCAGCGTCCTGGTCGACGAGGTAGTCGCCGCCCTTGACCGTGTCGAAGGTGTGCCACTCCCAGTTGTCGTCCTCGACGTTCGCGAGGGCCGCCGCCATGCCGCCCTGGGCCGCGCCCGTGTGCGAGCGGGTCGGGTAGAGCTTCGTGATGACCGCGGTCTTCGCCTTGGGGCCGGCCTCGATGGCGGCGCGCATGCCCGCGCCGCCGGCGCCGACGATCACGACGTCGAACTGGTGGTAGGTGACACCGTCCTTGACGGTCACTTCCTCGCCCTGGTGGGTGTTGCTAGTCACGAGATTCTGATCTCCGTATCGGTTTCGGTGAAGTCTTTAGGACGCCGTGCAGAACGAGGCGAGCAGCTCGGGATCCGCGCCGGCGGGGCAGGGGTCGAACGTGAACACCACGAGCGTGCCCAGCACGATCAGCAGGGCCGCGGCGAGGAAGAGGGCGACCTTCAGGGCCTTGGCGAGCCCGGGGCGCGAGACGTAGTCGTTCACGATCGTGCGCATGCCGTTCGTGCCGTGGATCAGGGCCAGCCACAGCAGCAGCACGTCCCAGACCTGCCAGAAGGGGTTCGCGAGCTTGCCGCCGACGAAACCGAAGTCGATGGCGGCGACGCCGTCGCCCACCATCAGGTTCGAGAAGAGGTGGCCGAAGATCAGCACCACCAGCAGCACGCCGGAGGCGCGCATGTAGATCCAGCCCCACTTCTCCCAGTTGGTGCGCTTCTTGGCGGGGGTCTGCGAGCGCGGGGATTCGATCGTCATGGTCATGTTCTGCTCCACCCTCGTCTCAGTGCCCGAAGACGTTCATCAGGTGACGCGGCGTGAAGGCCAGCATCACGATCACCCAGAGCACGACGACGGTCCAGAACATCGCGCGCTGGTGCTTGGCACCCTGGCTCCAGTAGTCGACCAGGATCACGCGGATCCCGTTGAAGGCGTGGAAGACGATGGCGCCGACCAGGCCGACCTCGCCGAGACCCATGATCGGGGTCTGGTAGGTGCCGATGACGGCGTTGTACGCCTCGGGGCTGACGCGGATCAGCGCCGTGTCGAGCACGTGCACGAGCAGGAAGAAGAAGATCGCGACGCCCGTGATGCGGTGCAGCACCCACGACCACATGCCCTCGTTGCCGCGGTAGAGCGTGCCACCCGGCGTCTTGCGCTTCTTGACCGCTGGCGCGGCGGCTGCCGTTTGGGCTGACACGTGCATCCTCCTCAAGATCCTGCGCCACCGGGCAGGCTCCCCGGCGGCCGACGCCGCAGGTTCCGGTGCGAGGCGTTCCGCGCAGGAGTGCGCGGACAGCCTCGTAGCTGGGAATCTGCCGCGACCCCATTATGGCACCTTTCCCGGGTGCTCCCGTCCGCAGAGGCCGGGCCGCGCCGCATTTCCCACCAAGCGACATCCGATCGTTAGGCTGGTGCCCATGACCGCTGCTTCCGAGGCCCTCTCACCGGCCCGCACTCCGGCTCTCGAGCGCCTCACCTGCGTGATCCCCGCGGGAGGCGTCGGCTCCCGGCTCTGGCCGCTCTCCCGCGCGAACGCCCCGAAGTTCCTGCTCGACCTCACGGGCAGCGGCGACTCCCTGCTGCGGGCGACCTGGGATCGGCTCTCCCCCGTCACTCCCGCCGAGCGCGTGATGGTCGTCACGGGCAATGCGCATCGCGCCTCCGTGACCGAGCAGCTGCCGGAGCTCCTGGCGCAGAACCTGATCACCGAGAGCGAGCCGAAGGACTCGTCGGCGGCCATCGGTCTCGCCGCGGCCATCCTCGAGACCCGGGATCCCGACGCGATCATCGGATCCTTCGCCGCCGACCATGTGATCCGGGGCGACGTGCTGTTCCAGCGCGCCGTCTCGACCGCGGTGCAGGCCGCTGACCAGGGGTACATCGCCACCATCGGGATCCATCCGTCGCATCCGGCGACCGGCTTCGGCTACATCGCCTGCGGCTCGGCCCGCGGCGACCTGGCGCCCTTCGACGTGTACGAGGTCACCGAGTTCGTGGAGAAGCCCGACGAGGCGACGGCGACCGACTACCTGCTCCGCGGCAGCTATCTCTGGAACGCCGGCATGTTCATCGCGAAGGCCACGGTGCTGCTCGACCAGATGGCGCTGGCGGAGCCCGAGCTGGTGCGCTCGCTGCGCGAGATCGCGGATGCGTGGGACACGGACCGCGGCGCGCAGGTGCGGGAGCGCCTGTGGCCGGCGCTGCCGAAGATCGCGATCGACTACACCGTGGCCGAACCGGCCGCCGCTGCCGGCAAGATGGTGTGCGTCGCGGCGCACTTCGACTGGGACGACGTCGGAGACTTCGCCTCCGTCGCGAACCTGCTCACCCGCGGCCGCTCGAGCGACCTCGCCGTGCTCGGCGACGGCGCCCAGGTGCTGTCCGACGCCTCGAGCGGCATCGTCGTGTCGGAGAGCGACCGCCTCGTCGCCCTGGTGGGCATGGAGGACGTCGTGGTGGTCGACACCGCCGACGTGCTCCTCGTCACGTCGAAGAGCCGCGCGCAGGACGTGAAGAACCTCGTGAACCGCATGCGCCTCACGGGCGGCGGGCACCTGCTCTGATCCGGATCCGCCGCGCCTCCCCCACCTCCGCCCTCGGCGGAGCTGCAGCGCGTACGATGCTGCCATGCGCCTCGATACAGCAGCTCTCCGCAGGATCCCGCTGACCACGATCGACGGGGAGGCGACCTCGCTCGCCGCCTATGCCGATCAGGCGGTGCTCGTCGTCAACGTCGCGTCCAAATGCGGCCTCACACCCCAGTACGAGCAGCTGGAGGAGCTGCAGCGCCGCTACGGCGACCGCGGCTTCACGGTGCTCGGCTTCCCGTGCAACCAGTTCATGGGTCAGGAGCCGGGCAGCGCCGAGCGGATCAAGGAGTTCTGCTCGACGACCTACGGCGTCACCTTCCCCCTCATGGAGAAGACGAAGGTGAACGGCAGGCACAAGCATCCGCTCTACGCGCAGCTCCGCCGCGTGCCCGATGCGGCGGGGCGGGCGGGGAAGGTGAAGTGGAACTTCGAGAAGTTCCTCGTCGCACCCGACGGCGGGGTGACGCGCTTCCGTCCGGCCACGCGCCCCGACGATCCGGCCGTGATCTCGGCGATCGAGCGGGCCCTGCCGGATCGGACGTAGCTCCGAGACGCTCAGAGGTCCTCGGGGGCGAGATCCCCCTCGCCCTCTTCCCCGAGTTCGGCGACCAGCGGATCCTCGCCCTGACTCTCGGGCTGCAGCTCCGAATCGGGCAGGTCCTCGGCGGGGATCTCGGGATCGCCGCCGGGTGTCCCGACGGGGTCGTCGCCGATCGACGGATCGGGGTCGTTCTCCGCCGCGGCGCTGTCGAGCGCCTCCGTCCGGTCCCATTCGGTCTGGGCCGGATCGGCCGCCGGGTCCGCCGGCGCCGTGGCGTCGCCGTCGCGAAGCGGTCGCACGGCGTCCGCGTCCCCGGCGTCGGAGAATGTGTCCGGTGTCGATTCCATGGCTCCTCCTCGGTGCGTCCCGCGGTGCGCGGGGCGGGCCGTCCGACCCGCTCGCCCTCAGTCTGGCTGGTCCCGGCCCGACTGCTCAGAGGGTTGAAGAAACGGCGCCCGCTGGGTACAGTCGCGAACTCCTCGGAGGTCCGCTCGTCGAGGGCGCCGAAGCAGGAGGGGCGATCCGGAGTCGCGCCCGATGACCGCATCGGGGCCGCTGCAGGCTCGGTCCTTGACTAAGCTGAGGAGCACGGCTCGTCGATGTCCGGGAGCCGCTGGGGGAGGTCGGGGGCGGCGTGCGGAGGGTGCTGATCTTCGCCGCCGTCAATCTCGTGGCGCTCGGCTCGCTGACGGCGCCCGCGATCACCGGTCTCCCGATGCTGGTGGGGCGACTCGTTCCCGAGAGTCAGCGGACATCGTCTCTGGCCTTCGTCGTCACATGCGGGGCGCTGACGGCCGTCCTCGCGAATCCCGTGTTCGGTATCGCCTCCGACTGGACCCGGAGCCGATTCGGCAGGCGGCGCCCGTGGCTCCTCGGCGGGGTCCTCGCAGGATGGGGAGCGAGCGCGGCGCTGCTGAACGCCGCATCGGTGGCGGAGCTCGCGGCGGCCTGGGTGGTCGCGCAGGCCGGATACAACGCCACGCTCGCCGCCGTCGCCGGTTTCGTCGGGGATCAGGTGGAGGAGCGGACGCGCGCCTCGGCCTCCGGGGTGTTCGGCGCCGCCGCGTTCCTCGGGACGCTCCCGCCGCTTGCGCTGGCCGCGATGGTCCCCTCCCGGCTCGACGTCCTGATCCTCGCGATGCCGTCTGCCGCCGTCATCGTCGCGACGATCTGCTGCGCGGTGATCTCCGACCCTGCGCCTCGACTCTCGACTCCTCCGCCGTTCTCACGGGAGGGCGCGCGTCAGCTGCGCGAGATCCTCCGCAACCGCGCATTCGTCTGGATCTGGGGGCAGCGCCTGCTCATGCAGCTGGCGTTCTCCCTGGCGACGTCCTTCACCCTCTACTTCGTGATGGCCCGTTTACGCCTGTCACCCGAAGCCGCCTCACCGGTGGTCGCGGCGGCCACCCTGCTGGGTGGGACGGGGATCGTCCTGGCGGCGGTGACGGCGGGGTTCGCGGCGGGGCGGCGAGGACGCTACGGCCCCTATCTGGTCGTGTCGGGAGCGGGTCTGGCCTTCGCCGGCATGCTGCGCGCCACGGCGTCCGGGGAACCGCAGCTCTGGCTCGCCGCAGCCGTCGGAGGAATCGCCATGGGGGTCTACTTCGCCGTCGATCTCGCGCTCGCTCTCCGCACGATCCCCGATGGCAGGGCCGGAACGTATCTGGGACTGCTGAACGTCGCCGAGACGCTCCCCCAGGCCGTCGCGCCCGGCATCGCGGTCGCGATGCTCTCCTCGTCCGGGCCCGACCCCCTCTCGACGGGCGCCGACAACTACCTCGCCCTCTACATGTCGGCCGGAGTCCTCGCTCTGGTCGCGCTCGCGGCCGTGCGGTTCATCGGCCCGGCGCTCACTCGAACGGTTCCTCGAGACGCGCAGGGATATCGTCCGGATCGGCGCTCGTGAACCCCATCGCGGCGAGGGCGGCAAGAGCCTCCGCCCGCGTCCCGACACCCAGCTTCCGGTAGAGCCCGCGAAGCTGGGTCTTGACGGTGTTGAGGGAGATGGAGAGCGCCTGCGCGAGCTCGGTGTTGGTCCGGGTTCGCGGCAGCGTCTCGATGAGGGCGAGTTCGCGCGGAGTGAACGCCGACTTCGGACGTGTCGAGGCGATGATCCCGGGCACCCGGCCGCGCGAGAGATGCGCGTCGTGCACCGCGAGCCCGGCTCGCTCCACCAGCGAGAACACGGCGTCGAGGGCCTTCGGCGGCACCATCGCCAGCGCCATCCCCTGCCGACGCTCCCGCAGGAACTCGAACGCCGCGCGCGTGGCCGTCACCGCGCGTTCCTCGTTCCCGAGCAGCGCCATCGCTCCCGCGCGGAGCGCCAGGTCCTCGGCGATCCGACGGGACGAGGGCCGGGCCCGGGCGGGATGGCGCTCGGCGGCGAGGAGCAGCCGCAAGGCCTCTTCCGGCCTGTCTCGGACGAGACTGATCCGGGCGCGGCCGACTGCCCCGCCCGCGGACTGCCGCTTCCCGAGCGCTTTCTCGGCCGCGTGGGGGTTCCCCGCCGCCAGTTCGATCAGCGAGGAGGTCCGACCGAGGCGCGCGAGCGTCTCCGGTGCGACCGCACGGCGGCGGTTCTGGCTGGTGATCTCCGCCTGGAGCCGGAAGCGCGCCTGGTCGACCTCACCGCGCAGGAGCGACACGAGCGCGTCGGCGTGCGCGAGCAGGGGCCAGTGCTCGATCGTTTCGCGGTGGGGATCGAGCGAGCGGAGGTGACGCTCGGCCGCATCGGCGTCGAAGGCCTCGAGCGCCAGCATCGCCTCCGCGAGAGGGATGAAGCTGCCCATGTACCCGGTCAACCAGCCGTCCGGCCATTCGAGGCGGCTGGCCTGCTCCAGCAGCGCTCGCGCCTCGGGCCCGTCTCCGGCGATCGCGAGGGTGCCGGCGGAGAGCGCGAGTCCCTGCAGGCCGCCCGTGAGACCTCGCGCCTCGCCCACCGCGGTCGACCGGGAGAAGGCGGCGAGGGCCTCTTCGTCGAGACCCGCATAGACGAAGGTGGTGCCGTACTGGTTCAGCAGCGTGGGTTCCGTCCGACCCAGGTCGTCCCGGTCGGAGGGACTCATCGCGAGCAGCGTCTCGTAGCCCTCCACCGCGGGTCCCAGCGCTGCGTCGAACCGACCGCTCACCCTGAGGGAGGCCGTCTCGATCGCACGCAGCACCGCCCGGTCCGCCCGACTCGCGGAGGCGCGCTGCTTCCGGGCGGCGTAGCGCGCGAGGGCGAAGTACTCCAGCGCCCTCAGGCGGCTCCGCCCGGTGCGGTTGTACTCGAGGGCGAGCAGCATCGTGAGGAAGGGATGGGTGCGGAGCACCGAGAGCGGAGTGCCGCGGAAGAGCTCTCGCAGCTGCGGGCCGTGATTCCGCAGCAGGTCGTTCCAGTGCATCCTTACGACGCGGGACGCGAAGGTCCAGTCGTGGAACTCGACGGCCTGGCGGAGGGCGGAGAACGGATGCCCCGCTCGCAGCTCCCACCGGGCCACGGCGCCGACCAGCTCGGGCACTTCCCGGGGCTGCTCCGCGCGCAGTCGTCGCTCGAACGCCTCCCGGATGAGCGGGGTGTAGGTGAACGTCGCGGCCCCGGTCGCATCCGGGCTCCAGAGCCCGAGGCCCTCGGCCTCTGCGCGGTCCAGGAGCGCCCGTGCGGATGCGCGCTCCTCCGAGGCGTCCGCCTTCGCTTCGCCCGCCGGCCTCCGGGTCGCGATCCGCAGAAGCCGGGCTGCGAGATCCGGGTCCATCGCCTCGGCGATCGAGGTCGCCGTCACGAAGCGGAGGAACGGTTCATCCACCGGTGAGGACTCCAGTTGCAGCCGGATGAACGAGTCCACGAGATCGGGGAGGGTGCGGCCCGACAGAGCGGGCTGCGCGGCCTCGCCGAGCGACGTGGCCAGAAGCTTCGCGAAGAGCGGAGCCCCTCCGTGCGCCATCACCTCGTTCACGAGGTCGGAGTGGGGGTCCACGGCCATGATCCGCGCCGCCTCCTCGGCGGTGAGCGCCAGATCGGGGGCCTCCAGCGTCGCCAGCTCCATGTCCAGCGCCAGAGCCGGCTCGTCGAGGACCGTGCGCTTGCGCGCGGTCGCGCGGAGCTCCAGCGTGCTGAGGTCGCGGACGGCGTCGACGAGAGCCAGCTGCGTCGATCGGCGGAGACCGTCGATGCCGTCGACCGCGAGGGCCAGGGGGCCGGGAACGCCGCGCAGCCCCCGCCGCAGCAGCTGCCAGGGATCCGCTCCGCCCGCCATCGCCTCGGAGGCCAGCCGCAGCGGGTTCCCGTCCTCGAGGAGGCCGGCGGCCCGCATCTCGTCGGCGAGGAGTTCGACGAACTCGGCGGATTCCATCTCCCGGTCCCGGATCCGCACCCAGACGCCGCTCGTCGCGGTGGTCGAGGCCCACTGGGCCATGGCCACGGTCTTCCCGTACCCGGCCGGGGCGCGGGCGACGATGATCGGCTCGGCGCCGTCGAAGCGAGAGCTCAATCGATGTCTCGACAGCACCCACGACGGTATCCGGGGGACCCCCTCGATCGCCATTCCCCGAACTTCCTCCTCGGATCGCCCCTGTCATCCGGGTCGAGCCGCCCGAGCGGCTCCTCATCAGTGTAGAAGAGGTCCGGGCATCGGATGCGACGCATTCGATGCCCGGACCTCTTTCCCGCGGGAGACTACGCTCTCAGCCCGCCTAGAGGGCCGAGTCTCGACGACGCGTCACCAGCAGCACCCCTCCGCCCGCGAGGAGAAGCGCGCCCAGCCCGGCGAGCCAGGGCACCGCCCGCTCACCCGTGACGGCCAGCTGGGTCTTCACCGGATGCTCCGTCGACGTCTCCGGCGGAGTGATCGTCACCCCTCCCGGAGGCGTCGCCGAGGCGCTCGCGCGGTTGACCATCGTCTGCCCCGCGGCGTCGTCGTTCACGCGAACCGAGTAGGTGACGGTGACGGTCTCGCCACTGGCGAGCGGCCCGCTCCAGCTGAGCCGGCTGCCCTCCACCGAAGGCGCATCCGCCTCGCGATCGCCGATGTGCGCGACCGCGTCTCCTCGGTATGCGGCGTGCTGCAGGACCCGGCTGAGGTCGTCGACGATCTCGACGCGCTCCAGATCCGTTGCACCGGTGTTGACGCCCGTCAGCGTGTAGGTCACGATGCCGCCGGCGGCGACGGACGTGCCCGAGCTCGGGTCGGCCGTCTTCGTGAACTCGAAGCCCGGCTCGTTCACCGGATGCTCCGTCTCCACGGGGGGCGGCGTCAGGGTGCTTCCCCCGGGCGGCGTCGCAGAGCCGCCCGCGGTGTTGACGAGGGTCGCCCCGCCCGCGTCGCCGTTCACCGTCACGGAGTACGTGATGATGACCCGCTCGCCGATCCCGAGCCCGCCCGTCCACGACAGCTTCTCGCCCTCGACCGCGACCGCTCCGCTGGAGGCGGCGACGTCGCCGTTGTAGGCGGCGTGCGCGAGCACGCCCGACAGGTCGTCGACGATCGAGACGGGATCGAGCACGGTCTCACCGGTGTTCACGCCCGTCAGCGTGTAGCTGACGACGCCGCCGGGGTCCACGGCCGTCCCCGCTCCGGGGGCCGCGGTCTTGAGGATCTCGAAGCCGGGTTCGTTGACCGGGTGCTCCGTCGTCGAGGGGGGCGTCTCGATCGGAGGCGCGTCCCCGGGTGGCGTGGCGGAGCCGGCCGCCTCGTTCCGAAGGGTCTCGCCGCCGGCGTCTCCGTGCACGGTCACCGAGTAGGTGATGATGACGCGCTCGCCGACTCCGAGGCTCCCGCTCCACACCAGCTCCTCGTCGTCCAGCGCGACCGCTCCCGTCGAGGCGGACGCGTCGCCGTTGTAGGCGGCGTGCGCCAGGACTCCGGAGAGGTCGTCGACGATCGAGACGGGATCGAGCACGGTCTCACCGGTGTTCACGCCGGTCACTGTGTAGGTGACGACGTCGCCCGGGTCCACGGCGCTGCCCGTCTCGGGGTCGGCGCTCTTCGAAACGGAGAATCCGGGCACGTTGACCGGATTGTCCGTCTCCACGGGCGGCGGGACGATCGTCTCACCGCCGGGCGGGGTCGCCTCAGCCGTCGCGGCGTTGAGGATGCTCTCGCCCGCGGCGTCGGATCCCACGGTCACGGAGTAGGTGATCGTCACCGTCTCGCCGGCGTCCAGCGCACCGCTCCAGCTGAGCTGCGTCCCGGAGACCTCCGGAGACGCGGCGGGTTCGCCGTTCACCGAGGCGGAGACGTCGCCGTTGTAGGCCGCGTGCGCGAGCACGTCGGAGAGGTCGTCGACGATCGTCACGGGATCGAGCGCGGTCTCACCCGTGTTCGCGCCCACGAGCGTGTAGGTCAGCACCGCTCCGGTATCCACGGCGGTTCCCGAGACGGGATCGACGGACTTGCTGAGCTCGAACCCGGGGGCGTTCACCGGGTGCTCCGTCTCCGCCGGAGGGGGAGCGATCGTCTCGCCTGGGGTGGTCGGGCTCTCGGGGTCGCTCGGGTCCTCAGGGATCCGAGGGGTGCCCTCGCCGCTCGCGGTGTTCGAGAGCAGCGCTCCGCCCGCATCGCCCTTGACCGTCACGGAGTACGTGATCTCGACGCGCTCGCCGGCGGGGAGCGAGCCGCTCCAGGTCAGCTCGTCGCCGTCCACGGATACCGTTCCGCTCGTGGCCGAGGCGTCGCCGTTGTAGTCGGCGACGTCGAGCACCGCGGCGAGGCTGTCGGTGATGGTCGCCGGGTCGAGCAGGGTGTCGCCCGTGTTCTCACCGGTCACCGTGTAGGTGACGGTGTCGCCCGGATCCACGGCGGTCCCCGAAGCGGGATCCGCGCTCTTGGCGACCGCGAAGCCGGAGGCGAGGACCGGATGGGAGGTCTCGACGGGGGCCGGCACGATGGGTGCGCCGGGGATCGTCGGGCCGCCCGGGTTATTCGGGTCGGGCGTCTGGGGCGTCGCCGATCCGGATGCGGAGTTGTTGATCGCGACGCTCGAGGCGTCCTTCGCGACCGTCGCCGAGTAGGTGATCTCGACGGTCTCGCCCGCGGCGAGGGCGCCCGTCCAGCTCAGCGCGCTCCCGGACACGGATACCTCGCCGCTCGTCGCGGTCGCGTCTCCGTTGTAGGCCGCGTGCGCCAGGACGCCGGAGAGGTCGTCGACGATGCTCGCGGGGTCGAGCAGCGTGGCTCCGGTGTTCGTGCCGGTGACCGTGTAGGTGACGGTGTCGCCCGGCTCGAGGACGGTGCCCGAAGCAGGATCGGCCGACTTGGCGATCTCGAAGCCGGCCACGGGATGCTCCGTGGTCACGGCGGGAGGCACGACCGGCTCACCGGGGCCCGGCGGGGTGCCCGAGGCGGTGACCCGGTTCTCGATGGATGCGCCCGCGACCCCCTCGTTCACGGAGACCGAATAGGTGATCGTGACGGTCTGCCCCGGCTGGAGCGCGCCCGTCCACGCGAGGTCGTCGCCCGTGATCGTCGCGGGGTTCGCGGTCTCCTCCGTGCCGTCGATCGCCGTGGTGACATCGCCCCGATAGGTGGCGCTGTCGAAGACCTGCGAGAGATCGTCCGCGATCTCGACGGGGTCGAGCGCGGTGTTGCCCGTGTTCTCCGCCTCGACCGTGTAGGTGATGGTGTCGCCGGCTTCGACCGACGATCCGTTCGCGGGATCCGAGGTCTTCCGCAGATCCAGCCCGGGAACCGCCGCCTCGTGCGCGTCGTTCGTGATCGTGCAGATCACGTTCTCACCCCGATCGCTCGTCGGGAACACGACGTCCCACGAGGGGCCGCTGCCGGTCGTCGCCACCGGGGCTCCGCCGGAGTCGACGCAGGAGATGGACGAATCGTAGTCGGCCAGGTCGGCTCCTCCGGCCGCCGTCTCGGAGACGGTGTAGGTCTCGCCGGCCTCCACGAACACCGGGCCGGCGATGACCGGCTGCAGGCCCGTCATCGCGCCGGTGGTCGTCGCCGAGCGGTCGTCGTCGATCGTGTCCCCGTCGATGTCGAGGGTGAACTGGTCGCCGCTCTCGAATCGGTCGACGATGTCCTTCTGCAGGGAGATGGTGTTCGGGAACGAGCAGCTCGACATGTCGGTGTTCGAGAAGCCGCGCGTGGCGATCGTGCGCAGCATCTGTCCGGTCGCGAGATCCACCTCGCTGATGGAGCCGCTCTGCGACACGAAGAGCTTGCCGTTGGCGCCGAACGCGATGCCGTTGCCCTGCGTTCCCGCGGGCAGTCGCGTGACGTGCGTGAGCGGGATGTCGCCGGAGCCCGGGGTCGTGGGAACGTTGTTCGGCTGCACGACGAAGATGTCCCGGTCCGCGAGAACGTACAGCTCGCCGTTCGCGCCGAAGGCGAAGTCCCCGTTGCCGTCGATGCCGGTCGCCAGTACGCCGACCTGCCCGATGGCCGAGCCGGTCGCCGGATCGTAGGCGCCGAGGTAGGAGTTCGCGGAGCTCCCCGAGTAGTAGTAGATCCCCGTCTCGGGGCTGACGGCGCCTCGGATCAGGACACCGGGGACGCTCGGGTCTCCCAGTGCCTTCGTCTCGGTCTGCTCGGTGGCGCCGTTGTAGATCGCGATCTGCTTGTTCGCGCCCCCGCTGCCGTTGGAGTTGTCGAGCGTATAGGCCATGTTCCCGTCGGCCGAGATGCCGAGGGCGTTGGCGCGCTGGCCGGAGGCGTGCACGTCTCCGAGGCCGGAGCCGTTCGGCGAGACATCCACCGACCGGATCTCCCCCGAGGCGTTCTGCGTGTAGATGGTGTTCGCATCGCAGGCGAACGGCGCGGCCTCTGCAGGCGTGGCCGCCGCCCCGACGGTCACCAACGACGTGGCGACGACGGCGGCGGACGCCACTATGGCGCCCCACCGTCTCACCACGCTGGATGGTCTCTTGCTCATGTTTCGTGCACTCCCTGACATCGAAGAAGGCAGAGGAGATGCCTCGGCCCTCGGCGACGGTAGCAACCGCCGGGACACACGGGGGAGACGACGATTTTCGGCCCTGATCAGGCAGGAAGCGGCGTGGCAACCCGGCTCAGGGGCGGCCGCCGAAGGAGGAATTCATCCTTTTCGAGCGAAGATTCACCCGCCTCGGGTTCTCAGCGCGAGCCGGGCGTCATCGACGGACGCGACGAAAAGCCCCTGCCCCGCAGCGAAGCGGGACAGGGGCGACGAGGTGTTTCGAACTGGTGGATCTGAGGGGAATCGAACCCCTGACCTTCTCATTGCGAACGAGACGCGCTACCAACTGCGCCACAGACCCTGACAGCGACCAACTCTAGCAGTCGCTTCCGCGAGCGCGAAATCGACACCGCGACCTCGTAATCAGCCGGCGTTGCGGCGACGTCGCAGCACCGCGTCGAGATCCGGCATCCCCGAGCTCGTGTCGCCGACCACGCCCATCTGGCGGAGCTTCTCGGCGGCCGCCGCCTGCTCCGCCGCACGCGCGGCCGCCGCACGCTCCGCGGCGCGCGCGGTCTCCGCGATATCCGCAGCCTTCGCGGCCTGCCGGCCCCGGTCCGCGTCCGATGCCGGTCGAGACTGAGGCGCAGCCGGCGTCTGGTCGGCGGCGCGGCTCGCCGCGACCTGCGCCCGCGCCTCCTCCAGCAGCATCGAGTCGGGCTGATTCACGCGGGGCGCGGGCACCTCGGCGCGCGCGCGGGCCAGCGCGCGGGCCCGGGCGATCCGCTCGGCTGCGGCTTGCTGCGCCGCGGCGTGGGCCCCGCTCGTGTCAGTGGCCTCCTCCTCGGCGATCATCTCCGACTCGATCGCCACGGTCTCGGCCACGACGACGGTCGCCTTCTCCGCGGGGATGGCCGCGTCCTTGACCCGGCCGGGCGCGAGCAGCACGAGGGCGCCCACGCCCGTGGCGAGCAGCAGGCTCGACCACAGCAGCGCGCTCGTCCCGTTGCCCGCGAGCGCGATGCCCGCTCCGACGAGCACACCGCCCAGCGCCACGACGACGAGGAGCGCCGCGACCGCGCGCACCCGGCGGACGATGGGCCGGCGCAGCTTCGCCGCCCGAGACGCGGCCGCCTGCCTGCGCCGCATCTGCTGCGCCTTGATCTCGGCTCGGACCTGTTCTGCTCGCGCTTCTGCCAAGGCAGCCTCCCGTTCGGCCTCCTGCCGCTTCTGCGCCGTGCGCAGCAGCTTCTCGTGTGCGAGGGCCTGCTTCGCGGTCGCCTCGACGCGAACCTCCTCCGGCACCTCGGCGGTCTCCGCCAGCACTCGCAGCGTGCGCTGCAGCCTCATCGCGTTGCGCTCCGCCGCCCGGAACTCGCGGCGGCGCACCCAGGCGGGCACGAGCACGGCGGCCCAAAGCAGAGCGGCCACCACGAAGATCACGCCCCCACCGAGTGCACCGCCAGTCATGCCGTTTACTGTACGGTTCGGATCGGCGAGCCGCTCCTCGGCGCGCCGGGCGATCCGCGACACTGTCAGGCAGCTATGCGTTTCGCCGGGCGCCTCGGGGATCAGGGCTCCGGCCGCAGGGTCTCCCGCAGACGCTCGAGCATGCCCCGGGGCGCCTCCTCCCGGGTCACGGCGAAGCTCTCGTGATCGCGCCATGCCCCGTCGATGTGGATGTAGGCCTCGCGGCGCCCCTCTGACCGCAGTCCGAGTTTGCGCACGACGCGCAGCGACGCCGCGTTCTCGGGACGGATGCAGATCTCCACGCGGTGCAGCCCGAGCGCCTGGAAGAGGTGGTCGATGGCGAGCGCGACGGCGATCGGCGTGATCCCGCGGCCGGCCACGTGCTCGGACACCCAGTAGCCGATCTGCGAGGAGCGCAGCGCTCCCCCGCTGATCTCGGACACGCTCAGCTGGCCGACCACCTCGCCGTCGAAGAGGATGACGAAGGGGATCCCGCAGCCGTCCCGCAGCTGCGCGCGCATGACCCTGATCGTGGGCCGCATCGACACCGAGCCGGGCGGCGGCCCCGATCCCGTGGGGTTCGTCGCCTCCCAGCGCTGCAACCAGCCCCGGTTGCGGCGCAGCAGCTCCTCCAGCACGCGCGCGTCCGAGACGCGGATCACCCGGAGGCCGACCCTGCCCGCCTCGATCCGCCCCGGCGGCGGGATCGGCCGACCGAGCGGGGCCACGGGCGCCGCCTAGTCCGCGGAGCCGCGGCGCTCGCGCAGACGATCCGCGAACTGGAGCACCCACTCGCTGATCTCTTCGCCGAGCTCCGGGTGATCCACGCCCAGCAGCACGTTCGCCTTGATCCAGTCGGCACGATCGCCCGTGTCGTAGCGTCGACCGCGGAACACCACCCCGTAGACCGGGGCCTCGCCCTTGCCCTGGGCCAGATGGTTGAGGGCGTCGGTGAGCTGGTACTCGCCGCCCCGCCCCGGCTCGAGGTCGTCGATGATGTCGAAGATCTCGGGCCGCAGCACGTAGCGCCCGATGATCGCGAGGTTCGACGGGGCCTCCTCGCGCGACGGCTTCTCGACCAGCTCGGTGACGCGCACCACATCGGGCTCATCGGTGGGCTCGACGGCGGCGCAGCCGTAGAGGTGGATCGACTCGGGCGGCACCTCCATCAGCGCGATCACGGTGGCCTGGCGCGCGTCGTGCTCGGCGATCATGCGGTCGAGCAGCGGGTCGCGCGCGTCGATGAGGTCGTCGCCCAGCAGCACGGCGAACGAGTTGTCGCCGACGTGCCGCCTCGCGCGCCCCACGGCGTGGCCGAGCCCCTGGGGGTGCCCCTGCCGGAGGAAGTGGACCTCGGCGAGCTCGTTCGCCTCGTGCACGCGCTCGAGGCGCCCCTCGTCGCCCTTCTGCTCGAGGGTGTGCTCGAGCTCGGGCACGCCGTCGAAGTGGTTCGAGAGGTTGCCCTTGTTGCGCCCGGTGATGATGAGCACGTCGTCGAGCCCCGCGGCTGCGGCCTCCTCGACCACGTACTGGATGGCCGGCTTGTCGACGATCGGCAGCATCTCCTTCGGCATCGCCTTCGTCGCCGGGAGGAATCTCGTGCCCAGCCCCGCCGCGGGAATGACCGCCTTGGTGACGCTTCCACCGTGAAGTCGCTGCGTTTCGCTCATGCCGTCAGCCTAGAGGCTGCGGCGGAGACTTCCAATCCGGCCGGGGACGGCTCGACGTGCGGGGCCGAAGCTGCTACGGGTGAGCACCGCGCTCCGAGCCGTAGACTGTGTGGCATGGCCGATGAGATCGACCTCGAGAAACAGCGCATCCGCGACGAGGTGCGCGCCCGTCGGGCCGCGATGGGCGACGCGGAGCGGGTCGCGGCACGGGACGGCATCACCGCGCAGCTCGTCTCCCTCGTAGAGGCGCGGGAGGCGCGCTCGGTGTCCTGCTACCTCCCGGTCGCGAGCGAGCCGGATACCTCCGGATTCCTGGGCTGGGCGAGGGATCGGGGCCTCGACGTCCTGCTCCCCTCCGCCCGGGAGGACGGGCTGCTGGACTGGATCCGGCCGAGCTGGGAGGGCATGGTGCAGGGCGCCCACGGCATCCCCGAGCCCCTGGGCGCCTTCCTCAGCCCGATGGCGGTCGGCGAGGTCGACCTCATGATCGTCCCGGCCTGCGCCGTGGATCGCACGGGCGTGCGCCTCGGCTGGGGCCGCGGCTACTTCGACAAGAGCCTCGGCTCCATGGAGCGCAGGCCTCCCGTCTTCGCGGTCGTGCACGAGGCCGACTTCGTCGATTCGCTGCCGTCCGACCTCCACGACGTGCCCGTCACCGGCGTCGTGACGCCGTCGCGCATCGAGTACCTCGACGATCCCGCCGAGGAATAGGCCCTCGCGCGCCGGGCCGCCGGAAGCGCAGTAGAATCTCTCTTCGTGCCCACCTATGCCTACCGCTGCGCCGACTGCGGCCACGCCTTCGACATCTACCAGTCCTTCTCGGACGACGCCCTCACCGAGTGCCCCGAGTGCGGCGGCACCCTGCGCAAGGTCTTCGGCTCCCTCGGGGTGACGTTCAACGGCTCGGGCTTCTACCGCACCGACTCGCGCTCCTCGGGATCCGGCAAGGGATCCTCGGGCGCTCCGAGCCCGGGATCGTCCGGCTCGGGATCCGGGAGCGGTTCGTCGGGATCCGGATCCGCAGGATCCTCCGCGGGATCCTCGTCCTCCTCGGGCTCGTCGTCGTCGAGCGCCTCCTGACGCGCCGCCGAAAGCGCCTCCCCGCGACCCGCGCCCACTAGTCTGGAGTGCATCCGGACAAGGGAGAACAGCCATGCTCAAGGGTTTCAAGGAGTTTCTGCTGCGCGGCAACGTCGTCGACCTCGCGGTCGCGGTCGTCATCGGAGCGGCGTTCAACAGCATCGTCGACAGGTTCGTCGAAGCGCTCATCAACCCCGTCATCGGCATGGTGTTCCGCGCCGACTCCCTCGACGGGGCCCTCCAGGTCTCCCTGCCCGGCGGGGGCACGCTGGCGTTCGGCGCCGTCATCGGCGCGATCATCAACTTCCTCATCGTCGCGGCCGTGGTGTACTTCGTCTTCGTGATGCCCATGAACACGCTCCGCGAGCGGACGAAGAAGGAGGACGAGCCGGAGACGCCTGCGGGCGAGACCGAGCAGGAGCTCCTGACCCAGATCCGCGATCTCATGCGCGAGCAGCAGGCGCAGGGCCCGCAGACGGTCCCCGTGCAGGATCCCGCGCAGATGACCTCGGCGGACGAGACCCCGCGCGGTTCCCACGGCGCCCACGGGGCGTAGCGCCTCCACTCCGGTGCACCGCCCTCCGCGGTGGCATCGAAACCACCGTGGTTTGGGTGCCGCCGCGGAGGCTTCATGCGGAAGGGGCTGGAGAGGTCAGCCCCAGTGGGGCGGCCGGTCGCGGGCGAGGCGCGCATCGTTCTCGCCCTCGGCGCCCTCCCGCGCCCCCGCGGCCTTCCGCGAGCGCGGCGCGGCGCCCGCGTCTCCCCAGCCGCCGGGCGCGTCCTCCGCGGCGGGCGCGTTCAGCGGATGGTCCGAAGGCGTCTCGTCCACGCCCTCGGGCGCGGGTCGCGAGACGCGCCGCGACCGGCCCGCCCGCCGCTCGCTCACTCGTCCTCGATGACGCCCGTGCCGGCGCCGCCCTCGGCGATCACGTCGGTCTCCGCGGCTGCACCGTCCGCAGTCCCGGCCGGCGCCGCCACCTCGGCGCCGACGATCCTCGCGATCCGCAGCGCCGCCTCGTCGGGGTCCGCGAAGAGGTCGAAGCTCTGCACGCGGTGGTAGTGCCATCCGAGCCGGCGGAGCACCGCCGGGCGCAGCCGCAGCGCGTCTCGCAGGCTCTCCTCGCCGTCCGCGAAGTCGAGGTCGACCGCGATCGCCCGTTCCCCGAGCGAGGCGGCGAGCGGGATCACCCCGCGGTAGTCGAGAGCGACGGTGAGGCCGAGGTTCTCGAGGCGATCGGCCAGCTCGCCGAGCATGGGATCGCGCTCGGCCGGCAGCGTCATCGGCTCGGGCTCCGGGTGCTCCAGCGCGAGCAGCTCGGCGAGCTCGACGACGCCGTGCTTCATGCGCCCGCGATCGAGGTCGGCGGGGCGGAAGCAGCTCACGATGGTCATGGCGCGGCGCGCCCGGGTCATGGCGACCGCCAGCAGCCGCTCGCCGCCGGGCCGTCCGAGAGCTCCGAAGTTCGACAGCACGCGGCCGTGGGGCGTGCGGCCGTAGCCGATGGAGAAGATCACCCGGTCGCGGCTCTGGGCGGTGGCCTGCTCGAGCGTGAGCACGGCGAACGGCTCCGCCCGCTCGCCGAGCAGGAAGTCCCGGTACTGGGGGAGCTTCGAGAAGGTCTGGAGCACGGCCTGGTAGACGCGCACGGCGTGCTTGGCGCTCGCGGTGATGACCATGAGCGACTCGCGGGGTCGCTCGCTGGCGTGCTCGAGCACGAGCTGCACCACGCGGTCGACCTCGGCGTCGGTGCTCTCGACGGCGCCCGTCTGCTGATCCGGGAGCCCCTGGCCGCCGCGCACGAACTCGTGGGTGATGCTCGAGTGGCCGAGGAAGGTGCCCGCCCACGGCAGCGACGTGATCGCCCCGTCGTAGAAGCGGTTGTTGACGAGGTTCGTGAGATCCTCGCCGCCGGCGCGGTAGCTGCGCGTGAGCACGAGCTCGGGCAGCACCTCGCCGAGCCGCGCGAACGCGGACTGCTCGTGCAGCGCCTCCCCGTCGTCGCCGCTCTCGCTCTGCTCGTCGACGTACCGCACCGCGATCTCGAAGCGCGACGGGGTCTGCGTGACCGTGTCGCCGAAGGCCACGACCTGGCCCGCGCGCCGGATCGCGCCGACGTTCTCGACCAGCGTCGTCGCGCCGGCGTCGATGAGCAGCGCGGCGTCGAAGCGCAGGGCGTCGGGCAGCAGGGCCACCTCGTAGGGCGACATCGCCCACACCGGCGCCAGCACCGCCAGCAGGTTGGGGGCGTCCTCCACGAGCTTCTCGAGCGAGGACTGCCCCGAGCGCAGCGCCTCGCGCAGCGCGAGCGCCTCCTGCCGGTGATCCACGACGGCCACGCGCCAGGCGTCGGCGAGGCTCGATGCGAGGAGGGCGCCGTTCGCTCCGGCGTGCGCGTCGTCGACCAGTCGGAAGTCGGCCTCCAGGCGCTCGATCACGCCCGTGTTCGCGCTCAGAAGGGCCTGGTTGCTCCGCAGCATCTGCTCGAGCGCCGACTGCCACCAGGCGAGCTCCAGCTCGGAACCGACGCGCTCGGCGGGGACGTGCCGCGCCGAGAGGTCGTCGAGGAGCGGCTCGAGGTTGACGGTGCGGAGTCGCTCGACGATCGCGGTGCGCTCCTGGATGTTCTGCAGCACCTCCGACTCGCGGGCCAGCTCGGTCGAGCGCCGGGCGAGCGCCGGAAGCGAGAGGTTCTTCAGCTTCTCGGACTCGGCCGTCGTGCCGAGCACCCGGTCGAGCTCGTCGAGATCCTGGTACGCCGACTGGAACGCCACCACCACGTCGGCGATCCCGAGCGGCACCTCGGGGCGGGCGCCCGCCACCGTCGTGTAGCGCTGCCACAGCACCCGCTGCTGCTGGATCTGGACGAGGCGGGAGTACATGTCGCTGACGTGCACGCCCGGTCGCACGTACTCGCGGGCGAGCTTCTTCAGCCGGCGCCGGTTCGCGTTCGACATCTCGTCGCCGCCGCGGGGGGCGTGGGCGGCGATGACCTCGGTGAGCGAGCGGTCGTAGACCTCGGGGACGAAGCGGTCGAGCGTCTCGCGGATCCCCATCAGCAGGCGCAGGTAGACACCGAGCTCGGCGATGGTCTCGTAGGGGCGCATCGAGGTCTGCTCGATCACCTCGTTCGCCATCGAGACGAGCCGGGGCAGCTGCGACTCCGCGAGGTTCACCGCGAGCGAGTACGCCGAGCGGGCCTCCTCGGTCGTGGAGAAGCTCACCCCGTACCAGGGGGAATCCTCAGGTCCGTACTGGAACTGCCCGAGGCGCGCGACCTCCGTGAGGGCCTCCGCGACGGAGGATCGGTCGAGCGTGAGCTGGCCGAGCGCCCGCTCGTCGAGACGCACCGTGGTCGTGGGCGGATGCTCCTCGAGGGCGAGCCGCGTGAGCTCGCGGAGGGCGTCGAGCGGCGACACCCCGAAGCGGGAGTCGGGCCGCGACAGCGCGGTCTGGTAGTCGAGCAGCACGCCGCGCAGACGCACGAGCGCGTCGTCGACGTCGCGCAGCTGCTCGCCGCGCGCCGACTCGTTGCGGCTGATCGCCTCGACGAGGTTGCGGCGGAGCAGACGCGGGGAGACCGACAGGCCCGCGAGCCCGGCCCGGGAGAGGCGGTGGGTGATCCCGTCGAGCGTCGCGCGCCGCGGCGAGACCACGAGCACGCGCTTGCCCGCGCGCACGAGGCCGCCGATCGCGTTCACCACGGTCTGGGTGCCGCCGGTGCCCGGCAGCGTCCGCACCACGACGGAGTGGCCCGCCTCGATCTGCGCGAGCACGTCGTCCTGCTCGGCGTCGGCGTCGTAGAGGTGGCGGTCGGTCTCGGGGGACCGCTCGTTCGGCGGCGGCGCGGTGACCGGGTGGTACGCCTCGGCGATCTGGCGGCGAGCCGACTCGTCGCCGCGGACGGCGCGGAGGATCGGGGTGTCGAGATCCCGCGCGTCGGCGACCATGCGCTGCGACACGTTGAGGAACGACGAGACGACGAGGCGCGGCTGCACCACGAAGCCCGGCACGCCGGCCACCATCTGCCGGAGGCGGTCGATCACGGGCTGCGGCTTGAACACGCCCTCCGACTGGGAGAGCTGCAGCAGCGTGCGCGCGTCGATGCCGATGCCGAACTGCTCGCGCAGCACCCGCACCAGCTCGGGGTTGACCACCGGATTCTGCTTCAGCTTGAGCTCGAAGTCGCGGCCGTAGCGCCGGATCGCGAGCGGGCGCAGCAGCACCGGCGCGCAGAAGTCGTCGCCCTCGAAGCTCCACTTCGCGATGCCGACGCCGAGGTGCACCGTCTCGAGGCCGCGCACCGTGCGCATCTCGATCGCCTTGTCGGTCACGCGGCCGGCGGCCACGCGCGCGTGGCGCAGCGCGAGATCGTCGCGGATCAGGGCCGAGAGCAGGATCTTCTGGCCGGTGATGAACTGGGGCAGCCCGCCGGGGTGCGTGGTCGACAGCTCGATGCGGTTCGCAGGGCGATCCTCGAAGAAGAGCAGCGGGTTGCGTCCGCCGACGTCCGCGAGCTCCCGCCGCCACTCCTCGTGCTCCTCGGCGTCCGCCGGCACGGTCTCGGCCGGTGAGACGGGGGCCGTCAGCTGCGCCTCGGTGACGTTCATGTCCTCCGCGTCCGAGGGCGACGGCTTCGGACCTGCGCTCCCCTCGTCCACGGGTCTCGGGGTCGCACGGCCCTCGTCGGTCGGTCGGGCCTGCTTGGCGGGCGCGGCATCGTTCGCCGCGGCGTCCGCATCACCGCTGCCTCTCACGCCGGGCTTCCGGCGCCGATCCACACTCCACACACCGACACCATATGCGCTGGCCCCGAGAATCCGCGGAGTGCGTCCGGTGTTTCAATCACTTCGACCGCGGCGCGCCCGCGCCCGCCCCGGAGCCGGTCTCGAGGCCCGTCGCGGAGACGGCTCCGGTCTCCGCCGTCACCACGGGGTCGGCGACCTCCACGCGGCCGCCCCTGAGCCGGGCCAGGCCGCTCATCAGGTGGTACACCGCGATCGCGGCGACGGTGCCGAGCGCGATGCCGTTGAACACGACCGAGCCGGCCTGGAGCGAGAAGTCCGCGATCCCGACGATCAGCGCGACCGCCGCGGTGAACTGGTTGATGGGCTTGCCGAAGTCGACCTTGTTGTCGATCCAGATCTTCACGCCGATGAGGCCGATGAGGCCGTAGAGCGCGACGGTCACGCCCGCGAGCACGCCCGCGGGGATCGTGTTGATGAGGGCGCCGATCTTGGGCGAGAAGCTCAGCAGGATCGCGATCGCGCCCGCGACCCAGTAGGCCGCCGTCGAGTACACGCGGGTCGCGGCCATCACGCCGATGTTCTCGCCGTAGGTCGTGGTACCGGATCCGCCCCCGAAGCCCGCGAGGATCGTCGAGACGCCGTCGGCGAGCAGCGCGCGCCCCGTCACCGGATCGAGGTCGCGGTCGATCATGAGGCCGACGCTCTTGACGTGGCCGACGTTCTCGGCGATCAGCACGAGCACGACGGGGAGGAACGCGGGCAGCAGGCCCCACAGCGCAGGATCCGCGAAGGGGTTGCCGACGGCGTGGAAGGCGGGGAGGCCGAGCCAGGCCGCATCCCGCACCGGGGAGAAGTCGACCTCGCCCATCCCCACGGCCGCGATGTATCCGACGACGACGCCGAGCACGATGGACAGGCGCCCGATGAGGCCGCGGAAGAGCACCGTGATGAGCAGCATCGCCGCCAGGGTGACGAGCGCGACCCACCCCGAGAGCTCGGTCGCGTTCCAGTTGTTCTTGACGGCGGGAGCCAGGTTGAAGCCGATGAGGGCCACGATCGCGCCCATGACCACGGGCGGCATGAGCGCGTTGATCCACCCCGTGCCCCACCGGTTCACCACGATGCCGACGATCGCCATGAGCACGCCGATCGACAGGATGCCGAAGGAGGCGCGCGCGAGATCCGGGTTCCCGGGGTCTCCGCCGGCCGTCGCCGCGGCGATCGGCGCGATGAACGCGAACGACGAGCCGAGATAGCTCGGCAGCCGGTTGCCCGTGATGAGCAGGAAGAGCAGCGTGCCGAGACCGGAGAAGAACAGCGTCGCGGTGGGGCTGAAGCCCGTGATGAGCGGCACGAGGAAGGTCGCGCCGAACATCGCGACGACGTGCTGCGCGCCGAAGCCGATCGTGCGGGGCCACGCCAGGCGCTCCTCGGGGAGCACGATGGCCTCCTGAGAGACGGTCCTGCCGTCTCCGTGCAGCTTCCAGGGCAGGGCCATCGGGTTCTCCTCGGGTTCGGTGTTTCGCCAACGCATGAGTGTAGCGCCTACGCGCCCGCGAAGAAGGCGCTCGTCGCTCGCGCGAGCCCGTGCAGGTCGTCGACGTGCGCGAGCTCCCGCGCCGAGTGCATCGACAGCAGCGGCACCCCGACGTCGACGGTGCGGATCCCGAGCCGCGTCGCCGTCAGGGGTCCGATCGTCGACCCGCACGGCACGGTGTTGTTGGAGACGAAGTCCTGGGTCGGGACGCCGGCGGCGGTGCAGGCCCGCTTCCAGAGCGCGGCGCCGTGCGCGTCGCTGGCGTAGCGCTGGTTCGCGTTGATCTTGAGCATGGGGCCCGCGCCGGGGCGGGGCCGCACGCGCGGATCGTGCTTCTCGGGGTAGTTCGGGTGCACGGCGTGCCCGGCGTCGGCCGACAGGCACCACGATGCCGCGAGCGCGCGGGCTTCCGCCTCGGCGAGCCGCTCGGCGGTCGCGTCGAACCGCGCTGCGGTCTCGGTCCCGGATCCCGCGTCAGAGCGCCCCGCGAGTCCCGCGCGGAGCCGGCCGAGCACCTCCTCCAGGAACGGGCCGCAGGCGCCGGATCGCGTCTCCGAGCCCAACTCCTCGTGGTCGAAGGCGGCGAGCACGGCGATGGTGCCCGGGGCGGGCTCCGTCTCGAGGATCGCGACGAGACCGGCGACGACCGAGCTGAGGTTGTCGAGCCGCGGCGAGGCGTAGAGCTCGGCCGCGGCCCCGATGCGGCCGGGCTCCTGGGTGTCGAAGAGACGCACGTCGGTGCCCGCGATCTCGGCGGCCTCGATGCCCGCCGACGCCGCGAGCAGCCCGAGCACGCCCGCCGACCCCGCGGTGCCATTCGCCCCCGCCGCGCCCACGGCGCCCGCGGTGCCGGCCGTGCCCAGGATCGGCTGCACGTGGCGCTGCCGGTCGAGCGTCAGACCCGAGTTGGCCTCCCGGTCGAGGTGGATCGCGAGCTGCGGGATCCTGGCCACCGGGCCGGTGCGCACGAGGTGCTCGGCACCGTCGCGGGTCACGACTCGGCCGGCGAAGCCGAGATCCCGATCGAGCCAGGAGTTCAGCAGCGGGCCGCCGTAGACCTCGACGCCGGCCTGGGCCCACCCCTCCGCGGAGAAATCGGGCTGCGGCTTCAGCACGAAGCCCGGAGAGTCGGTGTGGCTGCCGAGGATGCGGACCGGGCTCTCGGCGGTGAGATCGGCGCCGGCGCGCCACGCGATGAGCGCGCCGTCGCGACGGACGAATCCGCGGTCGCCGCCGTCGAGCGGCGCCCAGGCGTCGACCTCGAGGCGCTCGTCGAAGCCCTCCGCCGAGAGCGTCTCCGCGAGCGCTCGCACCGCGTGGTAGGAGGTCGGGGCCTCCCTCACGAACTCGGTGAAGCGGTCGATGTAGCGGTCGCGGTCGGCAAGCAGGCTCATGCCCTCCATCCAACCACCCTTCGGCGGGGTCGGGACCCGGCGTCCGCTACTCCGGGTACTCCACGTACTCGGAGCCGACCACGACGCCGGTGCGCAGCTCCGCGAGGCGGGCGAGCAGCGCGGCCACCTCCTCGGGATCGGCGACGCGGTACTCCGCCACCGAGTCGGCGCTGCCCACCCGAACCCCGAGATCGCCGGCTCCGAGCGCCCGCAGCGCGTCCTCGTCCGTGACGTCGTCGCCGATGAACACCGTCGGCCCCTCGGGCAGCGCCTCCCTGATCCGCCTCAGCACGCTGCCCTTGTCGGCCTCGCGCACCGAGAACTCGAGCACGCTCTTGCCGCTCCGGGTGTGCACCACGAGGCCGTGCGCGTTGGTGCTCCCCGTCTCGTTCTCGAGTGCGAGGAGCAGGTTCTCGGCGGTGGTCGGATCCTGCACCTGACGCACGTGCACGGCCGCCCCGAGCGGCTTCTCCTCGATCCACGCGCCCGGCACGGCGGCCACCCGCGGTTCGAGCACCGCCATGAGGCGCCCGAGCTGCTCGCGCTCGGACTCGGACGGCGCCACCGCGGCTCCCCAGCGGGGCTCCGCGTCCGAGAGCGGGGCGTCGCCCGGCTCGGGAGGAACGGGCGCCTCGGCGCTCGGCAGCCCCACGAGCTCGGCTCCGTGCGATCCGGCGATGATCCTGCCGTCGACGTGCACCCCCGTCTCCGCGAGGCTCTCGACGGATCGCCCCGAGATGAGGGCCACCTGCACGCCGGGTGCATCCTGCAGCACGGCGAGGGCCTGCTCGGCCCGCGGCAGGATCCGCGCGTCCTCGGGCCGCGTCACGATGGGTGCCAGGGTGCCGTCGAAGTCGCAGGCGATGAGCAGCTGCGGCTCGGCGGCGAGCCGGCGCAGGGCCGCGTCGATGCCCCGGGGCAGGAAGATCGGCGAGGTCGGCGGCGCCTCGCCGTTGACGGGGTCGCCGCCCGTCTGGCGGCGGTGCTCCGCCGCGGCCTCCACGGACCGCAGGAAGTCCTCGGACCAGCGGGCGACGTCGGCGCGGAAGATGACGCGCCGCATCGCCCGCATGCGCTGGCGCTGCTCGGTCTCCGACATGCGCAGCGCCTCCATGAAGGCGGCCTTCATGCCGTCGATGTCGTGCGGGTTCACCAGGAGCGCCCTGCGCAGCTCGTCGGCCGCCCCGGCGAACTCGCTGAGCACGAGCACGCCCTGCTCGTCCGAGCGGCAGGCCGCGTACTCCTTGGCGACGAGGTTCATGCCGTCGCGCAGCGCGGTCACGGCGAGCACGTCGGCGGCGAGGTAGAGGGCCGCCATCTCCTCCCTCGGGTACCCCCGGTGCAGGTAGACGACGGGGCTGTGCGCGATCGTGCCGTAGTCCCCGTTGATGCGGCCGACCGTCACCTCGATCTCGTCGCGCAGGTGCTGGTACGCCTCCACGCGCTCTCGGCTCGGGCTCGCCACCTGGACGAGGGTCACGTCGCCGGCTTTCACCTCGCCGTCGCGCAGGAGCTCGGAGAAGGCCTTCAGCCGGTGGCGGATCCCCTTCGTGTAGTCGAGGCGGTCGACGCCGAGGATGATCTTCTCGGGATTGCCGAGCTCCTCTCGGATCTGCCTGGCCCGGAGCCGCACCGACTCCGAGGCCGCGAGCTCGGCGAAGGCCTCGGCGTCGATGGAGATCGGGAACTCCTGGGCGAGGACGCGCCTGGCGGGCAGGCGCTTCCGTCCCCGCGTCGCGGGCCGCTCCGACAGCACGATCATGTTGCCGTTCGAGGGAGCGCCGACGAAGCGGCGCACGGCCGAGCGGAAGTTCGCGGCGTCGGCGACCCGCTGGAAGCCGATCACATCGGCGCCGAGCAGCCCCTGCAGCACCTTGCGGCGCCAGGGCAGCTGGCCGAAGAGGCCGTGCGAGGGCCACGGGATGTGCAGGAAGAAGGCGATCACCAGGTCGGGCCGCAGCTCGCGCAGCATCCCCGGCACGAGCTGCAGCTGGTAGTCGTGGACCCAGACCGTGGCCCCCTGCGCCGCAACCGAGGCCGCCGCGTCGGCGAACCGCTGGTTCACGCTGACGTAGCGGTCCCACCATTCCCGGTGGTAGCCGGGAGGGGAGATGACGTCGTGGTAGAGCGGCCAGATGGTGTCGTTCGAGAAGCCCTCGTAGTACTCGGCGAACTCCGTCGCGTCGAGGGAGACCGGCAGCAGTTCGGTGCCGCCGACCGTGAACGGCTCGATATGCTCGTCGATGCTGCCGGGCCAGCCGACCCAGACGCAGCCGAGATCCCGAACCACCGGTTCCATCGCCGTGACCAGCCCGCCGGGCGAGGTGCGCCAGGTGACGTTGCCGTTCTCGTCGGTGACCCGGTCCACGGGCAGGCGGTTCGAAACCACCACGAACTCATGGCCGGTCGGTGCTGCGACGTCGTCCTGCGGCATGGCGCCTCCTCGTCTGATGGTGTCCAATTCGGCTCGGCGCCAGTTTAGCGACGACTCGTGAGAACGGTCCCCGCCGCTATCCCTCGGCCTCGGGGCTATCCCTCGGTCTCGGGAGCCTCGAAGGCGGCGGCGAACTCCGTCAGCAGCCGGGCGCCGAAGCCGGTGGAGCCGACCGAGCGCCACAGGTCGTCGCTCTCGGCCTGCATCGTGCCCGCGATGTCGAGGTGCCCCCAGGGCAGCCCGTCGACGAACTCGTTGAGGAAGAGCGCGGCGAGGATCACGCCCGCGTACTGCCCTCCGATGTTGGAGAGGTCGGCGACGTTCGACTTCAGCTGATCGCGGTACCGGTGGTCGAGCGGCAGGCGCCAGGTGTTCTCGTCGCTCGCGTCGGCCGCGGCCTGCAGCTGCTCCGCGAGCGCGTCGTTGTTGGCGAGCATGGCCGCCGTCCGGGTGCCGAGAGCCATCATCGCGGCGCCGGTGAGCGTCGCGATGTCGACGATGGCGTCGGGGCGGCGCTCCTCCTCCGTGGCGAGCACGAGCCCGTCGGCCATCACCAAGCGCCCCTCCGCGTCCGTGTTCTTCACCTCGACGGTCTTGCCGCCGCGGATCGTGAGCACGTCGCCCAGCTTGGTGGCGCTGCCCGAGGGCATGTTGTCGGTGCACATCAGCCAACCGGTCACCGCGGTGCCGACGCCGAGCTCGCGCAGCGAGGTCATCGAGGCGAACACCGCGGCGGCGCCCATCATGTCGAACTTCATGGCGGCGTGCATCGCGTTCGACGGCTTCAGGCTGATCCCGCCCGAGTCGTACATGATGCCCTTGCCGACCAGCGCGAGGTGGGCGGTCTCGTCGGTCGCGTTCTCGGGCCGGTAGGAGACCTTGATCATGCGGGGCTCCTCGGTGCTGCCCGCGTTCACCCCGAGCAGGCCGCCGGTGCCGAGATCCATGAGCTGCTGGCGGTCGAACGACTCGACCTCGAGCCCGAACTCGGGGCCGAGCTTCTCGGCGATCTCGGCGAACTTCACGGCGCTGAGGTGCCGCGGCGGGGTGTTGGCGAGATCCCTCGCGAGCCCGGCCGCGCGCGCGAGGATCCGACCTCGCTCGACCCCCTCGCGCGCCGCATCGACGTCGGCGCTCTCCACGAGCAGCGTCACCGTCTCGAGCGCGACGGTCTTGGGGTCGCCCTTCAGCGCGTCGTAGCGGTAGCGCGCGAGGATCGCGCCCTCGGTGGCGACCTGCGCGGCGGTGCGCGCGTCGACCGCGTCGCCGCGCAGGTCGATCACGAGCGTCGCGGCCTCGCGGGCGGCCCGGGTGAACGCGGCGACGGCATCGCGCAGCTGCGCGCTCGTCTCGATGCCCTCCCCGATCCCGACGAGCACGCGCAGCGGCGATCCTGGCAGCAGCAGCGTCTGGTTCTTCGCACCGGTGAAGCCGGCTGCGGCGAGCGCGTCGCGGTCGAGGTCGCCGAGGCCGTCGCAGTCGGGGAGGTCGCCTTCCGAGGGGATGTAGCAGGCCCGGGCCCGGGCATCGGCGGGCTCTTCGGCGGTCACCACGACGTCGGCGACGCTGCGCAGTGAGGGGATGGGATCGAATGCGGGATCAATGACGACACTCATGCTCCCCACCCTACTCGCGCTGCGCATCCCGCCCTCGCCGGCCCGCGCGACCCCAGCCCACCCGACCCCGGCCCATCCGACCCCGGCCCGCCCTCGCCGACCCCGCACGCCCCTCGCCGGCCCGCGCGACCCCGGCCCGCACGATCCCGGCCCGCCCGCCCCGCCCGCTCCGCTTCTGGTGGTCAGTAGGTGCTGCCTGGGGACGCCGGAGGCAGCACCTACTGACCACCTGAGCGAGGGGCCTGCTCTCCGCCGCAGTGCCGCCCTCTGATCCTCCCCAGAAATATTCATGGGAATAGAAGTTTCACGCAACGGGTTGCACCCCGCATGAGAGCATTCGGATTCCTGTCCTTCGGCCACTACGGCGCCGTGCCGGGCACGCAGACCCGGTCCGCCGGCGACATGCTGCACCAGACCATCGACCTCGCGCAGGGGGCCGACGGGCTCGGCGTCAACGGCGCCTACGTGCGCGTGCACCACTTCGCGCGGCAGGCGGCCTCGCCGATCCCGCTGCTCACGGCGATGGCGGCGCGGACGAAGCGCATCGAGGTCGGCACGGGCGTCATCGACATGCGCTACGAGAACCCGCTGTACCTCGCCGAGGAGGCGGCCGCCCTCGACCTCATCGCGGAGGGGCGCCTCGCGCTCGGCGTGAGCCGGGGATCCCCCGAGACCGCCCTGCGCGGATACGAGGCCTTCGGGTACACGGGATCGGAGGATCCCCGCGGCGCCGACCTCGCCAAGCAGAAGTTCGACCTCTTCCTGCGGGCCGTCGAGGGTGAGACCGTCGTCGACGCCGACCCCCGGATGGGCCCGGCCGGGCGCCTCGCGATCGAGCCGCGCTCGGCGACCCTGCGCGACCACGTGTGGTGGGGTGCTGGATCGCGGGAGACCGCCGAGTGGGCCGGATCCCGAGGCCTGAACCTCATGAGCTCGACGCTGCTCACCGAGGCGACGGGGCAGCCCTTCGACGCGCTGCAGCGGGAGCAGATCGACCGCTTCCGCGCGGCGTACCGCGAGGCGGGGCACACGGGTGCGCCCCGAGTCTCCGTGAGCCGCAGCGTCTTTCCCATCGTGGACGAGCGCGACGAGATGTACTTCGGCCTGCGATCGCGGGAGAACCAGGATCAGATCGGCGTCATTGACGGCTTCCGCTCGACGTTCGGGAAGACCTACGCCGACACCCCCGACCGCCTCATCGAGCAGTTGCGGCGCGACGAGGCCGTGATGAGCGCGGACACCCTGATGCTCACGGTCCCGAACCAGTTGGGCGTGGAGTACAACCTGCACGTGCTGCAGGCGTTCGCGGAGCACGTCGCCCCCGCTCTCGGGTGGAGGCCGAACACCGAGGGCCAGGTCGAGGGATACGCGATCTGAGCGCCGCCGCTCGGGCGGCGCTGGATCGGCCGACATCCGCAGGCTCCCCGCTCTCGAGCCGGGAGGGGTCGAGGAAGCCGACGGGCCGGGGTCAGTTGATGATCTCGGCCCGCTCGTCGCGGAGCGCGGCCAACCGCTCCCGCCACATCTGCAGCGCCTCGGGCGTCAGACGCGTCCAGTCGGCGACCTCTCGGACGACCCGGAGCGGAGCGGAGCTGCGGTACGACCGGGTCGGGTTTCCGGGGAACTTCTTGTCGGTCACGTTCGGGTCGTCCTCGAAGTCACCGGTCGGCTCGACGGCGTAGACGCGCGGTGCGGGGTCGCCCTCGGCGAGCTCCGCCGCGATCTCGGCGGCGAGCCCGGCGCCGTCGAGCAGAGCGGTGAAGTAGACGTGATTCATCACGATCTCGGGGCGGTAGTTCGATCGATGCCCCGCCGAGAGGAGGTCGCCCGCCCGGAGATCCGCGATCGTGCCGTGGAAGAACGGCCCCTCGTCCATCACCGAGCCCACTGCGGCCCACCTTCCTCGATGAAGCGGCGACGCGGGCTCGCGAGCCACGAGCGCCCGTTCATCCCGATTCTCCCACACGATCGCCGCTCCTGCCCGGCTCGTGCCGCCGCGGCAGAGCTCAGGCGAGCTTGGCGAGATAGGGTTCGCGCAGTGCGGGGTAGTACTGGTCGAAGCCGGGGCGCTCGGTGCCCTCCGTCGCGGCGACGAGCAGATCGAGGTAGTACTCCCAGCCCGGGCCGATCTCGCCGATGCCGGCGACGTCCGGCCCCTCGAGGTGATGCGTGAAGCTGACGAGCGAATCGTCCTCGCCGTCCTCCTCGACGAGCAGCTCGAGCTTCCACCCGCCGACCTCCTGATCGGCCTCGAGCACGAGTCGCCGCGGAGCCTCGCAGTCGTGGATCAGCAGACTGATCGCGGGTTCGTGATCCTCGAAGCGCATGCGCACTCTGACGGCGCCGCCACGGCGGCCGTCACCCTCCCACGGCCCGAACCATCGCTCGGTGAGCTCGGATTCGGTGAGATACTCCCAGGCCTCCTCCGCGGGCACGGCGAGGGATCGCACCAGTACGAGATCCCGGCCCCTGTCGGTCGGGATCACGCGTCCCGTCGCCTCGATGCTCATCGCCGCCTCCCGTCGCCCGCGATGGTCGCGGGACTGCCAGCGTACCGCCCTCGCCCCACCCTTCCCTCGCACCGGTGCCCTGTCCCACGCGACCCCATCCAATCCCGCCCCCATCCAACCCCGCCTCTCATCCAATACCGCCCCTCGCCCCGCATCGGAGCTCCGCGGTCGCATCGGAGCTCCGCGGTCGCATCGGAACCTCCGCGGTTTCGACGCACCCGCGGAGGTCGGAGGCGCGGCCTCGAACAGGGCGGCGGGATCTTGCGCGAGCCCCCCTGCCCTGAGACACTGGGGGCGTGAAGATCTGAGTCGCCCACGTTCCGCGCCCGAGGCGCCGACCGTGTCGCGCGCCGGATCGAGGTGCACCGTGCGTATCCGCACGGCGACTCGCGCCCTCCCGGATCCCGCTCCCAGCGCCCTTCCGCGCTGCCGGATCCCTCGCGCCGCACGACCAGCCCGGCGGAACACCATCTCTGTTCCGAAAGGCAGGCGTTCCATGCCGGCACCGAAGCACACCTCCCCCACCACCCGAGACCCGCGATCCGAGGACCGCTCATCACGGCATCGCGGCGCGCACCTCTCCGTCTCCGGCGTCTCCAAGTCGTATTCCGATCGCCGGGTGCTGAGCGACATCTCGTTCAGCGCGAAGCCGGGCGACAGGATCGGGCTCATCGGCGAGAACGGCACGGGCAAGTCGACCCTGCTGGGCATTCTCGCGGGCTCCGAGCAGCCCGACGCGGGAACCGTGGCGCACGCCGAGAGCGTCGGGCTGCTCGCCCAGGAGCTCCCCTATCCGGCCGACGCCCCGGTGGCCCGGGTGCTCGACGATGCCCAGACCGACGCCCTCGAGGCGCTCCGCCGGATCGAGGCCGCCGCGGCTCTGCTCGCCGCCGACCCGGATGACGTCTCGGCTGCGCAGTCGTACGCCGAGGCGCTCGAGACCGCCGAGCGGAGCGACGCCTGGGCGGCCGAGGCCCGCCGCGGGGAGGTGATGCTCGGGCTGGGACTCGGGGGCATCCCGGCCGGCACCCCCGTCGGCCGGCTCTCGGGCGGGCAGCGCCTGCGCTTGAGCCTCGCCGCCCTGCTGCTGCGAGCGCCCCGCACCCTGCTGCTCGACGAGCCGTCGAACCACCTCGACGACGACGCCGTGGGCTACCTCGAGCGCGTGCTCGCGTCATGGCCCGGGATCGTGATCGTCGCGAGCCACGACCGCGCCCTGCTCGACGCCGTGAGCACGAGGATCCTCGACCTGGACCCTCTGCCGGTGGCGGCGGCGGAGCTCGCCGACGCCGAGGACGGGGCGGGCGTGCGAGCCGAGGCTGCGGATGCGCGTCAGGCCCCCGAAGCGGCGGGCGACCCGCGCCTTCGCGGCCACACGAACCCCGCACCCGAGCGCGCAGCCGCGGATCCGGAGACCGACGATCCGGGCGCGGGCCTCGGCGTGCGCGTCTGGGGCACCGGCTATTCCGCCGCTCGGGCGGCGCGCCAGGCCGAGCTGATGCGCTGGCGCGAGCGCTACGCCGCCGAGCAGGAGGAGCTGGCCGCGCTGCGGCACGAGATCGAGGTGGGCTCCCGCGAGGTGAACCGCAAGCACGAGTCCAAGTCCGAGGTGCGGATGGCCCGCAAGTTCTACGCCGACAAGGATGCGAGGGTCACGTCGCGACGGGCGCGGAACGCCCGGGTGCGGGTGGAGGCCCTCGAGCGCAGCCGGGTGCGCCGACCGCCGGAGCCGCTGCGCTTCGCCGGCATCGCCGCGCCCGGCGCGCCCGGCGCACCCGGCGCGGCCGGGGCCCCCGAACCGGACGCGGCGCACGACCCCGACTCGCGGCCGGGACGACCCTCCGGTCCGGGCGACGCCGGCTGGATCCTTTGGGCGGACCGGGTGGGACTGGCGGGGCGACTCGATCCGGTGTCGTTGACGGTCTCCCGGCTCGGCCGAGTCATGATCACGGGCCCGAACGGCGCCGGCAAGTCGACGCTGCTCGGGATCCTGGCCGGTGCTGAGGGCGCGGCGGGTGCTGAGGGCGCGATGGGCGCCACGGATGCGACGGGCGCCACGGTCCTGAGCGCGCCGGGTTCCGGCGGCGGGGTCCTCGCCCCGGACACGGGCTTCGTCGAGCGCGCCCCGGGGGTGCGCATCGGCTTCCTGCCGCAGGAGGTCGAGTTCGCGAAGCCAGATCGCAGCGCCGCGCAGACCTACCGCGACGCCGTCGGGAGTCGGACCGCCGAAGCGCGGCCGCTCGCGGACGCTGGCCTGCTCCCGCGCCGCGACCTGGACCGCCCCGTGGGCGCGCTCAGCGTCGGTCAGCGTCGGAGGCTGGCGCTCGCCGCGCTCGTCGCCGACCCGCCCGACCTGTTGCTGCTCGACGAGCCCACGAACCATCTCTCCCTCTCCCTGGTGGAGGAGCTCGAGGCCGCCCTGCGCGACTACGCGGGCGCGGTGGTCGTCGCCTCGCACGACCGCTGGCTGCGCTCCCGGTGGGAGGGCGCGGTCGTCGGCGTCGGGACGTAGTCACGACGCACGATCGCGCTGCCGCCACGCGGCAGCCCACGGAGCGAAGCGAGGGGTGGCGGTCGTCGGCGTCGGGACGTGGTCGCGACGGCCGCGGAGTTCGGGACGCCGAACTCGACGAGACGGCCGCACGAGGTGCGATCCGGGCTTCTCCCTCCGTCCCGGAACTTGCTAGCGTTGCCCCTCGTGCGCCGCGGGGCGCACTCAGCAGGAGGAGCCGCCATGACCGACTTCGATCTCTCGAGGCCGCACGACTACGACCACCGCCACTCCGATGTCTCGTCGGGGTGGCTGCGCGCCAGCGTCTTCGGAGCCATGGACGGCCTCGTCTCGAACGTCGGCCTCATCGCGGGCATCGCGGCCGCCGGTGCGGCGCCCGGCATCGTCGCGATCACCGGTATCTCGGGTCTCATCGCCGGAGCGATCTCGATGGCGCTCGGCGAGTACACGTCGGTGCGCACCGCCAACGAGCAGCTCGATTTCGAGATGCGCACCGAGATCGAGGCGCACACCCGCAACCCCGATGGCGAGCAGGCCGAGCTCGAGCGCCGCTTCCTGCGCAGCGGCATGACCCCCGAGGTCGCCACGGTCGCCGCGAAGCAGGTGCATCAGAACGCCGAGCACGCGGTGAACCTGCACCTCATGCAGGAGCTGGGCCTGCGCCCCGACGAGAAGGCGTCGCCGTGGGTGGCGGCGTTCTCGTCGCTGCTGTCGTTCGGGGTGGGAGCGATGATCCCGATCCTGCCGTTCCTCTTCGGCTTCGGCACGCTGTGGTGGGGGCTCGCGTTCGGCGGCGTCGGCCTGCTGTTCGCGGGCGGCCTCGCCGCTCGCGTCACGCGCCGCAACTGGGCCGCGGGCGCCGCTCGGCAGCTGCTCTTCGGCGGCATCGCCGTCGCGGCGACCTACACGATCGGCATGCTGCTCGGCGTCTCCGAGTTCGGCTGATCCTCCCCTCCGACCCGGCCTTCCCGGCGCCGAACCTGCCGGCGCGCCGCCGCTCGGGTCCCGCACCGCGTAGTCTGGGAGCGTGCCCAGCCCCGAGTTCGTCGAAGAGGTTCTCGACGTCGTGTCCCGCATTCCCGAGGGGCGCGTCATGACCTACGGCGATGTCGCGCGGGCGATCGGCTCGCGCGCACCCCGCGCCGTCGGGATGGTGATGGCGCACTACGGCCACACCGTGCCGTGGTGGCGGGTGGTGCCGGCGAGCGGCGGCCCGCCGCAGGGGCACGACGCCGAGGCGCTGCCCCACTACCTCGCGGAGGCCACCCCGCTGCGCGGCGCTCCCGCTCCCGGCGAGTTCAGGATCGCCCTGGCCGAGGCGCGATTGGACATCGACCACGAGATCTACGCGGAGATCGCACCGTGAGCACCCGCGAGACGCGCGATCCGCACGGGAGCTCCGGCGCGCACGAACCCGACGAGACCGGCGGATCCCCGGGAACCGCCGAGCCCCGGCCGTCGGGGCCGGCCCCGCTCCGCCTCGGATTCGCGCGCGGGATCGCTCCGAGCCGATGGGCGAAGCGCTGGGCCGCCGCTTCGCCGGGGCACCCCCTCGAGCTGGTGCCGATCGACGTCGCCTTCGGTCCGGCGCCGGACCACGGCGTCGCCGCGCAGGCCGCGCCCCTGGACGTCATGCTCGAGCGGGCCATGCCTCGCGAGCGTCCCGCGGAGTCCCGGCACGCGGTGCACCTGTACACGGAGTCGCTCGCCCTCGTCGTGGCGGTCGACCACGAGCTCGCCGAGCACGATTCGGTCGATCTCGGCGACCTCGAGCTCGTCCCGCTGCTCGATCACTCGGACCACGCGCCCGGCTGGCCGGATCCGGAGCCCTGGGCCGACCCGTCGTGGGCGCCGACCGATGCGGTCGCGGCCCTCCGGCTCGTCGCCACCGGTCTCGGCGGGATCCTGCTGCCGCTGCCGCTCGCGCGGCATCTGGCGAACAAGCGCGAGCACGCGGTGCTGCCGGTGACGGACGACGACCGGCTCCCGGGCAGCAGCGTGTGGGCGACCTGGGCGCGGGATCGCGACGCCGCCGACGTCCAGCAGCTCGCGGGGGTGCTCCGCGGGCGCACGGCCCGCAGCTCACGGCCCGGAGCCGACGCCGGACCGGGCTCCGGATCCCGCTCCGATCGGAGTCCTCGGGAGGACGCTCGCAAGACCGCAGACCGCAGCCGGCAGCAGGCGGGCGACACCCGGGCATCGGGGGCCTCCTCCGCGAAGAAGCCGAAGCTCAAGCCGAACTCGCGCGGGGCGCAGCTCGCCGCCGCGAAGGCGAAGGCCGAGCGCAGGAAGGCCGAGGCCCGCAAGGCGAAGAAGAAGCGCCGCTGACGGAGCCGCCGGAGCGGCGCGTGACGGCCGTCTGCGTCCGACGCCGGCTACGCCCGATCCCGCCTGCGTTCGATCCGGGCTGCGCCCCGATCCCGGCTCTGTCGGGGCGCGTCGTCTACAGCTCGGACGCCGGCACGTCGAAGGTGCCGCACGCCGTCGGGCCCTGCTGATAGCCGGTGAGGAACCAGCGCTGCCGCTGCTCGGAGGTGCCGTGCGTGAACGCGTCGGGGTTCACCCGCTGACCGGCCTGCTCCATGATGTGATCGTCCCCCACGGTCGCCGCGGCGTCCATCGCGTCGGCGATCTGAGCCTGGGACACCGGTTTCAGGAACGGGGTCCCGCGGTCGTCCGCGACGGTCGACGCGTCCTTCACCCACGCGCCCGCGAAGCAGTCGGCCTGCAGCTCGAGGCGCACCGATCCCGAATCGGCTCCCCGGGAGTTGCCTGCGCCGTTCAGCGACCCCACGAGCTTCGAGATGTGGTGCCCCCACTCGTGGGCGAGCACGTACATCTGGGCGAGCGAGCCGCCGGACGCGCCGTAGTCGGCGCGGAGCGTCTCGAAGAACGCGGTGTCGAGGTAGATGGACTCGTCGGAGGGGCAGTAGAACGGGCCCACGGCGGCCGAGGCGGTGCCGCACGCCGAGCTGGTCTGGCCGTCGTAGAGGATCACTCCGGGCGCTCGGTAGTTGCCGACCTGCTCGGTCCAGTAGCGGTCCAGCGAATCGCTCGCGCCGGCCATGCGGCACTCGGTGTTCTCGTTGGCGTCGGCCCCCGTCTCGCAGTCCTCGAAACCGACCTCCTGATCCTGCACGGTGCCGCCCTGGGCCATCCCGGCGAGGGGCGTCAGATCGATCCCCAGCAGCTGCGACGCGAAGAACAGCAGCACGGCCACGCCGATGCCGCCTCCCGCGATCGCTCCCCCGCGCCCGCCCCGTCGCCGGGACACCTTGCCGGTGTCGATCCGGACGTTGTCGTTGAACGTCATTGCGGCCTCCCGCTCACAGTGTATTCGGCTGAGCGCGGAACCGTGCCCCATGCCGGCGCCGGCACGGTTCCGGCACGGTTCCGGCATGGCGGATGCTCCGCGAACGGATGGCCGTCGTGCGAACGGATGGGCGTTTCGCGGGGATTCGGGCGTCCAGTCGCGGAGAAGCCATCCGCTCGAAAGCCAGGGCCGCGCCGTCGGGCTCGCGGAACGCCTAGGAGGCGAAGCGGTCGGTGGCGCGCACCAGCGCGTCGACGATTCCGGGCTCGCCGGCGGCGTGCCCGGCGTCCGGCACCATCACGAACTCGGCCTCGGGCCACGCCCGATGCAGATCCCACGCGGTTCGCGGAGGGGTGCACGCGTCGTAGCGCCCCTGCACGATGACGCCGGGGATGCCCGCCAGCTTCTCGGCGGCGTCCCGGATCAGCCCACCGTCCTCCATCCAGCCGCGGTTGGCGAAGTAGTGGTTCTCGATGCGGGCGAACGCGACCGCTGCCGGCTCGTCCGCGCGGGCGGCCGCGATCGCCTCCTCATCGGGGATCAGCCGGATGGTCGAGTTCTCCCACACCGTCCAGGCCACTCCCGCCGGCACGTGCACGGCGGGATCGGCGTCGAAGAGCCGGCGGTGATAGGCGGCGATGAGATCGTCGCGCTCGACCTCCGGGATCTGCGCGAGGTACTCCTCCCACGCGTCTGGGAACAGCGCGGACGCGCCCTCCTGGTAGAACCAGTGCAGCTCGGATTCCCGCAGCGTGAAGATGCCGCGGAGCACCAGCTCCGTCACGCGCTCGGGGTGGGACTGGGCATAGGCCAGCGCGAGGGTCGACCCCCAGGATCCGCCGAAGACCTGCCAGCGGTCGACGTCCAGGTGCTCGCGCAGCCGCTCGATGTCGGCCACGAGATGCCAGGTCGTGTTGCTGGAGAGGTCGGCGTCCGGTTCGCTCGCGTGCGGGGTGCTGCGCCCGCATCCGCGCTGGTCGAAGAGCACGATGCGGTAGCGTTCGGGGTCGAAGTAGCGGCGGTGGTCTGCTCCGCAGCCCCCGCCCGGCCCGCCGTGCAGGAACACGACGGGCTTGCCCTCCGGGTTGCCGCAGACCTCCCAGTGGATCTGGTACCCGTCTCCCACCGTGAGCCTGCCGAAGGCGTGGGGTTCGATGGGCGGGTAGAGGGTGCGCAGGTGCTCGGTCATGGCTCCACCCTAGCCAGCCGCCGCCGAGACTCAGCGCGCCTGCGCTCGCAGATCCTTCTCGTGGGTCGGCCAGGTGCCGTCGGCGATCCGGGCCTCCACGTAGGCCAGCGCCTCCTCCTGCCGCTCCGCCTCGATGCCGGTCGCGATCTCGGCGCGCAGCAGCTCGGGACCGAGCCCGAAGGCCTCCACCAGGTCGAGCGCGTGGTGGCGGAGCCGCCCGATGAGGCGGTCGATGTAGGCGGTCACGGCCTCGGCGCGCTGCCCCGAGATGCGACCGTGCATGAGGTACCAGGCCGCGTGCTTCTCGAGCAGTCCGAGTCCGAAGAGATCCCGCAGCCAGGTGAGCACCTGCCGGGACCCGGCGTCGTCGATCTGCTCCACGGCCTCGGTGAAGGCCTCCCACTGCAGCAGCTCGGCGTGCGCGCGGGCCGCCTCGATCAGCTTGTGCTGCTGCGTGTTGAACGCGGCGTCGCCGGCGACCGCGAGGGCCTGCTTGTCGCCCTTGGGGATGTCCTTCGTCGCGTCGCGCATGGCCATCGCCACCTGGGCGACCATCGTCTCCACGCGGTCGGTGAGCAGGGCCCGCTGCGACTCCACGCTCCGAAGGATCTCGACCGAGCGCGAGACCTGGCCGAAGTCCGCGACGCTCTGGGCGAGCTGCCGCAGCCCGAAGCGGGTCACCCGCTCGGTGAACTGGCCCGCCGCGGCCCGGGCGAGGGTCGCGGCGTCGGCGTTCTTGAAGCGCGCCGAGAAGTCGGTGAGCAGGCGCTTGCCGACGAGCTGCAGCAGCACGTTGTTGTCGCCCTCGAAGGTGACGTAGATGTCGAGGTCGGCGCGCAGACCGGTCAGACGGTTCTTGGCGATGAACCCCGCGCCGCCGCAGGCCTCCCGCGCCTCCTGCAGGGTGTCGAGCGCGGCCCAGGTGGAGAGCGGCTTGAGTGCGGCCGCCAGGGTCTCGAGATCCTGGCGGTTCTCGTCGGTGTCGCGCTCGCCCGAGAACACCTCGTCGAAGACCGTGAGCAGCCGCTCCCCCGCGAAGGCCATCGCGTAGGTCTCGGCGATCCTCGGGATCAGCCTGCGCTGGTACTGCCCGTAGTCGAGCAGCACCTTCTCGCGGCCGTCCGCGCCGGGGAACTGGCGTCGTTCGCTGCCGTAGCGCACCGTGATCGCGAGGGCCGCCATCATGGCCCGCACCGCCGAGCCGTCGAGCGACACGCGCCCCTGCACGAGGGTGCCGATCATCGTGAAGAACCGGCGCCCGGGGCTCGCGATGGGCGACGAGTAGGTGCCGTCGGGCGCGACGTCGCCGTAGCGGTTGAGCAGGTTCTCCCTCGGGATCCGCACGTGCGTGAAATGCAGCCGGCCGTTGTCGATGCCGTTGAGGCCGCCCTTGACCCCGTCGTCCTCGCTGCCGACGCCGGGCAGCATCTCGCCGTCGGGCGTGCGGATGGGCACGAAGAACGCGTGCACGCCGTGGTTCACCCCGCGCGTGATGAGCTGAGCGAAGACGACGGCCGCCTGACCGTGCAGGGCGGCGTTGCCGAGGAACTCCTTCCACGCGCCCCGGAACGGCGTGTGGATCTCGAACTCCCGGGTCTCGGGGTCGTAGGTGGCGGTCGTGCCGACCGACGCGACGTCCGACCCGTGACCGATCTCGGTCATCGCGAACGCTCCGGGCAGCTTGAGGCTCATGACGTCGGGCAGCCACTTCTCGTGGTGCGGGCGGGTACCGAGGTGCAGGATCGCGGCGCCGAACAGCCCCCACTGCACCCCGCTCTTGATCTGCAGCGACGGGTCGGCGAGCACGAGCTCCTGGAAGGCGGCGATGTTGCCGCCGTGGTTGTCGCTGCCGCCCAGGTCGCCGGGGTAGGCCCGCTGGATGGCGCCCTCCTCCACCAGGATCGCGAGCTGCTCGAGCGCCCGTTCGCGGTGCTCGGCCATCGACTGGCCCGGGATCGTGTGCAGGCGGGGGTCGGCGGCGAGCTCGCGCGATGCGAGGCGTTCCTGCTTCCACCTGCCGAGCAGGGCGTCGCCGACGAGCCCGACGTCGATGCGGGGCTCGGCGGCGCTGCGTCCGCCCCGCTCTGACCCGCCGCCGGCGGGGACGGCGCGGGCGTGCTCGGTGCGGGTGCTCTCGGTTGTGGCGTGGGTCATCGTTGCTCCTTGCGCTCCAGCGGCGACGCGACCGCGGCGCCGCTCCGGTGCCGCGTCTCGAGGGTTCGCGGCGATGCCGCCAGGTTAGGCCGGGCCCCGGCGCCCGACAACCGATCGGCTCACTCCCCACACCCGAGAGCCGCCGCACCCCGCACGCGTTTGTGCGCCACCTCCAATTCCGGCGGGACTCCGCTGTGCGGTCAGGCCAGCTCAGACGTCGTGCGGATCCTGCCCCGGCACGAAATCGCCGAAGTACACGGGCTCGATCTCGGCGTTCTCGAGCATCTCGCGCGTGCGCTTCTGCCGTGTGCGCGGGATCACGGTGATGACCTCGCCCGTCTTGCCGGCCCGCCCCGTGCGGCCGGAGCGGTGCAGGTAGGTCTTGTAGTCGTCCGCCGGGTCGGCCTGCAGCACGAGGTCGACGTCGTCGACGTGGATCCCGCGCGCGGCGACGTCGGTCGCCACCAGCACGGCCGCCTTCCCCTCCGCGAACTTCGCGAGGTTGCGCTCCCGCTTCGCCTGGGCCAGGTCGCCGTGCAGGGCGGTGACCCGCACGCCGGCCTCGCCGAACATCTCGGCCAGCCGCTCGGCAAAGGCACGCGTGCGGCAGAACACCACGATGCGGCCCGGTCTGCGCACCAGTTGCAGCAGCACCTCGTCCTTGTGCTCGCGCAGCACGATGAATACGCGGTGCTCGGAGGCGACGGCCGCGGGGTCGTCGCCCGCGACCTCGTGCACGGCGGGATCGCGCAGGAACTCGCGCACCAGCTCGGAGACGCCCTGATCGAGCGTCGCCGAGAACAGCAGCTTCTGCCCCTCGCGCGGCGTGTGCCGCATGATGCGCTGCACCGGCTCGAGGAAGCCCAGCTCGCACATGTGGTCGGCCTCGTCGAGCACGGAGACGGCGACCTCGCGGAGGTCGAGCCGGCGCCGCTTGATCAGATCCTCGATGCGGCCCGGTGTGCCGATCACGATGTCGACGCCCCGCTCCAGCGCGTGCAGCTGCGGATCGATCGGGACGCCGCCCACGAGCTGCGCCGTGTACAGACCGACGGATCGCGCGATCGGCTGCACGGTGCGGTCGATCTGCAGGGCGAGCTCGCGGGTGGGGGCGAGGATCACGGCCTTCGGGTTGCGCGCGGGGCGGCGCGGGGCGTGCTTCCGCTCGCCGCGCACCTGCTTGGGCCGCTCGCGGGGCGGATCCTGCGCGAACGCACCCGCGGCCCGGAGCTGCAGCAACCGCTCCACGAGGGGGGCGCCGAACGCGATGGTCTTGCCGGATCCGGTGCGCCCTCGGCCGAGCACGTGGCGCCCGGCGAGCACGTCGGGGATCGTCGCCGCCTGGATCGGGAAGGGGGTCTCGGCCCCCAGCTCGGCGAGGGTGCGCACGATGTTGCCCCCGAGGCCGAGCCGCTCGAACGTCGCGTCGGCGACGTCGGCCGCAGTGGTCCGCTTCGCCTCGAGGCGCTCGAGCACGACGTCCGCCGGCGCGTGGCGGTCCCGGGGGCCGGCCCCCTCCCGGACCGGCTTCGCCCGGCCGTCCACGTCGAAGGCGAACACGCGGGCGCCTCCCTCGCGCCGACTTCCGTGGTCGCGCCGACTTCCGTGGTCGCGCCGACTTCCGTGGTCGCGCCGGCTCGCAGCCGTCTCGTCCTGCCCGCCGCGCTCGTGATCGCGCTCGCGCTTGCCGCTCTCGTGACCGCGGGTCCGTCCGGCGCGGCGGTGATCCTCGAGGACCTCCCGCCTGGCGGCTCGCGGGTCGCGTTCGGATCGGGCCTCGCGGTCGCGCCCCACGTTCCGATCCTCGCCCGCGTGTCCGCGCCGAGTGCTCTTCGGATCCCGGTCCCCGGCGCTCTTCCCGCCCGCGTCGTCCGAGAAGCGGCGACGGGGCTTCCTGCCGCGAGAGGGCTCGTAGTTGGTCGGGGCGCGGTAGCCGCGTCCTCGCTTCTGCGCCACGTCAGCGCTCCGTTCCGGGCTCGACGGGGCCCTCGCCCTCGGGCGCGTTGGTCTCGGGCGCGTCGGTCTCGGGCGCGTCGGTCTCCAGCGCGTCGGTCTCGGCCGCGCCGGGGGACGGGGGCTCCGCATCCTCCGAGGCGGCCCGCCGGCCGGGCCCCGCCTCCTGCACGGCCTGGTAGATGAGCTGGTCCCAGTCCAGCTCCTCGGCGTCGCGCGGCTCCTCCTCGTCCTCCCCCGAACGGCCCCCGGTGAGGCCGAAGAGCTCCTCGATGGTGGGAGCGTCGTCCTCGGCGTCGTCCTCGGCGTCGTCCTCGGCGTCGGTCCCAGCGTCCTCGGCGTCCTCCTCCCGCGGTTCGGCCTCGGGAACCGAGGGTGCGTCCTCCGCGACCAGCGGCGCGCTCTCCGAGACGAGAGGCTCCTCCGGGGCCGGCGGTGCGTCCTCCGCTACGGGCAGTCCGCCCTGCGGGGGCGCCGGTTCCGCCCCGGCCACCGGTTCGACCGCGGGTTCGGGATCGGCGGCCGGATCGACCCCGATCACCGGCTCGGCCGGTTCAGCCGTCGGTTCGGAATCGGCGGCCTCCGGCGCGGGATCGGCCCCGGCCTCGGGCTCGGGGCCGGGTTCGGTGCCCGTCTCCCACGCGTGCACTGCGGGAAGCCCCATCTCGCCGAGCAGCTCGGCGAGTTCGGGCGAGATCGTCCCCTCCGGCTCGGCCGGCTCGACGCGGTCGCCGTGCTCCGGCGATCCGCCGTGCTCCGGCGATCCGCCGTGCTCCGGCGATCCGCCGTGCTCCGGCGATCCGCCGTGCTCCGCGCGATGCTCGGCGTCGGGTGCGCCGGTCTCCTCGTCCGGCTCGAAGACACCGTGACCGCCGGCTGCCCCCTCGCGATCCGCCGCGTTGACGCCGAGGCCCGCGGCCGCAGCACCCGCGACCGCAGCACCGGCGCCGGCGACCGCGCTCCCGGCGCCGACTCCGGCGTCGCCGGCCCGTCGTCTGGCCGCGCGACCGCGACGGCGCTGCGGCCGAGCCGCGCTCTCAGCAGCCGCCTCTCCGTCCGACGGGGCGGCGCCGCCCGCGCCGCCCGCGGCGGCCGCTGCGACCGCGCCGTCGCCCGGGAGCGACCCGCCCGCGCCACGCGTCGTCCGCCGCTCGCGCCAGATCTCGCGCCGCCGCTCCACCAGGTAGTAGAGGGTCGGCAGCACGACGAGCGTCAGCACGGTCGACGAGAGCAGACCGCCGATCACGACGACCGCGAGCGGCTGCGAGATGAAGCCGCCCTTGCCGGTGATCCCGAGCCCCATGGGGGTGAGCGCGAGGATCGTCGCGAGCGCGGTCATGACGATGGGGCGCAGACGCAGCAGGGAACCGTGCACGACGGCGTGGTGCAGCGTCTCGCCTCGGGCGCGGAACTGGTTGACGAGGTCGACGAGCACGATCGCGTTCGTCACGACGATGCCGATCAGCATGAGCACGCCGATGAGCGAGGCGACGCCGAGGGGGATGCCGGTCGCGATGAGCAGCAGGATCGCGCCGGTCGCGGCGAACGGCACCGAGATCAGCAGCAGCAGGGGCTGCAGCAGACTCTTGAAGGTGGCGACCATCACGACGTACACGATGAGGATCGCCGCGAGCAGCGCGATCCCGAGCTGGCCGAAGGCCTCCTCCTGCTGCGACATCACGCCGCCGATGCTCGCGCTCGCGCCGGCGGGAAGCTCGACCGATTCGAGGGCGGCGCTCACGGACGCGCCGGCGGTGGTGAGATCGTCGCCCTCCGGCAGCGCCGAGACGGTGACCATCCGCACGCCGTCCTCGGTACGCACTGTGACGGGGCCGTCGGCGACCTGGACCGTCGCGAGCGAGTCCAGCCGCTGCTCGCCCGTCGGCGTCGGGATGGGGAGGGCGGCGACGCCCGCCTGGTCGGCGGGGCGGGCGCCCGCGGACAGGTAGACGCCGATGGTGTTCTCCTCCATCGTGATCTGACCGATCTGGCTCGGCTGCATCCGCTGAGCGACGAGCCCCGCGACGGCGGCCTCACTGAGGCCGGCATCCGCCGCGAGCCGGCGGTCGACCGCGATGCTGAGGAAGGGGCGCGAGGTGCCGAGGTCGCTCTCGACCTGGATCAGCCCCTCCTGCTCGGACAGCTCGGCGGCGACGGCCTCGCTCGCGGCGGCCAGGGTCTCCTGGTCGGGCGCGGTGACGTACACCTCGATCGCGCTCGACATCGTGACCCCGCCGTCGCTCATCCCGAGCGAGAAGTCGCCGGCGTCCTCGATCCCGTCCACGGCATCGCGGATGCGATCCTGCACCTCGCTCTGCACCGCATCGGGATCGGTGGTGATCGAGTAGCTGATGACGCCGTCGTCCCCTCCGCCGAACAGCGCGGCCATGCCGTCGCCGCTGCCGATCGTCACCTGCACGGTGTCCACGGCGTCGATCTCCGCGAGCGCCTCCTCGACCTTCTGGGCCTGGGCGAGCTGCACGTCGAGGCTGGTGCCGGGGGCGAGCGTCTGCGTCAGTCCGACCGAGTTCTGCTCGTCGGCCCCCATGTAGTTCGTCTTCATGAGCGGGCTCGCGGCGATCGTGCCGCCGAACACGAGCGCCGCGAGCACGAGGGTGACCGCGGGGCGGCGCAGCGTCCAGTCGATGATGGGGCGGTAGCCCCGCTGGAGGGCGGTGACGCGGTCGGGATCGTGCTCGTCGATCGTCTCGACGCCCCGGCGCTTGAGGAACGCCGGCCTGCGCGAGTAGCTGTCGGGCTTCAGGAACCAGTAGGCGAGCACCGGCACGATCGTCAACGACACCAGCAGGGAGGCGGCGAGCGCGATCGAGACGGTGAAGGAGAACGGCCGGAACAGCTCCCCCACCATGCCCTCGACGAACGCCATCGGCAGGAAGACGGCCACCGTCGTGACCGTGGAGGCGGTGATCGCCCCCGCGACCTCGCGCACCGCGCTCACGATGGTGGCGCCGCGATCGACGCCTTCTCCGAGGTGGCGCTTGATGTTCTCGATCACGACGATGGAGTCGTCGACCACCCGGCCGATGGAGATGGTGAGCGCGCCGAGCGTCAGCATGTTCAGCGTGTAGTCGGCGAAGTTCAGCCCGATGATGGTGAGCAGCACCGACGTCGGGATCGAGATCGCGGTCACCAGGGTCGCGCGCATCGACATCAGGAAGACGAGGATCACGAGCACCGCGAAGACGAGACCCAGCAGCCCCTCCGTGGTGAGCGTCTCGATCGACTGCTCGACGTAGGGGGCCTGGTCGAAGACGACGCGGAGCTCGGCGCCGCCGAGGGCGTCCTCGAGATCGGCGAGCTCGGCCTCGACGCCGTGCGACACGTCGACGGTGTTGGCGGCCGACGTCTTGGTGACGGCGATCGTGAGGGCGTCCTGCCCGTTGACCCGGGAGATGCTCTGCACGGGGTTCTGCTCGAGCACGACGTTCGCGACCTGGCCGATCGTGACCGTCGCGGGCGCGGCCGGCTGCTCGGCGAACGGATCCTGCTGGAGGGAACCGCCGGGAGGCCCCTCGCCCTGCGCGCCGAGCGCCTCGGGGCCGCGCGCGATCGGCAGCGCCGCGATGTCCTCGGCCGAGTGCAGTTCGCTGCCCGCCTGCACGGCGAGCGTGCGATCGCCGTCGGGCACGGTGCCCGCCGCCATGAGCACGCCGCTCTGCTGGAGCGTGTCGGTGATCGACTGCGTGCTCAGGCCGTTCTCCGCGAGCAGAGCGGCGTCTGGGGCGATGGTGATCCTGTCTCCGCGGGCCCCCACCAGCTGGGCTTCCCTCACCCCGTCGACGTCCGACAGCTTCGGGATCGCCACGCGATCGACGAGCTGCCCGGTCTCCTCGATCGAGGATCCCTCCCCCGGAGTCACGGCGACCTGGATGACGGGGAAGTCGTCGATGCTGCCCGACATGACCTGGGAGTCCGCGGTCTCGGGCAGCAGGTCCGAGATACGGCTGATCGCCCGCTCCACCTTCTGCTCGGTGGCCGGGATGTCCACCCCGTAGGTGAACTCGGCGAGCACCGTCGAGGCGCCGGTGCTCGACGTGGCCGTCGTGGTCTCGAGCTGCGGCACCCCCCGCAGCGCCGTCTCGATCGGCTTGGAGACGTCGTTGTTCACGACCTCGGGCGACGCCCCGGGGTAGGCGGTGATCACCGCGATCGTCGGGAACTGGACGGAGGGCATCAGCTCCTGTTTCAGCGACCCGACGCTCAGCAGTCCGAAAACCGCCGTGACGATGGTCACGAGAGCGATGAGAGCGCGGTTCTTCAGGCTTGCTGCGGTGAAGAGGTGCATGGGCTCGATTATTTCACGCGAGCGGGCGCACTCGAGCAGGCGCGCTCCGGCGGAGAGCGGCAGGGAGGATAATGGTCAGATGCCTCAGTCACGCGTCGTCGCGCGATCCGCCTCACGCCCCCGCTCCAAGCGCACGCTGGGAGCCGTCACGCCGGCCGATTTCGAGCGTCTCCGCCAGCTCCGCCGCATGCAGGCCATCGCGCTCGGCCTGCTGCTGTTCATGGCCGTGGTGTTCGTGCTCTCCTTCGCTCTGCAGGAGCGGCTGCCCTGGCTCGGGTTCGTCCGCGCCGCCAGCGAGGGCGGCATGGTGGGCGCGCTGGCCGACTGGTTCGCGGTCACCGCGCTGTTCCGGCATCCGCTCGGGATCAGGATCCCGCACACCAACCTGATCTCCGAGAAGAAGGACGAGATCGGCGAGGGACTCGGGTCGTTCATCGAGGAGAACTTCCTCGCGGACGACGTGGTGCACGACAAGCTCGCCGAGATCCAGGGAGCGCGCCGCGCGGGCGAGTGGCTCGTCGAGCGCCCGCACGCCGAGCACGTGAGCGGCATGGCCGCCAGCGCCGGCCTCGGGGCGCTGACGGTGCTCGACGACAATGACGTCCGCGATCTGATCGAGGGGCTCGTCAGGCGGCACGTCGTCGATCCGGAGTGGGGGCCGCTGCTGGGACGCGCGGCCGAGTCCTTCCTCGACGGCGACCACCATCAGGCGCTCATCGACCTGGCGGCGGAACGTCTGGAGCAGTGGCTGGTGGAGCATCCTCAGGCCTTCGACAGCGTGGTCTCCTCGCGGCTGCCCTCCTGGGTGCCGAGCGTCGTCGACCGCTTCGTCGACGGTCGGCTGCACGCCGAGGCCGTGCGCTTCGCGCAGAGCGTCGCCGAGGATCGCGACCACCCCTTCCGCCGCGCCGCGAGTCGCTTCTTCGCCGACCTCGCGCGGGATCTGCAGCAGCAGCCCGAGCTTCAGGCGCAGCTCGAGTCGTTCAAGCACGAGGTCTTCGACAGCCCACGGATCCGGAAGCTCGCGGCGAGCACCTGGACGACCGCGCGGGCCGCCCTCGTCGAGATGCTCGAGGATCCGGGGAGCGAGCTGCGCGAGCGCATCACGACGGCGCTGCAGGATTTCGGGCGGCGCCTGCTCGCCGACACGACGCTGCAGTACAAGATCGACGTCTGGGTCATGGACGTCGTCGAGTATCTCGTGCACACCTACCGGCACGACCTCGCCAGCGTCGTCACCGACACGGTGCAGCGCTGGGACGCCCAGGAGGCCGCGGAGAAGATCGAGCTGCAGATCGGCAAGGACCTGCAGTTCATCCGCATCAACGGCACCGTCATCGGTTCGCTCGCCGGGCTCGCCATCTTCACCTTCGCCACCTTCGTCATCGCCCCGCTCGCATAGCGCGTCCGGCTGCCGGCGGCGGGCCGCTGCGGGTTCGACTACTGCGGGTTCTCGGCGAAGCGCACCGGCAGCTGCATGTCCTGCACGCGGTCGGAGCCGGCGGTGTGATCGGAGCGGGTCGTGACCGCGCAGCTGACGACCGAGCAGTCCAGCCCCCCTTGGGATGACGCGGGCACGGTGAGCTGGGCGGTGAACGCCCCGCTCTCGGCGTCGTCGTAGCCGTGAGTCGCGAAGGCCCGCCACGCCCAGTCGTCGGTGATCCAGACGCTCGACAGCGCGGCCCGGTCCGCGTGGCCCTCCTCCGCCCCCTCGGGGATCCCGCCGAGACAGGGCGAGGGTTTGTTCCCGCGATCCTCGGGAACGGCGCAGACGCCCACGTATATGCCGATAGACGCATCGAAGCCCGAGCCGCGCACGATGAGCTCGTCGCCGGGCCGGAGCTCCGAGAGGTCCGCGGGCGTCCCCTCCGGCGTCTCGACCCTAAGCTCGCGGGTCCTCCCGTCCGCACCCTCGGCCGCGGCGTGGGCCACGTACTCCTCCGGCAGCCGCTGCCCCGAGCCGCCGGCGCTCTGGTGGGTCAGGATCGGGAGCAGCACGGCCACAGCGCCCAGGAGCGCGGCGCTGGCGAGCACCAGCAGCACGATCAGCACGACGCGAAGCGCGCGCGGGCGGGAGCGGGATCGGGTCACGCTGTTCATCGTAGCCACCGAGCGTGTGCCCGGGGTGACCGTGCTAGGATTGAGCCTATACGTCTACTCGAATAGGTCTCTGCCTCGCGGCCCGATTGCACCCCGCGGGGCCCGAATGTGTAAGGGGGTCACGCATGGGGCGCGGCCGTCAAAAGGCAAAGCACACCAAAGTCGCGAGGGAGCTGAAGTACTACAGCCCTCAGACGAACTACTCCGAACTCGAGCGGGAGCTGGCCGCGGCAGCGGGCCGCAACTCCGACGAGGACGCGTGGGCTGAGTACGCCGACAAGTACAACACGGACGACGATTTCGAGGACGACCCGGGCGAGGATCCCGCTCGCTGAGCGAGCGGCTCGACGTTCCGCCCCCTCCGCAGGCGCCGGGCTCAGTCGCCCTCGCCGGCCGCAACTCCTGGAGACGGGCGGGGGCCGCCCGACGCGCGAGCGACGGCGCCTTCAGCCGCTGGGCACCGCCTCCTCAGGGGCGCGTCGGCCGTTCGTGCCCGGCGTGGTGCTCGTCGTGGGGCTCGTGCAGGGCGTGCAGCGCCCCGTTGACGTCGCCGTGCAGCAGGTCGTCCACAAGCTCATCGACGGCGACGGCTTCGTTGGTACCCTGCAGAAGCTCGACGCGGATCCCGGTGTCCCTAGATTTCCTGTCCATGCTTCATGATACGTCCGTTCGGAGCGGGCCCGCATAACTTTTTGCCGGGCCGTCCGCTCCTCGCGCGCACGAGAAGCGCGGCGGGCCCCACCCTTCCGGGTGGAGCCCG
>NZ_JAEHOH010000020.1 GCF_016522505.1 Leucobacter chromiisoli | reverse complement strand
CGCGGGCGGGGGAGCGCCGGGGCCGGCTCGGCCCGGATCATCTGCGCGAGCAGCGAGCAGCGGGCGCGCCGCGGAGAGGTACCGCTCGAGGGCCGTGGCTGCCGGACGCCCGAAGGGCACGACGCGCTCCTTGTCGCCCTTGCCGTGCACCCGCGCGGTGCGCTCCCGCAGGTCGAGGCCGTCGAGCGGCAACGAGCTGAGCTCCGAGACCCGCAGACCGGTGGCGTAGAGGAGCTCCAGCACCGCATGGTCGCGGAGCTGCTCGGGATCCCCGCTCTCGGCGCGACGAGCGGCGCGGGCGAGGATCCTGGTCATCTGCTCGTCGGCGAGCACCCGGGGAAGCCGACGGGGCGCCTTGGGCGCCCGCAGTCGGGAGGCGGGGCTGCCCGGTACGAGCCGGCGCTGTTCGAGCCAGCCGCCGAACGACTTGAGCGTGGCGACGTTGCGGGCGATCGTGCTCGCGGCGAGTCCCGAGTTCTGCCGCTCCCACAGCCAGCCGCGCAGCAGCTCGAGGTCGAGGTCTGCGAGGCGCCGGGCCCCCTGGCTCTCGGCGTAACCCGCGAACGCCGCGAGATCCCGCCGGTAGGCCCTGATCGTGTGCTCCGAATAGCCGTACTCGAACTCGACCGCGGAGAGGAACCGCTGAATCGCCTGCTCGAGCTGCATGATCTCATTCTCGACGCACGAGGCTCCACTTCGACTCGGCGGCCCCCGGCGTTTCGCGACGCTCGACGGATCCCAGGAGCTCGAGCTCGGCCAGGGCGCCGCGCGCCTCATCCGGCGAGACCCCCGCGAGGCGGGCGACTTCGGAGCAGGACCGGGCCCCGCGAAGCGGCAGCGCATCGATGACGCGACGGTGCAGGGCGGGCTCGCGCGAGGACTCGCCGCCCCCGTCGAGCTCGCCCGGCGGGACGCCGCCGGCGCTGCGCAGGAGCTCCAGGACATCCTCCGTCCCGGTGACGAGCGCGGCTCCGTACTCGCGGATGAGCCGGTGGCACCCGCTCGAGGACGCCGAGGTGATCGGCCCGGGAATTGCACCGAGCGGGATCCCCATCTCGGCGGCGTGGCCCGCGGTGTTGAGCGAACCCGAGCGCACGCCGGCCTCCGCCACTAACGTCGTGGAGGAGAGCGCGGCGATGATCCGGTTCCGTTGCAGGAATCGCCACCGGGTGGGAGCCGAGCCCGGCACCATCTCCGAGCAGAGGAGCCCGCGGTCTGCGATCCTGCCGAGCAGCGACGTGTGCGCGACCGGGTACGGGCGGTCGAGGCCGCCCGCCAGCACGGCGATCGTCGATGCCGAGGCCGCCAGCGCCGTACGGTGGGCCACGGCGTCGATGCCGTAGGCGCCGCCCGAGACGATGGTGACCCCGGCGGCGCACACGCCGTCGGTGATCTCCGCCGTGACGTGCGCGCCGTACCCCGTCGAAGCCCGGGCTCCCACGACCGCGAGGGACGGCGCCGACAGGAGGGCGGCATCGCCGCGGAACCAGAGCAGCGTCGGGGCGTGCTCGCCCAGTCGTTCCAGGAAGGAGGGCCACCCGGGATCGCCGGGCAGCAGCACGCGCATGCCGGCGGCGACGCCGCGCTGGACATCCGAGACGCTGGCCGCACGGTCCAGCCTCGGCAGCCAGCGCTCGAGCCCCGCTCCCAGCTGCCTCGTCCCGATCTCCGACGCCCCCGCGGCCGCCGCGATCTCCCGGATGCGCTTCGCCCCCGCGCCCGAGACGAGGAGCCCCAGCATCCGGGTCGCGCCGAGCGCTCGCAGCAGTTCTCCCGCGAGTCCGTCTCCCGGCTCCGCCAGTCGCGACCACGCCACCCTGGCGAGCAGCTCGTCAGCGCGTCCCCGGTCGATCTCCGGCTCACCGGACCCTCCGGTCTCTCCGGCGCCGTCGAGGCGCGCGAGGCTGCGGCGCAGCCCGGCGTCCGCCGGCACTCGGATCTCCTCGGGGCTCACGGCATCGCTCCGCCCCTGAGCACGAGCGCCCTGGCGAGCTCCTGCCGGCCGGGGCGCTCCTTCCCCTCGAGGTCCGCGATGGTCCAGGCGACCCGCAGCGCGCGGTCGTAGCCGCGCAGGGTGAGCGCGCCTCGCGAGAGCGCCCGGTCCAGGACCGCGGTGTCGCCGCGCGGGAGGCGTGCGGCCGACCCCCTGAGCCAGGTGCCGGGAAGTTCGCCGTTCACCCTCCACGGCGTGCCGGTCAGCCGCGCCGCGGCTCGATCCCGTGCGAGGGTCACCCGCTCCCGCAGCTCCCGGCTGCCGAGCCGGCGGGGCATCGATTCACCGAGCAGCGCGGTCGAGACGCGACGAACGGTGAGCCTCAGATCGATGCGGTCGCTCAACGGGCCCGAGATGCGCTGGAGATACCGCACGCGAACGCTGGGGGAGCAGCGGCACTGCTCCGCGGTGTCGGGCGATCCGGCGTTGCCGCACGGGCAGGGGTTCGCGGCGATGACGAGCTGCACGTTCGCGGGCAGGGTGGCGCGCAGATGCGAGCGGTGGATCTCGATGACCCCGGACTCCAGCGGCTGCCTGAGCGCGTCGAGCACGCTTCTCGGCAGCTCGGGCGCCTCGTCGAGGAAGAGGACGCCGTGGCAGGCCCGCGTGATCGCCCCGGGCCTCACCCCGCTGGAGTCGCCGCCGCCGATGATCGCGACCGCCGAGGCCGTGTGATGCGGGCTCTCGAACGGCGGCCGGCTCACGAGCCTCGTCAGCGACGAGTCTCCGAGCGAGGCGATGCTGCTCGCGAGCAGGGACTCCTCCGTGGTCAGATCGGGCAGGATCGAGGGGAGCCTCGTCGCGAGGAGGGTCTTGCCGGCGCCCGGAGGGCCCAGCAGCGAGACGTGATGCCGCCCGGCCGCGGCGACGGTGAGCGCCTCGACGGCCTCGGGCTGCCCGATCACGTCGGCCATGTCCGGCGCTCCCGCCGGCTCGCGATCGGGGTCGCCTCGAGGCTCGCTTCCCTCGGCGCGGGCGAGCGGCGCCGACCGTGCGGGGCGCGGTTCGAGCCACCAGCCGGCCCGGTCGGCGGGATCGCCCCGGTGCCAGGCCACTGCACCCGCGAGATCCCGGACCGCGACCACCTCGATGCCGGGCACCAGCGCCGCCTCCGCGCTGCAGATCGCGGGCACCATCACCCGCTCGAAGCCGAGGGACTTCGCCGCGAGCACCGCGCTCAGGAGGCCGGTCGGTCTGCGGAGTCCGCCGTCGAGGCCGAGCTCGCCGATGTGCGCGGTGCCGGGCAGGCGCCCGGGTGGCAGATGCCGTGAGGCCGAGAGAGCCGCGAGAGCGATCGCGAGGTCGAAGCCGGAGCCCTGCTTGGGGAGGGCGGCCGGGGAGAGGTTGATGAGCACGAACCTGTCGGCCAGAGGGAGCGAGGCCTGCGCGGTCGCCGTCCTCACCCGGAGCTTGGCCTCGGCCAGCGCCGCGTCGGGCAGGCCGATGATGGCCATGCCGGGGAGCTGCTGAGAGAGGGCGGCCTCGACCATGACGGTCGTGCCCTCGATGCCCGTGAGCGCGATCGCGGCCGCGCGGCAGACCGGGGAGCTCATGAGATGCCCCTGAGGTGGTCGATGCGGGGCCGATCGCCCGGGCGCAGGGTGATGCCGACCGCGTCGACGCGCAGCCGCGGGATCCCGGGCCGCTCCGCGCGGACCCACGCGAGGAGCAGCCGGCGGAGCCGACGCGCCTTGCGCATGGTGATCGCCTCCAGCGGGCTGCCGTATCCGCTGCCGCGGCGGGTCTTCACCTCGACGGCGACGAGGGTGTCGCCGTCGAGCGCGATGATATCGAGCTCGCCGTCGCGGGTGCGCCAGTTCCGCGCGAGCAGCCGGTACCCGTGCTGCTCGAGGTGCTCCGCCGCCATGGCCTCGCCCTGAGCGCCGAGCCTCCGGTTGTGCGCGGTGTCGCGGGAGGCCGCCCCGCCGGCCTCGCTCCGTGTCGTGTGTGTCATCTCGTACCTCCTGGCACCAGCCTGGGAGGGATGCGGCGGGCGGGGAACCGCTCGGCCCGATTGTGGATGGGAAAGGGCATCGACGCGGGTTGTGGACGAGTGCGGAGGACGCGCAGCGTTCGGAGCCTCGGCCACCGCGGCCACCGCCGCGGCCCACGGAGCGGAGCGCGGCTCCCAGCGGAAGATCTGACGTCAGCGGACGTGGGATCAGGGATCTCGCACCGCTGGGGGCAGATCTCCCGCTGAAGGGCTGCTCGCGGAGCAGCGCCCGCGGGGCCGGCTCGGGCGGGCTCAGCCCCGCTCGTCGGCGCGTTCGAACTCGCGCTCGAAACCCGAGATGAACACCCGTAGCCCGCGCTCGAAGACCTCGAGTGTGCGCTGGCTCCGCAGGTTCTGCGACGCGTGATCGTCGGGCCCCTCGCTGCTCACCTGGGTGCGCGCCCACACCGTGAGGAAACCTGTGGAGTAGGCGTCCACCGCTCCGAGCACTTCGTACGCCCGGTCCTTCGGGAGCCCGCCACGATGCAGCGCCTCCACGAGTTCCTCGAGGTAGCTCGCCACCGGCGCAGCATCGTAGGGGGCGAGCGCCAGCAATTCGAACGAGGCGGGGTAGCGGCACGCGAGATCCATGTAGGCCTGCTGCAGAGCGACGACCATCTCCTGCCAGCTCCCGAACACGCGGCCGGCCGTCTCGGGTATCCGGCTCCGGCTCACGAGCGTGCTGACGATCGAGGCGGTCAGGTCGTCGCGGTTGCGGATGTGCGAGTAGAGGCTCATCGTGCCGCAGCCGATCTCGGCGGCGAGCGCGCGCATCGACAACCGGTCGAGTCCTCGCCGCTCGATGAAGTCGATTGCGGCATCGGTGATGGAGGCGTGGCTCAGCGGCACCGCGCCCGCGCTGCGTGGAGGCGTTCCCGACGGATCTTGACACTCGGCCATTTCTCCACTTTACTGACCGTACACGGTGAGCCGTACGCTGTACGGCGATGCATCGCCGAGTCGCAGCAGAGGCTCAGTCGAACGGTGCCGAACTCAGGGAGAACGATGACGATCTCGCACCTCACCGCCACCGAGGCGACCATGCGCTTCGCAAGCGGCGAGCTCTCGCCGGTCGAGCTCCTGACCGAGACGCTGAAGCGCGTGGAACGCACCGAACCCGTGATCAACGCGGTGACCGAGGAGCTGCGAGAGTCGGCCTTCGCCGCCGCACGCGAGTCCGAGCGGCGCTTCGCCGAGGGCACGGCCAGGCCGCTCGAGGGGATCCCCCTCATGCTCAAGGACGAGCAGCCGATTCAGGGGCGCCTGCACCAGGACGGCTCGCTGCTGCTCGAGGGCGAGATCGCCGAGGTCACCCACCCGATCGTCGACCGGATCCTGGCCGCTGGTGCGGTCGTGCACGCCCGCACCACCACCCCCGAGTTCTGCTGCGCCCCCGTGACGCACACCCAGCTCTGGGGCGTCACCCGCAACCCCTTCAACACCGACTTCACGCCCGGCGGCTCCTCCGGCGGCTCCGGTGCGGCGCTCGCAGCGGGGTCGACCATGCTGGCCACCGGCTCCGACATCGGTGGCTCGATCCGCATCCCCGCCTCCTTCTGCGGTGTGATCGGCTTCAAGCCCCCGTTCGGGCGGGTGCCGGGCCTCGCCCCCTACAACAGCGACACGTACTGCGCAGACGGGCCGATGGGCCGTTCCGTGGCCGATGTCGCGCGGCTGCAGAACGTGATCTCCGGCCCCTGGGCGCAGGATCAGGCCTCGCTCCGCGAGACGATCACGCTCTCAGGTGCGCCGACGCCTCTCGCCGGGGTGCGCATCGCGCTGAGTCCGACCCTGGGCGCATACTCTCCCGATCCTGCGGTGGTCGCGAACACGCTCGCGATGGGCGATGCCCTGCGCGCCGCGGGCGCGACGGTCGACGAGGTCGAACTGCCCTGGAGCCTGGACGAGCTGCTCGAACTGGCCTGGGCGCACTTCGGCGCGATCATGGGCTCGTCGATCGAGGACCACGTGCGAGGCGACCCGGCCCGCGAGGCGCTCCTGATGCCCTACACCCGCGGGTTCATCGGGCGCTCTGCCAGCTCGATCGACTACGCCGAGGGGCTCGAGGGGGAGGCTCGCTTCTACCGCCCGCTGGGTGATCTGCTCGAGCGCTACGACGCGCTGATCTGCCCCAGCGTGGCGAACACCGGTTTCGCCGCCGACGACGCGTGCGCGGATCCCGACGCCGCCTTCACGAATCTCATGACGCTGCCCTTCAACGTCGTCGGCCGGGTGCCGGTGCTCTCCGTGCCGTCGGGGCGCGCGCCGAACGGCGTACCCACGGGGGTGCAGATCGTCGGCAAGACCTACGACGACCGGTCGGTGTTCAGCATCGGTGCGGCGATCGAGGCCGAGCTGGAACTCTGGACCGGGGCCGACTGGTGGCCGGCTCTCTGAGTCATCCCCATCCGATGAAGAGACAAGAACGGACGGACAGAGGAGGCTCCGTGTCCAGATCATTGCCCATCGCACTGATGCAACTGCCCTCGAACCCATCGCTCGACGAGTTCGCGATCCGCGTGAAAGAGGTCGTCGAGCAGTTCCCGGCGACCGAGCTCCTGGTGTTCCCCGAGCTCCATCTCACGAACGCCGCAGACGGCTTCACCGAGAGCGGCCCGCGGGCCGTTGAGAACGAGCCGCTCGACGGGCCGCGGTCGCGGCGGATCGGCGAGATCGCCAAGAAGCACGGCGTCTGGCTGATCCCCGGCAGTGTGCTCGAGAACGACGGCGGCACGATCTTCAACACGCTGCCCGTGTATTCTCCCGAGGGCGAGCTCGTCACCTCCTATCGCAAGATATTCCCGTGGCGCCCCTACGAGAAGGTGCGGCCGGGCAACCGCATCGTCTACTTCGACATCCCCGGTCGCGGCAGGATCGGGCTCACCATCTGCTACGACGCCTGGTTCCCCGAGATCCACCGGCAGCTCGCCTGGTTCGGCTGCGAGGCAATCATCAACGTGGTGCTCACCCCGACCATCGACCGCGAGCAGGAGCTCGTGCTGGCCAGAGCGAACGCGATCGTCAACCAGGTGTTCGTCGCGAGCGTCAACGCCGCGACGCCGAGTGCCGTCGGCCAGAGCCTCGTCGTCGATCCCGAGGGTCGCGTGCGGAGCCGTGCCGCAGCGGCCGAATCATGCGTCATCACCGACGTGCTCCACCTCGGCCTGGTCGAAGAGATCCGCGAGCGCGGCACGGCAGGCCTCAACTGCCTCTGGAAGCAGTTCGAAGCGGGCGACGAACCGCTGGAGCTCCCCGTGTACGAGGGCCGGATCTCGCCCGACACCTGGACACCGCGCACCTCCTGACCCCTGTCACCCATACACGCACTGATCCCGAAGGAGTGATCGACGCATGTCGACGAACATCCACGTCAAGAAACTCATCCCCCAACTGGGTCTCATCGGGCTCGTCGTCTTCGGGGTCTCGTACATGGCTCCCGGCGTCGTGGTCGCCACCTTCGGCGTCATCTCGAACCTGTCGAACGGCGCGGCGGCCATGGCCTACGTCTTCGCGACGGGCGCCATGATCCTGACCGCGATCAGCTACGGCAAGCTCGCCCGGCAGTACCCGGCCTCGGGATCGATCTACACCTACGCCCGGCGCACGCTCGGCAGTCAGCTCGGGTTCCTCTCGGGCTGGATCATCCTGCTCGACTACCTCTTCCTGCCGATGGTGGCGTGGCTGATCACCGGCCTCTACTTCGGCGCGCAGTTCACCTTCCTGCCCTCGTGGGCCTGGGGCATCATCATCATCGCTTTCTGCACGCTGGTGAACATCGTCGGCCTCAAGCTCGCCGATCGCTTCAACCGCGTGCTGCTGCTCATCGTGCTCCTCGGCGTGGCCGTGCTGATCGGCTTCGGCGTCGCCTTCGCCTCGGGCACCGACAATCCGGTGAGCGTCGCCATCTGGCCCGAGGCCGCCACGATCTCGACCATCGCGGCGGGCGCCGCGGTCGCCGCCTACTCCTTCCTGGGCTTCGACGCGGTGAGCACGCTCAGCGAGGAGGTCAAGGATCCGAAACGCAACGTGCCCCGCGGCATCGTCTACGTCGTGCTCTCCGGCGGCATCGTCTTCGTCCTCACCTCCTTCGTCATGCAGTGGGCGCACCCCAGCCTCGACTTCGACAACGTCGACACCGCGGGGTACGAGGTGCTGACGCTCGTCGGCGGGCCCGTGTTCGCCGGCGTCGTGAACACCACGATCCTCATCGGCGGCCTCGCCTCGTGCGTGGCCGTGCAGGCCAGCGGCAGCCGCCTGCTCTTCGTGATGGGCCGTGACGGCGTGTTCCCGCGAAAGCTCTTCGGATTCCTCCACGACAAGTTCCGCACGCCGGTCTTCAACCTGCTGCTGATCGCGGCCATCGGCTTCGCCGGCCTGTTCCTGACCATCGGCGACGCGACCTCGCTCATCAACTTCGGCGCGTTCCTCGCGTTCGCGATCGCGAACGTCTGCGTGATCGCCCTGTGGTGGAAGAGCCGCGCCTCGATGCCGCTGGGCAGGAACCTGCTCGGGTTCATCATCATCCCCGTGCTCGGCTTCGCGGTCGACATCTACCTGCTGTTCCAGCTGGGCGGGCTCGCCCTCACCATCGGCAGCATCTGGCTCGCCGTCGGCGTCGTCTACCTGCTCTTCCTGACGAAGGGCTTCCGCCGCCCGGCTCCGGGCCTCGATGTCGAGGGCGCCGAGCGGAGCACTGAGAGCGCTCAGATCGGCACCGACACCGCTGTGGGCCCGGTCCCCGAGCGGGACTGACCGGCCGGGCATCATCCCGGCCAGGACCGATCCGGCCGGGACCGGCCCGGCCGGGACCACCGAACGAGACCGACCCGAACAGAACTGAAGGAGAGCACGGCCATGAGCACGGAGCACATCGGCGGATCGGGCGGATCCGTCGCCATCATCGGAGCGCGCCTGCGCACGAACGCCGAGGAGGATGGGACCGCGAGCGCCCTGCTGATCCGCGACGGCGTCATCGCGGCGATCGGATCCGACGATGAGATACGGGCCGCCGCCCCCGACGGGACGCCGATCGTCGACGCGCGCGGGGGTACGGTGACGCCCGGGCTGTGGGATTCGCACGCGCACCCCGATTCGGGCGCGGTCTCCACCCGCGGTATCGATCTCGGCGGAGTCGGCACCGCCGAGGAACTCCGGGCGCGTCTCGCCGCCGAGCACCATCGCCTCGGCCCCGACGAGTGGTTGGAGGGGTGGAACCTCGAGTATGAGATGTTCGAGGAGACCGGCATCGACCGCAGCGTCTTCGAGGACATCGTCGAGGGCCGCCCCGTCTTCCTCCGCTTCTACGACGGGCACACCGGCCTCGCCTCGCTGTCGGCGCTCGTCGCCGCCGGGGTCGACGAGCCGATCCGCTACCCCGATGGCAGTGAGACGGTGGTCGACGAGACCGGGCGCTTCACCGGCGAGCTCTGCGAGATGTCGATCCTCAGCTTCATGACCGAGGCGGTTCCCGTCTCGGATATCGAGGCCGAGCTCGATCGACTGGAGGCCGTGCTGCGGGGCTTCGCCGCCGTCGGGCTCACCGGTTGCGCCATCATGGACGGCACGGCTCGCACCCGGGAGCTGCTGCGGGAGCTCGAGAGCCGCGGGCGCCTGCCCCAGCGCATCGTCGTGCACGAGTGGCACAAGGTGCATTTCACCGACGAAGATCAGGATCGCATCATCCGGACGAAGGACGAGCGCGGTCGCCTCTGGGAGGGCGGCGCGGTCAAGCTCTTCTCGGACGGGGTGATCGATACCGGCACCGCGCTGCTGCACGAGCACGATGCCCAGGGGGAGGGCCTGCGCGCCGCCTGGCCGGAGTGGTCGGAGTACACGCGCGTGATCCGCAGGTATCACGACGCGGGGATCCTGATCGCCACGCACGCGGTGGGCGACCGCGCGGTGAGCGATGTGCTCGACGCCTACGCAGCGCTACCGACGCGGAGTCCGGGCCTTCCCGCGCATTCGATCGAGCACCTCGAAGTGATGAGCGACGCGGATGTGCGCAAGCTCGGACTCTCAGACACCACCGCCTCGATGCAGCCCCTGCACATGCAGTGGCGCAAGGCCGACTTCAGCGACAACTGGTCGCGGCGCCTCGGGCCGGAGCGCCGCTCGACCGGCTACCGCTGCCGCAGCGCGCTCGACGCGGGCGCCAGGGTGGTGCTCGGCTCGGACTGGCCGGTCGCAGACTACGATCCGCGCATCGGCATGGCCTGGGCTCGCGGGCGGCACGTACCCGGAACCGATGAGACGACCGTCTTCGAGCCCGAGGAGCGGCTGAGCGGCGAAGAGGCGCTGCTGGCCTATACGCTGTGGCCGGCGCTGGCGCGCGGGTGGCGAGACCGAGGGCGCCTCGTCGTCGGTGCGGTGGGCGATGTGACCGTCTTCGGCGGCGATCCGGTGAGAACCGCGGCAGAGGCCCTGCCCGAGCTGCCGGTGCTGCTGACCGTCGTCGACGGGGTGATCGTCCACCGGGATCCGACGGTGTAGCGCCCATCGGGCTGCCCGCTCCGCCCCGCCGGCGGTGCTACACTTGACGATGCACCTCGACAGAGGTGACTTCGCGTGCCCGAACACCGGAAGCGACGCCAACGGTCTCCCTCACGGAGCGGCGGCGCCCGCGGGCACCAGGATCTGGCCGCATCCGCGGCCGATGAACAACCGCAATCGCGCGCCCGAGGGGCGCGCAGAACAGGAGAACGGCCGTGGCCGTCGTCACCATCCGCCAGCTGCTCGACAGCGGCGTGCACTTTGGACACCAGACCCGCCGCTGGAACCCGAAGATGAAGCGCTTCATCTTCACCGAGCGCTCGGGCATCTACATCATCGACCTGCAGCAGTCGCTCGGCTACATCGACGAGGCGTACGAGTTCGTGAAGAACACCGTCGCCCGCGGCGGCAACATCCTCTTCGTCGGCACGAAGAAGCAGGCCCAGGAGTCGATCGCCGAGCAGGCGACCCGCGTGAACCAGCCCTACGTGAACCAGCGCTGGCTCGGCGGCCTGCTGACCAACTTCCAGACGGTCACCAAGCGCCTCGAGCGCATGAAGGAGCTCGAGCAGCTCGACTTCGAGGGCACCACGAGCGGCTTCACCAAGAAGGAGCTGCTGCTCAAGAAGCGCGAGCTCGAGAAGCTGCAGAAGTCGCTCGGCGGCATCCGTCACATGACGAAGACCCCCTCGGCCCTGTGGGTGGTGGACACCAAGAAGGAGCACCTCGCGATCGACGAGGCGAAGAAGCTCGGCATCCCCGTGATCGCCATCCTCGACACCAACTGCGACCCCGACGAGGTCACCTACCCGATTCCGGGCAACGACGACGCGATCCGCTCGGTGTCGCTGCTCACCCGCGTGATCGCCGACGCCGCGGCCGAGGGCCTGATGGAGCGCCACCAGAAGCCCGAGGCCGGCGAAGCGTCCGCCGAGCCGCTCGCCGAGTGGGAGGTCGAGCTGCTGAACGCCGAGCAGAAGACCGAGGCCGCCGAGGCTCCCGCAGCCGAGGCGACCGGTGCCGAGGCTCCGGCGGAAGCCGCCGAGGCTTCGACCGAGGCCGCCGAGGCTCCCGCCGCGGAGTAAGCTCCACCCCCACATCCAACGACTTACCTGTAAGGAGTCACACATGGCTGCAGTGAGCATGGCCGCTGTGAAGGAACTGCGCGAGCGCCTCGGCGCCGGCATGGTCGATTGCAAGAACGCCCTGACCGAGGCCGAGGGCGACATCGAGAAGGCCATCGAGATCCTGCGTCTCAAGGGTCTGAAGGGCGTCGCGAAGCGCGAGGGCCGCGAGGCCAGCGAGGGGCTCGTCGCCGTGAAGCAGGGCGAGAGCCAGGCCACGATGATCGAGCTCGTCTGCGAGACCGACTTCGTCGCGAAGAACGAGAAGTTCATCGCGCTGTCCGACCGCGTGCTCGACGCGATCGTCGCCGCGAAGGCGAAGAACCTCGAGGAGGCGCTCGCCGCCCCCGTCGAGGGCAAGACCGTCGGCGAGCTCGTCACCGACGAGGCGGCCGTCATCGGCGAGCGCCTCGAACTGCGCCGCGTCGTCGTCATCGAGGGCAACACCGCGGTGTACCTGCACCGCACCTCCAAGGACCTGCCCCCGCAGATCGGCGTGGTCGTCGGCTACACCGGCGACGACGCGAAGGCCGCGCTGAGCATCGCCCAGCACATCTCCTTCGCCGAGCCCCTCTACGTGAACCGCGACGAGGTTCCCGAGGCGGACGTCGAGAAGGAGCGCGAGCTCGTCACCGAGATCTCGAAGAACGAGGGCAAGCCCGAGGCCGCCCTCCCGAAGATCGTCGAGGGTCGCCTCGGCGCGTTCTTCAAGCAGATCGTGCTGAACGAGCAGGTGCACGCCCTCGACGAGGAGAAGCGCACCGTCGAGAAGGTCGCCCAGGCGGCCGGTATCACGGTGACCGGCTTCGCCCGCTGCAAGGTCGGCGCCTAACACCACCACGAAGCCCGGGCGTTCTCGCCCGGGCTTCGTGCTGCGCCCACCGCGCGACCCGGGATCCCGCCCCGCGCCGACCGCTGCGCGATCCCGGCCCCTCGTCCGCCCGCCCTCCGCCGCCCCGCGTCGGCGGTACGCTGTATCTGGCCCGTGCACGCCAACCGAGAAGACCACAAGGAGAACCCGTGACCGAGACCCCTGATCGCAAGCGCCGAGTCCTGCTCAAGCTCTCCGGAGAGGCCTTCGGCGGCGGGACGCTCGGGGTGAATCCCGACGTGGTCAGCCAGATCGCCCGCGAGATCGCCGCGGCGATGGAGTCCGCGGAGGTCGCGGTGGTTGTCGGCGGCGGCAACTTCTTCCGGGGCGCCGAGCTCTCGCAGCGCGGCATGGACCGCGCCCGGGCCGACTACATGGGCATGCTGGGCACCGTCATGAACGCGCTCGCCCTGCAGGACTTCCTCGAGCAGGCGGGCGTCTCCAGCCGGGTGCAGTCGGCGATCACCATGACGCAGGTCGCGGAGACCTACATCCCCCTCCGGGCGATCCGCCACCTCGAGAAGGGGCGCGTCGTGATCTTCGGCGCGGGCGCCGGGCTCCCGTACTTCTCCACGGACACGGTGGCGGCGCAGCGCGCCCTCGAGATCCACGCGGATCAGGTGCTCGTCGCGAAGAACGGCGTCGACGGCGTCTACACGGCCGACCCCAACAAGGATCCGAACGCGACCCTCATCGACGAGATCAGCTACGGCGACGCGCTCGTGCGGGGGCTCAAGGTCGTCGACTCCACCTCGTTCAGCCTGTGCATGGACAACCGCATGCCGATGCGGGTGTTCGGAATGGAGCCCGCGGGCAACGTGACGGCCGCGATCCGGGGCGAGAAGCTGGGAACGCTCGTTCGCAGCTGACCCGCCCGCGCCGGTATGCTGGAAGAATTCGACCCCGAAGGAGAACACCGTGATCGATGAGGTCTTCGCCGACGCCAAGGACCGCATGAGCAAGGCCGTTGATGCAGCGAAGGAGAGCTTCGCCACGGTGCGCACCGGCCGCGCCAACCCCGCTCTGCTGCAGAGCGTGCAAGTCGACTACTACGGCACCCCCACGCCGCTCCCGCAGCTCGCCTCGGTGCAGAACCAGGACGCGCGGAGCCTGCTCATCACCCCCTACGACAAGGGTGCGATGAAGGACATCGAGCAGGCGATCAGGGACATGCCGAACCTCGGGGCGAACCCGAGCAACGACGGCTCCGTGATCCGCGTGTCGCTGCCCGAGCTGACCGAGGAGCGCCGCAAGGAGTTCGTGAAGATCGTCAAGAGCAAGGCCGAGGACGCCCGCGTCGCCGTGCGCAATCTGCGCCGCCGCGCGAAGGACGATCTCGACGCGCTCAAGAGCGAGGTGGGCGAGGACGAGGTCGCTCGGGCCGAGAAGGAGCTCGAGACGGTCACGAAGCAGCACATCGAGCAGATCGACGATGCGATGAAGCGCAAAGAAGCCGAACTGCTGGAGGTCTAGCTCCCATGTCGGGTGCTGACCGTCGCGACGAGCTCCGCGCGCAGCTCGAAGCGACGAACGCCCGTATCGAAGCCCGAGCGGGCCGGAATCTCTTCTTCGCCATCGGATCGGGGCTGGTCTTCGGTGCGGTGTTCGTCGCGAGCCTGTTCTTCCTGAAGCAGCTCTTCGTGCTGCTCGTCGCCGCGATCGTCTCGGTCGCGCTGGTGGAGCTGGCCTCCGCCTTCCGCATCTCCGGCCGCCGGGTGCCGCGCGTGGGCGTGGTGCTCGGCGGGCTCGTGATCGTGGCGGGCGCCTACTTCCGCGGGGCGGAGGGCATGCTGCTCGGCCTCTTCGCCGCGTCGGCGCTGCTCACGCTGTGGCGCCTCGTCGAGGGGCTCGTGCCCAGCTGGGGCGTGCCCCTGGGCACGCTGATCCGGGACGTGTTCTCCGGGCTCTTCTCCCTCGTGTACGTCGGGTTCCTCGCCTCGTTCGCCGTGCTGCTCGTGCAGGCGCCGCGGGGGGAGTGGTGGGTGTTCGCCCTGGTGCTCGTCGTCGTCTCCGTCGACGTGGGGGCGTACGCGGCGGGCGTGACCCTCGGCAAGCACAAGATGACGCCCCGGATCAGCCCGAACAAGACCTGGGAGGGCTTCGGGGGCGCCGCCCTCGTGGCCGTCCTCGCGGGGGTGGCGGTGTCGCTCCTCGCCCTGCAGCAGCCCTGGTGGGTCGGAGTGCTGCTCGGCGTCGTGGTGCTGCTCACCGCGACCGGGGGCGACCTCACGGAGTCGCTCATCAAACGAAACCTCGGAGTGAAAGACATGAGCTCCTGGATCCCCGGGCACGGCGGCTTCCTGGACCGGCTCGACTCGCTCCTTCCCTCGGCCGTCGGCGTGTACGGCGTGGCCCTCACCCTGGGAGTGCTGTGATGAACCAGACCGCAACCAAGACCCCCAAGACCTCGGAGAACCCGCATACGGCGTTCCCGTTCGCCACCGGCTCCCAGCCGGGGTACCGGCCCGACGAGGTGGACGCGTTCCTCGCGCGGGCCCGCTCCACCTACGAGGGGCGGGAGGAGCCCGGCGCCGGGGGGATCACCGCCGCAGAGGTGCGCCGCACGGCCTTCCGCGTGAAGCGGAAGGGCTACGCGGCGCGCTACGTCGACGCCGCGATGGATCGCCTCGAGGAGGTCTTCTTCGAGCGGGAGCGCCGCGCGAAGATCCGCGCGGAGGGGGAGGACGCCTGGTGGGCGGAGACCCGCCAGCTGCTCTCCGAGGTGCGCGGGCGGCTGCAGCGGCCGCGCGGGAAGCGCTTCCGCGTGCGCGGGCTCCTCGCGACGGGCTATCGTCGCTCGCAGGTCGACGCCTTCCTGGACCGCATCTCGGAGATGTTCGAGAGCCGCGAGATGATGAAGCCCGCGGAGGTGCGCGACGTCGTCTTCCACACCCAGCTCCGCGGCTACGACGAGGAGCAGGTCGACGCGCTGCTCGACGCCGTGGTGGATCTGATCCTCGCCACCCGCTGACCGGGGCGGTGCACGCGGCACTGGATCATTTCCGGCTCCCGAGATAGAATCGTTACATTGTGACTTCCTCCCAGACGCTTTCCCCAGCCCCCGCAGTGTCTCGCCGGTCCCGGATCCGGGGCATCTGCGCCGCCTCCGCGGTCGTGGCGTTCTTCGGCACCGCGGTCGTCGCGCCCTTCGCGATGCCGAGCGCTTCCGCCGACGACGCATCGATGCTGGTGCCGGGCGACCGGATCTATCAGGAGTTCGTCCCCGCCGAGAACCCCGACGACAACCTCGTGTTCGAGGCGTCGCCCATCGAGAAGCTCCCCGAGCCCAAGCCCAAGCCCGAGCCGAAGCCGGAACCCGAGGAAGAGGAGACGCAGGCGCCGGAGCAGCAGGCCCCGACCCAGGAACTGCCGCTCTACACCGGCGGCGGCGCTCCGGCCGAGTGGATGGCCGCCGCGGGCATTCCCGAGAGCGACTGGGGATACGTCGACTTCATCGCCAGCAAGGAGAGCGGCTGGAACCCGAACGCGACGAACGCGAGCTCGGGCGCCTGCGGTCTGATCCAGGCGAACCCCTGCAGCAAGGTGCCCGGCAACGGCTACGATCCGGTCGACAACCTCCGGTGGGCGCACGGCTATGCGACCGGTCGCTACGGCGGCTGGGCTCAGGCCTACCAGTTCTGGACCGCCAACCACTGGTGGTGACCGCCGGGGTGCGCTCCGAGGCCCGCCGCGACGTCGGGGCGATGCGCCGTGGCGCGTAGCCGGCGGGCGAACAAGTATCAGCGCGCTGCGCGGACGCCTCCGCGCGACGTGACGCGCCTCGCCCACGGCGGCGCCCGTCTCGAGACCCGCCGGGGCGTCGAGTGGTTCGTGCGCGAGATCCCGGCCCACCGCGCCGAGAAGGCCTACCGCTGCCCCGCATGCGGGCAGGAGGTGCCGCCCGGCCAGGCGCACGTCGTGGCCTGGAGCGCCGAGCATCTCTTCGGGGACGACGCGGCGGTCCGGGATCGGCGGCACTACCACGCCCACTGCTGGCGGATCGCCTGAGGCGCGGCGCTAGAAGAGCGTGGGTGGGGGCGCGGGCTGCCGTAGGCCGACCTCGGAGGCGGTGGGAGCGATCACGCCCGCCAGCCCCGGTCCCTGCTCGGGATCCCGCCCCGCCTGGAACGCCGTAGCCACGGCGCGCGCGCGAGCGTCGGCGGCCTCGTTGAGCGGGTGCCCGGCGTGGCCCTTGACCCACTCGAACCTCACCTGGCGGCCCTCGAGGGCGCGGTCGATCTGCTCGAGCAGCTCCCGGTTCAACACGGGCTTGCCGTCGGCCTTGCGCCAGCCGCGCCGCTTCCAGCCCGGCATCCACTGCGTCACGGAGTTGATCACGTACTGGCTGTCGCACAGCACGAGCAGCGGCTCGTCGGCGCGCGGCTCGGTGGCGCGCAGGAGGTCGAGGACGGCCATCAGCTCGCCCTGGTTGTTCGTCGCGCGGGGCCATCCGCCGGCGCGCCACTGACCGTCGTCGACGACCCAGGCCCATCCGGCCGGGCCCGGATTGCCGAGAGCCGACCCGTCGGCGGCCGCGGTGATCGTCACGATTCCACCCCGCCGGTCCGCACCTCGGAACCCCGCGCCTCGGCATCGTCCGCTCCGGCGCCCCCGCCCGCGGGATCGCGGTCCGCTGAATCGCGGTGCGCGACGTCCGGCTCGGCGTCGGGGGTCACGGCTACGTCGGTGGCGTTCCGCGTGACGGTGCCGAGCTTCTGCGCGTTCGTGATCACTTCACCGAGGCTCTCGAAGTAGCGGGCGACGGCGCTGCGCTCGACCTTCAGCTGGGACATGCGGTCCTCGGCGGCCGCGAGCACCTTCGCCGCGCGGTTCTCCGCTGCGGTGAAGGTGGTGTGGGCGCGCTGCTCGGCCTCCCGCACGATCTCCGCCGCCTGCTGCTCGGCGGACGCACGGATGCTCCGGGCGTCCTGCGTCGCCTCGGCGGTCTTGCGCTCGTACTCGGCGCGGGCTTCGGCGAGCCGCGCCTGCAGCTCGGCCAGCTCGGCGCGCACCGCGTCGAGCTCGCGCTGCGAGGTCTCGGCGGCCTCGCGCTGACGGGTGCTGAGCTCCTGCTCGAGCTGCTCGCGCTGCTCGGCCGAGGAGCGATTGAACTCGATGGTGTCGGCCTCGATCTGCTCGCGCAGCGCACGGGCGGCGTCCTCGGCCTCGGCGCGGAGCATCGCGAGGGCCGCCTCCTCCGCGGCCCGGTACTCCGCGAGCTCCTCGACGGTCGTCGCGCGCAGCACGTCGGTCTCCTCGGTGACCGCGCTCCGCTTCGCCTCGACCTCCCGGTCGATCGCGGCCGTCGCCGCCTCCTGGCGGTCCCGGAGCTCCGCGGCGTGCTGCTCGGCGGCGACGGCGAGCGAGCGCTCGTGCTCCTCGCGCTCGCGGGCGATGTCGGCGTCGAGCCCCGCCCGCTTCCGCTCCAGCTCCAGCTCGAGGGCCTCGCGCTGCATGCCGAGCTCGGCAGCGGCCTCGTCCCGGTCGATGCGCAGTCGCTCCGCGAGGGCGGTGCGCTCGTCGTCGATGGAGCGCTCGTGCTCCGCCCGCTGAGCGGCGAGGCGCTCCTCGTGCACGGTGGTCTCGTCCGAGATCCGGGCCTCGTGGTCGGCACGCTCCGCCGCCAGCTCGGCCTCCTGGGTCGCCCGCTGCTCGGCGAGCGCGCGCTCCTGCTCACGGCGCTCCGAGGAGAGGGCGGTCTCGTGCTCGGCGCGCTCCGCGGCGATCCGATCCCGGTGCTCGGCGAGCTCCTCCGCGATGCGGTTCTCGTGCCCGGCGCGCTCCTGGGACAGGGCGCTCTCCTGCGCCTCCCGCTCCTGCGCGAGGGCGGTGTCGTGCGCCTGCCGCTCGCGCGCCAGCGTCGTCTCCTGCGTCTGCCGCTCGTGCGCCAGTCGCGCCCCGTGCTCCTGGCGCTCGCGCTCGAGCGTCGCATCGTGGGTCCGCCGCTCCTCGGAGAGGGCGGTGTCGTGCGCCCGGCGCTCCGTCGCGAGCGTCGCGTCGTGCGTCTCCCGCTCCGAGAGGAGGGCGGTGTCGTGCGCCTCGCGCTCCTCGGCGAGCGACGCCTCGTGCGCGCCGCGCTCCGCGGCGATGCGATCCTGGTGCGCGGTGAGCTCGCCCGCGAGCTGGGCGTCGTGCGCCTCGCGCTCCTGTGCGAGGGCGGAGCCCTGGCGCTCCTGCTCGGAGATGATGCGATCCTGGTGCGCCGTGAGCTCGTCGGCGATGCGCTTCTCGTGCGCCTCGCGCTCGCGGTGGATGCGGGCCGCGTGCTGGGCGTTCTCCGCGCGCAGCGTGTCGCCGTGCCGCTCGAGCTCGTCGGCGAGGCGCTGCTCCTGCGCGGCGCGCGCGGCCTCGAGCTCCTCGGCGGCCCGCTCGTCGGCCCGCTGCCGCTCGCGAGCCGCCTGATCGGCGAGCGTGGCGAGCTCGGCCCGCTGGGACTCGACGCCGCGCGCCAGTTCGGACTCGTGGGCCTCCCGCTCCTGCGCGATGCGATCGGCGTGGCTCTGCAGCTCGGCGGAGATCCGCCGATCGTGGGCCTCCCGCTCCTGCGCGAGGGCGGTGTCGTGCTGCTCGCGCTCCTGGGCGATGCGGCCGCGCAGCTCCTCGATCTCGGCGCCGAGCGTGCGCCTCTGCTGCTCGACCTCGGCCTTCAGCGTGCGCTCGAGCTCCGTGTACCGCGCCTCGAGCTCCGCCTCGTCGCGCTGCTGCTTCGCGGCGAACTCGGCTCGCGCCCGCTCGCTCTCCTGCGCCAGCCGGGTGCGCTCGAGCTCCGCCTCGCGCTCGTCCTCCGCCCGCCGCCGGGCGAACTCGGCGGCCTGCCGCTCGGTCTCGGCCCGCAGCTCGTTCGCCGCGGCCGCGGTCTCGGCGGAGAGGCGCTCGGCCTCCGCGTTCGCGCGGGCGAGGATCGCGCTCGCCTCGCGCCGCGCGCTCTCGAGCTGCGACTCCGTCTCCCGCTCGGCCGCGCCGCGCGTGAGCTCGGCGGTGCGCCGCGCCTCCTCGAGGAGGCGCTCCTTCTCGGCGTTCGCCTCGGCCGACTGCTGCGCGACGTCCGTGCGGGCGCCGGTGATGAGGATCTCGGCCTGCTCCGTGGCCGAGGTGACGAGCTCGTCGGCGCGCTTCTGGGCCTGGGAGAGCAGCCGCTGGGTCTCGAGCTCCGTCGCCCGCCGGAGCTTCTCGGCGTCGGCGTCCGCCTGGGTCATGAGGCGCTGGGCGTGATCCTCGGCGACCTGGAGACTCTTCTCGACGCGCAGCCCGAGGCCGGAGTAGCCCGTGGCGCCGAGCTCGGCGACCTGATCCTGCAGATCCGCGATCAGCGTCCGCTGCTCGTCGCTCAGCCGCGTCGCCTGCTGGTGGGCGGCCTGGAGCGATTCGAGATGCGACTGCAGAGTGCCGATGTGCTGCGTGAGAGCCGAGACGCGCTCGTCGACCTCTTCGCGGTTGTAGCCGCGGAACGCGGGGGAGAACTGCTGTGCTGGCTCGGTCACGGACCCTCCGGAGATCGACGGCGTTTCCACGCGCTCGAGGTCGTCGGGCGCGCTCACTGCGAGGTGGAACTGCGGGCGAACAGCCCTCGGGAAACGGCTGAGAGGCGCCCGCGGCCACTGCCGCTCTATGATAGTTCAATTCTCGCTTGGGGGAACCTGGCATCGAACGGTCGGCTCCCGCGACTCGGGAAGCGTCCACTTGAGGCACGGGAAGCTCCGGTACCGTTGGTGGCAGAATGCTCCTGCGCGGCGCGTGAAGAGACGTCGCGCGGGCAACTCAGAGATACAAGAGGAGTCCCTAGTGCGGTATGTGCTCGCGATCGCGGCGCTGGTGCTCTCCGGCGTGCTGCTGCTGCTGGGTATCGGCCAGCGCACCTTCCTCGCAGGACCCGCCGAGATCGTCTATCGGGCGGACACCGCCTCCGACGCCGCGTACGCGGTCGTGCCCGGAGAGGTGTTCCAGCAGGTTCCCGGGCAGGCCAACGTGGTGGTCGACGGCGAGAACGCCTTCGTCGCGACCGGCGCCCTCCGCGACGTCGAGGCGTGGGTCGCCCCCTACGACCACGCCGAGCTGTCGGCGGACCGCCAGTCGCGGCAGCTGGTGGGCGAGGCGGTTCCTCCGGCCGAGGCCGGCGGCGAGGAGACCGGAGACGGGGCCGAGGGCGAGGCGGCGGAGGATACCGGCGACGAGGGCGCCGCGGCGCCCGTGGACCCGCGGGGGAGCGACATGTGGCTCGAGGAGCGCAGCGCCGACGACGGGGAGACGGACGTGCGCGTTCCGGTCGAGCTCGCCGAGGACCAGGCCGTGCTGATCGCGAGCGACGGCGCCGAGCCGATGCCTCAGGAGCTGTCGATCTCCTGGGTGCAGGATCGCCGCACCCCGTTCGCCGGACCGCTGCTGGTCGCGGGCGGCCTGTTCGCCGTCGTCGGGGGCGTGCTGTACCTGCTCGCGATCGATCACGACCGCCGGGGGCTCGGGCCGCGGCGCGGCCGGCGAGGTCCGCTGCAGGGGATCCGCAACGTCTTCGGCGGCGACCGGCGGGCGAAGCGCCGCAGCGAGGCCGCCGCGAAGTCGGCCGGTGGTGCCGACGCCGGTGCTCCGGCGACCCCCGCGAAGACCGAGCGCCGCGCGCTCCGCCGCGCCCTGCCCGCCGCCGGCCTCGCGCTCGCGCTGGGCCTGAGCGGCTGCTCGGCCGGCTACTGGCCCGACTTCTCCCCGGCCGAGACGGAGGAGGACGTCCCGCCGGAGCAGGTCAGCAACGCCGCTCCCGTGCCGGTGAACGACGCTCAGGTGGATCGCATCGTGCAGCGCGTCGCGGAGGTCGCAGCGGCGGGCGACGACGATCTCGACGCTGAGGCGCTGGAGGCGCGGTTCACGGGCGACGCCCTCGCGCAGCGGCGCGCCAACTACACCATCCGGAAGGCCGTTCCCGAGTACACCGTGATCCCCCCGCGCATCACGGAGGAGACGCTCGACTACGAGCTCGTGCAGAGCACCGAGGATTGGCCGCGGACGCTGTTCGTGACCGTCGCCTCGGCGGGCGAGGAGGACAGCGGCACCGGGGAGGACGACACCTCCACGGAGGTCGAGCCGCAGACCGAGAGCGCGCCCGCGGAGGGCGAGGAGCCGGCGGAGGAGCAGGACGACCAGAGCGGCGAGGGCGCTCAGAGCTCCGAGGAGGAGCCGACCTCGCCGTCCCTGGCCCTCGTGCTGACGCAGGCGACGCCCCACGAGAACTACCTGGTGTCCCGGGTGATCTCGCTGCGCGGCGGCATCTCGATGCCGGAGGCGGCGCCGGCGGAGGAGGGCACCGCCCTCCTGTCCGACGACCTGCAGAGCCTCACCGTACCGCCGGGCGAGGTGGGCACCGCCTACGCTGCGGTGCTGCAGCAGGGCGCCGGCGCGGCGGAGGCCGAGCTGTTCGACATCGAGGGCGATCCGCTCATCGAGCGGAGCGGCGCCGGCTGGGTCGCGGAGGCGAAGGAGCGGGCCGCGGCCGACGGCTTCAACATGTCCTACTCCGCGACGGCCGCGCAGGGCGAGGAGCCGACCGTGAGCCTGTCGACCGGCGTGGGAGGCGCGCTCGTGGCGACCACCGTGATCGAGAACCGCGTGGAGGCCCCGGGCGACGGCAAGGCGAAGCCGACCGCGGTGGGGAGCGTGACGGCGCTCTCCGGCCTCACGGGCCAGCACGACCGGCTGGTGCGCGAGGTCGCGCACCAGATGCTGTTCTTCGTGCCGAGCAAGAGCAGCGGAGCGCCGATCCAGGTGCTCGGCTCAACGACCGAACTTGTGGGAGCGAGTGACTGAGACATGACCCAGCAGATACCAGAACGAATCCCCGGCGGGGGCATGGACCTCAGCCACCTCGCGGCGCGCGCGCAGAGCCCTCGCGGCGAGGCTGCGGGCGGCGGGGGCCCGCAGGGCGGCGCACCGGGCGGGGGCGGCCAGGTCGTCGACGTCCCCTCGGTCGTGCTCGACGTCACGGACCAGACCTTCGAGCAGGTCGCCCAGCTCTCGACCGTGGTGCCGATCGTCGTCGACCTGTGGGCCGAGTGGTGCCAGCCGTGCAAGACGCTCGGCCCGATCCTCGAGCGGGTGACGAGGGAGTCCGGGGGTCGGGTGGTCCTCGCGAAGGTCGACGTCGACGCCAACCCCGGGCTCGCCCAGGCCTTCCAGGCGCAGTCGATCCCGACCGTCGTGGCCATCGTGGGCGGGCGACCCGTGCCGCTGTTCCAGGGTGCGCTGCCCGAGCCGCAGGTGCGGGAGTTCTTCGACCGGCTGATCGAGCTCGCCGAGCAGCAGGGCGTCGCCGGCCGCGTGAGCGCGCCGGACCTCGACGGCGCGCCGGAGGCGCCCGCCGAGCCCGAGATCCCGCCGGCGCACTTGGCCGCGGTCGAGGCAGCGGAGCGCGGCGACTACGCGACCGCGATCTCGGAGTACGAGGCGGTGCTCGCCAAGGCCCCGGCCGACGCCGAGGCCCGAGCGGCGCTCGTGCAGCTGCGCCTGCTGCACCGACTGGAGGGCCTCTCCGCTGAGGAGATCCGGGCCGGAGCCGCCGCAGCCCCCTCCGACGTCGACGCCCAGATGCGCGTCGCCGACCTCGACGTCTCCGGCGGGCACGTGGAGGACGCCTTCCTGCGCCTGCTCGAGCTCTTCGAGGCGAACCGCGAGGACGCCGATCGGGCCCGCATCAGGGAGCGCCTGCTCGAGCTCTTCGAGGTCGTCGGCGTCGCCGATCCCCGAGTGATCGCCGCGCGGGGCAGGCTCGCCAACCTGCTCTACTGATCCGCCGGATCCTCGGCCCGGTCCGCGGGAGCCCCGGCTGCGGGGGCCGCGGACCGCGCCGCCCCATCCGATCCGCCCGAGCGAGAGGGCCAGCGTCATGACCGTCCAGGAGCCGCGCACCCGCGCCTACCTCGATCACGCGGCGACCTGCCCGATGCCCGAGCCGGTGCTGCACGACTACGTCGAGGCGCTGCGCGCGATCGGCAACCCGTCCTCGACGCACGGGCACGGGCAGATCGCGCGCGAGGCGCTGGAGCGCTCCCGCGAGACGATCGCGCGGGCGCTCGGCGGGGATCCGGCCGAGACGATCCTCACCAGCGGCGGCACCGAGTCCATCAACACCGCCCTGAAGGGCATCTTCTGGTCGCGTCGGAAGGCCGGCATCGGGCCGGTGCTGCTCATCGCCGAGGGGCAGCACAGTGCGACGAACGAGGCAGCCGAGTGGCTGGAGAGCGAGCAGGGCGCCGAGGTGCGGTGGCTGCCGACCGACGCCGAGGGGGTGCTGCAGCCGGCGGTGCTCGCCGCGGCCCTCGCCGAGGAGGGGGCCGAGCGGGTCGCCCTGGTGTCGATCATGTGGGCGAACAACGAGGTCGGCAGCGTGTGGCCCGTCGCCGAGCTGTGCGCGGTCGCCGCGGCCTGCGGGGTGCCGGTGCACGTCGATGCGGTCGCCGCGCTCGGGCAGGTGCCGGTCGACTTCGCGGCCTCGGGGGCGGCGGCGCTCAGCGTCTCGGCGCACAAGATCGGCGGCCCCGTCGGCATCGGCGCGCTGATGCTGGGCCGGCGCACCGAGGCCATGTCGATCCTGCACGGCGGCTCGCAGCAGCGATCCCGCTCGGGCACCCAGAACGCGGCCGCCGCGGTGGCCTTCGCGCGGGCGCTCGCGCTCGTCACCTCGGGGCGCGCGACCCCGGATCCGGCTCGCGTCGCCCACCTGCGCCGACTGCGCGACCGCATCGTCGCCGGGGTGCGGGCGGCCGTGCCCGACGCGGTGCTGCGCGGCAGCGACCCCGCGGGGGACGAGGATCGCGAGCAGCCTCGGCGCATCCCGGCGAACGCCCACTTCACATTCCCCGGCTGCCAGGGCGACTCGCTCGTCTTCCTGCTCGACGCGGCCGGCATCTCCGCCTCGGTCGGCTCGGCGTGCGGGGCCGGCGTGGTCCGCACCTCGCACGTGCTGCGCTCGATGGGCATCCCCGAGGAGGAGGCGGCCGGAGCGCTGCGCCTCACGGTGGGGGCCGGCACGACCGACGCGGAGGTCGACGCGCTGCTCGCCGCGCTGCCCGACGCCGTGGCCCGCGCCCGCGCCGCCGGGCTCAGCTGACCGCCCCGAGCCTGCCTGCGGAGGAAGATCTGCCTGCAGCGGTGCGCCGAACGCGGTTTCGGTTCCGCTGACGGCGGATCTTCCTCTGGCGGGCGCCCCGGAGCCGCTCCCTGCACGTCTCGCGGCGAGGCGGCCCGTACACTGGTCGGGTGAAGATTCTGGCGGCGATGAGCGGAGGGGTGGACTCCGCGGTGGCGGCCGCCCGCGCGGTCGAGGCCGGTCACGAGGTGGTGGGCGTGCACCTGGCGCTCAGCCGCATGCCCGGCACGCTGCGCACGGGCTCGCGCGGCTGCTGCACGATCGAGGACGCGATGGACGCGCGCCGCGCGGCGAACCTGCTCGGGATCCCGTTCTACGTGTGGGACTTCAGCGAGCGATTCAAGGCCGACGTGGTGGACGACTTCGTCGCCGAGTACGAGGCGGGGCGCACCCCCAACCCCTGCATGCGCTGCAACGAGAAGATCAAGTTCGCGGCACTGCTCGACAAGGCGGTCGCGCTCGGCTTCGACGCGGTGGCGACGGGGCACTACGCGACGCTGCGGGGCGGTTCCGCCGGGCGGGAGCTGCACCGGGCGAGCGCCTGGGCGAAGGATCAGTCGTACGTGCTCGGGGTGCTCACGAGCGATCAGCTCGCGCACTGCTACTTCCCGCTGGGCGACACGCCCTCCAAGGACCTGGTGCGCGCGGAGGCCGAACGCCGCGGCCTCCAGGTGGCGCAGAAGCCCGACAGCCACGACATCTGCTTCATCCCCGACGGCGACACGCGGGGATGGCTCTCGGATCACCTCGAGCGCGCGCCCGGCGACATCCTCGACGAGGGGGGCGCGGTCGTCGGCCGCCACGACGGGGCGAACGGCTACACGGTCGGGCAGCGCCGGGGCCTGCAGCTCGGCCGCCCCGCCGCCGACGGCAAGCCCCGGTACGTGCTCTCGATCCGGCCCGTGTCGAACGAGGTCGTCGTGGGGCCGAAGGAGCGGCTGGCGATCGCGCGCATCGCGGGCGGGCGCTACAGCTGGGCGGGGGAGCCCGGCTTCGACGTGAGCGCCCCGTTCGACTGCGAGGTCCAGATCCGCGCGCACGCCGACCCGGTGCCGGCGACCGCTCGCCTCGCGCCGATCCCCGACGAGGAACGCACCGAGCAGCACCGCGACGGCGCCACGCACGAGGTCGTGGTGGACGTCGACCTCGAGCGCGCCGAGCCCCTGCTCGGCGTCGCCCCGGGGCAGACGGCGGTGCTCTACGTCGGCACGCGCGTGCTCGGGCAGTTCACGATCGACCGCGCACTGCCGGAGTCGCCCGAGCGGATGACGACGGCCGCTCCTAGACTTGAGGCGTGAACACGAACCCCGACGAGATCCCCGCCGATTTCGACGCCGCGCGCGCCGAGGCCGAGCGCCTCACCGCCGACATCGAGCGCTACCGGCTGGCCTACTACTCCGAGGCCACGAGCCTCGTCTCCGACGCGGAGTACGATGCGCTGATCCACCGGCTCGAGGCCGTGGAGCAGGCCTTCCCCGAGCTCGCCGGCCAGGACAGTCCGACGCAGCAGGTGGGCGCCGCCATCGTCTCCGCGGGGTTCCCCGAGCACGAGCACGCCGAGCGCATGCTCAGCCTCGACAACGTGTTCTCGATCGACGAGTTCCGCGAGTGGGCCGAGAAGACGAGGCTGGCGGCCGGCCGGCCGGTGCGGTGGCTGAGCGAGCTCAAGATCGACGGGCTCGCGATCAGCCTCGCCTATCGCGACGGCGAGCTCGAGACCGCGACCACCCGCGGGGACGGCCGGGTCGGCGAGGACATCACCGAGAACGTCGACCTCATCCCCGTCATCCCGCGGCGGCTCGAGGGCGAGGGCATCCCCGAGTTCTTCGAGGCGCGGGGAGAGGTGTTCCTCACCAGCGAGGACTTCGAGGCGCTGAACGCGCGGCAGCACCAGCTGCAGGCCGAGTTCGCGCGCGAGCAGGCCGCGAGGGGCCGCTCCGAGGATCAGATCCCGGTGCGATACCCCGAGTTCGCGAACGCCCGCAACACCGCCGCGGGCAGCCTCAGGCAGCGGGCCGAGAAGAAGACCGCCGCCGAGCTCGCGCTGATGCGGGACCGCCTCGGCAGGCTCTCCCTCTACGTGCACGGCATCGGCGCCTGGTCGCACCCCGCCTTCGAGAACCAGTCCGACGCCTACCGGCTGCTCGACGCCTGGGGGCTGCCGGTGTCGCCGCACTCGCGGGTGTTCGACTCGATCGACGAGGTGGTCGCCTTCATCGAGGATCGGGGCGAGCACCGTCACGACGTCGAGCACGAGATCGACGGCATCGTCGTGAAGGTCGACGAGCTCGAGCTGCACGCGGAGCTGGGGGAGACGAGCCGGGCCCCGCGCTGGGCGATCGCCTACAAGTACCCCCCGGAGGAGGTGCACACCAGGCTCCTCGACATCCGGGTCGGCGTGGGGCGCACGGGCCGCGCCACGCCCTACGCGGTCATGGCCCCGGTGAAGGTCGCCGGGTCGACCGTGAGCCAGGCGACGCTGCACAACCAGCAGGTGGTGAAGGCGAAGGGCGTGCTCATCGGCGACACGGTGGTGCTGAGGAAGGCCGGCGACGTGATCCCCGAGGTGCTCGGCGCCGTGGTGGAGCGTCGCGACGGCAGCGAGGTCGAGTGGCAGATGCCCGAGGCGTGCCCCGAGTGCGGCACGGAGCTGCGGCCGATGAAGGAGGGCGACATCGACCTGCGCTGTCCGAACGCCAGGGCGTGCCCCGCGCAGGTGCGCGGCCGGGTCGAGCACATCGGATCCCGCGGCGCCCTCGACATCGAAGTGCTCGGGGAGATCACCGCCGCCGCGCTGACCCAGCCCGAGATCCCGGCCGAGCCGCCCCTCGTCACCGAAGCCGGGCTGTTCGATCTGACGATCGATCAGCTCGTGCCGATCGAGGTCGTCGTGCGCGACGGCGAGACGGGGGAGCCCCGGCGGGAGGATCCGAAGCCGGACGGCAGCCCGGGAGACCTCGTGCGGCGCCGGCCGTTCCAGCGGGTGTCCCTCGACTATCCGCCGGAGGCCGAGGGGCTGAGCGCCGCCGAGCGGCGCAAGGCGGGGCTCCGCAAGGATCACCGGGTGATCTCCCCGTCGAAGGATGCCGAGACCTTCCTCAGCGAACTCGAGAAGGCGAAGACGAAGCCGCTGTGGCGGCTCATCGTCGCGCTCAACATCCGTCACGTCGGGCCGGTGGCGGCGCGAGCGCTGGCGGACTGGTTCGGCTCGCTCGACGCGATCCGCGCGGCCAGCGCCGAGGAGCTGGCGGAGGTCGAGGGGGTCGGCGGGATCATCGCGGAGTCGCTGAAGGAATGGTTCGAGGTCGATTGGCACCGCGAGATCGTGGATCGCTGGGCGGCGGCCGGCGTGCAGTGGGCGACGCCCGGGCACCCCGGCCCCGGGGCGGCCGCGGAGGTCGGGGGAGTGCTCTCCGGCCTCACCGTCGTCGCCACGGGCTCGCTCGAGGGCTTCACCCGCGATGGCGCCAAGGAGGCCATCATCCAGGCCGGCGGCAAGGCCGCCTCGAGCGTGTCGAAGAAGACCGACTACGTGGCCGCGGGGCCGGGAGCGGGGTCGAAGCTCTCGAAGGCCGAGGAGCTCGGCATCCCGGTGCTGGACGCGGCGCAGTTCGCGGTGCTCGTGACCGAGGGGCCCGCGGCGCTCGGGCTGGCCCCGGAGTCCGAGGGGGATCCGGGGACCGACGCCGAAGCCGAGGCGGATGCCGAAACCGGTTCCGCGGCCGGAACCGCGTGAGCGGTCCCGGCCTGCACGGTGCGCCGGGCCGCCGTCCCCAAGGGCGTCTCCCGGGAAGTTATCCACAGATGCCGCGCAACCGCTCCTCGGCGCGCGCGGCGTCGCTAGTCTGAAACGCACCGGCCCGCATCGGGCGGGGGTACGAGAAACGAAGGCGTTGCAGACGGGCGAGGGGGCACGAGAGAGGGAGGCCGCTCATGTTCCAGCAGGCGAAGACGGAGACCCGCGGGCGCGTGGCCGGGGAGGCGCCGGTGCGCGCCGCCTGGGCCACGTCCGACCCGCTGCTCACCGAGTACTACGACACCGAGTGGGGCGTGCCCGTGCGCGCCGAGGCGGGGGTCTTCGAGCGGCTGAGCCTCGAGGCGTTCCAGGCGGGCCTCTCCTGGCTCACCGTGCTCCGCAAGCGCGAGTCCTTCCGGGCGGCCTTCGACGGCTTCGACCCCGAGGCGGTGGCCGCCTACGGCGAGCCCGATGTCCGGCGACTGCTCTCCGACGCGGGCATCATCCGCAACCGCCGCAAGATCGACGCCACGATCGCCAACGCCCGCGCGACGCTGCGGCTGCGCGAGGAGGGCATCGGCCTGAGCGGCCTGGTCTGGTCCTACATGCCGGAGCGCTCTCCCGCTCCGCTCCGCGATGAGGAGGTGCCGAGCACCTCGGCGGAGTCCGTCGCCCTCGCGAAGGACCTGAAGCGCCGCGGCTTCGCCTTCGTCGGCCCGACCACGGTCTACGCGCTGATGACGGCGATCGGCATCGTCGACGCCCACCTCGTCGGGAGCCACCGCCGGGGCTGCTCGGGGCTCTGGAACGAGGACGGCTCGCGACGGGAGTGACGGGCGACGCCGGTAGGATGGACGGGTTCGTAGAATCCCACCACTCCGATGGAGCAGCATGTCTGAAACCAGTGCGGCACACAGCAGCGGGGCGAGGGGCGAGATCACGGCGGAGACCGTGCAGCACCTGGCGGGTCTCGCCCGGATCGCCCTCACCGATGCCGAGACCGCGTCGCTCACCTCCGAGCTCGACTCGATCCTCGCCAACATCGCCAAGGTGAGCGAGGTGGCGTCGGACGACGTGCCGGCCACCAGCCACCCCATCCCGTTGAACAACGTCACCAGGCCCGACGAGGTCGCCGACGTGCTCACCCGCGAGCAGGCGCTTTCGAATGCGCCAGATGCCGCGGACGGCATGTTCCGGGTGTCCTCGATCCTCGGCGAAGAGCAGTGAGGGGCTCCGACGACATGAGCGAACTGATTCAGCTGACGGCCGCGGAGCTCGCGGCGGAACTCGCCTCGGGCGGGATCTCCTCCGAGGAGGCGACGCGCGCGCACCTCGACCGCATCGCCGAGGTCGACGAGCAGGTGGGCGCCTTCCTCGCCACGGACGCGGAGGCCTCCCTGGCCGCCGCCCGCGGCATCGACGCGCGCCGCGCCGCGGGCGAGCAGCTCGGCGAGCTCGCGGGCGTCCCGCTCGCGGTGAAGGACGTGCTCGTGACGACCGACATGCCGTCGACGTCGGGCTCCCGGATCCTCGAGGGCTACATGTCGCCCTTCGACGCGACGGCGGTCGCCAGGTCGCGCGCCGCCGGCCTGGTCTCCATCGGCAAGACCAACATGGACGAGTTCGCAATGGGATCCTCCACCGAGAACTCCGCCTATCGGACGACGCGCAACCCGTGGTCGCTCGACCGCATCCCCGGAGGCTCCGGCGGCGGCTCGGCCGCGGCCGTCACCGCCTTCGAGGCGCCGCTCGCCCTCGGGTCCGACACCGGCGGCTCGATCCGGCAGCCCGCCGCCGTCACCGGCTCGGTCGGGGTGAAGCCCACCTACGGCGGCGTGAGCCGGTACGGGGCGATCGCCCTCGCCTCCTCGCTCGACCAGATCGGCCCGTGCGCCCGCACCGTGCTCGACACGGCCCTGCTGCACGACGTGATCGCGGGTCACGACGTGCACGACTCCACCTCGCTCGACTTCGCCTGGCCCTCGATGGCCGAGGCCGCTCGCGGGGGCGCCGATCCCGCCTCACTCAGGGGGCTGCGCGTCGGGGTCGTCAAGCAGCTCCAGGCCTCCGGCGTGCAGGCCGGGGTGCGGACGCGTTTCGAGGAGGCGCTCGCGCTCCTCTCCGCGCAGGGCGCGGAGATCGTCGAGATCGACGCCCCCCACTTCGAGTACGCGGTCGCGGCCTACTACCTGATCCTGCCGGCCGAGGCCTCGAGTAACCTCGCGAAGTACGATTCCGTCCGCTTCGGCCTGCGCGTCGAGCCCGCGGGCGGAGGCACCGTCGAGAGCGTGATGAGCGCCACCCGCGCCGCGGGCTTCGGCCCCGAGGTGAAGCGCCGTATCATCCTCGGCACCTACGCGCTGTCGGCCGGCTACTACGACGCCTACTACGGCAGCGCCCAGAAGGTGCGCACCCTGATCCAGCGCGACTTCTCCTCGGCCTTCGAACGGGTCGACGTGATCGCCTCGCCGACCGCGCCGACGACCGCTTGGAGACTCGGCGAGCACGCGGGGGATCCGATGCAGGACTACCTGAACGACGCGACCACGATCCCCGCGAACCTGGCCGGGATCCCGGGCCTCAGCCTGCCGATCGGCACCGCCGCGGAGGACGGGCTGCCCGTCGGTCTGCAGCTCATGGCCCCGGCGTTCGAGGATGCCCGGCTGTACCGCGCGGGCTCGGCGATCGAGCAGCTGATCCGGGACCGCGACGGCGGCCCGTTCTGGGCCCAGGCCCCGGCGCTCGTCGGATCGCAGCCCCTCGACGGTGCCTCGAACGGAAAGGCGGCCCGCTGATGGCCCAGACGACACTCATGGACTTCGACGCGGCCCTCGAGCTCTTCGAACCGGTCATCGGGCTCGAGGTGCACGTCGAGCTCAACACCCGGACGAAGATGTTCTCGACCGCTCCCAACGTGTTCGGATCCGACCCCAACACGAATCTCGCCCCCGTCTGCCTCGGCCTGCCCGGCTCGCTGCCCGTGCTGAACGAGCAGGCCGTGCGCTACTCCATCAGCCTGGGCCTCGCCCTCGGCTGCGAGATCGCGGAGCGCTCCGGCTTCGCCCGCAAGAACTACTTCTACCCCGACATGGGCAAGAATTACCAGATCTCGCAGTACGACGACCCGATCGCCCACGACGGCTCCGTCGAGATCGAGCTCGCCTCCGGACGAGTGGTGCACGTGCCGATCGAGCGGGCGCACATGGAGGAGGACGCGGGCAAGCTGAATCACGTCGGCGGCTCGACGGGGCGCATCCAGGGGGCGGAGTACTCGCTCGTCGACTACAACCGCGCCGGCGTCCCCCTCGTCGAGATCGTGACGCGCCCGATCTTCGGCGGGGAGGGCGACACCCCCGAGATCGCGGCCGCCTACGTCTCGACGATCCGCGACATCGTCGTGGCGCTCGGCATCTCCGACGCCCGCATGGAGCGCGGCAACATCCGCTGCGACGCGAACGTGTCGCTGCGTCGCCGCGTGCCAGCGGGCGGGCCGGCCCAGCCGCTCGGCACCCGCACGGAGACGAAGAACGTGAACTCGCTGCGGTCCGTCGAGCGGGCCGTGCGCCACGAGATCCAGCGGCAGGCCGCGATCCTCGAGGGCGGCGGCTCGATCGTCCAGGAGACCCGTCACTGGCACGAGGACACGGGGGAGACCTCGCCCGGGCGGCCGAAGTCGGACGCCGACGACTACCGCTACTTCCCCGAGCCCGACCTCGCCCCCCTCACGCCCTCGCGCGAGCTGGTGGAGGAGCTCCGGGCCGAGCTGCCCGAGCACCCGACGCTGCGCCGCCGCCGCCTCCGCGCCGACTGGGGCTTCACCGCCCTGGAGTTCCAGGACGTCGTGAACTCGGGCCTGCTCGGCGCGGTGGAGGAGACGGTGGCCGCCGGCGTGCCGTCGCAGACCGCGCGCAAGTGGTGGACGGGCGAGATCGCACGCATCGCGAACGAGCGCTCCGCGGTGTCGTCCGACCTCATCACGCCCGCCCAGCTGGCCTCGGTCGTCGCGCTCGTCGACGAGGGGACCCTCAACGACAAGCTGGCGCGCCAGGTGATCCAGGGCATTATCGACGGCGAGGGCACGGCGCAGGAGATCGTGGCGGCCCGCGGGCTTGCGATCGTGTCGGACGACGGCGCGCTCATCGAGGCGGTCGACGCGGCGCTCGCCCAGCAGCCCGACGTGCTGGCCAAGATCCGCGACGGCAAGGTGCAGGCCGCGGGCGCCATCATCGGCGCCGTCATGAAGGCGATGCGCGGGCAGGCCGACGCGGCCCGCGTGCGCGAGCTCGTGCTGCAGCGCGCGGCGGGATAGCGGGAAGCGGAGCTTTCCGCCCCGCCGCGGTGCCGCACACGGCGGCAGCCCACGGAGCGGAGCGAGGGGCGGCGGCGGGATAGCGGGAAGCGGAGCGGGGTCCGGGGCCTCCCGGACCCCGCGCGGCTCAGCGCGTGTCCTCGTCGACCCAGTCCATGGACTTGGTGACGGCCTTCCTCCAGAGGCGCAGCTGACGCTCCCGCTCGGCGGGCTCCATGGCGGGCTCCCAACGGCGATCCTCTCGCCAGTTCGCCCGCAGCTCCTCCGGGCCCGACCAGAACCCGACCGCCAGGCCGGCGGCGTACGCTGCGCCGAGCGCGGTGGTCTCCGCGACGACGGGGCGCACGACCGGGACGCCGAGCACGTCCGCCTGGAACTGCATGAGCGTGTCGTTGGCGACCATGCCGCCGTCGACGCGGAGCTCCGTGAGCGGCACGCCGGCATCGGCGTTCACCGCGTCGAGCACGTCCCGGGTCTGGAACGCGACGGCCTCGAGCGCGGCGCGCGCGATGTGCCCGCGGTTGGAATGCCTCGTGAGCCCGACCAGCGCGCCCCGGGCGTCCGGGCGCCAGTACGGCGCGAACAGGCCCGAGAAGGCGGGAACGAGGTACACGCCGCCGTTGTCGGGGACGGAGGCGGCGAGGCGCTCGACCTCCGGGGCGCTGTCGATGAGCCCGAGCTGATCCCTGAGCCACTGCACCAGGGATCCGGTGACGGCGATCGACCCCTCGAGCGCGTACGTGGCCGGTTCGTCCCCGAGCCGGTAGCCGACGGTGGTGACGAGGCCGTTCGCCGAGTGGACGATCTGCTCCCCGGTCTGGAAGATCAGGAAGCAGCCCGTGCCGTAGGTGTTCTTGCTCTCGCCCGCGGAGAAGGCGGCCTGGCCGAATGTCGCAGCCTGCTGGTCGCCCAGGATGCCGGAGATCGGCGTCTCCCGCAGCAGCGAGGAGCTCTCGGCGTGGCCGTAGATCTCCGAGGACGACCGGATCGTCGGCATCATGGAGCGGGGCACCTCGAACTCGGCGAGGATGTCGTCACGCCACTCGAGGGTCTCGAGGTCCATGAAGAGGGTGCGCGACGCGTTGGTGACATCCGTGACGTGCACGCCGCCCTCGACCCCGCCCGTCAGGTTCCACAGCACCCAGCAGTCGGTCGTGCCGAACAGCAGATCGCCGGATTCGGCCCGCTCCCGCGCCCCCTCGACGTTCTCGAGGATCCAGGCGATCTTCGAGGCGGAGAAGTAGGTCGCGAGGGGCAGCCCGGTGATCTGCGCGAAGCGGTCCGCGCCGCCCCGCGCCGCGATCCGGTCCACGATGCTCTGGCTGCGGGTGTCCTGCCACACGATGGCGTTGTACACGGGCTCGCCCGTGCGGCGGTCCCAGACGACGGTCGTCTCGCGCTGGTTGGTGATGCCCGCAGCCGCGATGTCGTGCCTCGTGAGGCCCGCCCTGCCGAGCGCCGTCCCGACGACCTCCTGGACGTTCCTCCAGATCTCGACGGGGTCGTGCTCGACCCAGCCCGCCTGCGGCATGATCTGACGGTGCTCCTGCTGCCCGACCGAGACGATGCCGCCGGCGCGGTCGAAGACGATCGCCCGCGTCGAGGTGGTTCCCTGGTCGATGGCGATGATGTAGCGGGGCATCGGAGCTCCTTCGCGAGACGGATGCGGTGGGCGGATCGCGGCACCGCGTCACCTGCCAGCCTAGGGGAGGGGAACGGCGGCGCTCAGAGCGGTGCGGCGCCGGGGCGGCCGAGCTCGACGCGATGCGCATCGCGCAGGATCGCGGCGGCCCGCTCGACCTCCTCGCGCACCCGCTCCCCGTCCCAGCCGAGCGCCTCGGCGACGGCCTCGGCCGCCTCCTCGAGCGCCGCGACGCTCAGCCCGCCGACGAAGGCGACGGAGGTGCGGCGCAGCAGCAGGTCGTCGAGGTGGAGGACGTGCTCGGTGCGCGCGAGGTGCGCGAACTCCTCGGCGGAGTGGCCGGGGAGCCGGGGGAGCTCGCGCGGCGAGGCGGGCAGCGCGCGCAGCACCTCCGCGGCCCTCGTGCCGTACCGGTCGAGCAACGCGCCCGCCAGCTCGGGGTCGTGATCGCCGCGGTGCCTCGCGATCCAGAGCGCGCGGCCGGCGGCGTCGCGCGGATAGCCCGCTCCGCCGCCGATCGGCGTGTTCCTCGTGCTCACCCTGCGCCTCCTGCCGAGCAGGCGGAGGGTCTCGTCGCCGAGGTGCTCGGCGAGGGCTCGGAAGGTGGTCCACTTGCCCCCGACGAGGCTCAGCACGCGCACCCGTCCGATCCAGCCGGGCACGATGCGGTAGTCGCGGGACACGAAGCCGGGCGCCGTGTCGTCGTGCCGCGGCAGCGGCCGGATGCCCGAGAAGGTGTAGACGATCTGCGATCGGTCGATCCGGATCGACGGGAAGACGTGCCCGGCCAGCTGCACGAAGTAGTCGATCTCCTCGTCCGTGCACCGCTGCGGCTCGCGGGGATCCGCGTCGATGTCGGTCGTGCCGATCATCACGCGGCCCTTGAGCGGGTAGATCAGCACGATGCGCCCGTCGGAGTTCTCGAAGAATATCTCGCGGCCGGCGGTGGCGGCGTGCAGCTCGGGGTGGTCGAGCACGATGTGCGATCCCTTCGTGCCGCCCATGTACGAGGTGGGGGCGCCGAGCGCGGCGTTGGTGAGATCGGTCCACGGGCCGCTCGCGTTGACGACGATGTCGGCCTCGAACGCGAACTCCTCGCCCGCGGCCTCGTCGCGCAGCCTCACGCGGCCGTCGTGCAGCCCGATCGCGGCGAGATAGTTCGCGGCCCGGGCCCGCTCCCCGCCCGCGGCCGAGCCGTCCGCGAGCACGTCGAGGGCGAGCCGCTCGGGATCGTGCATGGACGCGTCGTAGTAGCTCGCGGTGTAGCGCACGCTCCGGTTCAGCCGGGGCAGCTCGGTCAGCGAGCGCCGGGCGCCGTGGAAGCGGTGGCGCGGCACGCGACCGCCGGCCCGGGAGAAGGTGTCGTAGACGAGCAGGCCGAGCTTGATGAGCAGTGCTCCGCGCTCGCGGGGCCTGCCGCGCCCGTGGGTCACGAGCAGTCGGAAGGGGGCCGTGAGCACCCCGGAGAAGGTCTTGAAGATCGGGATCGTGGTCTGCAGCGGCTTCACGTAGTGCGGCGCGTTCCTGATGAGCCGATTGCGCTCGAGAACGGCCTCCTGCACGAGCCGGAGCTCGCCGTTCTCGAGATACCGGATGCCGCCGTGCACCATGTGGCTCGACGCCGAGGAGGCGCCCGAGACGAAGTCGCCGCGCTCGACCAGGGCCACGTCGACCCCCTGCAGCGCGAGTTCGCGGAACGTCGCGATGCCGTTGATGCCTCCGCCGATGATGAGCACCTCGGCGCGCGGGCGATCCCGGAGGGCGGAGACCTCGGGTCGGACGCCGGTCTCTCGCGATTCGATCACGATCTGCTCCTCTCGAAGCCGGGGAACTCCTGCCCGCAGCCGCCCGTGCGCTCGCCCGTGCGGCTGCTCGATCCCTACGCTACAAGACGGAGCCGACATCGGCTCCTCCGCGTCCTCCCAGACCCCGCAGACGGATCGGCGCCGCTCGCCCGCTCGCGCGTCCTCCGCCCGCTCGCCGGTGTCGGAGGCGTGTGGTGCAATGGATGCATGACCGACGGACGACGCGAGGCCTCCATGCTGCACGTCGACATGGACTCCTTCTTCGTCTCCGTCGAGCTGCTGGAACGGCCCGAGCTGCGCGGCCTCCCCGTCGCGGCGGCCCATGACACGGCCCGCTCCGTGGTGTCGAGCGCCAGCTACGAGGCGCGCCGATTCGGCGTGCGCTCCGCGATGCCGGTCGCCCGGGCGAAGCAGCTCTGCCCGCGGCTCGTCCTCATCCCCCCGGTGCACGCGAAGTACCGCGAGGCCTCGCGACGCGTGATGGAGGTGTTCGCGGAGTTCACGCCGCTCGTCGAGCCGTTGAGCATCGACGAGGCGTTCCTCGACGTGGCGGGGTCCATGCGCCTCTTCGGCCCGCCCGCCGAGATCGCCCGCCTGCTGCGCGAGCGGGTGCGGGAGACGACGGGGCTGCCCGCATCGGTGGGGCTCGCCGGCACCAAGTTCGTCGCGAAGCTCGCGTCGCAGCGCGCGAAGCCCGACGGCGTGCTCGAGATCCCGCCCGGCCGCACGCTGGAGTTCCTGCACCCGCTGCCGATCGAGGCGATGTGGGGCGTCGGCCAGGCCACGAGTCGCGCGCTGCGCTCGCGTGCGATCCACACGATCGGCGACCTCGCGGTGGAGCCCATGGAATCGCTGCGGCGCGTCGTCGGCGAGGCGAACGCCCGCAGGCTGCACGAGCTCGCGAACGGACGCGACGCCAGGCGGGTCGAGACGACGCGCATCGAGAAGAGCATCGGGCACGAGGAGACCTTCGCGGAGGACCAGACCGATCCGGCGCTGCTCGAGCGCGAGCTGCTGCGGCTCGCCACCCGAACCGGCGAGCGGCTGAGGCAGCACGGGGTCGAGGCGCGGACGGTCGCCATCAAGGTGCGCTGGGAGAGCTTCGAGACGGTGACCCGTTCGCGCACCCTGCCCGAGGCGACGAACGCGACGCAGCGCATCTACCGCACGGCCCGCGAGCTCTTCGCGGCGCTCGGCGCCGCCGGCCGCCCGGTGCGCCTCATCGGCGTGCGGGCCGAGCAGCTCGTCGCCGAGGGCAGCGAGGCGATGGGGCTGTGGAGCGAGGACGAGGGGTGGAAGGCCGTCGATCAGGCGGTCGACGAGGTGCGGGGCCGCTTCGGCAGCCTCGGCGTCACCTCGGCGCGGCTGCTCGCCCCGCGCGAGGACGTCGTCGACCACCGCTCGCTGGAGCCGCCGGCCTGACGCGCCGGACTGACGCGCCGGGGCGGGGTCGGCACGAACCGCCTCAGCCCTCCGGAACGGGCGGGGTCATCCGGAGCACCGAATCGAGGATCGCCGCGAGCCAGTCGTAGACGAGCACCGTGCCGCGGGTCTCCTCGTCGTGCAGCAGCAGCGCGTGGTCGCTCTCGTGCTCGAGCCCCACGCGGGCCGCGATGGCGAGACGCAGCGAGGTGAGGGTGCGCACCCACACCGGGAGCGTCTCGGGAGTGATCTCCAGCTCGACCGGATCCTCGACCTCCGGACCGCCGCCCAGGCCGAGCGCGGAGGTCACCGACATCGCGTCCTGCAGCTTCCGGTTGAGCAGTCCCTGCTCCGTGACCCTGCGGAACCCGGCGGCCTCCTCGTCTCCCTCGTACGCGTCGGGGAAGAGCCGGGCGAGCGCGGGATCGGCCGGCCGCTCGTCGGTGCCGCCGACCTCGAGGCTCGCGAACAGCGGATCCGGGTCGAGCGCCGTGCGGCTGTGCCCCTGCAGCAGCTCGATGAGCTGGCCGACGAGCTGATCCAGCAGGGCCGCCTCGTCGGGGTCGAGCCGCAGCCGCAGGCCGCCGCCGGGGAGGGGGAGCAGCCTCATGCCGGTCCTCCCTGCCGCACGGTCGCCCACAGGCCGTACCCGTGCATCGCCTCGACGTGCATCTCCATCGCCTCGCGACCGCCCTCCGCGACGACCGCACTGCCTTCCTGGTGCACGCGCAGCATCAGCTCCTCCGCCCGCTCGCGGCTGAAGCCGAAGTGGGCCTGGAAGACGTAGGAGACGTACGACATGAGATTGACGGGGTCGTCCCACACCACCGTCTGCCACGGGCGCTCGGGCGCCCGCTGCTCGCTCTGCCGCCGCTCGGCGCCGACGTCCGTCGCGGGCATCAGCCCCACCCCAGCTCGTGGATCCGCTCCTCGGTGATCCCGTAGAAGTGGGCGATCTCGTGCACCAGCGTGACCCGGATCTCGCTGATCAGCTCGTCGAGATCCTCGCAGTGGGCGAGCAGGTTCTCGCGGAAGAGGGTGATCCGGTCGGGCTCCTCCCCGTAGCCGTACTGGGTGCGATCGGCGAGCGAGAACCCCTCGTACACCCCGAGGATCCCGCTCCCGTCCTTCGGCTTGTCCTCGACCAGGAAGATCACGTTGTCGAGCGCGGCGAGCATGTCGTCGTGCAGGCTGTCGAGCCCGTCCGAGACGAGCGCCTCGAATTCCTCGTGCGACAGGGTGAGCATGATTTCAGCCTACACAGCGGCCTCGGCGGGGTACACCCCGTGGGGGGACGGCCGGGCGCCGCCCCGCATGTCATGATTGACACTGCCGAGCTGCCGCGCCCCGCGCCTCGACCGAGGGGCGGGTTCGCCGAGACATGGGTGGGAGATGGGTCGTGCTCATACGCGAGGATACGACGAAGCGGGACCTCCTCTTCGCCCTCCCGTTCGCGGGCCTCGCCCTCGGCGCCATCGGATACGGCGCCTTCGAGATCGTCGTGTCCGGGCCCCCGTCGTGGACGCTCGTGATCGCGCTGGTGGCCGGCGTGATCATCTGCGGGCCCTTCCAGATGCGCGTCGGGCGCCATCCCGAATCACCGCTCGTGGGCGTGACGCTCGTGATGCTCGCCATCCACCCCCGCGACCACTCGCACCTCCTCGACGTCTGCATCTGGACGTTCGGGGTCGCGATCTCCCAGGCGATCGCCCGCCGCGATCTCCTCCAGACGCTCTACGCGACGGGGGTGAGCTCCGCCGGCGCCTTCGCGTTCGTCGCCATCGGACTCGGGCTCGGCGGAACGACCGGCTGGGCGGCGCTCGGCCTGCTGGTGGGGACCGCCGCCTACTACGGCCTGGTCGTCCTCGTCGAGCTCGCGCGGCAGCGGCTCCGTCCGGCGTCCGACCGCGCCTTCGGCGTCTCGGCCGTCAGCCCCTCCCGGATCGGGCTCGTCGTCCTCATCGTCGCCGCGACGGCCGCGCTGATGAGCTCCCTCGACTCCACGGTCATCCCGTGGCTCGAGGGGGACCCCCGGGCGAACCGGACCCGGTTCCTGCTCCTGCTCACGGCGTCGGTGTTCTACATGCTCGCCCAGCGGCAGCGGTACGCGGACACCGAGCGTCGGCTGAGCGCGATCGTGGACGCGGCCGTCGAGCTGCCGAGGGAGTCCGGCGGCGGACTGGCCGCCGCCCTGCAGGATCGCGCGGAGGCCATCGTGCAGGCCGACCGCGTCGAGCTCCGCGACGAGGGGCCGGGGCGGAACGAGATCGGCGCCGAGGTGGCCGTCGAGGCGGATTCCGGCCGGTACGTGGTGGCCTCGCGTAGGATCGGCGGAGCGCCCTTCACCCGTGAGGACGAGCGCGCGCTGGCGACCCTCGCGCACGTGGCGAGCGAGGCGGCGCGGATGCAGGACGAGGTGCACGTGCTCGAGAGGCGCGCGAACAGCGACGCGCTGACGGGCCTGCCGAACTACGGGGCCTTCCAGGAGGCGCTCGTCGACGCGAACGAGAACCGCCCCTACCACGAGGGCATCGCCCTGCTCTTCATCGACCTCGACAACTTCAAGAAGCTCAACGACACCTTCGGGCACCGCGCCGGAGACGAACTGCTCAGGGCCATCGCCGGCCGCCTGCAGAGCGCGGCCGGCGGCGGGGGCTTCGTCTCGCGGGTCGGGGGCGACGAGTTCGTCGTCATCCTCTCCGGCCTGGTCTCGCTCGAGCAGGCCAGGGAGGCCGCCGACCGCATCGTCGAGGCGGTGAGCCAGCCGCTCGAGCTGGAGGGGCAGGACCTCCGGCCGGCGGTCAGCGCGGGCCTCGCCTTCTCGAGCCACCGCGAGCTCGACGCCCAGGCCCTCGTCGAGGACGCGGATCGGGCGATGCTGAAGGTCAAGCGCTCGCGCCGCGACGGAGCCGCCGAGGGCAGCAGCGTGGGCATCTCCTCGCACCGCTCGAGCCGCACGAACGACATCGTGGCGAGGGCGATCCGCGAGGGCCGGCTGTCACTCGCCTTCCAGCCCATCGTGAGCCTCGATGAGGGGAGGATCTGGGCGTTCGAGGCGCTCGTGCGCTATGTCGACCCCGAGCTCGGCCCCATCTCCCCGCCCTCGCTCGTAGCGAGGGCGAAGAGCCTCGGCCTGATGAACGAGCTCACGGAGCAGGTCGTGACGAAGGCCCTCGACGCGGCCGAGAAGTTCCGCCGGCTCGAGCCGGGCATCGCGTGCATCACGGTGAACCTCGAGCTGGGGCAGATCAGCGACGCCGAGCTCGGTCCGTTCATCCGGGAGGCCTCCCTCGCCCACCCCGAGATCTCCCTCTGCATCGAGCTCAACGAGCGGTCCCTGCGCGCCGCCACCGACGAGCTGCGGCGCGACGCCGAGGAGATGCAGGCCGCCGGGGTGACCATCGCGCTCGACGACTACGGGTCCGAGGACTCCTCCGTCGGGGCGCTCGTGCACTTCCCGATGGACATCCTCAAGATCGACAAGAGCCTGATCAACGACCTCGACGACGTGCGTCAGCGCGAGGTGCTGAAGGCGCTGCAGGGGTTCGGCGACAAGCTGGGCTACACGATGGTCGTCGAGGGCATCGAGACGCCGGCCATGGTCGGGGTGATGACCGAGATCGGCGTGCGCAACGCGCAGGGCTATCACTTCGGCAGGCCGCTCTCGCTCCCGCTCACGATGGACCGCATCCGGCGCTGGGGGTCGCGCGCGAGCATCGACTGAGCGCCAGGGATCCCGGCCCCCGAGCGCCACCGCGTGCGGGGACGCCGGCCCCCGGCGCGCCGAGCGGGCTCAGTAGTCGGGTTCGGACTGCGAGCGCGGGGTCACGTCGACCCCGGTGCTGAGCCGGGAGATCGCCTCGTCCGCGACGAACTCCGGATCCGGCTCGATGAAGGCGTCGACGACGCCCACGAAGGCGAGCGCGGCGATCGACCAGGGCTCGGGGCCGTCCTCGACCTCGAGGTCGAAGTGGGCCTCGACCAGCGCGGGGACCGTCGCGCGCACGATCCCGAGGCCCTCGATGACCGACGCCGCCGCCACGACGAAGGGCTGGTAGTCGTCGTGGAACATGGGCTTCAGCCGGTAGCCGATGGTGGGCAGCACGTTGCGGTAGAAGCTCTCCATGGTCTCGACGAAGGAGAGCTCGCTGGCCCGGAGGGCGTCGAGCACGCGGGTGCGGGATCGCCCCTCGGGCCAGGACGTGATCGTCGTGGAGAGCGCGGCGTAGGTGCGCCACTTGCTCGACGCCGTGACGACGTCGAAGTTGTACTGCGCGGCCGTGCGGATCACGTCGATGAGCACCCGGCGCCGACCCTCGGCCGAGCGCAGGTCGTCGCTGCGCATGCTCAGGTACTGCCAGGTGGTCAGCAGCGTCTCGGTGTCGGCGCGGTCGATCCGCGCCCGGTTCGCCAGCTCGCAGAACAGATCGGTGAGGAACGCCTCGTGCGACGGCCAGACCTGCGCGAACTGCTTCGCTGAGACCCCGGCCTCGCCCGAGAGCCGCTCGACGAGCGCCGCGTCGACGCTGAGGGAGAGGCCGACCGACTCCACGTGGCGCATCGCGCTGTCCAGGACCCTGAGCCGCACGTCGTCGGAACCCGGCCAGGCTCGCAGGCCGCTCGCCCGATTCCAGTTGTCTTCCGGCACCGTTGCTCCAATCGCGACGTCGTAATTTTGGTACATCGTACCAACGCGGGCGGTCTCATCGGGGGTTTCGCGCCGGGCCCCGCGCGGCCCTCGCGCGCCGCGCCGTGTCGTCGCGACGACGGATTCGGGGGAAGGTGGGGCAGAATGAGTATCACAGGAGCCGTCCGAGCGCAGCCCGGCGGCCCATAACTGTGCGCGGCGAACGAGGCCGTGCGGCATCTAGGAGGACCCCGGCGTTGTCCCGCATCGATCGCTCTGTCTCGAATCACGACGTCATCCCCGTGATCGGATCCGACCTCTTCTCCCACGACCCGACGGCACGACTCGCCTGCGGCGTGCTCGCCGTCGACGGCGTCGCGATGCCCGGTCTCGAGGCGGAGTACGCCGCCCACTTCCGGCTGCGCCGGAAGGTCTACGTCGAGCAGACCGGCCAGCTCGCCGAGAGCGACCTCCAGTCCGACGGCACGGACCGGGATCCCGACGACGCGCGATCGGTCACGTTCGGCGTGTTCGAGAACCACGGGGCGGGAGTGCGGGTGGTGGGCGTGTCCCGGCTCATCCTGCGCGGGACCGAACGGCCGCTGCCGGTCGAGGACTTCTGCCCCGACGCGTTCGCGCCGGGAGACCTCACGCCCCGGAGCGTCGAGGTCTCCCGCGTGATCGCGCGCCACGAGGCCGCCGCGCTGCAGGACGCGGTGCAGTGGCACCTCTTCGCGCTCATGCTCGCCTACATCGCCAACCACGGGCTGGAGCGCACCTTCGCCATCATCGAGCCCTGGTTCGAGCGCCACCTGAGGGGCGCCATCGCGATCGCGCGCATCGGGGAGCCGCGGTACGTGGAGCACTACCTGGACTACAACCTCCCCATCGAGATCGACATCCCGGCGTCGGCGGAACGGGTGAACGCGCGGGGCGGGGGGTTCATCGACCGCTATCGGTCCGCGGAGCCCGCGATGACGTACCTCGGGCGGGTCTCCACGGGCACCTGCGGCGAGCGGGCCGCCTGATGACGTCGAGAACCGTCGCCGCGCCCGAGTTCTCGCGCAACTACGGGTTCTGGAGCGAGGACGAGCAGCGGGCGCTCATGAGCGGGAAGGTCGCGATCGCCGGGGTCGGCGGCGACGGCTTCCAGCTGGGCCTCAAACTCGCGCGGATGGGGGTCGCCCGCTTCAGCATCGCCGACCCCGAGGTGTTCGAGCCGGAGAACGTCAACCGGGTCGAGGGGGCGACCGCGTCGTCGTTCGGCAGGAACAAGGCCGAGGTCTTCCGCGAGCGGGTGCTCGACATCAATCCGGACGCCGAGGTCGAGACGTTCCTCGGCGGCGTCGTCGAGGACACCCTCGATCCGTTCCTCGACGGCGCATCGCTCGTGCTCGACGAGTCCGAGCTCACGAGGCCCGAGATCGGCACGCTCGTCGCGCGGGGGGCGAGGGCGCGCGGCATCCCCGACCTCCTCGTGATGAACGTCGGCTTCGCCGCGCAGGTCACCTCGTTCGCGCCCGACTCGCCGTGGACCTTCGAGCGGCTCATGGGGTTCTCCCCGGACGCGCCCCTCGACGAGATCGCGGAGGCGGGCGTCGATCTCGCCCGCTGCCTGCCCTACATCCCGCCGTACACGGATCTGCGGTCGCTGCGGGCGGTGCTCGGCGAGGGGGGCGCCCCCGCAGCGCCGCTCCCGTCGATCTCGATCGGCGTCGATCTCGCCTCCGCCATCGGGACCGCGCAGGCGTTCCTGCATCTGACCGCCGGGGTCGGCAACCGCCGCAGGCAGCCCGTCTGGGCTCCCCGAGTGGCCTACACCGACGCCTACCGGATGCGCACCCGCGTCGTGCGGGCGGGTAGGCCCGCCCACACGCGGCACCTCCTCCTCGCCGCAGCCCGGCAGCGGCTCGGGCTCAATCCGCTCGGCAGCTACACGCTCGCCGACATCGCCCGCCGCTCGATGTGACGCCCGGGCCGCTTCGGGCGTCACATCGAGCGCCGGGGCTCAGCGCCGGAGCGCGGCTTCCGGGGCCAGCACGATGTCGAAGCGCACCCGGCTCCAGGCTCCGCTCACATCCCGTCCGTCCGGCGTGGGCGTACCCGCGGGCTGCGGCTCGAACTCCTTGACCAGGGACTCCTTCACCCCGAACACGCTGTCGGAGTCGAGCAGCTCGTCGCCCGCCACGAAGATGTGGGTCACGAGGCGGCGGTACCCGGCTCGGTCGACCAGGAAGTGCAGATGCGAGGCGCGGTACGGCGACCGCCCGACGGCGTCGAGCATCCTGCCGACGGGGCCGTCGTAGGGGATCGGGTACGGCGTCGGGGTGATGCCCCAGAACGCGTAGCGGCCCGCATCGTCGCTGAAGAGATGGGCGCGGGCCGCCGTGCGCTCGTCGTCGTACTGCACGTCGTACAGGCCGTCCTCGTCGGCCTCCCAGACCTCGATGAGCGCGCCGGGCACCGGGTTGCCGTCGGTGTCGGTGACGGTGCCCTCGACCCAGCAAGGCTCGCCCGTGGCGCCGAAGGACATGTCGCCGCCGATGGCGATCTCGGGGGAGCCCTCGACGAAGAAGGGGCCGAACACGGTCGCCTCGGTCGCGTCGGCGTAGGCCTCGTTGTTCACGGCGACGGTCTGCATCGAGGCGCCGAGCACGTCGGAGAGCAGGATGAACTCCTGCCGGTGGTCGTCGGTGATGTCGCCGGCCTCTCTGAGGAAGGCGATCGCCCGGTTCCACTCCTCCTCGGTCAGGCGCACGTCCCTGATGAACGCGTGCAGGTGGCGCACGAGACCGGCGAGCACCCGCCGCAGCCGCGGATCGGCGCAGGAGTCGAACGACCGGATCACCCGCTCGGTGAGCTCCTCCTCGCGCTGCCGCTGCTCCTCGCCGATGTCGGGGATCGTGCTCACTTCGGCTCCTCTCCGGCCCAGGCCGCGTGCAGCAGCTCGACGAGGCCGTCCTCGGTGACGGGAGCGGGGTTGCCGGCCGGAACGAGCGGCACCGTCGCAGCGGCAGCCGCCGCGAGGCCGTCCTCCGGCAGGCCGTAGTCCTTGAGCGCCCTCGGCGAGCCGAGGGCCTCGCGAAGCCGGCGCAGGCCCTCGTTCGCGGTGGGGGCGCCGAACGCCGCGGCGATGCGCGCCTCGGCGTTCGGCGCGAACGAGCCGTTGAACGCGAGCACGTGCGGCAGCACGACGGCGTGGGTCTGCGCGTGGGGCAGGTCGAACATGCCGCCGAGCACGTGGCAGATCTTGTGGTGCAGGCCGGAGCCAGCCGAAGCGAACGCCACGGCCGAGACGTAGGCGCCGTGCAGCACGAGTTCGCGGCCGTCCAGGTCCGAGGGGTCGTTCACGAGACGCGGCAGGCCCGAGGCGAGCGACTGGATGCCCTCGCTCGCCATGGCCGCGTTGATCGGATCGGCCCGGGGCGCCCAGAGCGAGTCGATGCAGTGCGCGAGGGCGTTGAGACCGCTGGCGACGGTCAGCTCGATCGGCAGCGACAGCGTGAGCTCGGCGTCGTAGACCACCGCTCGCGGCAGCACGCGGGGGTCGACGCCGGTGGTCTTCACGGAGCCCTCGGTGAGGCCCCAGACGTTGGTGGCCTCGGATCCCGCGTACGTCGTCGGTACGGCGACGATGGGCACGCCGCTCGTGAGCGCGACGGCCTTCGCGAGGCCCGTGGTCGAACCGCCGCCGACGGTGACGAGCACGTCGACGTTCTCCGAGGCGGCGACCGCGCGTGCGCGCTCGGCCACCTCGACGGGCACGTGGGGCGCGACGTCGTCGTGCTCGACCGCGATCGGCAGGCCGGCGGTGATACGCTCGGCGAGCGGCCGCTCGGCGGGTGCGGCGATGACCATCGCCCGCGAGGCGCCGAGCTCGTCGATCTCCTGAGCGAGCTGCTCGCGGGCCTCCCCGGAGGCGAAGCGCACCCGCTGGGGCAGTGAGTCGTGGATGAATCTCATAGTGACCTTTCGAGGTATTCGCCGGTTCGGCGGCTTCGGCCGTTCCCCGCGCCTGCGTCGTCGCCCGGGCGGCACTCCATGCCTATCGCGTGCTCGAATCGGGGAGACCCGATCGGTTCGCTGACCGAACCCCGGCGGTGGAAACGGTGGGTATAGTTGGTGCCCATGCGAGGAGCGACGGCGCACTCGGACGACGGCTCGGGGATGAGCGGGAAGGGGGCCGCGGTGGCGGAGGAGGCCGGTGACGACACGGTGCTGGGGAAGGTGCGGCTGCTGCTCGAGGCCTTCTCGGGGAGCGTTCACACGCTCGGCCTGACGGAGCTCTCGCAGCGGTCCGGGGTCTCGAAGGCGAGCACCTTCCGCCTCGCCCAGCAGCTCGTCGAGCACGGCCTTATGGACAAGACCCCGAAGGGCTACCGCCTCGGATGGCTGATCTACGAGCTCGGGCAGCACGTGCCCGGCCCCGCGCGCCTGCGGACGGTCGCCCGCCCGACGCTCGTCGACCTGCGCGCCGCCACCAAGGCGCTCGCGGTGCACCTCGCCATCCCGCACGGCGACGACGTCGTGTACCTGGACCGGATCGGGGGTCGCAGGGAGATCGCGATCCTCGCGGCGGTCGGGGGGTCGGTGCCGGCCGAGGAGACGGTCTCGGGGCGCGTGCTGCAGGCCTACTGGGCGGGCGACGACGAGACGATCGCCCCGGAGCTGCGGGCCGAGTACGCGGAGATCCGCGAGCGGCGGTGGGCGAGCGAGCAGGGGCTGGTCGTCCCGGGCGCGAAGACCTACGCCGTGCCGGTCTCGTACCGGGGAGGCAACCACGTGATCGCCGTCATCTCGGCGACCGTGCGCGCGGAGCGCCACGACGACCGGACGACCATCCACGCGCTCTGGGCGGCCGCCACCGAGATCTCCCGCGCCATGCTCCGCACCCCGGTTCATTGAGCAGACCGGAGCCTCTTCCGGCGGCCGCCTCCTGACCTAGTGTCGGGGCCAGGCGATGACCCGGTCATCGCGAATGACAGCACGAGGGAGTGACATGGCCACGCAGGAAGTTCTCGACAGCCTCTTGAAGCGGATCGACGCGCTGGAAGCGGAGGCGGACATCCGCCGGGTGCAGGCGCGCTACATGTTCCTCTGCGACACGCCGCTGCCCGAGCCCGGGGTGACCGACGACGCCGAGCGCATCGAGCTCATCCTCGAGCTCTACACCGAGGACGCGGTGTGGGAGGGCGTCGGCGAGTACTACGACGATCAGTTCGGACGAGCGGAGGGGAAGGACGCGATCCGGCGTCACTTCCAGGGGTTCTGGGGCACCAGGCAGGATCCGCTGCTGCTGCTCAACGCCCACTACCTGACGTCCGAGCAGATCCATGTGACGGGCGACACGGCGACGGGGCAGTGGATCCACATGCAGCCCTGGCTGTTCTCCGACGGCAAGGCGCTGCTGCGCTCCAGCCGGCTCAACAACGCCTTCCGCAGGGAGGACGGGGTGTGGAGGATCACCCGCACCCGCACCGAGAACGTCTTCGTGGCGCCGCTGCCCAACGACTTCGCCGAGGCATTCCCCTCGCAGTCGGTCCTCATGGACGCGTAGACGACATGGCGCTCCACCATGCAGACCTGACCCCGGGGCGCGAGGTCCTCGAGGACACGCCGGTCGTGCACATCGTCGACGACGACGAGGGGGTGCGCAACTCCCTCGCATATCTGCTGCAGAGCGTCGGGATCGTGGCGCTCACCTACCCCGATGCGCCGTCGTTCCTCGGCGAGTTCGACGAGGAGGAGCCCGCGGTCGTCATCCTCGAGCTCCGGATGCGCGGCCTGAGCGGCCTGCTGCTCCAGGAGCAGCTGCTCGAGCGCGACTATCCCGCGCCGGTGCTCTTCTGCTCGGGGCACGGCAACGTGCCCTCGGCCGTCCGCGCGATGCGCGCCGGCGCGGTGGGGTTCTTCGAGAAGCCGTACGAGCCGCAGACGATGGTCGAGACCGTGCAGGCGCAGCTCTCCGCGGCGAGGGACGCGTTCGCCGCCCGCTCGGCGAGGCGCGAGCTGAGCGCGCGCCTGCACGGCCTGACGCCCCGGGAGCGCGACGTGCTGCGCCTCGTCATGGACGGCCTGTCGAGTCAGCAGATCGCCACGAGGCTCAGCGCGAGCGTGAAGACGGTCGACGTGCACCGCACGCGCATCCGGGCCAAGACCTCCGCGGAGAGCCTGGGACGACTCGTGCGCGATCTCTACCTGCACCGCCTCACGGTCTGAGGCGCTCCTGCACCCAGGCGGCGGTGCCCAGCAGCCGCGACTCGCGGTTCGGCTCGCCGATCAGCTGCACGCCGAGCGGACGCCCTCCCGGGTCGTGCAGGCCGGGCACCGCGACCACCGGCAGCCCGAGCGCCTGCCACGCCCGGCTCAGGATCGGATCGCCCGTCGCCGACAGGCCCTCGGGGGCGGCGCCCAGCGCGGCGGGGCCGATGATCGCCGCGCCCTCCGCGGTCAGCGCCTCGACGCGTCGCCGTGCCCGCTCGATCACCCCGCGAGCCTCGTCGTAGTCGGCGCGCGGGATCCCGCGTCCGCCCTCGAGCAGCGCGCGCAGCTGGGGGCTGAGGCGCTCGGGCCGGGCGAGCTCCTCGGCGCGCTCGACGGCCGCCTCGTACCCCATCACGACGAGGTGCGCGGCGGTGGCCTCGTCCACCAGCGCCGGCTCCGGGAACCGTTCGATCTCGGCGCCCCGGGAGCGCAGGGCGGAGATCGCCTCGTCCACGGCCGAGGCCATGTCGTCGGAGACGCCGCCGAGCGACGCCGCATCCCACACCAGCAGCCGCGGCGCCTCGACGCGCTCGACGGCCTCCCCGCTCACCGCCGACCAGGCCACGCCGAGATCCTCCGCGCCGGCGGCGAAGAACCCGTGGCTGTCGAGGCTGCGCGCGAGGCCCACGACGCCGTCCGCGGCGAAGCGCCCCCGCGTCATGACGAGCGCGGCCACTCCGCAGAAGGCCGCCGGCCGGGTGACGGAGGCGGCGGTCTGCGAGCCGAGCGCGAGCGGCACCTGGCCCGACGCCACGGCCGCTGCGGAACCGCTGGACGAGCCCCCCGGGGTGCGGCCGGGAGCGGCCGGATTGCCGGTCGGGCCGGGGGCGAAGTAGGCGAACTCCGTGGTCACGGTCTTGCCGACGGGGATCGCGCCGGCCGCGCGCCAGGCGGTCACGATCCCGGCGTCCGAGGCGCTCGCCGGCGCGCCGGCCCGCAGCGCGGAACCGCACCGCGTGGGGAGCCCCCGCACGTCGATGATGTCCTTGACGCCGATCGGCGCACCGGCGAGCGCCCCGCGACCCGCCGGCCGTCGCCCGGCGCCGCCGGATGCCGGACCGGAGGCGTCCCGCGCACCGGCGCGCTCGAAGTCGGTCACGACCCAGGCCCGGATCGCGGCGTCCGTCGCGTCGATGCGCTCGCGGGAGCGTTCGAGCGCGTCCGCGGGAGCGAGCGCGCCCGATCGGAGGTCCGCGACGAGCTCGGCGAGGGACCACGGCGCGAATGCGCTCACCCGTCGCTCCAGACGACATCGGCGACCCAGTAGTCCTGACCGACCGGGCTCACCCGGTGCCGCCACTCGGAGGTGCGCTTGAGCGTCGGCTCGACGCGGGCGGTGACGCGATCCGCGGCCTCGGGGCCGTCCTCGGGAACCCCCCAGTGGACCCAGTTGAGCTCGTTGCCCTCGAGATCGTGCGTGAACAGATCCACGTGCTTCCAGCCGTACCCGAAGGTGTCGAGGTAGCAGACCAGGGTCATCCGGCGCTGGTCGTCCGGCGTGTCCAGTCGCAGCATCAGTGTTCCTCCTCGGTGGTGATCACATTCCTCGCGCCGGTGAACCGGCGGGGTCCGTCGGCCTCGGGCCGCCCCTCCCGGCCGTCGACGGGTCGGGCGGCGTCGCACGCCGGGCACCCGGGCCTGCCGGCCTCGCCGAGCAGCGCGAAGGCCGTCATCGTCGCGGCGGCCTCCTCGAGGCTGCGCATGGCGCCGTCGATGCCGCGCATGATCTCGCCGCCGAGCTCCTCGGGCACGACCGGGTGGGCGGCGAGGGACCGCGTACGCGCTCGGACGCCCGCCAGATAGTTCTCTGCCGAGACGAGCGGGGCCGCGAGCGCGTGGAGCACCGCGTCGATCGCCTCGTCGGGGTGTGGGTCTTGGGCCGACATGCCCCCAGGCTATGCGGAGACGATGGCGCGGGGCAGATGGGATGTGCCGTACGGGCGTAGGGGAAACCCCTATGACGCTGAGGGGATCGCCAATTATCCCGGGCCTCTCGGATTTCTAGACTGATGCCCGTACTTCAGCCGCCGGCCGCATCGTCGGGGGCAATCGCACCCTTGAATGGAGGCAGTTCGGTGACCGTTGAGTTCACAGAGGAGAATGTCTACGAGTTCGAACCCGCCGATCTCGTGCTCGAGGATCGCGTCGCGGGCCGCATGTACACGGACCCGGAGATCTTCGAGGAGGAGATGACGAAGATCTTCGAGCGGACCTGGGTCTGGGTCGCGCACATCAGCGAGCTGCCCAAGGCGGGCGCGTTCAAGGCGACCCACGTCGGCAGGCAGCCGGTGATCGTCTCCCGCGACCGCAAGGGCAACATCCACACGATGCTGAACCGCTGCCGCCACCGCGGGGCGACCGTGTGCGAGACGCGGTCCGGCGTCGTCAACGGCTTCACCTGCCCCTATCACGCGTGGTCGTACGGCCTCGACGGCGCCCTGCGGGGGATCCCGTACCCCGAGGGGTACGAGGGGATCATGGACAAAAAGAACATGGGCCTCAAGAAGCTGCGCACCGAGCAGTACAACGGCATGATCTTCGCGACGTTCAACCACGACATCGAGCCGCTCGAGGACTTCCTCGGCGACGTCAAGATGTGGATCGACCGCTTCATGGCCCAGGGCGCCGGGTACCCCCTCAAGGTCCTCGGCACGCACCGGTTCACCTTCAAGGGCAACTGGAAGATCCAGCTCGAGAACACGACCGACGGCTACCACTTCCCGATCGTGCACCGCTCGTGGATGGCGACGGTCGACAGCGAGACGGCGGAGATGATGAGCTTCATGACGGATCCCTCCGCCGTCACCCACGTGCTCGGCAACGGGCACTCCGTGATGCAGATGGTGCCCGAGCACTCGGATCTCGAGGCCGACGACGGCAGCGAGCCGCTGCAGCCCCGCTTCGACGGTCTCGTGGCCGACCTGCGGGCGAACGGCGTCTCGGAGGAGGAGATCCGGAGGCTCGTCTACTCCATGCACGGCACCGGCTTCAACCTGAACCTCTTCCCGAACGTGTCGATGTCGATCTCCTTCTTCCGCACGCTGCGGCCGGTGTCGGTCGACGAGACCGTCATCGAGCACATCGCGATAGGCCCCGACGGCCCGCCCGAGATCGTCGATCGCGTGAACCGGGAGCGCATGCGCGCGCACGAGAACTTCCAGGGACCCTTCGGCTTCGGCACCCCGGACGACGCGGAGGGCTGGGACCGGGTGCAGCGCGGCGCCGTCGGCGGCCCCGAGCTGCCGGTGATGGTGAACCGCGGATCCGCCCGGGAGACGCGGACGGAGGAGGGGTGGCCGACCTCGCACGTGACCGACGAGTCGGGCATGCGCGCGGCCTACTACAAGTGGAAGGAAATGATGAGCGATGACTGAATCCGCAGCATCGAAGGTGAAGCCGGGCGCGTGGCTGACCGGTCGCAGCACCTACAAGCGCCCCCTGTCCTACTCCGGCGTCTCGGTGGCCGACCCCAGGGTCGCCCGAGCGGTGGATCTCGTCTCCTACGAGGCGGAGCTGCTCGATCGCAAGAACTACGAGGAGTGGCAGGAGCTCTACTCGGAGGACGGCATCTACGTGATCCCGATCGATCCCGAGACCGAGGACTTCGCCGGCAGCCTGAACATGGTGTTCGACGACGACGCCATGCGGCGCTCGCGCGTGGTGCGCCTGACGGAGGGGTACGCGATCGCCGCGGTGGACGCCGCGACGACGGTCCGCACGCTGGGCCGGTTCATCTGCGGCGAGGTCGACGACGACGGGGTGCTGCTCCGCGCGGCGCAGGTGATCGTGGCCTACAAGCGCGGCACGCACCACCTCTGGGCCGGCGACGTGGAGTACCGGGTCCGCTTCGGCGCCACCCCCGCCGACGATCGGATCGCGCTGAAGGTGATCCGGCTGATCGACAGCCAGGACTCCACGCCGGCCGCCGGGTTCCTGCTGTGAGCGGCGTCGTGGTGCGGGTGGCCGAGGTCACCGAGGAGACGCCCATCATCCGCACGCTGCGACTCGTGCACGAGGACGAACGCCCGTTCACCCCGTTCTCCGCGGGCGCCCACGTCGACATCACCGGCCCGACCGGCGTGCTGCGGCAGTACTCGCTCTGCAGCGCGCCGGGGGATCCGTCCTCGCTGCTCGTCGCGATCAAGCGCGAACCGGAGGGCGCCGGCAGCAGCGCCCTGCACCGGGTGGAGCCCGGCGACCGGCTGCTCATCGGCAAGCCCCGCAACCTGCTCGGGATCGCCGAGGACGCCGAGCAGCACATCCTCGTCGCCGGCGGGATCGGGGTCACCCCGCTGCTGTCCATGGCCTACGAACTCTACTCCCGGGGCGCCGTCTTCGAGCTGCACTACTTCGCCCGGTCGCGCGACGAGGCCGCCTTCGTCGATCTCCTCGAGGAGCGCGCCGAGTTCCGCGACCGGGTCCACCTGCATTTCGGCACGGAGCGCGCGGCCCGGCCCCAGCTCTTCGCCCGGATCATCTCCGACGCGACCGACAGCGCGGGGGCGACCGAGAAGACCCACGTCTACACCTGCGGTCCGGTCGGCTTCATGGAGCAGCTGGGCGCCGTCGTGGAGCCGGCTCTGGGGGAGCGCAACTTCCACGTCGAGCACTTCGAGGGGGTCGACATCGACACGAGCGGCGACACCGCGTTCACCGTCGAGCTCGACACCGGCGAGGAGTTCGAGATCCCGGCCGACCAGACGATCCTCTCCGTTCTCGAGGAGAACGGCATCGACGTCTTCAAGTCCTGCGAGGAGGGCGTCTGCGGCTCCTGCGTCAGCGGCCTGATCGAGGGCGTCGCCGACCATCGCGACAACTGCCTGTCGAAGGCCGACAAGGAGGCGGGCGGCGAGATCGCGCTGTGCGTGTCGCGGGCGAAGTCTCCGAGGCTGGTGATCGAGCTCTACTGACGCCGACGTCGAAGGGGGTGGATCCGCGGATCCACCCCCTTCATCATGCCGGCCCGGCGTCAGTCGACCCGTGACAGGGCGGCGTCGAGGGCGCGCACCATCTCCCTGGCCTCGTCGGCCTCGAGAGTCAGCGGCGGCGACAGGATGATCTTCGTGCCCGCGGGACGCACCACGACGCCCTCCTCCCGGGCGGCGGCCGCGATCCTGTGGGCGATGCCGCTCGACGGGTCGACGGACTCCCGGGTGCCCTTGTCGGCCACGAGGTCGATCGCGGCCATGAGGCCCTTGCCCCGGGTCTCGCCGACGTAGCGGTGGGACTCGAGGGCCTGCAGCTCGTCCTGCAGCACGGCCCCCACGAGGCCGGCGTTGCCCGGCAGGTCGTCGCGCTCGACGATGTCGAGCACGGCGAGGGCGGCCGCGGCGGCGGTGGGGTGCCCGCTGTAGGTGTAGCCGTGCATGATGACGTTCGAGAAGCCCGGCCCGTTCTCGATGGCGTCGGCGACCCTGCGGTTGAAGACCGTCGCGGCGAGCGGGATGTAGCCGGCGGAGATGCCCTTGGCGAAGGCCATGATGTCGGGCTTGACCCCCCATCCGCGGCTGCCGAGCATGTTGCCGGTGCGGCCGAACCCGGTGACGACCTCGTCGGAGATCATGAGGATGCCGTGGCGGTCGAGCACCTCCCGCACGCGCGGCCAGTAGTCCTCGGGGGGCACGATGACGCCCCCGGCTCCCTGCACGGGCTCAGCGATGAACGCCGCGATCGTCTGTCCGCCGAGGAACTCGATCCGCTCCTCGAGCTGACGGATCAGGTGGTCGGTGAGCTCGGCCGGGTCCTCCGTGTTCCACGGATTGCGGTAGAGGAACGGCGAGTCGAGCAGCTCGACCCCCGGCAGCAGCGGGCCGTGGTTGTAGTGGTAGACGGCGTTGCCGCCCACCGAGGTGCCGCCGATGTGCATGCCGTGGTAGGAGTTGCGCAGCGAGAGGAAGCGCACGCGGCCGGGCTCGCCCGCCGCGATCCAGTACTGGCGGGAGAGCTTGAGCGCGGTCTCGACCGCGTCGGAGCCGTTCGAGCCGAACAGCACGCGGTGCGCGTCCTCCTGAGCGAGCATGCCGACGAGGCGGTCGGCCAGGTCGTAGACCCGGGGGTGGGCGACGCCGTCGAACGACTGGTAGTACGCCAGCTGGTCCAGCTGCGCCTTGATGGCGTCCTTCACCTCGGCGCGGTTGTGGCCGACGTTGACGTTCCAGAGGCCGCCGACGCCGTCGAGCAGCCGATTGCCGTCCGCGTCGGTGACGTAGTTGCCCTCGCCCGAGACCACGATGAGGGTCTCCTGCGACGGATCCTGCTTCGACGGGCTCATCGGATGCCAGAAGTTCTTGGTCGCGGTCTTGTAGTCGCCGGCCGCGCGGATCGCGGAGTCGGGGGTGAGCACGGTCATGATCTGCACCTTTCCACCGCTTCCTCGCGGCGTCTGTCGTAGCTGCGCGGACGAGGGCGTGCGCGCATGCCGATAATTGTGCATCTGCGCAGGTTGAATATCAAGCGAGCGGTTCGCCGAGCGGATCGTGCTCGGGGTGGCGGTGCACGGCGTGCGCGCGCAGGATCTCGATCGCGAGAGCGGTCTTGGCGCTCAGGGCGCTGCGCCGGGTCAGCACTCCGATGCCCATCGGCGAGACGCGATCGGTCAGCTCGACGGGGACCACCTCGGCCCCGTCTGCCGTGAGGTTCGTGCCCCACCGCTGGTTGAGGATCGAGAAGCCGAGGTCCGCGGCCACGAGCGCGCGGACGGAGTCGAGGCTCCTCGCCCGGATCTCGGCGGGGAGCGGCAGCCCCGCGCTGCGGAAGAGCTCGTGCGAGCGCCCCGCCGCGTACACGGCCTCGTAGTTCACCATCGTGAGCGTCGACAGCTCGGCGAGGCTCGTGGTGCCGCGCGCCGCGATCGCGGTTCCCGGCGCGACGATGGCGTAGGGCCAGACGGAGGCGAAGCGGTGGAACCTCAGCCGCGTCGGGAGCGACTGGTCGTAGACGAGCGCCAGGTCCAGCTCGCCGTCGTGCACGGCCTGCTGCAGCTCGTCCTGGTTGCCCTCCCTGATCGAGGGGCGCACTCCCGGGGCCCGGTCGCGCACCCCCGCGATGAGGCCCGGCACGTAGAAGGAGGTCAGGGGCAGGTGGCATCCGACCTGCAGATCCCCCTCGAGCTCCTCCCGGCCGCCCCTGGCCGCGTCCTCGAGCTCCCGCGACGCCTCGACGATCGCCCGGGCCCTGACGAGGAGATCGCGACCCGCCGGGGTGACCCCCACCCCCTTCGACCGGCGGCGCACCAGCAGCTCGACCCCGAGCCGCCGCTCGAGGTTGGCGACGGCGACCGAGAGGTTCGACTGCGAGGTGTGCAGCTGCTCAGCGGCGGCGCTGATGCTCTCGCAGGACGCCGCGGCGATGAAGCTCTCGAGCTGCATCAGGGTGATGTCGAGCCGGGACCCCATGTTCCTCACCTCATCGATTCCGTGAATGGACTACCACTCTTATATTCATTTGATCCAGATACTGCGCAACTGCAAAATTAGTCCAACTCGAGCCACGACGAAAGGTGGAGCCGAAATGTCCTCGAACGCCGACCTGCAGCGCCTGACGCTTTCACCGGCCTCCGGCCCCGAGATCCGCGGGCGGTTCATCGCGGGCATGGGCAAGGCCACGGCCTCGGTCACCCTGGTCACCACGGACGGCGGCGCCGGACGCTTCGGCCAGACCGTGACCGCCATGATGTCGGTCTCCGCCGACCCCCCGACGCTCGTGATCGGCCTGTTCCGGGGCGCGCCGGTGGCCGACGCGGTCCGCACGAACCGCTGCTTCGCGGTCAACGTGCTGTCGACGGCCAACGTGCCGATCGCCCGGGACTTCGCCGGGGCGTCGGGACCGGAGACGCGCTACAAGTTCGGGGAGGAGTGGGGCTTCATGCGCACGGGATCGCCCGTGCTGTCGACCGCCGCCGCCTCCTTCGACTGCCACGCCGAGCAGTTCCTCGTCGCGGGCAGTCACCTGCTCATCGTCGGCCGCGTGGTCGACGCGCGCGCGCAGGACCTCGAGACCCTCACCTACGGATCCCGCACCTACGGCGCCCACTCGCCGCTCGCGGACTGACCCACCCCTACGAATCGGAGACACCACGATGAAACAGCTCTACACCGCCCGCCAGAAGAAGTTCCTGGCCATGGCCGACCAGCTCGTCGAGCGGTTCCGCGACCGGGCCCCCGACAACGACGCGAACAACGCGTTCCCGCACGAGAACTACGACGACATGTGGGAGATCGGCCTGCTGAACCTCTCCGTACCCGAGGAACTGGGCGGTCACGGCGCGACGCTCTTCGAGGTGATCCCCGTGGTCGAGCGGATCGCCTCCGCCGACGCGGCGACCGCGCTCGCGGTGAACATGCACTTCACCCCGCTCGCGCAGTGGGCCGCGGTGTGGCGCAAGACGAAGAGTCCGCGCCTCGAGGGCCTGCTGCGCGAGGCCGCCGAGGGGAGGCTCATCTGGGCGGCCATCACCAGCGAGTTCGGCACGCCCAACCTCATGACCGACGCCCGCACGCGCGCAGAGCGGGTCGAGGGCGGCTACCGGGTGACGGGGCGCAAGAACTTCGGCACCAACTCCGCCGTGGCCACGCACGCCTCCACGACGGCCCGCTTCGAGGATCCCGAGCGGGGCCCGCAGCTGCTGATGATGAAGATCGACCTCGCCGACCCCAACATCACGATCCACCCCGTCTGGAACATGATGGGGATGCGCGCCACCCAGAGCAACGACCTCGAGTTCGACGGCGTGTTCGTCCCCGACGCCGACGTCGTGCACTCCTTCCCCGTCGGCCACCTCGACGCCACGGTCGCCGAGACCGTGTTCGGCTCCTCGCAGCCGGCGTTCGGCGCCGTCTACGTCGGCCTCGCCGTGGGCGCGTTGGACTGGGCGAAGCAGCAGGTGCGCCGCCGGGGCCTCGTCGACGACGCGCGCGCCCAGGACGCGATCGCCGACGCCGAGATCCTCATCGAGAGCGCCCGCGCGCTGATCTACCGCCACACCGCGCAGTTCGGCACGGACGACTACTACAACGAGTTCGGGCTGCAGGAGATCGTCGCGCAGAGCGCGCTCGTGAAGCACGTCTGCACGAAGAACGCGGTCGAGGCCTTCAGCCGGCTGATCGACGTCGTCGGCGGCGCCGCCTATGCGAAGTCGCTCCCCTTCGAACGCATGTGGCGCGACGTCCAGGCCGGCCTGTTCATGCCCGTGTCGTCGTTCGCCGCGCACGAGTTCATCGCCTCGAGCTCCCTCGGGCTCTCGATGGCTCCCGAGCACGGCAGCCTGCGCGTGGAGGCGTCCGCATGAGCGCGGCGGCCGGCGACGGGGTGCGCGCCCTCATCTGCATCGGAGTGCGCGATCCGTTCTTCGCGGCGGACGCCGAGGAGCGCAGGCTGGTGTTCGAGGCGACGAAGAGCGCGTTCGCGAATCTCGGCGAGCGGTTCGGCGTGCGGGTGATCGGCACCTTCGACGACGACACGCTGCAGGTCGGCCCGTCGTCGGCGGCGCCCTGGACCGCGTACATCCTGCTCGACGCCCCCGGCTACGACGAGGTGCGCGCGATCGCGAACATCATCAGGGAGACGCCCGTCGGCGAGCACCTCATGTGGCACTACTACAAGATCGAGGCCCGCATCGGCCGCGACCTGTTCTTCGGGACGGAGTAGGCGGTGGCGACGGAACAGCGGCGCTCCGCACTCGTGACCGGAGCGGCACAGGGGCTCGGCGAGGCCGTCGCGCGACGGCTGCACGCCGACGGCTTCAGGGTCGGGATCGCCGACATCAACGGGGAGGCGGCCTCGGCGCTCGCCGCCGAGCTGGACGCGACGGGCGAGACCGCCCGCGCCCTGGAGGTCGACGTCGCCGACGTCCGCTCGCTGCGGCGATGCTTCGCAGACCAGGAGGCGGCCTGGGGCGCGCCCGACGTCCTCGTGAACAACGCGGGCCGGACGGTGAAGCGATCCGTGTGGGAGATCGAGCCCGACGAGTGGGACGACGTCCTCGCGACGAACCTGCGCAGCTATCTGGTGCTCAGCCAGCTCGCCGGCTCCGCGATGCGCGAGCGGGGGTGGGGGCGCATCGTCAACATGTCCTCCTTCGCCGGGCAGCAGGGCGGCCTCGTGGCCGGCGCGCACTACGCCGCCTCCAAGGCCGGCGCCCTCGTGCTCACGAAGATCTTCGCGCGCGAGCTCGCCGACGCCGGGGTCACCGTCAACGCGGTGGCGCCCGCGGCGATCCGCACCCCCGCGATGGGAGGCGAGGAGGACGCCGCCGCGGTCGGGCGCACGATCCCCGTGGGCCGCGTCGGAACCAGCGAGGAGGTCGCCGCCGCGGTGGCGTACCTCGTCGGGCCCGACAGCGGCTTCGTCACGGGGGCCACGCTCGACGTCAACGGCGGCGTCTTCATGCGATGACCCGGGGCGCCCCGCGGGACCGGGCCGATACGCTGGGCGGTATGACGACGCCGGAGAGCCCGAGATACGGCCGCGGTCGCGACGCGCTCGTCCGCGCCACGATCGCGGTCGTGGCGCGTCGGGGCCTGCGGGGCATGACGTTCCGCTCCGTCGCCGAAGAGGCGGGGGTGCGCAACAGCCTCATCACCTACCACTTCGGCAACCGGGACGCCCTGCTCGTCGCCGCCGTCAAGACCGCCGTGGCCGAGTCCATCGACCGCAGCCTTCCGGGCGCCGGCGGGCGGGTCGACGACCTCGCACGCACGCTCGTGGCGGCGGTGCGCAGCGACCCCGACCTGCAGGCCTTCCACTACGAGGTGCTCCTGGAGTCGCGCCGCAACCCCCAGCTCGCGCCACTGGCCGAGCTGCTCTCCGAGGGCTACCTCGACGCGATCCGGGAGGTGCTGCGGGCCGAGGGGTACGAGCGGGTCGACGTGCTGGCCCGCCTCATCCACGTCGCCTTCGACGGCGCGGTGCTCCAGCAGCTGACCGCGCCGCAGCTCGCCCACACGGAGGAGGCGCTCGACCTCTTCGTGCGGCTGATCGAGACGCAGCGGCCGCGCTGACGGCGCTCGGCCCCGCCCGCGGAGCTCGGGGGCGGGGCCGAGCGCGTCCGGACCGACGCCGCCGGTCAGAGCACGACGGTCACGGTCTTCACCCGGGTGTTGGCGAGGATCCCCTCGGTGCCGAGCTCGCTCCCGATCCCGGAGTCCTTCCCGCCGCCCCAGGGCAGCTGCGGCATGAGCGGAGACCAGCCGTTGACGCCCACGGCGCCGGCCTGCAGCGCGGAGGACACCGCGTGCACGCGCCGCACGTCCCTCGTCCACATGGTCGCGGCCAGGGCGTACCTGCTGTCGTTCGCGAGTCGGATCACCTCGTCGTCGCTCTCGAAGGGGATGACCGTCGCGACGGGGCCGAAGATCTCCTCCCTCGCGATGCGCAGGTCGTTGTCGCCGGCGAAGACCGTGGGGTTCACGAAGAAGCCGGCCCCCTCGCGCCTGCCGCCGCCCGCCACCAGCCGGGCGCCCTCGGCCTCGCCCTGCTCGATGTACTCCTGCACCCGGTCGCGCTGCTTCGCGTTGACGAGCGGCCCCATGGTCGCCCTCGGGTCGAAGGGGTCGGCCACGACCTGCGACCGCACGGCCTGCTGCAGGCCGTCGAGCACGGCCTCGTAGACGCTCCGGTGCGCGAAGATGCGCGATCCCGCGGCGCACACCTGACCGGAGTTGACGAGGATGCCCGCGGCGGCTCCGCCGATCGCGGCCTCGAGGTCGGCGTCCTCGAAGACGATGTTGGGGCTCTTGCCGCCGAGCTCGAGGGTGGTGGGCTTGAAGGTCTCGGCGGAGTTGCGCAGGATGCGCCGGCCCACCTCGGTGGAGCCGGTGAAGGACACCTTGTCGACGCCCGGGTGCAGGGTCAGCGCCTCGCCCACGACGGAGCCCGGGCCGGAGAGCACCTGGACGACCCCGGGCGGGAAGCCGGCCTCGACGGCGAGCTTGCCGATGTGGAGGATCGGGAGCGAGGCGTCCTCCGCGGGCTTGACGATGATCGTGTTGCCGGTGGCCAGGGCGGGGGCGAGCTTCCAGCCGAGGATCATGATGGGCGAGTTCCACGGCACGATCGCGGCGATGACGCCCAGGGCCTCCCGCTGCGTGTAGGCGAAGGCGGGCCGGCCCATGTAGCCGTCGTTCGGGAGCGTCTCGCCGGTCAGCTTGTCGGCCCAGCCGGCGTAGTACCGCAGCGACGCGACGAAGTTGGGGATGTGCATCGCGAGGGAGGCGCCGGGGAGGCCGCCCATGTCGAGGGACTCCAGCGTCGCGAGGGTCTCGGCGTCCCGCTCGACGAGGTCGGCCAGGCGGTTCAGCAGCCGTCCCCTCACCGAGGGCGGCGTGGCCGCCCATTCGCCCTGGAAGGCTGCGCGTGCGGCTCGGACGGCACGGTCGGCGTCCGCGGCGTCGGCGCTCGCCACCTCGGTGAGCGCCTCCTCGGTCGCGGGGTTGATGCTCGTGAAGGTGCCGCCGCCTCCGGGGCGCCACTCGCCGTCGAGCAGCAGCTGGGTCGTGAATTCGGGGGTTGCGCTCATGGGTTCTCCTCGGTGGGATCGTTCATTCGGCGGTCGCCGCGGTCGCGGAGCCCTCGGGCCTGCGCGGCGCGTCGCGTCGCGGATCGACGGGCGCGGAGGCGCCCGCCCTCGAGACCGCGTCCTCGCGGTCGTCGACTGCGCCCAATCTATTGGTTTCGGTGACGGGGTTCATCGGGTGCGCGCGTTCGCGGGTGCTTCCGCGCGCGCCCGTTCTCCATACAACGGCTTCCGAGGGGGATCGCGGCCTCCTCGGTCCGCTGACAGAACCGCTCCGGCGTCGCCCGCGCGTTTCGCGGTGCCGGCGCATCGGGTCGCGGGTACGGTGGACACGCGGACGGGCCTCCGATGCGCGGAGCGGATCGGAGGCCGGCGAAGGAGCGATGATGACGGTTTCGGGCGGAACGGGGTGCAGCTGCGGGGCGCCCGCGCGGGCGGGAGCGCCCGGGGCGCCGCTCGGCGGCGACGGCGGGTCCGGCGGGTCCGGCCCCGCGGCCCGGGTCGAGCCGGCGCCTCAGGCGCGGCGGGCCCACTCGATCGAGCAGGCCCGGATCCCCGGCGGGTCGTTCGTCATGGGCGACTCCTCGGGCGACGGTCTGGCGGCCGACGGAGAGCTGCCGCTGCACCGGGTCGAGCTCGAGGGGTTCTCGATCGACGCGACGGCCGTCACCAACGCCGATTTCGCGCGGTTCGCGGAGGCGACCGGGTACGAGACCGAGGCGGAGCTGTTCGGGGTCTCGGCCGTGTTCCACCTCGCGGTGGCCGCTCCGCGCGAGGACATCACGGGCGCGGTGCCGGGCGCGCCGTGGTGGTACGGGGTGGCCGGCGCCGACTGGCGGCATCCGGGAGGGCGCCTGTCGTCGCTGGACGGCCTGGACGACCACCCCGTGGTGCACGTGAGCTGGAACGACGCCGCAGCCTACTGCCGGTGGGCCGGGCGGCGGCTGCCCACCGAGGCGGAGTGGGAGTACGCGGCCCGCGGGGGCCTCGCGGCGCGCAAGTACCCCTGGGGGGACGAGGAGCCCGACGCGGAGGGCGGGCCGACAGGCCAGGGATGGCGCGTCAACATCTGGCAGGGGGAGTTCCCCCGTCTCAACACCCGCGAGGACGGCTGGGCGACCACGGCTCCCGTGCGATCCTACGAGCCGAACGGGTACGGCCTCTGGCAGCCCGTGGGGAACGTCTGGGAGTGGTGCGCCGACTGGTTCGACGCCGCCTACTACCGGAGCTCGCCGGTGGCGGATCCCCCGGGGCCGGGGGAGGGCGCAACGCGGGTGCTGCGGGGCGGCAGCTACCTGTGCCACGTCTCGTACTGCAATCGCTATCGCAACTCGGCGCGCTCGCAGAACACCCCGGATTCGTCGATGGGCAACGCCGGGTTCCGCACGGTCGCGCTCGGCGGCGACCGCGCGCCGGCCTGACGGAGGGCGGTCGCGGCGCCCGATCGCAGCGCTCAGCCGCGCCGGCGGAAGCCGTCGAGCAGCGCGCGCAGGCTGGCGTCGATGCGCTCGGAGGCGGCGATGTCGGGCGTCAGGGCGGCGGTCACCTGCCATCCCGCGTTGTGCACGGAGACGCGGTCGACGGCGGCGTCGACGTCCAGCTCCGGATCCAGCTCGCCGTCCTCGCGGGCCTCGGCGAGGAAGCGGTGCATGAGGCCGCGCCACCGCAGCGTGTTCTTCCGGTTGATCTCCCTGATGCCCGGATCCTCCGACGCGTGATCCCAGAAGGCGAGGAGCACCCGGGTCGACGCGGTGCCGACGCTGCCGTAGGGGAGGATCTCGCTGCACATGCGGTGCAGGGCGGCGAGCCCGCGCAGATCCTCGATGCCCGCGGCGATGCGGTCGTTCGCGGCGACGGTGAGCTGGAGGAAGGCGGCCGTGAGCAGGCTCTGCTTGTTGGGGAAGTAGCGGGCGATGGCGCCGTGCGCGTACCCCGCCTCGGCGGCGACCTCGCGCATCGTCAGGCCGGCGAAACCGCAGCGCATGATGACGGCCGTCGCGGCCTCGGCGATGTGCCGGCGGCGCTCGTCGTGGTCGACGATCTTGGGCAAGGCTATCCTCCTCTTCGGTCCATCCTAGGAGCACGCGGCGGCCCGGCCGTCCCGCTCGCCGCGCCGGCCGGGGCGGCGAGTCCGGCCGCCGCCGGGCCCGCAGCCCCCGCCCGGTCCGCTCTCCGAACCGGCTCCCCGGCGGCGGGAATCGGCTCCAGCGCTGGCGGAGCGCCCGCTCGACGGCCGGGTGCGCGAGCGGCCGGGCGATCGGCGCGGGAGACGATTGCGGGGCGCGTGATCCCGCCCTATTATAAATCTCCAAGCGGTGACTAAAAGCGCCGCGCTCGCTCCTTCTCCCCGAAACCACACGACAACGGAGTCGCCCTGCCGGGCCGCTCGGGAAACGAGAGATCATGACGAACATCCGATTCCGCCGTGCCACGACGGCGGTCGCCGCAGCGGCGGCCCTCGCACTGTCCGCCTGCTCGGGACAGCCGGGCGAGCAGGCCCCCTCCGCGGACGGGGGCGCCGGAGAACCGCAGACGCTGCAGGTCGCGGCGACCGGCGTCGTCTCCGACGGCTCCCTGCTCACGGGGGTGGAGGAAGGCTTCTTCGAGGACGAGGGTCTGCAGGTGGAGACGTCGATCGTCGCGAACCCGGCCGCGGGCCTCGCCGCGGTGCAGAGCGGGCAGGTCGACGTCGCCTTCGCCCCCAGCGTCCCGGTGATGAACGCGCTCTCGGGAGGCGTCCCCCTGACGATCGTCGCGGCGGCCGACGGCTACGTCGACGGCGCCTCGGAAGCGGAGGACCCGTCGGTCTACGACGACTCGGGGCTCTACGCCAGTCGGGCGAGCGGCATCACGGACGTCTCGCAGCTGGAGGGCCGGACCGTCGCCGTCCCGGCTCGCAAGGCCATGTTCGAGGTCGCGATCGCCGACGAGCTCAGCCGCGCCGGAGTCGACCCGGACTCGGTGGAGTGGGTGACGCTCGACTTCGCCTCCACCGTCTCCGCCCTCGAGAGCGGCAAGGTCGACGCCGCGAGCGTGGTGACGCCCTTCACGGTCGAGGCGGAGCAGGTCGGCGCCGTGCGCATCGCCTCCGCAGCGGTCGGCCTCTTCGAGGAGGGCGCCGTCGGGCTGTGGGTGACCGGCGACTCGGTCGCGAAGGACCGGGCCGAGGCCATCGAGGCGTTCCAGCGCGCGATCGTCAGATCGAACGAGTTCGCCAACGAGAACAACGACGTCGCCGTGGCCGCCGGGCTCGAGTTCAGCGGCTCGGATCTCGACGTGGCCGACGTGAAGTCGCCCTACTGGCCGACCGAGCTGCGCCGCGCCGACCTCGACCGCATCAACGAGAAGCTGGTGCGGCTCGGCTTCCTGGAGCAGGGCGTGGACCTCGACGGGAAGATCCTCGGGGACGGGTCGAGATGAGGCGGTCCCGCATCCTGCAGTACGCCCTCGGCGGTCTCGGGGTCGCGGCGTCGCTCGGGGCGTGGCAGATCGTCGCAACGGCCCCGGGCGCGACCGGGAGCGCCCTGCCCCCGGCGAGCGCGGCGCTCGCCGCCGCCGCCGGGCTGCTCGGCACCGCCGCGCTCTGGCAGGCGATCGGCGCCACGCTGCTCATGGCCCTCGGCGGGCTCGTGCTCGCGGTGGTGCTGGGCGTCGCCCTGGGCATCGGAGTCGGCGTGTCGCCCCTCGCCCTGCATGCGACCCGCGTGCCGTTCGAGTTCCTCAAGCCGATCCCGCCGATCGTCGTGCTGCCCATCGCCGTGCTGGTGCTCGGGCCCACCGTCGACATGGGCGTCTTCCTGGTCTTCTTCGGCTGCTTCGTGGCGATCGCGGTGCAGACCGCGGCCGGCGTGTTCGACACCGATCCCGTCGCCCGCGCCACCGCGCGGTCCTTCGGGATGGGGCGCGGCGAGATCCTCTGCCGGATCGTGCTGCCCAGTGCGCTGCCCTACATCGGCACAGCCGTGCGGGTGTGCGCCCCGACGGCGCTCATCGTGGCCGTCGTCGCCGGTCTGCTCGGAGGCGGACCCGGTCTCGGCCAGAGCCTCCTGCTCGCCCAGATCGGGGGCGATCGCGAGGCGCTGTTCGCGAACGTCCTGATCCTCGGGGCCCTCGGCCTGATCGTGCAGGGCCTGAGCCAGTGGGGCGAGCGCTCGCTGCTGCACTGGCACCCGCAGTACCGGAAGGAGGCGCACTGACATGACGCTCACCTCGAGCATCCCGCTCCGCACGCGCACGGCCCGCAGACAGCGCCGCAGCGGCCTGCCCAAGGGCGTGCTCATCGGCGTCGAGCTCGCGGTGCCCGTCGCGCTCGTCGCGGTGTGGTGGTTCGCCTCGGCCTCGTCCACCAACGCCTTCTTCCCGCCGCTGCGCGTCATCCTCGAGCGCCTGGTCCAACTGCTGGGCACGCCGCGCTTCATCGCGGACGTCGCCTCCTCCGTCGGCAACCTCGCGCTCTCGTTCGCACTGGCCTGCCTGATCGGCCTCGTGCTGGGAGCGGCGCTCGGCCTCGTGCGCCCGCTGTCGTGGCTCCTCGAGCCCACCCTGCACTTCTTCCGGGCGATCCCGCCCGTCGCCCTCGTCCCGATCTTCGTCTCGCTCATCGGCTTCGGCAACGAGACCCGCATCCTCTCGATCACGATCGCCTCGGTCTTCCCGGTGCTGATCTCGACCATCGACGGCATCCGCGGCGCGGACCCCACGCTCGGCATGGTGGGGCGCGTGTACCGACTGAGCGGCTCCGAGCGGCTCCTCCAGGTCGTGCTGCCCGCCGCGGGTCCGCGCATCCTCTCGGGCGTCCAGGTCAGCCTCATCACCGCGTTCGTGGTGATGATCGCCAGCGAGATGCTGGGATCCTCGACGGGCCTGGGGGCCGCGACGCTGCTCGCGCAGCAGTCCTTCGCCATCGCCGACATGTGGGCGGGGATCCTGCTGCTCGGCGTGATCGGATACCTCTCGACCGCGCTGTTCACCGTCTTCCGGCGCCGCGTGCTGCGCTGGTACATCGCCTCCCAGGAGCAGGAGAAGAACTCATGACCACCACCCTCGCCCCCGCGCCCGCCCGTCTCAGCGTGCGCGGGCTCGCCAAGAGCTACTCGACGGGGGCGGCGGAGATCCCCGTCATCGCCGACCTCACCTTCGACGTCCACGCCGCCGAGATCGTCTGCGTCGTCGGCCCCTCCGGCATCGGCAAGACGACGCTGCTGAAGTGCCTCACCGGTCTGCAGAGCATCAGCGCCGGGGACGCCCTCATCGACGGCCGCCCGATCGAGGGGCCGCCCCAGGAGATGGCGCTGGTGTTCCAGGAGTACACGCGCTCGCTCATGCCCTGGCTCACCGTCGGGAAGAACGTCGCCCTGCCGTTGAAGCACCTGCGGTTGCCGCGGGACGAACGGGAGGGGCGCGTCGCCTCCGCGCTGCAGGCGGTGGGGCTCGGCGAGGTCGCGGGCAAGCACCCCTGGCAGCTCTCGGGCGGCATGCAGCAGCGCGTCGCGATCGCCCGCGCCATCGCCTACCGGCCCGAGGTGCTCGTGATGGACGAGCCGTTCGCGTCGGTGGACGCGCAGACGCGCTTCGAGCTCGAGGATCTGTGCCTGCGCATCCGCGAGGAGTTCGGCATGACCATCGTCGTCGTCACCCACGACATCGACGAGGCCGTGTACCTCTCCGACCGGGTCGTCGTGCTGGGGGAACGGCCGGCGCGCGTGACGCGCACCATCGAGATCGCCTTCGACGGCGCGCGGGACCAACTGGTCACGCGGTCGCTGCCGGAGTTCTCGGCCCGACGCACCGAGATCCTCGAACTCATCAGGGGGACGAGGTGACGGCGCCGCCCTTCGCCCGCGGCTACGAGGGGTTCGGCGGGCGGGCGTCGGAGTTCGTCTCCGACGCGGAGCCCTGGTGGCGCCCCGGGGCCCCGACCCCTCCCGGGGCCCCGAACATCGTGGTGATGCTCGTCGACGACCTGGGGTTCAGCGACCTCGGCCCCTTCGGCAGCGAGATCGACACGCCGCACATCGACGCGCTGGCCGCGGGCGGCTGGGTCTTCACCAACTACCGCACGGCGCCCATGTGCTCTCCGGCGAGGGCCTCGCTGCTCACCGGTCTGAACCCCCACCGCGCGGGGTTCGGCTTCGTCGCCCACACCGACCCGGGCTATCCCGGTTTCGCGGGAGAGCTGCCCGCGGGGGCGCCGACGCTCGCCGAGTCGCTGCGCGCCGCCGGATACGCGACGTTCATGGTGGGCAAGTGGCACCTGACGGTCGAATCGCGACTGCACGACGGCGCCGAGAAGAGCTCGTGGCCGCTGCAGCGCGGCTTCGACCGCTACTTCGGGAGCATGGACGGCTTCACCTCGCTGCACCACCCCCATCGGCTCGTCCGCGACAACTCGGTGGTCGACGTCCCCGAGTTCCCCGACGGCTACTTCCTCACGGATCAGCTGACCGACGAGGCCCTGTCGATGATCGATCAGCTGCGGGCCAGCGACCGGGAACGCCCCTTCCTGCTCTACTACGCGCACACCTCCGTCCACGGCCCGATCCAGGCGAAGGAGGCGGACATCTCCCGATTCCGCGGACGCTACGAGGCGGGCTGGAACGCCGTGCGCGAGGAGCGCTTCGCCCGTCAGCGCGAGCTCGGCATCGTGCCGGAGAACGCGGAGCTGCCGACGGGGGCCATCGCCGACGACGACCGCATCCCGAGCTGGGATCGCCTGAGCGACGAGGATCGAGCGCTGTTCGCGCGCCACATGGAGGTCTACGCCGCGGCCGTCTCCGAGGTCGACGAGAGCGTCGGGCGGCTGCTCGCGCACCTGGAGCTGCTGGGGGAGCGGGAGAACACGATCGTCGTGCTCACCAGCGACAACGGCGGCACCGCGGAGGGCGGGCCCCGCGGCACGCGCAGCTACTTCGCCCAGTTCGCCCAGATCGCCGGCCTCTCCGAGGACTGGGTGCGCGACGTCCCGCGGGAGATCGCGGCGATCGGCGGCCCTCAGGTGTTCAGCCAGTATCCCGCGGGCTGGGCGCGGGTCTCGAACACGCCCTTCCGCTCCTTCAAGTCGTCGACCTACGAGGGGGGCGTGCACGCGCCGCTCGTGATGTCGTGGCCCGCCGCTCCTCAGCGCCTGCGCGGGCTGCGGGATCAGTTCGTGTTCGTCTCCGACCTCACGCCGACGCTCCTCGACCTCGCCGGGGTGCCGGCGCTGACCGAGCGGTGCGGGCTCGCCGCCGAGGAGTTCGACGGTGCGAGCATCGCGGGGGTGCTGGGCGACCCCGACGCGCCGGGACGCGATCTGCAGCACTTCGAGTGCCTGGGCTCGCGGGCCCTCGTCGAGGGGGAGTGGAAGGCGGTCGCCCCCGAGCCGCCGGACCGCGAGGAGGGCGCGGCCGGCGGCCGATGGGAGCTCTACCACCTCGCTGAGGACCCGACCGAGGCGAGCGACCGCGCCGCGGAGCTGCCCGAGCGGACCCGGCGCCTCGCCGAGCGCTGGCGGAGCGAGGCCTGGCGCAACACGGTCTTCCCCCTCGACGACGACGGCACGATGCACCGCACGCGTCCCGAGACGGAGCTCGCGCTCGCCGAGCCCGTCTCGCTGCCGCCCTACGGGCCTCCGCTCGAGCGCTACCGCTCGGCGCAGCTCACGGTGCTGAAGTCGTTCGAGATGGAGATCGACGTGCTCGTGGGCGAGGGGGCGGAGGGGGTGCTCGTGGCCCACGGCGATCAGGGCGGCGGCTACCTGGCGGCCCTCGACGGCGGCGTCCCGCTCCTCTCCTACAACGCCTACGGCGCGATGCACCGGGATCGCGCGGCGGCAGCGCTCCCGTCCGGGGAGCAGCGCCTCCGTCTGGCGGTGGAGGAGCTCGACGGGCTGCGCTGCCGCGTGCTCCTCGAGCACGACGGCCGGGCCGTCGCCGAGATCGCCGAGGTGCCGATGCTCATGGGGATGGCGCCGTTCACCGGCATCAGCGTCGGCTACGACTACGGCAGCCCCGTCGACTGGGACCTGCGCGAGCGGAGGGGCCCGTTCCGGTTCGGAGGAGGGGTGCTGCGCGGAGTGCGGGTCGTGCCGGGTGCGCGCTCGGCGTACGATCCGTCGATCATCCGCGCGGTCGGGCGCGCCGCCGCCGTGCTCGCCGACTGACGGAGCGCCGCCGGTCGGCGGGCGGCCGGTCCGGTGACAGAACCGGTGCGTTGAATCTTCGCGTCCCCGCGTCGAACCTCGGTGTGGGGCCCCGCCGATCCAGGGACGGGGGCCACCCATCTCCGCGGTGCGAGAACGGGAGCGGCGACGGAGCCGCTTGCAGAAAAGGAATGCAGACTATGACCAACGACTCGACCACGACCCGTGCCCCGCAGACCGGGCTGAAGAAGAACGCCGTGGGGGTGTTCGACATCGTGTTCTTCGTCCTCTCGGCGCAGGCGCCGCTCACCGGGATCGTGGGGGTGTCGGCGATCGCCATCGCGCTGGGCAACGGCGCCGGGTTCCCCCCGACCTACGTCGTGGTGGGCCTCGTCATGCTGGTCTTCTCCGTGGGATTCACGACGATGACTCGCTACGTGCCGAGCCACGGAGGGTTCTCCTCCCTCGTCGAGGCGGGCCTCGGGTACCGTGCGGGGGTCGTGTCGGCGTGGCTGGCCCTGCTCACCTACAGCGGCATCCAGGCGGCGATGTACGGGCTCGTCAGCGTCACGACGTCGGGCATGCTGCAGGAGTTCTTCGGCATCGGGGTGCCGTGGTGGGCGATCTTCGCGGTGACGCTCGTCGTCATCCTGATCCTCGGCGAGAGGAACGTGAAGATGGGCGCGAACGTGCTGATCGTGCTCGTCGCGCTCGAGGTGCTGATCCTCGTCGCCTTCGCCGTGGGCGTCTTCGTCGGCGACCACGCCGCAGAGGGGATCGACGTCGCGGCGAGCTTCAGCCCGCAGGCCTTCATGACCGGGGCTCCCGGCATCGCGATCATGTTCGCCATCGCCTCGATGTTCGGCTTCGAGTCGACGACCCTCTACGCGGCGGAGGCCAAGGATGCGAAGCGCACGGTGCCCCGCGCCACCTACATCTCCGTGGCCTTCATCTCGCTGCTCCTCACCTTCCTCATCTGGACGGTCGTGGTCTACTACGGCCCCTCGCAGGTGATGGGCGCGGCCGTCGAGGCGATCCAGGGCGATCCCGCCGGGTTCGTCACGGCCCCGCTCAGCGCGGTGCTCGGTCCCTGGGCCGCCCCGGTGGCCAGCGTACTCCTCGTCACCTCCCTCATCGCCGCGCTCCTCGCGTTCCACAACATCATCAATCGCTACCTGCACTCGATGGCCCGGCGCGGGATCCTGCCTCGTGGCCTGGCGCGGACCAATCGCTTCCAGGCGCCGGGGACGGCCGCCCGGGTACAGACCGTACTGGCCTTCCTGACGGTGACGCCGTTCGCGCTGCTCGGACTCCACCCGATGACCACGCTCTTCGGCTGGCTGTCGGGGCTCGGAGTGGCCGCCCTCGTGACGCTCTACGTGGTCACCTCTCTCGCGATCTTCGCCTTCTTCCGCAGGACGCGGGCCGACCGCCGGCCCTGGAACACCGTCGTCATGCCGCTGCTGTCCGCGGTGCTCATGGCCGGGTTCCTGGCCCTGATCGTGGTGAACTTCGACGTTCTCGCTGACGCGGACGTCGCGACGTCGGTGATCATCCTCGGGATCGTGCCCATCGTCGCGCTCGTCGGATGGGCGCTGGCGGGGTGGACCGCCGGAACGTCGGAGCGGGCGCTCGCCCTCGAGGAGGAGGCGGTGGCCGAGGCCGAGCGGCAGCCGGAGCACCAGCGGGGCTAACGGCGGGCGGCTGGCCTGCTGGGCGAACCGGCGCTACTATATGTCAGGTTCGGCCGCATAGCATCGCATCACCGCCGGTGGGGATGCGCCGCCGGCATCCGTCCCCGGGCGTCACCGCCGGGCATGCATTCCCAACGAGGAGAATCCATGGGCACCGAAGAGGCTCTCGTCGATCGCGTCGACGCGTCCGGCTCCCGGGGGAGCGCCCCGCCTCGACGGTACGGGACGGGCGGGGGGAAATCGGCGATCGCCTACCGCGAGCTCGTCGACCTCGCCCTCGAGAAGGATCCGGCCGAGAAGATCCGTCTCGCGGCATCGGCGTTCCTGCGCACCACGGTCTTCGCCGGCCTGGCGGTCACGTACCGCCCGCACGACGACCGCGGGCACCGCTTCGTCTTCGCGCAGGGGTACGAGGACGCCGCGCTCATGCATCTGCGCAGCACGTTCGTGACCGCCGACCCGATGTACCGCCGGGTGGTCGCGGATTCGGCCGTGCTCACGTGGCGCGGCGGGCAGTTCGCGCAGGGCAGCGCGGCGCGCATGTGGCTGACCCCGGCGGGCTATCGGAACGGGTTCTCGCTGCCGGTGCTGCACGCGCAGCTGGGGGAGATCGGCTCGATCCACGCCAACTCCTACGCATCGGACTTCGGCGATCAGCAGCTCGAGGCGGCGGAGGCCTTCTCGGCCTTCCTCGGCGTCGTGCTCTCGCAGAAGGCCGCGCAGGACGGTGTGCGGCTCACGCCCAGGGAGCTGCACGTCGTGCGGCTCGTCGCCGAGGGCGCGAGCAACCCCGAGATCGCGGAGCAGCTGTGCGTGTCGCGCCGCACCGTGGCGACCCACGTCGAGAACATCCTGCGCAAGCTCGGCACGCGCTCCCGCGTCGGCATCGCCATGGAGGGCGCGCGGCTCGGCCTGATCTGAGCGCCGCCGCGATCGGCCTGTGCTGAGCGCCGCCCCGCGCGGCCTCGTGCGGCCTCGTGCGGACCCATGCGGCCGCGATCCGTGCGGTGCGGGCGCCACCGCGACCCGTGCGATGCGGCCGCGGCTGCGACCCGTGCGGTGCGGGTTCGGCCGCGACCGTCGGAAAGATCGGCCATCTGACCGATGGATCTCGCTCCGCGGATATGGGGTGATAGGTACCTGGACCGTCCAGCGGGGAGGTCCCGCGATCGCCGGCAGAGCAGCCCACGCGATTCCGGCCTCCGCCGTCCGACACGACGGTCGTGCATCGTACTCAGGAGGAATCACATGCGGACTCAACGTTTGCTCGCCGCGGCCGGTGCGGCCGCGCTCGCCCTGTCGCTCGGGGCCTGCAGCTCGCAGGAAGCCGCCGGCGCCCCGGAGAGCGGGGGCGATGGCAAGGGCGCCATCGCCTGGAGCTTCCCGTCGCAGGACGTCGCGGTCTGGGCGGACCAGCTCGTGTTCATGGAGCCCATCATCGAGGAGGCCGGGTACGAGTTCCTCACCCACGATCCCGGCTTCGACGCGCAGAAGCAGGTCAACGACTGGCAGGCCTGGATCGCGAGGGGCGACGTCAAGGCCATGGGCGGCTTCCCGCTCGACGCCAACCTCGTCGCCGGGGTGACGACCGAGGCGGAGACCGCCGGCATCCCGCTGGTCGGCTACATCATCGAGTGGCCCGGCGTCGCAGCCTCCACCCTCACCCCCGCCTACGAGGGCGGCGTCGAGCTCGGCAAGGCGGCGGGGGAGTGGATCGTCGAGAACTACGACTCCGAGAACGTGGGCGTCGCGATCCTCGGTGACTTCGGCAACCCGTACGGCCAGGAGCAGGCGCGCGGCTACCGCGACGGCCTGGCGGAGACCGACGCGAACGTCACCGTGGCGGACCTCCAGACCCTCGACCGCAACGAGGGGCACGCCAACATGCAGAGCCAGCTGACCGCCGACCCGGACACGCGCGTCGTGCTGAGCGCGGGAGCGGACATGGGCCTCGGCGCTCGTCAGGCGATCGTCGACTCCGGCGTCTCGCAGGACGATCCGGAGTGGTTCATCGGCGCGACGGACGCCACCGACGAGGTGCTCGACCTCATCGCGACGGGCGACGACATCTGGCGGACGGCCTTCGTCTCGAAGACCTCGGAGCTGGCGGAGAGCAACGCCCAGCTGCTCATCGACGCGGCCGAGGGGCGGTCCGTGGAGACCACGACGGTCCCGGCCACGGAGATCACGCCGGACAACGTCGACGAGTTCCGCTCCCCGACGAAGTAGCGGGCGGCGGAGAGCAAGCTGGGATCGGAGCGCAACGTGCAGCGAATCGCCTTCCGGGGCATCACGGTGGACTTCGGCGCGACGCGGGCGCTCGACGATGTCGAGTTCGCGATCGCTCCGGGGGAGGTGGTGGGTCTCCTCGGGCACAACGGCGCCGGGAAGTCGACGCTCGTCGGCGTGGCCGCGGGCGTGCTCCGCCCGACGTCGGGGTCCTTCGAGCTCGAGGGCGAGACCGTCGAGCACGCGACGCCGCACGCGCTGAGCGCGCGCGGTCTCACCGTCGTCAACCAGGAGCCCGCGCTGGTGGGCAGCCTGTCGATCCACGACAACCTCTTCCTGGGGCGCGCGGGCATCGCGCGCCGGGAGCGGCCGGAGCGCGCGCGCGACGCCCTGACGCGCGTCGGGCTGGGGCACGTGCCGCCCGGCACGCTGGTCGCGGAGCTGTCGATCGGCGAGCGCCAGCTCGTCGACCTCGCCCGCGGCCTCGTCGTCGGCGACGTGAAGGTGCTCTTCCTGGACGAGCCCACCGCGGCGCTCGGCGCGGCGGAGACGGAGAACCTGCACAGCCTCATCCGCGAGTTCTCGGATGCGGGGACCGCCGTCGTCTACGTCTCCCATCGCCTGCCCGACATCCTGGACGTGTGCACGCGCGCCGTCGTGCTCAACGGCGGCCGGGTCGTCCGCGACACCCCGACCGACACCCTCACCGTGGCGGAGCTCTCGCACGCGCTGGCCCCCGGATTCTCCGAGCTGGAGGCGCACACCGCCGTGCAGTCGGAGGAGGTCGCCCTGGAGATCGACGGTCCGAGCCGCATGCGCTTCCGCCGCGGCGAGATCGTGGGCCTGTTCGGCATGGCGGCGGGCAACCAGTTCAAGCTCATGGAGTCGCTGTTCGGATGGCGTCAGCACGCGGTCACGGAGCGCTTCAGCTACTCCCTCGAGGGGAGCGGCTTCGCCCCGGCCTCGCCCCGCGCCGCGATCCGCTCGGGCGTGATGATGGTGCCGGCCGATCGCGAGCGCGACGGCCTGCTGACGAATCTCAGCGCGCGGGAGAACGTGCTGCTGCCGTGGTTCCGCAGGCTCGCCCGCGCGGGGGCCGTGATGCCCTCCACGGGAGGCGCGGAGTACGAGAGGTCGCGCGAGGAGATGCGGGTGCACGGCCCAGAGGGCTCGGCGCCGATCGGCGCCTTCAGCGGCGGCAACCGCCAGAAGCACCTCCTCTCGCGGTGGATCTATCCCTACCGGCCGCGAGTGCTCCTGCTCAACCAACCCACCCAGGGCGTCGACATCGGCGCCAAGAACGACATCGTGCGCGCGCTGCGAGGGCTCGCCGAGAGCGGCGTGACCATCGTCGTCGCATCCTCCGAATCGGACGAGATCGCGCGGATGTGCTCGCGTGCGTACGTGATCTACGACACCGCCGTGTCGGAGATCGGATCCGGTCCGCAGATGGAGGAGCACCTCCTCGGCAGCCTGCTCGACCTCGCAGGAAGGTAATCACTCGACTCATGGCACAGAACCCGTCCAACCGCTTCTCCGCGGAGCGCATCCGGCTCCTGCTCGTGCAGAACGGCGTGCTCTTCGCGGTCATCGCGCTCGTCGTCTTCTTCGCGGCGGCGAGCCCGCGCTTCCTCAGCGGGCCGAACCTGCTGACGATCCTGCTGCAGATCTCCGAGCTCGGCCTGCTCGCCCTTCCGGTGGCGTTCCTCATCATGCAGGCCAACGTCGACCTGTCGGTGGGGTCGGCCGCGGCGCTTGCATCGGTCGGCGGAGCGCTGACCATGGCGGCCACCGGCTCGATGTGGCCGGGCATCCTCGTCGCCCTGGCCATCGGGGCGTCCACCGGCCTGATCAACGGCGTGCTCGTGTCGATCATGGGCCTGAACTCCTTCGTCGTCACCCTCGGGTTCATGAGCGCCTGGTTCGGCCTGGCCCAGCTGCTCAGCAACGGCCGCTCAATCAGCGGGCTCCCCGCCGAGTTCACCTCGATCGGATCCTTCTCCGTGTTCGGCATCCGCATCCAGATCATCGTCCTCGTCATCGGCGTCGTCGCCGCCTGGTGGATCCTCAACCACACGACCCGCGGCCGCGAGATCCTCGCGATCGGCGGCAACATGCGGGCCTCCCAGCTCATGGGCCTGAAGGTGAACAGCATCCGGGTCTCGACCTACGTCGCCGCCGGGGTCGTCGCGGGCCTCGTCGGCCTCATGCTGACCGCGAAGCTCGGGGCCGCCAGCCCGATCATCGGGCAGGGGTGGGAGCTGCAGGCGCTGACCGTGGTGCTGCTGGGCGGCATCGCCTTCGAGGGCGGGGCGGGGCGGATCCGCAGCGTGCTGTACGGCCTCGTGTTCGTCGGCGTGCTGAACAACGGCCTCGTGATCCTCGGCGTCTCGCCGTACGTGCAGACGATGCTCGTGGGCCTCACGCTCGTCGTGGCGGTGGGGCTGGATCGCGGGATCCAGCAGGCCGTCAGCCGCTCCATCGCCCAGAGCGCGCGTCGCCGTCAGCGCCGCGAGAGCGCTCTCGCACGCGCAGAGGCCGGGCGGTAGTCCGGTGGCCGCGGATCTCATCCTGCGCGATGCGCGCATCTTCACGGCGGATCGGCAGGCGCCCTGGGCCGAGGCGCTCGCCGTCTCGGACGGCACGATCGTCTTCGTCGGCTCCTCGGAGGCGGCCCTGGCGCACCGCGGGAACGCGACGGAGGTCCGCTCCCTGGGCGGGGCGTTCGTCATGCCGGGGATTGTCGACGGGCACAACCACCCGGCGCTCGCCGGGCGCACCGCCCTCTTCGAGCTCGCGCTGCCGGAGGGCCTCGGCTACGAGGAGCTGCTGGGGCTCGTCCGCGAGCGCGCGGCCCAGCTCGCACCCGGCGCCTGGATCGTCGGGGCCGGCTGGCCCGTCGGCATGCTGGACCGGCTCAGCACCTCCGAGGCGCTGCGGGACTTCGACGAGGCGAGCGGCGGCCATCCCGCCGTGCTCGTCGACGACAGCCGGCACAACCGCTGGGCGAACAGCGCGGCGATGGAGATCGCGGGGGTGCCGGACGGCGCCGGCGTGCTCCGCGACGCCGAGGGGCGCGCGACCGGCGTGCTGCTCGAGCGGGCCGGCCTGCCGGTCGCCTTCGCCGCGGCCCGCGAGGACGGCCTCTCGGACGAGCAGGAGCGGGAGGCCTACCGGCACAGCCTGGAGATCCTGCACGGCTACGGCATCACGGCGTTCCAGGACGCGGGCGCGACGCCGGAGATCCTGCGCGCCCTCCACGGCCTCGACGCCGCCGGCCGGCTGGAGGCGTGGGTGGTCACGTCCCTGCTGATGAACGACGAGGTGCTCGGCGCCGAGGTGGTGGGAGCCCCGCTCCTCGACCGGGCGGAGGCCTATCGCTCGACGCATCACCGCCCGGACTTCGTGAAGATCTTCCTCGACGGGATCCCTCCCGCGCGGACGGCCGCCATGCTCGAACCGTACCTCGAGGACGCGCACCACGGCTGCGGCTTCTGCGGCTCGACGATCCTCACGCCCGACGAGCTGTCCGAGGCGCTGCGGGCGGCCGCGGATCGCGGTCTCGGCGCCAAGATCCACAGCACGGGCGACGCGACGACCCGGCTGATCCTCGACACCGTCGAGCGCCTCCGGGAGGAGGGGCGGAGCATCCGGTGCCAGGTCGCGCACGGCCAGTACGTGGCGGAGACCGATGTCCCGCGCTTCGCGGAGCTCGACGTCGCGGCCGACATCTCGCCCTACGTCTGGTACCCCGGCCCGGTGCCCGACGCCATCAAGACCGCGGTGCCGGCCGAGCGGGCCGAGCGCATCCACCCCAATCGCGACCTCGTCGACGCCGGCGTCCTCGTCTCGGCGGGGTCCGACTGGCCGGTCAGCCCGGTGCCGAACCCGTGGCAGGCGCTCGCGGGGCTCGTCACGCGCCGCGACCCCACCGGCCAGTACCCCGGCGAGCTGTGGCCCGAGCAGGCGCTGTCGCTCGAGGAGGCGCTGGAGGTGCTCACCGTCAACGGAGCGAGGATGATCGGGGTCGACGACGTCACGGGGACCCTGACCCCCGGGCGGTCCGCCGACTTCATCCTGCTCGACCGCGACCCGTTCTCTCTGGACGTCGCGGAGCTCGGCTCCCTCGCGGTGACGGAGACCTGGTTCGCGGGCCGACGGGTGTTCGCGCGCTGAGACCCCGTCAGAGCAGGCGCAGCTCCTCCTCGATCGCCCGCGCCGTCTCCAGCGCGAGCGGCAGGTGGTGCGTGCGGAGACGCTCGACGGAGTCCCGCGTCGCGCTCGTCGAGACGTTGAACGCCGCGGCGACCCGCTCCGCGCGATCCCGCACGGGGACGGCCACCGAGCGCAGCCCGGCCTCCAGCTCGCCGTCGACGATCGCCCAGCCCTGCTCGCGGACCCGCGCGAGCTCGCGCAGCAGCGCCTCCCGGTCGACGATCGTGCGCTCCGTGAGCGGCGTCGGCGGGTGCTGCGAGAGCACCGCGGAGAGCTCCTCCTCGGGCAGCGCCGCGAGGAGGACCCGCCCCATGCTCGTCGCGTGCGCGGGGAAGGTCGTGCCGATCGTGATCCCCACGGTCATGATGCGCCGCGTCGGAACGCGGGCGATGTAGACGATCTCGCCGCCGGAGAGCACCGCTGCGGACACGGACTCGTGCACCTCCCGGGAGAGCCGCTCGAGATGGGCCTGCATCGCCTCCGGCAGCGTCAGTGCCGACAGATAGCTGAAACCCAGCTCGAGCACGCGCGGCGTGAGCGAGAACAGGCGCCCGTCCGAGCGGACGTAGCCGAGCGCCTCGAGGGTTCGCAGGAATCTGCGGGCCGCCGCGGCGGGGATCCCGGCGCGGCGCGCCGCTTCGCTGAGGCTGAGCTCCGCGTGCTCGGCGTCGAACGCGCGGATCACCGCGATGCCGCGGGCCAGCGACTGCACGAAATCGGGGTGGGCGCCGCCGGATGCGCCCGGACCGGATGTCGCCGCGTCCGATCCGCCCGCGTCCGATGCCGCTCCGCCGTGCCCGTCCGCGTTCGCACCGCCGTGCCCGTTCCTCGTCTCGCTCACGCACTCACCCTACTGGGCGACCGGGCGCCCAGGCCGAGACGCGAGTTCCCGGGAGGCTCTTCCCGCAGAGCCCCAGGGGGGATAGTATCTTCGCTATACGAAAAATCTTTCGTATAGCGAATGTTCGGCAGCTCTGCTGCCGCGGCCGGAGGAGGCGCCGATGATCGACAAAGAAGTCCCATCCGTGCGAGAGGCGGTGGAGGGGATCCCGGATGGCGCGACCGTGATGATCGGCGGCTTCGGCCGCGCGGGTCAGCCGGTCGAGCTCATCGCGGCTCTGATCGAGCAGGGCGCCCGCGACCTCACGATCGTGAACAACAACGCCGGGAACGGCGACGTCGGACTCGCCGCGCTGCTCGCCGAGCGCCGGGTGCGCAGGATCATCTGCTCCTTCCCGCGCCAGTCGGATTCGTGGGTCTTCGACGGGCTCTACCGCGAGGGCGCGATCGAGCTCGAGCTCGTTCCCCAGGGCAACCTCGCCGAGCGCATCCGCGCGGCGGGGGCCGGCATCGGCGGGTTCTTCACGCCCACGGGCGTCGGCACGCGGCTCGCGGAGGGCAAGGAGACGCGGGAGATCGGGGGCAGGGTCTACGCCCTCGAGTACCCCATCACGGCCGATTTCGCGCTCATCAGCGCCCGCCGCGCGGATCGGTGGGGCAACCTCGTGTATCGCGAGACCGCGCGCAACTTCGGGCCGATCATGGCGTCGGCGGCGAGCACCACCATCGTGCAGGTGGACGAGGTCGTCGAACTCGGCGCCATCGACCCCGAGGTCGTCGTCACCCCCGGCGTCTTCGTCGATCGCGTCGTCGCGGTGGGCGAGCGGCGGTGGCTGCGCGAGGGGGAGTTCGTCGGGGGCGTGGATCTGGAGGGCAACCCGCTCTCGGGCGGCGACGGGGAGGAACGGCGATGACCGGCGGGATCAGCAGGCAGGGGCTCGCGGCCCGCATCGCCGCGGACATCCCCGAGGGGTCGATCGTGAACCTCGGGATCGGGGCGCCGACGCTCGTCGCGAACTATCTCCCCGCGGGGCAGGAGATCATCCTGCACACGGAGAACGGCATGCTCGGCATGGGGCCCGCGCCCGAGGAGGGGCGGGTGGACCCCGATCTCATCAATGCGGGCAAGCAGGCGGTCACCGCGCTCGCCGGCGCGGCCTACTTCCACCACGCCGACTCCTTCGGCATGATGCGCGGCGGGCACCTCGACGTGTGCGTGCTCGGCGCCTTCCAGGTGGCCGAGAACGGCGACCTCGCGAACTGGTCGACGGGTGCGCCGGGGGCCATACCCGCCGTCGGCGGCGCGATGGACCTCGCGATCGGCGCCAAGCACGTCTACGTGATGACCGACCTGCTGACGAAGCAGGGGGAGTCGAAGCTCGTGGCCGAGTGCTCGTACCCGCTCACCGGAGTGGGCTGCGTGTCGCGCGTCTACACCGACCGCGCCGTGTTCGATGTGACCCCGGCCGGCTTCGCGGTGCGCGAGCTGCTCGGCGACAGCACGCTCGAGCAGCTCCGCGAGCTGACGGGTCTCGCCCTGACCGATGCGACTGCGGAGGTGCCCGCATGACCTCCACGTTCGTCTACGACGCGGTGCGGACCCCGTTCGGACGTGCCGCGGGAGGGCTCTCGGGCGTTCGGCCGGACGATCTCGCGGCCGTGGTGATGCGCGCCGCGGTCGAGCGCGCGGGGATCGACCCCGCTCGGATCGCCGACGTGATCTTCGGAGACGCCAACCAGGCGGGGGAGGACAATCGCAACGTCGCCCGCTTCGGCGCGCTGCTCGCGGGATTCCCGACCTCGGTCACGGGGGTGACGGTGAACCGCCTCTGCGCCTCGTCGGTCGAGGCGGTCATCCAGGGCGCGCGCGCCATCGAGTCCGGGGACGCGGATGTGATCCTCGCCGGCGGCGTCGAGTCGATGAGCCGCGCACCGTTCGTGGTCGAGAAGTCGGCCAGGCCGTGGCCCGCCGTCGGCAATCAGACCCTGTGGAACACCTCGATCGGCTGGCGGATGGTGAACCGCGCACTGCCGGGGCACTGGACGATCTCGAACGGCGAGGCCGCCGAGAAGGTCGCCCGTGAGCGCGGCATCACCCGCGAGGAGCAGGACGCGTTCGCCGCGCGCTCGCACCGGCTGGCCGCCGATGCCTGGGCGGAGGGCAGGTACGACGCCGAGATCGTGCAGGTGCCGGGGGCGGAGCTCGCGCGCGACGAGGGGATCCGCGACGGTACCTCGCCGGAGAAGCTGGCGGGCCTCGCGCCGCTGTTCGCCCCTCCCGGGGAGGGAACGGTGACCGCCGGCAACGCGTCGTCGATCAACGACGGCGCATCGGCGGTGCTGCTCGGCGGCGAGGGGGCGCTCGACGCGGAGCCGCTCGCCCGCATCGCCGGGAGGGCGGCGCACGGCGTCGACCCCGATGATTTCCCCATCGCGCCCGTCGAGGCGGCGAACGCGGCGCTGGCGCGGGCCGGGAGGACCTGGGCGGACGTCGACTTCGTGGAGCTCAACGAGGCGTTCGCGTCGCAGACGCTCGCGTGCCTCCGGGGCTGGCCGGAGCTCGACCCCGAGCGGCTGAACGTTCACGGCGGGGCGATCGCGATCGGACACCCGCTCGGGGCCTCGGGGGGCCGGATCATCGGCCACGCCGCGCACGAGCTGCGGCGGCGCGGCGGCGGGGTCGCCGTGGCGACGATCTGCATCGGCGTCGGCCAGGGCCTCGCCGTCGTGCTCGAGCGGTGAGCGAGCGCGAGAACGACATCGGCCCCGGCTCGAAAGCCGGGGCCGATCCTGGGGTGGACGACGGGACTTGAACCCGCGACCACCGGCACCACAAGCCGGTGCTCTACCAACTGAGCTACGCCCACCATGCTGACCAGGCGAGACGCGCTCGCGAGGCAACCCCACAATCATAGCCCATGAACAGGGGCGCTCCAAACGGGGCGGTGAACGCCGGGCGCGTCACTCCGAGGGGGTCGCGGAGGCGGAGTCCACGGCCGGCTCCCCGATCCCGACCGAGCCGTCCCCGGCCGCGGGATCCTCCACCCCGGCGCCCTGGATCAGGGCGTCGTAGCGGGAGCCGATCGTCGCCGCGAGCTGCGCGGCCGCGTGCTTGTCGGGGCCCCGTCCCGCGACGAGCACGGCCTCGCGGAAATAGGCCAGCTCCTGGATCGACTCGGCGATGTCCGCGAGCGCCCGGTGCCCCCCGCGCTTCTCGGGCGCGCCGAAGTAGGCGGCGGGATACCACCGCCGGCTCAGCTCCTTGACCGTCGAGACGTCGATGCTGCGGTAGTGCAGGCGCTCCTCGAGCGCGGGCATGTACTTGGCGATGAAGCGGCGATCCATCCCGATCGTGTTGCCCGCCACGAGGGGGCGGCGCCCGGCGGTCACGAAGCGCTTCAGGTAGGCCAGCACCTGCTCCTCGGCGTCGGCGACGGAGACCCCCGCCTCGATGCGGGGCAGGAGGCCGGAGGTCTCGTGCATCTTGCGCACGAAGTCGCTCATGTGGTCCATCGCCTCGGTCCCGGGATCGATGACGACGTCGAAGCCGGCATCGAGGGGGGTCAGCTCGAAGTCGGTGACGATCACGGCGATCTCGCAGAGGCCGTCGCGGTCGACGTCGAGCCCCGTCATCTCGCAGTCGATCCAGACGATCTGCTCGGCGGGGGTGTTCGACACTGGCTGCTCCTCGGCTCGGGTGACGGGCGGCCCGGGATCCCGGATCGCCAGACCGTCAGTCTAGCGCCGGCTCGGGCCGGCGGTGACCGCGCGAGCCTCTAGGCTTGACGGCATGGCAGTTCTTCCCATCACCATCGCGGGGGAGCCGGTGCTCCACCGTCCCGCCGAACCGGTCACCGACTTCGACGCCCGGCTGCGCACCCTCGTGGACGACATGTTCGAGACGACGGTCGCCGCGCCCGGCGTCGGGCTCGCGGCGCCGCAGGTCGGCGTCGGGAAGCGCGTCTTCGTGTGGATCTACGAGGATCAGGACGAGGCCCCCGAGCGCGGCGTCGCGATCAACCCCGAGCTCTGGATCACCCCGCCGGAGCCGGGTCTGCCGGGCGAGGACGAGGAGGAGGGCTGCCTCTCGTTCCCCGGCGAGCGCTTCGCGCTGCGGCGCTCGCCGCGGGCGCTGCTGCGCGCGCAGGACATCGACGGCACGCCGTTCGAGGTGCGGGCGAGCGGGTGGTTCGCGAGGATCATGCAGCACGAGTTCGATCATCTCAACGGCCTGCTCTACGTCGACCGCCTCGTGCACCCCGAGAACCGCGGGGCGCAGAAAGCGCTGCGCCGCAACGGGTGGGGCAAGCCGGGCCTCGCGTGGACGCCCGGGGTCGACGACCTCGAGGGGTAGCCCGTGCCGCCGGCGGCGCCCGACCGGGGATCCCTCACTCGCCCGGCCGCTCCTGCAGCGCGCGAGAGTCGGGAACGAGCGACCACGCGATCGCTGAGGCCACGAGCAGCGCGCCGCTGACGGCGAACGCCCAGCCGAATCCCGCTGCGTCGACGATGCCCCCGGCGACGAGCGGGCCGAGCACCCCGCCGAGGTCGCTCGACATCGAGTACCCCGCGACGACCTTGCCGCCCCGGCGCTTTCCCACGACGTCGGCGAGCACCGCCTGCTGGCCCGGATTGGCGAGCGCCGAGCCCGCGCCGGCGACGAGCATGACGAGGCACGCGACCCAGAGCGCCGGCGAGGCGGGGAACGCGAAGTAGGCCGCCGCCCCGACCGCCATGCCGACGATGAGCAGCGGCTTGCGGCCGATCGTGTCGTTCCAGCGGCCCGAGGGGAAGATGAGGATCGCGTTGCCCGCGGCGTACGCCGCCAGCACCCAGGCGGCCATCGCGGCGTCGCCGTGGAACGCGGCCGCGACGAACAGCGGTACGACCGAGACGCGCACCCCGAACGACGTCCAGCCGAAACTGAACACGGAGCCCAGCAGCACGGGATACTGCCGCACCCGCAGGGCCTCGCCGAGCGTCATCGCGGCCCGCCGGTCCGCGTCCTTCCCGACTCCGGCGAGGGTCGAGCCGCGCAGCGCGACCCAGACGACCGTCGCCGCGGCGAGCAGCGTGAGGAAGTAGAACACGAAGGGCGCGCGCAGGCCGAAGCCCGCGACGAGGGCGCCGAAGACGGGACCGAGCAGGCCGCCGAGCAGGAAGCCGGCGGCGTTGAGGCTCGCGACGCGGCCTCGCGCCTCGACCGGACTCACCTTGATGAGCAGCGCGGTCGCCGCGACGGTGAACATGATCGAGCCGACGCCGCCGGCACCGCGCAGCAGGAGCAGCTGCGGGTAGTTCGCGGCGAGGGCGCAGGCGCCGGTCGACAGGGCCACGATGAGGATCCCCGCCGTGTAGGCGCGCCGCTCCCCGAAGCGGCTCACGACCCAGCCGGCCAGGGGAGCGGAGACGAGCCGCATCAGCGCGAAGGCGCTGACGATGCCGGAGGCGGCGAGGTTCGAGACGCCGAAGGCGTGCGCGTACTGCGGGATCGCGGGTGCCACGACCCCGTAGCCGAGCGCCACGGTGAAGGCCCCCGCCACGAGCGCCCAGACCTCGAAGGGGAGCTTGACGGCGGAGGGGCGGGACACCACACGATCCTACCGGCGATCCTCGGGGCGCGGGCGGTCGGGTGCGGCCCGGGGCCTGCGCCGGAGAAGACGCGCGCCGGCCCGGCATAGTACGCTGATGTGGTCGCCTCCGTAGCTCAGTGGATAGAGCAACGGCCTTCTAATCCGTTGGGCGGCGGTTCGTGCCCCCATCAGGCGACTGGTGGGGGTTTTCTGTTTCCCCGAAGAGGTAGCCGACCGTGGTCTGCAGTTCGGCAGCAACTGCTCTCACATCATCAAGTGACCAACCGCGCTGTCCACGCAGCTTCTTCGCGAGTGAAGACTGATTGATGCCAACTCGCGGGGCGAGCGCGGTCTGCGTGATTCCGCGATCCCACATCAGCATATGGATGCGTCGCCCGACCTCGAAATCCATTGAGTTCTTGGACTCTGCGGGCTGTCTCGGACTTGTTGTGCTCATAGCCCCAGTATACGGACAAATCGGACGTGTTCGCAACTTATTGTCCGATGAGCTTGATTATTCCAAATCGTCCACCTATGGTTTCAGGTATGCCAAAAGAGACTAATTCGGACTCGAAGTACATCACTCCCACCGAAGCATCCAAGCTCCTGTTCCTCAGCACGAAGCAGCTTACGCGCTACGCCGACGAGGGCAAGATCCGATACATCCGCCCGGGGTCTCACCGACGCTACCTCAAGGCTGATGTGCTCGCCCTCCGCGACAAGGTCGCGGCATGAGTGCCGAAGTCTCTTACCTTGATCGCGAGGCGGCGCAGCGTCGTGCTGAGCGGATCCGCTTCCATGCGACGAACGCGAATGAGGCGATGCAGTCGCTGCAGAAGCTCGTGCACCAGGCGCGTGAGCTCGAAGATCACGTCACTCTCGGATATGTGTCCTGGACGGCTTACATTCGCGATCTGTTCGGGGATGAGCCGCTACGTCTCGCCCGCGATGTTCGCCGCGAACTGGTTGCTGAGCTTGCCGAGGCAGGGATGAGTACCAGGGCAATCGCGCCCATCGTCGGGGCGGCTCGCAACACGATCATGAACGATCTTCGCCAGGTGGCTCAGTCTGAGCCACCTGAGCCGCTAGACACCGCCCCTCTTTCGTCGCCTGCTCGGGTGGAGACGTTCGATGCTGACGGGATTTTGGTCGATGCCGCTACCGGTGAGGTCATTGAGGAGACGCCGACCGTCACCGAGCACACGGTCACCGAGAAAGTGAAGACCGTGACCGGGCTCGACGGCAAGGAGTACAAGCGCCCCGCCCCGAAGCCTCGAGAAGTGAAGCCCGTACTCGCAGGCGAAGAAGCAGACCGGGCCAACGCCATTCAGACATCCAAGGCGGTCGGGCAAGCGCTCGCGTCGCTCGAGCGCTTCCAGTACGAGAACGCTCGCACGAAGTTCCTCAGCAGTACATGGCCGACAGGTCGTGAAGAGGTGCAACCCATCCACCGGGCGCTCGTCGCCCCCACTGAGCTCCGCAAGGTAGCGGAGTCTCTCATCATCCTCGCAAGCGAAATGGAGTCCCACGATGACTACCAGTGACATCTTCTCCCGCGTCTGGTTCGAGACCGTCGATGCGGCAGCGACCATCGGCATGAGCAAGCTCGACGCGGAAGCGCAGGCTATCGAAACCCTCATGGTCGAGGTCCGCGCCGGCCGGCTTGAGGTTGACCTCGAGAAGGCGCTCCTGTCGGAGATCCGGAAGGCCGACGCGACGCATGGACGCCACGCGGACGCCCTGCTGTCGAAGATCGCAGCCGGGAACGCTCCCCTCGTTATGGAGGACTTCGAGATGGTTGTCACTCTCGGGGCCGGCCACCGGAAGACGTGGTACTACGTCGATCCCGAGGATCTCGACGTGATGAACGAGATTCGGTACAAGAACTACCGCGACTCGCGCGATTCGTTCCAACGGTTCAACAGCGACATCATCGCAGTCCGCCCGATCGTTGCTGAGCATCTCACGATGGGCCTCGCTTTCGAGGCTGGGGCGTTCGACCTCGTTGCAGAGGCGGTGGCGTCGTGACGTGGCCTGAAGCGCTCTTGGCCTGCGTGACCGTCGTCGGTCTGGTCCTGATGGTGGTTCTCACGACCCGCGAGTAGCGCGAACAGCGCCCCTGTCTCAGCCCACCGTGTCGCGGTGGGGTCCACCTACTGCACCCAAAAACAGGGTCCGTCGCCGTTGAAAGCGGCGGATTCACGAACATAGCGCTCCCCGGACGATGGCCACCAGGCCCCGGTTACGGAGGGGAGGCAGCACTGAATACATGATCTCTGGCAGCCCCTCGTGGTGGGGGAGCGCTGTCGACCGTTAGGCGGCGAAGAGATCCATTCAATTTCGACCGGTTACGGCGGCCCGCTTCCTCATTGCCCCTCAAGGGTGGGTGGAGTCGCTACACCTCACTGCTGACCCGTAGAGGCGGCGAGTACGTGAGAGGCAGGCACGGTCAGCCGTCGAGTGTTGAGGCATCGGCCCGGTTCGAGTCCGGGCGACGGCACGAAAGTCCCTCTTGCTAGTGGAGGGCCAGCGTTCCGGGGGCGCGCTGATGGTCCACCCCGTACGGGGCATGGCTAAACAAGGTGACCGGGTGATGGAACGACGCCCGGCACCAGCCCCCGCACAAGCTTTGAGGAGGAGAGACGGATGAAGCATGAACTGAATCTGGGTGAGTTCGCCCGCATGATCCGTGATGTTGCGCAAGGGCAGGGCGAGATGTTCATCGCTGGGTGTGCGGCGATGGCGGTCGAGTACGAGGGTATGAGCGAGATGACGGATGAGCAGATCCGCAATACGTTGCGCTCGTTCGGGGTCGCGCTCGGGGTTCTCGATGGTTGAGGAGATCCCACCTGGCCTGTTTCTGCCGCTCGCAATCGTGTTGTGGGCGGCAGTTCTGTATCTGTACCGGAAGCCGTTGAAGCGGTGGCTCGGCATGAAAGGTGGCAGTGATGGTTGACGGGCTGATCTCGTTCACGGGCACGCACGGTGCCGGCCTGTACGGGCGCACACCACGGCGTACGACAACGTGCAGCAACGGGAACAACCCGGCAGGACATAACCCTGCATGCCCGCGGTGTGCACCGACACGCCTGGACCAGTGGAAAGCCAAACTCGCGGCGGGGCACCGTCTGGCCCCGCCGCCGATCCCGGAGAAGGAGGCGTGATGTCCCGTACGCATCGTGAGGACACAGGATGGGCACCCGATAACCGCGACCAGCGGTGTGGCTGTGGTGAGTGTGGGTCGCTCTGGGGTCGAGACAATCCGGGCTGTGATGGGTTCTGGGATCGCGTGGACGACGCGCGAGACCGCGCAAAGGAGGAATGGTGACGAGTCGAGAAGGCATCGTGTACGGGCTCCCTGAGCGGGAGTACCACGCGCCGAAGGATGAGCTTTCCTCTACAGGGGCGAAGCTCATCCTGAAGTCGCCACGGAAGTTCAAGTACCAGGTGCTCGACGGACACCGCGTGCACCGTCCGGCTTTCGACTTGGGAACCGTCGTGCACACGAAGGTCCTGGGCGCCGGCCCCAGTTTCGCGGAGTATCCGGAGGAGCACCTGACCGCTACTGGAAACGCGTCCACGAAGGCAGCCACGGTCCAGTGGGAGTCCGAGCAGCGTGCCGCGGGGAACGTTCTTCTGACGCCCGCACAGGCGGCTCAGGCGGCGGATATGGCCGAGTCTGTTCTGCGGGAACCGGAGTCGCGGAAGCTCTTCGAACGCGAAGGCAACCCCGAGGTGTCGATCTTCCACGAGCTCAACGGCGTAAAGCGCAGAGGACGTTTCGACTACATGCCCACCGAAGGCGGGTTCGTCGTCGACCTGAAAACCACCCTCGACGCCAGCTACTACGGTTTCCGATCCTCTGTGGAGAGGTACGGGTATCACATCCAGTACGGGCACTACATCGACATCCTCGAGCGCATCACGGGCGAGAAGCGCGACATGATCTTTGTCGCCGTCGAGAAGGATCCACCGTATGAGGTGAACGTGATCCGGTTCGACGAAACCGAAGATTACGCCCGAATCGGGGAGGCGGAGGCTTTGCAAGCCGTCGACGACTACCGGAGGTGCGTGGAGACAGGGGAGTGGCCGGGGCTGCTCCGCAATGGCATCACGAAGATCAAGCCTTCGATGGGGTTGCTCTACGACTTCCACGACAAGTACGAGAGCGAGGAAATGCAGATATGAGTGAGATGAGCATCGAAGCGAACAGTGACCAGATCAACGCCGAAGACTTCCTCGAAGGCCCCCAAACCGTCACGGTGACGGGCAAGCTGAGGGGGAATGCGGAGCAGCCTGTCTGGTTCGAGATCGCCGAGTTCCCTGGCCGCACTTACCGACCCGGGAAGACCATGCGCCGGCTGATGGTGGCTGCGTGGGGGCCGAATCCGTCCGATTACACGGGTCGCCGGATGACGCTCTACAACGATCCCGAGGTGCGGTTCGGGAAGAACGCCGTCGGTGGTATCAGGATCTCCCACATGAGCCACATCACGGCACCGGTCACGGTGAATCTGATGGTGTCCCGCGGCAAGCGGGCGCCGTTCACGGTACAACCTCTGCGTGACGCTCCCGTTGCTTCTCTTGCGCCTGATGGATGGCAGGACGACGTTGCCGCGTGCGAGTCGGTCGAAGACCTCACCGAGTTCTACGAGATGGCGTCTGGTGCCGGCTGGTGGGGGCCGGAGATCGCAGCAGCCTGCACGGCGCGGAAAGCAGAGTTCCAGTGAAGCCGGAGTACGAACCGCTACTCACGTGCAGCGAGTGTGAAGGCTCGGGATGGATTCAGATCCGCCCGGGCCTTTGTCGTCCCTGCACGTGCCGGACGAGACCTACGGAGGCGCCGTGAACAAGGCGATGAAGACGGCGAAGAAGGAGCTCACGAAGCTCGGCTGTGAGGTGGTGCGGGAGACGCGGGACTTGATCGCGTTTCGTCTTCTCACGGGTCAGGACTGGGTGTGCAGTTCTCGGACGCAGATGCACACCGTGAGGTCTGTGGTGGACCGTCAGCGCGGCCACTACCGGGTCCAGACCGGGGAGTACCTGGCCGCGTTCCCGGAAGTCACGTCGGCTCCGCGCATGGAGATCGGGAACTACTACGCGCCCCCTCATTTCAAGGACAGCACCCGCCTCATGCTCGGGCAGGGGTTGACGCGGCCGGAGATCACGACAGCGATCCTCAGCCCCGAGACGGTGCGCATCAACCCGGCCACGGGGCGGTGGATCTACTGCGCCGGCCGTATCGGCGTCGTCATCGAACCACCAGAACACGGGATCTACACACTCATCACCATCCTCTGGAGCACCGACGAGGAGTGGGAGCAGAACCCCAGACCAGAGAGGGAGAAGCTATGAGCGCAATGCTGGGCCTGCCGCCCATCCTTGGACCCGTGTCAGGAGACGGCCTCGCCCGTTTCCTCGCATCGGATGCATGCCCGGCCCCGGACGTGCGCCTGTGGGAGCTGGTGCGGGATGAGTAACAAGCGGTCGGGTCGCATGCCGAAGGATCATCCGGAGCGTGTCTACGACAGGTGCAACGGCATGTGCGAAGGCTGCCACCAGCGACCGGCAGCGAACCTGCACCATCGACGCTTCCTTGGCCGTGGAGGAAAGCACAACCTCGCCAATCTGCTCGCTCTCTGCGGTTCAGGGAACCACACGGGGTGCCATGGCCTCGCACACTCGGGCAGCGCGCCTGACGGGTGGGCGATCAGCATGCACGAACCACGGGCAGAGTCAGCGATCCCGTTCACCGACACCAACGGAATGAGGTGGAACCTAGATGACCTCGGAAACAAGGAGCAGGAACGGGGCCAGCCGTTCTGAGCTGTACACGCCGTGGTACCTGGTGCGTCTCGCCGCACGCGAGTTCTCCTCCCAAGAGCTGTGCGAGATGCACGACAGCGCTGCGGGGAAGGGCGAGCACCACACTGCGCGTCTCTATCTCGAAGCGCTCTCGATTCACGCATGCCAGGTCGGGTGGGGTGACCTCATCGAGCAGTCGATGCTCGGGTGGCCGACCGCAGCGCAACGCCTCGCACGGTCCGTGGATCTCAAGATCCTCGAAGAGGAAGCGCTACGGGCCCGTGCGCGCCGAGATCGAGACCGTCAAGCGATGTTCGCAGACGCAATCAGGATCAGGAAGGAGGAAGACGTTGGCGAAGGATAAGCGCCTGTTCACCCAGATCGTGGTGGACTTTCATAGGCACCCGAAGATCACGCGCCTGCCAGTAGAGGTTCGGTGGACGTTCATTGAGATGTTGGGTGAGGCGCGTATCGCTGACAACGACGGAGTGTTTGCTTCTGAGGATGCTGAGTTCATGTGGCCGTTGGCGCATCTTGAGGCGTTGTTGGGGTCGCATCCGAGTCGCCCACTGCTGGTGAAAGATGATGCTGGCTGCTATGTGATCAGGGATTATGCGGAGCATCAGCAGACTCGTGCGGAGCGTGAAGAGTTGGCTCGGATTGCTCGGGAGAACGGGGCGAAGGGTGGTCGTCCTCGGAAACCGAGGGGGAACCCAGCCGTAACCCAGGGGGTTTCGGATCAAAACCCGACCGAACCCAGCGAAACCCAAACGAAACCAGAGTCAGAGTCAGAGCTAGAGATAGAGATAGAGAGATTACTTACTAAGTCAGTCAGTCTTGATGTATCGCGCGCGAGCAAGACTGACGGACCCAAAACTAATTCCTCCGCTCGTCCTGTAGATCCACGTCGCATCGCAGACCTCGTGGAAACCGTCTGCGACACGGTAATCGACGAACCTGCCGCGCTGCGCCTCTCGAAGTGGATCGTGGACCAGTCACCCGAGCAGGTGCGCTACCCGCACGCCTACACCGAGCGCGCAATCAGAAACGACCCGCTGAAGATTCAGGAATGGATCGATCAGGAGGTGATCACATGACCGATGACGGTGAGCGTCGCCTAGAGGCTGTGCAACCTGTCGCTGCTGGCCTGATCGACGCGGTACGCGAGCGTGACGCTGCATGGGTGAAGCAAGTCTGCGGCGCGATCGAAACAGGGAAGGTCGACTGGCGGGCGCTGCTTGTCGCCCTCGCAGGAAGGGCGGCAGAACGATGATCGACGATCTCGCAATGTTCCTCGCAACCCGAGACCCCGAGAAAGTGTCACGGGAGTGGACCGGTGCGCGCCTCGAGGACGCCCTGCTGGAACGTCCCACGGATTCGATGCCGCGCCGCCCAAGCCGTCGCCAGTTCAAGCCGAAGTCATTTCAGCAGGCGCGTGCCGAACGAATGCTCGCAGAAATCACAGCAAGAAAGGAGGCCGCATGATCCTCGGAGTGGACTTCTCGCTCACTGCCACTGGCGTGTGCGCCATCACAGACGGAGAAGCCGAATGCATCACAATTCGCACCGCCAAAGAGAACCACTGGTGGCAGTTTCCGGATCGCATCGCTCTCATCAGTTCACAGCTTGAGGAGTGGTCTGCGTTCCGGGCTGAGCTCGGAGATCCGTATCTCGTAATCGAGTCGCCGGCGTTCGCGGCGAAGTCCTCGTCGTTGGACCGCATGTTCGGAGGATGGTGGTTGCTCGTTGATGAGCTGATCAACGGGCTCTCGCTCGATACTCCGCTGCTGGTCACACCAGCCCAGGTGAAGAAGTTCGCCACAGGAAAGGGGAATGCGGGCAAGGACGAGGTGATGCTCGCCACCGCGCGCCGCTACCCCGATGTGGTGATCGGCAACAACAACGAGGCCGACGCACTCACCCTCGCCGCCATTGGGGCGGCAGCCTACGAGGAGCCCTTCACAGGCACGCTCACGAAGTACCAGCAAGAAGTCGTGGACGCAGTCCGCGCAGGAAAGGAAACCATCTAATGGCAGGCGAACCGCTCATTACCGTAGTAGGCAACCTCGTCGCGGATCCAGAACCGCGCGTCTCCCAGTCGGGGAAGTCGTGGTGCACGTTCCGCATCGCATCCACCCCTCGAGTGCAGAACCGGCAGACGAAGGACTGGGAGGACGGGGAAGCGCTCTGGCTCGGGTGTCGAGTGTTCGGTGAATACGCCGACCACGTGGTGCAGTCGCTCACGAAGGGTATGCGTGTCATCGTGCAGGGCCGGCTGACGCAGCGCAGCTACACCGACAACCAGGGCCAGCAGCGCACCTCTCTCGACCTCGAGGTCGAAGAGGTCGGGCCGACCCTCCGCTGGGCCTCCGCCCAGGTGACCCGCACCCAGAACAACGGCCAGGCAGCCTACGCAGGCGGCTCTGGCGCGGGTTCAGGGGTTGGGTGGCACCAGGAGTCCCGGGGGCAGGGGTTCGGCTCTAAAAACCAAGACCCTCAAGCGTTCGGAGGTGGTTTCGGTGACACCGACCAGCCCTTCTGACCACAACACCAGTCACGGGGCCTGCGGGAAGACGTGGAGACAGCGCGGTAACCGGACCGGGCACTGCGGCGCCTGCCACGAAACCTTCGAAGGCGAAACCGTGTTCGATGCTCACCGCATCACCGACAAGCAGGGTAACCGCGTCTGCCTTCCACCATCCGAGGTGAAGTACGCGGGCGTGCTACTCCGCCTAGAGAATGGCACCTGGCGCGGCCCCAAGATGAGCGCAGAAGCACTCGCACGACGAAAGGCAACAGTATGAACCCCTGGTCCCTCTTCATCGATCTCCTCGGTTGGACCGTGGTCGGTGTCCTCGCGATCGTGATCCTCATCATCCTGATCGCATGCATCGCCGGCCCGATCCAGAAAGCCCGCCGCAAACGGAAACGGTCGGACACGACCAGCATCCTCAACTCCCGCGAACCCCGCTAACAGGCGGGGTTTTCTTATCCCTAGCGAACGGCCCCGTGCAGTACCAGTGCGCGGGGCCGTTCGCTGTACCACCAGGAGGTGAAACATGAGCGACGTGAAACAGCGATGCCTTATCTGCGGTATCACGCGTCAGCAAGTCCAGTACGTGCGAAACAGAGAAGGCTACACGCTTGGGTGTGGCATTGAGTCGAACACGGAAGACGGTTACGACTATGAAGAGCTTTCACCGAAGCACCGCTGGGCACCATGGCGAGATAAGCACCTCGCCGAAATGGGAATTAAGCCAGAGGCGTTCGACCGGTACCGAACTGAAATTGCGGCAGGAGTCGCTTACGCCGCGTGCGAGGACACCGTTAGAGGGCACAACTACAACAGAGGCGATTCCAAAGAGTTCGGTGTGGCCAATGGTGAGTGCTGGGTGTGCGGAAAGCACGAAGGCGGTGGGAGTCAGTGAAGCCGTACTACGAAGACGACTACGTGACGCTATACCACGCGAAATGCGAGGAGATACCGACACTATGGGCTGCTGCAGACGTGCTCGTCTCCGACGTGCCCTACGGCATCGACTACCAGTCAAACTCCCGCCGCGACACTCTCGCGCGCAGCATCGAAGGCGACAAAGACACGACGCTACGTGACTACGCGATCCTCACACACGAACGCACTGTGGGGCCGGACGCTCCACAGATCATCTTCGGAACATGGCGAATACCACGCCCTGCAGGAACGCGGCAAGTGCTCGTGTGGGATACCAAGGGCGCTCTCGGTATGGGTGCGATGGATCTGCCCTGGAAGCCTGCCCATCAAGAGATTTACATACTTGGGAAAGGCTTTCGCGGGCCACGGACGAGTGACGTGATCACCTGCGCACCAGTGCAGTCTCTCGGGAGGAACGGGCGCGTGCATCCACACCAGAAGCCGGTCGCGCTCATGGAGGCACTGATCGAGAAGTGCCCACCCGGAACGGTCGCTGACCCGTTCGCTGGGAGCGGCGCAACACTCATCGCGGCCCGAAACCTCGGGCGCAAAGCAATCGGTGTTGAGGTTAAAGAAAGCTACTGCGAAGTCATAGCCAAGCGCCTTGAGCAGCAGGCGTTCGACTTCGCTTCACTCTGAACCCCGCAGATCACGGGGCTTACTTAATTCTAGAGAGCGTCCCATCACGGTCGGGGCGCTCTCGTCATTTCACCAGGAGGACAACGTGGAAACACTCACGCCCCGAGGCGGTACAGCATGAGCGCCCAGATCATCGCGGTGGATCACTTCGCGGGCCTCGGCTGGGGTGTCGCGTGCGAACGTCTCCGGATCCGGGAGTACGGGGTGGAAATCGCTCCGTCTGCGATCCGCATGCGATCGGCGAACGGCCTGCGGACAATCTACCGGAACGTGTGGACGGGCCTGTTCAACCCTCATCTCGTGCCGGAGCACGACCTGTACATCGCGTCGCCGCCGTGCCAAACGTTCTCGATGGCGGGCAAGGGGGAGGGACGGAAAGCGCTCGATGACGTGCTGCGAGCCATCTACGGGCACCGCTACACGAACGCGGAGAAGCTACATCGCCTGAATGACTCGCTCGACCCTCGTACGTCACTCGTACTCACACCGCTTGCGCACATCTACGGTCACCGGCCCCGCCTCGTGGCGCTGGAGCAGGTGCCCGAGGTCATGCCTGTGTGGCACGCATACGCGAACATCATGCGCGGCTTCGGGTACTCCGTGTGGACGGGCATACTCCGCGCCGAGCAGTACGGGGTGCCGCAGACCCGGAAGCGTGCGATCCTCATGGCCCGCCTCGACGGCAAAGTGCAGCCGCCCCCGCCGACGCACTCCCGCTACTACTCGACCGATCCCGTACGCCTTGACCCTGGGGTCGAGAAGTGGGTGTCGATGGCGGAGGCGCTCGGAGTGGGTGATCGGTCGCGGGTTTTCGCTGGGGCGGGTAAGACAGCAGTCGAGACTTCAGGCCAGATTCCGCGGGAGATGTGTGAGCCAGCACACACTGTTACTGGTAGCCAGACGGCTGCATGGGTGCTGAACGGCCAACATCGCATCACGGCACTCACGAGCAAAGCCTCAAGCGAGAAACCGAGCTGGCCTGCTGAGCGTCCCGCGCCCACTATTGTGACTTCTCGCCGCGCTGCGGGCGGGATGCTAGTTGGCCGCCAGCTCGGCGACGGCAGCCGGAGGGATGTCGGAGGGCATTCGGGCAGGTCGGGCCTGAAGCCGGGTCAACTTCCCGGAGTTCGCGTCACCTACCGGGAGGCGGCGGCGTTGCAGTCGTTCCCGCCGGGCATGGCCTGGCCGGGGAACCAGGGCGAGCGGTTCCTCGCGATCGGGAACGCGGTCCCGCCGCTGCTCGCCGAGTCGATCCTCGGCGCACTACTGGAACCGCCGGCCGAACGCGACTCGTGGGATCACGTGTTCGCGGAGGTCGCCGGATGAACTGCGAGAACTGCGGGCGACCGTACCGGACCTATGGGCCTTGGTATGAGCCGCCCGAGAACCACTACATGCGGTGCGACCGCTGTAACCGAACGGTCTACCTCTGGGGGCCGGAAGACGAGGAGGAAACACCATGACTGAACGAACCGACCATGTCGCCGATGCTCTCGGCTGGCGCGAGCTCGTGAACGACCAGTACGAGAGCGGGCACCCAGACCACGAAAAGGTGATGGAGTACGGCACTCTCATGCAGGCCTCCGCGACGATCGCCCTGGTGGAGCAGCAGCGCATCCAGAACGAGCAGGCGCGGATCACGAACCTCATCGCGATCATGCGGCTCGAGATCCAGGAGGATAAGCCGATCGAGCGGTCCGAGGCAACTCTCGCACTCTACGAAGAGGGCACTCTGCGCCCGGACATCGCTTCGGCGCTCGGCATCAAGGGGATGCAGTGATGGGCATCATCAAGCACGTGCCATTGCCGGATGGAAAGCCGTTCTGCATGTGCATCCCGCCGCTCTACTGGACGATCGGCGTCGGCACCATATGGCGGTGCGATCGCTGCGGTCGCGTGTTCGAACTCGTCGTCCGAGGAAACGTAGACAAGCCCAATGGCGGATGGATCCGCCGCAAGAACATGGAGGTGAAGTCGTGACCGCTATCGAGATTCTGGAGCGTGCGATCTGCAAGCTTGAGCAGCTGCGAGACGAGGCGACGCCCGGCGAGTGGTGGGCGACGCGCGACTTGAAGTGGCCGTCCGTCTTCGCTGGCACCGGAATGAGCGACGACGTGATGGTGGCATCTGAATGTCGCTTGCCGGGGGATGCCGCGCTGATCGTCGCCCTGTCTCGCACGGTAGGGCCGATGCTCGCTCACATGCGATTGGTTCTGGAAGCGATGCGTCAACCCAGCACCGCCGGGTGCGCAAGCGCCGACGAGATGGTCACGCTTCACCTCGCTCGCGCCATTCTCGGAGAGGAGAACGACCATGACCGATGAGAAGACCCGCTCTCTGGCGATGGAGGCACGAGAGTTCGCTTCCTCGTCCTATGTCGGCAAGCCCACCGCGCGCGAACTCGACAAGGCGATTCTGCTGATTCGTCGTCTCGCTGATGCTCTCGAAGCGTCCACCGAAGCTCATGAGCGGACGAGGAGTGGCGCACGAACGCTCGGCGAGATCATCAAGCAGCAGTGCGACGACATCGTGAAGATAACGAGCTCTCAGGATCTGATCGGTGAAGACGGCGACGGGGATTGGGAAAGCGTGTGGGCGCGGGCGTTCGAGATGCGCGCGAAACTCGACGCCCTGGACGAGGCGCTCACGGTACCGGACGGAGACGCACGGGAGCGGCTGATCGAAGTTCTGCGGACGATCACCCCGCGCCTGCACGAACCGCTGTGGACGAACGTTCTCGGGGATCAGGCCGACGCGATCCTGGCCGTGGTCCCGGCGCTCTCTCGTGCTGTTGCACCCGAGA
>NZ_JAEHOH010000019.1 GCF_016522505.1 Leucobacter chromiisoli | reverse complement strand
GACAGTGATGCAGCCAGGGCCGAGACGTACGAGGCCTGGCTGCATCACTACAATCATCACCGACCCCATACCGGGATCGGAGGGCTGACCCCGTCAGATCGCGTTCACAACCTCACTGGGAACTACAGCTAGAGCAGGCGGCGCGAGAGCGCCCAGGCGGTGAGCTCGTGGCGATTGGAGAGCTGGAGCTTGCGCAGCACGTTCGACACGTGGGTCTCCACCGTCTTCACCGAGAGGAAGAGCTCCGCGGCGACCTCCTTGTAGGCATACCCCCGCGCGATCATGCGCATCACCTCCTGCTCGCGGGCCGAGAGGCGGTCGAGCTCGTCGTCGGCGGCGGCGGTCTCGCCGACGCCCGCCCCGAATGCGTCGAGCACGAACCCGGCGAGCCTGGGAGAGAACACCGCGTCGCCGCCGTGCACGCGCACGACCGCGGCGGTCACCTCGGCGCCGGAACTGGTCTTCGTGAGGTACCCGCGGGCGCCCGCACGGATCACGCTGACCACGTCGTCGGCCGCGTCGGACACGCTGAGCGCGAGGAAGCGCGTCGGCCCGGCAGCGCCCCCGATCCGACGCAGCACCTCGGCGCCGCCTCCCCCGCTGCCGCCGGGCAGGTGCACGTCGAGCAGCACCACGTCCGGACGGCAGCTCGGGATCACGGTCACCGCCTCGTCCACGGTCGCCGCCTCGGCCACCACCTCCAGTTCGGGGCCGAGCTCGGCGCGCAGCCCCGAGCGGAAGATCTGGTGGTCGTCCACGATCACCACCCGCACGGGATCTCCGCTCACCCTGTCTCCGCTCACACCGTCCTCCTCCGTGCTTCCGCTCATCCGCGCGCTCCCGCCTCTCCGCCGGCCGTCTCGGCACCGCTCCCGGTGCCGCCGGGCGCGTCCGGAGGCGCGTCGAGCGGCATGGAGAGGCGCACCGAGGTGCCGGAACCGCCGGGGCCGGCGACGATCCTGGCCGTGCCGCCGGCGCGCGCCATGCGGCCGAGGATCGACTCGCGGACGCCCATCCGCCCATCGGGCAGCGCGGCGGCGTCGAGCCCGGGCCCCCGGTCGGTGACGTCGACGGAGACCTTCCCCGGCGCCAGCTCGATGTAGACGGTCACGCTGCCTCCCGCGTGCCGCGCTGCGTTGAGCATCGCCTCGCGGGCGGCGGCGACGATCGCCTCGGGGACCGCCTGTCCCGCGCCGCGCCCCGATCCAGCCCCGCCGACGACGACGACCTCGAAGCGCACGGCGTGGTGCTCCTCGAGCGCCGCGGCGTGAGCGCGGAGCTCGACATCGATCGCCTCTCTCGCCTCCGGGGCGGCTCCGTCCGCCGTGCGGAACAGCCACTCCCGCAGCTCGCGCTCCTGGCCGCGCGCGAGCCTCGAGACGTCGCTGCCCGGCTCGGAGCGCTGCTGGATCAGGGCGAGCGTCTGCAGCACCGAGTCGTGGAGATGCGCGGCGATCTCCGCTCGCTCCGTCTCGCGGGCGCGCCCCGCCCGCTCGGCCATCAGCTCGCGGTTGATCCGCAGCAGCCAGGGAGCGATCGCGAACGCGACCCCCGCCAGCACCGCGAGCGCGGCGGCGATCACCGTCCAGGCGTTCGGCTGCCTGGCGGTGACGAAGAACATGAGCACGCCCACGGCGACGAGCGCGAGCGCGGCGAGCACTCGCGGGATCTGGTTGCGATCCGGCCTGTCGCGGTCGGCGATCTGCCACCAGGTGAGGCCCACGCCGACGAGCACCGCCATCGCGGGCAGGATCACCTCGAGGCGCAGCTGCACCCCGAGCTGGAAGAGCACGAGGGCGGCGCCCGCGATCAGCAGGCAGCCCCCGAGGAGCATCTCGGCGACGGGCCAGCTCGGCCTCGTTGCGACGCCGGCCCCGGAATCCCGACGTTCCGCCGGGCCGCCGGCCGCCCCTCCCGGATCGCCGGAGTCGGGATCCGTCCCGGAGGCGGGGCCGGGACCCGCGCCTCCCGGCTCGCCGGAGCCGAGGCCCCCGGCGCGCCTCTCCGTCACCGCCGACGCGGGCCTCGTCAGCGCGCGGCGCATCGGCAGAATCCCCTCGGACTCCCCCTCGAGCGGCACGGTCGCCCACAGCCAGAGGTAGAAGATCACCCCCGCGCCGCCGAACAGCGCGAAGACCAGCATCGCGATGCGCGCCGCGACGGGCTGGACGCCCAGGTGCTCGGCGAGCCCGGCGCACACCCCGGCGATCACGCGCTCGTCGCGCACTCGGCGGAGGGGTCCCGGTTCCATACCTCCATCCAAGCACCCGCTTCCGGCATCCGCGCGCTCAGGGGCGAGATTCAGGGGTCGGTCAGGGAGAACCCCCATGGCGGGCCCGCGGCCGACCGAGCAGACTCGAAGCATGAACGAGACGACCCCTCCTCAGGACCCGGCCGGTTCGCAGCCCTCGAGGCCCCCCGGCAGCGGATTCTTCGCCTGGCTGCGCGGCCTCGGCATCGTGCGCGGCGACGATCGCTGGTTCGCCGGCGTCGCCGGTGGCATCGCGAAGAGAGCCCGCATCGACCCGCTGATCGTGCGGGGCCTCTTCGTGGTGCTCGCGCTGCTCGGAGGTCCCGGGCTCCTGCTGTACCTCACCGGCTGGCTGCTGCTCCCCGACGGAACCGGCCGCATCCATGTGGAGGAGATCGTCCGGGGGCGAGCCCGGCCGGGAGTGACGGTGGCGGCGATCGTGATCGCCGCGGTCGTCCTCATCCCGGCGATCCTCGGAATCATCCTGCCCACGCTCTCACCCGCCCCGATGTTCGGGATCTGGGGCTGGGACCTGTGGGAGGCCGTCGGCATGCCGTCCTGGCTCAGCGCGACCCTCGCCTGGATGTGCTGGATCGCGATCCTGGTCCTCGGCTTCGTGTACGTGCGCCGGGTGATCCTGAAGCGCGGCCGCGACCAGGGGGGGCGCGCGGAGCGGGAGGCCCCCGCATCGGGCGGCGCCGAGCCGCCGCCCGTGAGCTTCACCGAGGAGACCCGCGCCTTCGCGGATCGCACCGAGGAGTTCGCCACCCGCGCGGGTGAGCGGGCGAGCGCCTGGGGCGAGCAGTTCGGCGAGCGCGCCGCCAAGTGGGGCGAGGACGTCGGCAGGCAGGCCGACGAGTGGAGCGCGCGGTACGCCGAGCATCACGACGCGCACCGGCTCGGCGCCGGCCAGACCATCCTCACCCTGGCGCTCGCGCTGCTCGCCGCCGGTCTCACCGCGATCTGGGCGCTGAACGGCGACTGGCTGCCGTCCGCGCTCCGGTGGGACGACGGGCACGCGGTGCTCGTGGCCGCGCTCGTCGCCGGTCTCGCGGTCTGCGCCGTCTCCCTCATCGTCGCCGGTGTGCGGGGGCGCCACACCGGGTGGATCGGCTTCGTCTCCGCCTGCGCGGTGGTGGCGCTGATCTTCACGGCGGTGCTCCCGTGGGGATCCCGGTTCCACCCCTTCGGGACGATGCACGTCGGCGGGAACCACGAGCCGGGCGCCGTGATGCTCGCGGGGAACGCCCACGTCGATCTGGGCTACCTCGACGATTCCGGGGCCTCCGTTGGCCGGGACGAGGATCTGGCCGTGTGGCTGCTCGCGGGCAACGCGAGCGTGCACCTCCCGGAGGAGGCCCCGGCCCTCGTCGACGTGCGGGTGCTCGCGGGCAACATCGGCGAGCAGGGCACCGGGTCGGACGGGTTCAGGATCTCGGGACCCTTCCTCAGCCGGACCATCGGCGCGAACCTCGAGGACACGGGCGACGCACGCGCCGACGCCTCCGTCGCGCGGGCGACCGTCTACGTGCTCGGAGGCAACGTGCGGGTGTACGGTGCGGAGGGCGCGGCGATCTCCTCATCGGAGGACGAGGAGTCGGGCACGGGCGATCGCCGGCAGATCGAGCAGGATCGCCGCGACCTCGAGGAACGGCTCGAGCGCGTGGAGTGGGAGCTCTCCGAGCCCGGCATCGACGGCCGGGATCGCAGGGACCTGAACGACGAGAAGCAGCAGATCACCGACGAGCTGGAGCAGCTGGAAGCGGAGATGGCGAGATGAGCACCGAACCGAACCGACCCGGCGAGGGCGCCCCCGAGGGCCCCGAGCCGCGAGACACGCCCGAGACCGCCCCGACGGTCCCGCTCACGCCTCCGGAGCGCGAGGCCCCGGGCTCCGAGCCCGAGAGGGATCCGGCCCGGGAGGGGGACGCTGCGAGTCGACCCGACGGCTGCGGGATCCCCGCGAGACGCCCCGAGAGGCCCGGACCCCGCACGGGGCCCATCGTCTGGGGCGCGCTGATCCTCGCGTTCTGCTGCTACGTGGCGCAGCGGGCGCTCGCTCCCGGGACGGTCAGCGCGGCGACCTGGATCACCGTGACGGTCATCGGACTCGGGGCGCTGCTGCTGCTCGTCGGCACCGCCGTCGTGCTGCGCAATGCCCGGAGCAGGAGAGCGTCCGAACGCTAGGGGGGCTCGCCGACCACGTCGGCCCCGCCCTCGGCGCCGGCTACTCGCCGACCCGCGGGATGGGACGGGTGTGGGCCGCGATCCAGTGCAGCGGGATCTCGATCACGACGCGCGTGCCGCCGCCCTCGTGCGCGGCCCAGGCGATACTGCCACCCAGCTCGCCCTCGATGAGGGTGCGGACGATCTGGGTGCCGAGGCCGTCGCCCACGGCGCCGCCGGGGAGCCCGGTGCCGTTGTCGATCACCTCGACCGCCAGGCGCTCCTCGGAGCGGTCGGCGCGGATGATGACCTCGCCCTCGCGCCCCGCGAGCCCGTGCTCGACGGCGTTCGTCACGACCTCGGTCAGCGCGAGCGCGAGCGGCGTCGCGTACTCCGAGGGCAGCTCGCCGAACACCCCCTCCTTGCGAGGGTGCACGATCGTGTTGTGCAGGCTCGCGACCTCGGCGGCGAGACCCAGCACCCGGTCGAAGACGACGTCGAAGTCGACGATCTGGGAGAGGCCGGTCGAGAGCGTGTCGTGCACGACCGCGATCGCGGCCACCCGGCGCATGGCCTGGCCGAGCACCTGCTTGGCCTCCTCGCTCCGGGCCCGGCGCGCCTGCACGCGGAGCAGCGAGGCGACCGTCTGCAGGTTGTTCTTGACCCGGTGGTGGATCTCGCGGATCGTCGCGTCCTTGGTGATGAGCTCCTGCTCCTGCTGACGCAGGTCGGTGACGTCGCGGGTGAGGATGATGCCGCCGGCGCGCTCGTCCTCGCGGATGACGGGGATCGAGCGCAGCGTCACGATGCGCCCGCGCTCCTCGATGTCGGCGCGCTTGGCGATCCTGCCCTGCGTGATGAGCGGCAGCGACTCGTTCGTGTCGAAGTGCCCCTTCACGACCTCGGCGACGACCTCGCTGAAGTTCTCGCCCTCGAGCTCGTCGCGGTAGCCGAGCAGCGAGAACGTGGTCTGCGTGTTGGGGCTGGCGAAGGTGACGACACCCTCGGGGTCCACCCTCACGAGCCCGTCCGCCGCGCGCGGCGCGCCCCGCTCGCGCCCGCGCGTAGTGCCGGGCGAGGGGAAGAGGCCCTGCTGGATCATCTCGAAGAGGTCGTCCGCGCACTCGCGGAAGGCCGCGCCGATGCGGGAGGCGCTGTGGTTGTCGGCCGCGCTCGTGTGCAGCGTGATCACGGCGAAGGGGCCGTGCACGGCGCCCGCCTCGTCCCGCCGGCTCACGGGGTAGGCCGAGAGCCGCATCGGGTTCTCCTCGTACCAGGCGGGCGCCGTCGACACGACGGACCGGCTGGTCTCCATCGCCTCGTCGACGATGCCGCGCCAGTCGGAGCGCAGGAAGTCCCCGAGCACGTCGCGGTAGAAGAGCGTCACCGACCCCGCCGGGCGGCTGTGCGAGATCGCCAGGTAGTTGCCGTCCTCGGTCGGGGCCCACAGCACGACGTCGCCGAGCGCGAGATCGGCGAGCAGCGGCCAGTCGAGCCTGAGCAGCTCGAGCCACTCGATCTCCTCGTCGCTCAGGGAGGAGTACTGGGTAGCGAGGTTGCGGAGCGTAGACACAGCATCAGCCTAGAGGAGGAAACCTCCGAGGCCCCGCAGTCACCGGCTCGAAGAACCCGCCCCCTGGGCTCCGTCGCCTCGGCTGCGCAGCCCCTGATCCTGCGCGCATCGGCGGCGGACGCGCGTTGACGCTGATTGACACCTGTTTCTTATGGTGGGGTTCCAGACACGCACCGTGCATCGATGGCGAGGGAGGGGGCGCCGCGAAGCGGCGACGTCGTGCCGGAATCCGCCGAGAGGAGCCCCCCGATGCCCACCGCAGCAGCCCCGAGCCCGAGACGTCGGGAGGAGATCGCCGCGCAGCCGCTCCGAGCGGCCGGGAGGGCGGGCGTCGGCCTCCCCGCCCAGCGGCCTCTGGCGGGCGCCGCCCGTCCCGCCCCGGCGACGCACGGCGCGATCACCTTACGCGGACCGGCCGCGGGCATCCCCGATCCGCACCCGGCGCTCGTCACCCGTCTGGCGGTGCAGGCGCTCGAGGTCGTGGACGGCACCCGGAGCATCGCCGGCCTGAGCGGCTGGATCTCCCAGGAGGTCGCCGAGCACCTCATCAGGATGCGGACGCTCCACGCGGAGCGCCGCACGGTCTACGGGGACGGCAGGCGCACCGCCCCGACCCCCGGACGGGTCGCCATGGGGCGCCCCCGCGTCACCGCCGTCGAGGCGGCCGTCGTGATGCACACCTCGGCCCGGTCGTTCGCCGTGGCGATCCGGATGGAGTACGTCCGGCGACGGTGGCGGGCGACGTGCATCGCCGTGCTCTAGGTGCGCGCCCGCGAGCGCTTCGCCACCGGGGCCGGCTACTCCGTGAGCGCGCGCCGCTTCGAGACCTCGTAGAGGGTCACGCTCGCCGCGATGCCCGCGTTCAGCGACTCGGTGGCCGCGCTGATCGGCACCGAGACGATCGCGTCGCAGGTCTCGGTGACGAGTCGCGACAGGCCCTTGCCCTCGCTGCCGACCACCAGCACGAGCGGCCGGTCGGAGAGCTCGAAATCGGGGAGCTGCACATCGCCGTCGCCGTCGAGGCCGACCACGAAGACGCCGCGCTTCTTGAACTCCTTGAGCGTCTGCGTCAGGTTCGAGGCCATCGCCACCGGGATGCGGGCGGCCGCGCCCGCGGAGGTCTTCCAGGCCGCGGAGTTGAGCCCGGCCGAGCGACGCTGCGGCACGACGACCGCCTGGCCGCCGAAGGCGGCGACCGATCGGATGATCGCGCCGAGGTTGCGGGGGTCGGTCACTCCGTCGAGCGCGACGAACAGCGGCGTCTCGCCGCGGTCCAGCACGTCGTCGAGCACCTCCTGCGGGTGCGCGTACTCCATCGGGGGCACCTTCAGCACCACACCCTGGTGCACGGTGTCGCGGCTCGTCATGCGGTCCAGCTCCGCGCGCATCACCTCGAGCACGGGAATGCCCCGGCCGACGGCGAGGCGCAGGATCTCCCGCATGCGGTCGTCCATCTCCACCTTCGCGGCGATGTGCAGCGAGGTCGCGGGCACCTTCGTCCTCAGCGCCTCGAGCACGGCGTTGCGGCCGGTCACGAGTTCGACGTCCTCCGACTTGCGCTGCCCTCTGGCCGGCCGCTCGGCCTGCCTGCCGACGCCGTGCCGCTCGCGCGCCGCCTGCAGGCGCTCGCGGGCGGCCTTCGCCTTGCCCGCGGGGTGGTAGGGCCGATCCTCGGCCTTCGGCGTCGGGCCGCGGCCCTCGAGCGCCTGCCGCCCCTGCCCGCCGGAGCCGACGGCCTTTCCGCGGCTCTTCTTGCGGACGGCGCCTGGGCGCCCCTTCTTGTTGCTCATGCGAGACTCCAGCGGGTTCCGTTCGGACTGTCTTCAATGGTGATCCCGACCGCCTGCAGGCGGTCCCGGATCGCGTCGCTCGTGGCGAAGTCTTTGGCCCTGCGCGCGTCGGCGCGCTGCTCGAGGAGCGCTTCGACCAGCTCTCCGAGCGCCGCAGCCGCCTCGTCCCCGCTTCCCCCGCTCGTCAGCCACGCGGGATCGCGGGGGTTCAGGCCCAGAACGTCCAGCATACCCGCGATCTGCTGCGCGAGCTCTCGGATCTCGGCGCGATCCCCGCCCGTCGGATCGTCCAGCTGCGTGTTCGCCGCACGCACGGCGCCGTGCAGCACGGCGAGCGCCTGCGGCACGGCGAAGTCGTCGAGCATCGCCTCGACGAACGCCCGAGGAAGGTTCCGCGGATCCGCGCCGGCCGCTCCCGCGGGCGGAAGCTCCAGGCCCGCCTCCTCGACGCGGTCGAGCAGGTTCTCGATGCGCCCGAAGGCCGCCGCGGCCTCCGCGAGCGACGACTCCGAGAACTCGAGCACGGAGCGGTAGTGGGCCGAGCCCAGGAAGTAGCGCAGCACGATGGGCCGGGCCGCCGCCAGCAGGTCCGCGGCGAAGAGCGAGTTGCCGAGCGACTTCGACATCTTCTGCCCGCCCGTGTTCACGAGGCCGTTGTGGATCCAGTGCCGCGCGAACGGGTGACCGGCCGCCGTCGACTGCGCCAGCTCGTTCTCGTGGTGCGGGAAGCGCAGGTCGAGGCCGCCTCCGTGGATGTCGAACTCCTCGCCGAGGTAGCGCGTGGCCATCGCCGAGCACTCGATGTGCCAGCCGGGCCGGCCGGCCCCCCAGGGCGAGGGCCAGGCGGCGGTCTCGGGCTCGGAGTCGCGGTGCGCCTTCCAGAGTGCGAAGTCGCGCGGATCCCGCTTGCCGGCCGCCGAGCTCGGGTCCCCGTCCGCCGCGTCCTCCATCTGATCCCGCTGCTGCCGCGTGAGCGCGCCGTAGGCCGGCCAGCTCGCCGTATCGAAGTAGACGCTCGCGGTGCCGTCCTCCGCGGGGTAGGCGTGCCCGCGCTCGATGAGCCGCTCGATCAGCGCGATCATCTCCCGGATGTTGGCCGTCGCCCGCGGCTCGTACGTCGGCGGCTGCACCCCGATCGCGTCGTAGGCCGCCGTGAACTCGCGCTCGACCCGGTAGGCCAGCGCCCACCACTCCTCGGACCCGCCGGCCTCCTGCGCGAGACGCGCGTTGTCGAGGATCTTGTCGTCGATGTCGGTGACGTTGCGGATCAGGGTGACGCGCTGCCCGCTCGCGGTGAGCCAGCGCCGGATGAGGTCGTAGGCGAGCGCGCTGCGCAGGTGCCCGATGTGCGGAGCCGACTGCACGGTCGGCCCGCAGACGTACATCCCGACCTCCCCGGGAACGCGCGGGTCGAGGTCGACCAGCTCCTGTCGCTGGGAGTCGTAGATCCGTTGTTTCACGTGTCCCAGCTTAGGGGCCGAGCGGATAGGTGCGCCGTTGTGCCGAGCGTACCGTCGTCAGCTCGTCAGCAGAGGTCCCGTTTTCGCGATTTTCGAGCGTCTACTGACGAGCCGCGAAGGACAGGCCCACGGGAACCGCCTAGCCCTAGTCCAGCTGGCCGCTGAGGAAGAACTGCACGTACTTCGCGATGTTCACCGCGTGGTCGCCGAAGCGCTCGTGGTAGCGGCTCGCGAGGGTCGCATCGACGACGGCGGTGGGGTTGTCGGCGAGGCGGTCGCCAAGCACCTTCTCGAAGACCTTCGCGTGCAGCTCGTCCAGGTCGTCGTCGAGGTTCCGGATCTCCGAGATCGTCGACGGGTCCATCGTGCGCAGCAGCGTGACCAGCTTCTCCGCCATCTGCACGTCGAGCCGGCCCATCCGCGCGAAGGTCTTCTTCAGCCCCTCGGGGATCGCGCTCTCCGGGTAGCGGTACCGGGCGAGCTGCGCGATGTGCTGGGCGAGGTCGCCCATCCGCTCGAGCGAGGCGCTCATCCGGAGCGCTCCCACCATGAGCCGCAGGTCGGACGCGACCGGCTGCTGGCGGGCGAGGATGTCGATCGTGAGCTCGTCGAGCGCCGAGGCGAGCGCCTCGATCTCCTCGCCACCGTCGATCACCTGCTCGGCGAGCGCGACGTCGGAGCTGCCGAACGCCGACGTGGCGCTCTGGATCGACGACTCGACGAGTTCGGCGATCTGCACCAGGCGATCCTGCACCTCGCGCAGCGACTGCTGGAAGACTTCCCGCATAACCGATGGTTCCCTTCTCGTTCTCGCGCTTCTCGCTGTCCAGTCAACCTATCGCGTCGACGGGGGCGCCTCCGGCCGGGCGAGCGCGCTTCCTCGAACGAGTCTCCCCCGCGGCGGTGAACAGCGCCGAGCCCGGAGGTGAACAGCAGTTGAACTCCGCGTCGCCGGCAGACGGCGACCCATACGATGAAGAGCATGACCCCGTCTGTGCTCGTGCTCGCCTCCGTGGGGCTCGGCGTCGTGATCGGCGCAGCGATCACCGCGGCGATCCTCGTGGCCCGCCGGGCCGGTCGCCGGCGCGCGGCCGAGCTCCGCCCCGAGCTGCCGGAGATCGCCGTCGAGATCCTCAACGAGATCGACACCTTCGCGGTGATCCTCGACGCTTCGCTCACGCCCGTGTACGTGAACCGGGCCGCCCGCGACGATCAGCGGATCAGCGGCGAGGAGCTGCGCGATCCCGAGTTCCTGAGGCGGGCCAGGGGCGTGATGTCGAGCGGTGTGCCCGACACCCGGGAGCCGGACCCCTCGGACCCGAGGCACACCGTCCGCGTGCACCTCGTGCGGCTGCAGCGCCGCTTCCTCGTGGTGCTCGCCGACGACCTCGGCGAGGAACAGCGGGTGAACGCGATGCGTCGCGACTTCATCGCGAACGTCAGTCACGAGCTGAAGACGCCGATCGCCGCGATCGGCCTGCTCTCGGAGGCCGTCCACGAGGCCGCCGCGGAGCCCGGCACGGTCCGCACCTTCGCGAAGAGCCTGATGAAGGAGTCGAAGCGCCTCAGCGAGCTCTCGCGCGACATCATCCAGTTGTCCGAGGCGCAGTCCACCCTGCGCCCCGAGGACCGGGAGCCGGTGTCGGTGCGCGACCTCGTCCGCACCGAGGTGGAGGCCCACCGCACATTCGCCGCCCAGCACGGCGTCGAGATGGTCGTCACCGACGCGCAGGACGCCGAGCGCTCCTCGTACGTGCTCGGCCGGCCGGCTGCGCTGGGGGTCGCCGTCGCCAACCTGCTCAGCAACGCCATCACCCACTCGCCGCCCGGCGGCCGGGTGGGCGTCGGCCTGGAGTTCGAGCAGCGCAGCGTCGTCGTGACGATCACCGACCAGGGAGAGGGCATCGCCCCCGAGCACCTGCCCCGCATCTTCGAGCGCTTCTACCGGGTGGACGACTCGCGCAGCCGCGACGGCGGCGGCACCGGCCTCGGCCTGAGCATCGCGCGCCACACGATGCGGGCGCACGGCGGCGACATCGACGTATGGTCGCAGCCCGGCGTCGGATCCAGCTTCTCGCTCACATTCCCCCTCGCCGAGGAGGCGCCGGCGGGTGCCGCGAAGAAGAAGAAAAAGAAGAAGCCGAAGAAGAAGCCGATCGAGAAAGGACCCCAGCAGTGAGCCAGCGCATCCTGCTCGTCGAGGACGAGGAGTCGATCTCCCAGCCACTCTCCTTCCTCCTCGAACGCGAGGGCTACCGCGTGCGGGTGGTCGACGACGGCGCGGAGGCGATCCGCGTCTTCCCCGAGGAGGCCTTCGACCTCGTGCTGCTCGACCTCATGCTGCCGAGCCTCCCGGGCACCGAGGTGTGCCGCTCGATCCGAGCCCGCTCCCAGGTGCCCGTCATCATGCTGACCGCGAAGGACAGCGAGATCGACATCGTCGTCGGGCTCGAGCTCGGCGCCGACGACTACATCACCAAGCCCTACTCGACCCGCGAGCTGCTCGCCCGGGTGCGCGCGGCGCTGCGCAGATCGGGCACGGGCGACGAGCTGGAACCCGAGCCCGAGGAGGGGGTGCTCGAGGAGAAGGGGATCCGGCTCGACTCCGAGCGGCACGCCGTCACCGTGCGCGGCGAGGAGGTCGCGATGCCCCTGCGGGAGTTCGAGCTGCTCGAACTGCTGATGCGGCACTCCGGCCGCGTGCTCACCCGGGGCCAGCTCATCGACCGCGTGTGGGGCAGCAACTACTACGGGGACACCAAGACCCTCGACGTGCACGTCAAGCGGATCCGCTCGCGCATCGAGGAGCAGCCCTCCGACCCGAAGCTCGTGACGACCGTCCGAGGCGTCGGCTACCGCTTCGGGTAGGCGCCGCCCGCGAGCGCGAGCGCGGACGCGGCGCGAGCGCGGACTCGGGCCGCTCCCGACCCCGGAGACGACGGAGGGGCGGCCGGGGCCGCCCCTCTCGCGCTCTCGGCGAGCGCCGTCGTCGTCTCCTCCGCGCTCGCCGTCGGCTACTCCGCGCTCTCGGAGCCCGCGCTCTCGGAGTCGGCGCCCTGCTCGGCGTCGCCGCCCGCCTCGGTGGATCCCTCGCCGTCGGCGTCCTCGCCCTGATCCGCCTCGACGTACTCGGGAAGCACGAAGCGCTCGTACTCGGCCAGCTCGCCGTCGAGCACGGGGATCTCGTACTCGACCTCGGCCGAACCGGGGGTGCTGAGGTAGGCGGTGACCGTGGCCCCGGGCTTCAGGTTCGGGATCGACACCAGCACCGGCGGGTTGTCGCCGTCGTCGGGGTCGCCGAACTGGCTGAGACCCGGTTCCACCCTGAACTCGGCGGCGGCCTGCTGCGAGCCCTCGCCGACGAAGCTGATCATCAGATCCTCCGCGCTCTCGCCCGCGTTCAGCCCGGTGAACACCACGTTGAAGTTCTCGCCCGTCTCATCCGCGATGAGCAGGATGTTGCGCACCTCGAGACCGTCCACGTCGATGTCGCGCCCGTCGCTCGGCGCGTACGGGTCCAGGGTCGCGATGGGAGCGATCAGGCTGCACCCCGAAGCGCCGAGAGCGAGGGCCGCCGCGAGAGCGATGGACGAGGCGATCCGAATCTTCAAGGTGGTCCTCCGAGCGTGGTAGAGACGTTCATCGCATAGCGCGCTGACAGTTTGACATCATCCTATCGCTCGCGCGGGAGTCGGCGCAGCTTAGGCTCGCCTAAGCAGACGACAGAAGTGTGGTATTCTATAGGTTGGACTGAAAAGGAGCCACTCGATGCAATTTGAGGTCGGAGAGACCGTCGTCTACCCCCACCACGGCGCTGCCAAGATCATTGAGACCAAGACGCGCAAGCTGGGAGGGGAGGAGAAACTCTTCCTCAAGCTGCAGGTGAACCAGGGCGACCTGACCATCGAGGTGCCCGCCGAGAACTGCGATCTCGTGGGCGTGCGCGACGTCATCGACAAGGAGGGCCTCGAGCAGGTCTTCGAGGTGCTGCGCGCTCCCTTCACCGAGGAGCCCACCAACTGGTCGCGCCGGTACAAGGCGAACCTCGAGAAGCTCGCCTCGGGCGACGTCATCAAGGTCTCCGAGGTCGTGCGCGACCTGTGGCGCCGCGACCAGGAGGTGCGGTCGCTCTCCGCGGGCGAGAAGCGGATGCTCGCGAAGGCCCGCCAGATCCTCGTCTCCGAGCTCGCGCTCGCCGAGAAGACCGACGAGGACAAGGCATCGGAGATGCTGGATCAGGTGCTCGCCTCCTGATCGGGGCTCTCCCCCGGTGCTCTGAGAAAGGGCCCGCTCGCCACGCCGCGAGCGGGCCCTGCTCCGTTCCCGCTCCCGGCGTCCCCTCCCTTCTCGGAGCCCGCCGTCCCTGCTCCTCGGAGCCCGGGCGGGTACGCTGATGCCATGAGCGGAACACGGACCTCGGACGCCGACCAGGAGCAGATCCAGACCCCGCACCCCCTCCCCTCGCTGGGAGTCGTGCTCGTCGCAGCCGGCAACGGCGAACGCCTCGGGGCCGGTGTGCCGAAGGCCTTCGTGGAGCTCGACGGCCGAAGTCTGCTCGAGCACGGGATCCGCACCATCCTCGCGCTCGAGCACCCCGGTCAGCTCGTGGTCGTGGTGCCCCGGGCCCGCGCCGCGGAGGCGCTGGCCGTCTCGCACGGCCTCGGTGCCGGGCAGACCCGGTGGCGGGTCTCGGTGGTCTCTGGCGGGCGGGAGCGGCACGAGTCGGTGCGGTTCGGGCTGGGCGCCCTGCACGACTCCGTCGACACGGTGCTCGTCCACGACGCCGCCCGACCTCTCGCGCCCGCCGAGCTCTTCGAGCGCGTCATCGCGGAGGTGCACCGCACGGGCGATTCCGTGATCCCGGCGCTCCCCGTCTCGGACACGCTGAAGCAGGTCGACGACGCGGGCGTCGTCCACGAGACCGTGGACCGCAGCTCGCTCGTGGCGGTCCAGACGCCGCAGGGGTTCCCCCGGGAGACGCTCGTCGCGGCGCACGAGACGGCCCAGCTGCAGGAGGACGAGCCGGGGGCGCAGGCGCCGCCCACCGATGACGGAGAGGTCGTGCAGCGCGCCGGCGGCACCGTGCGGACGGTTTCCGGCGAGATGCGCGCGCACAAGCTCACCGCCCCGCACGACCTGCTGCTGCTCGAGGCGCTGCTCGCCGCCGAGGCGGCCCGCGACGAGGACCGGCGGGGCGATGCCCGTCGCGGCTCCCCCGAGCGGGAGCCGGCGCCGGGGCGGAGAGCCGGCCGGCGCGGGCGACACGGCTCCGGCCCGTCGCACCGCGCCTCGGGCGGGGGCCAGCGGTGATCCGGGTCGGTACCGGCTTCGACGTCCACGCCTACGACCCGGCCGCTCCCCTGCGGCTCGCCGGCCTCGACTGGCCGGGCGAACCCGGGCTGGCCGGGCACAGCGACGGGGACGCCGTGTGCCACGCGGTGGTCGACGCCCTGCTCGCCGCCGCCGGCCTCGGAGACATCGGCGGCCTCGTGGGCGTCGACCGCGAGGACACGGCGGGGGCGCCCAGCACCGGCTTCGTGCGCGCCGCGCTCCGGAAGCTCGCCGCCGACGGCTGGGCGCCCGTCAACGTCTCGGTGCAGATCGTGGGCGAACGTCCGAAGTTCTCCCCCCGCAGGGCCGAGGCCCAGGCGGTCATGAGCGAACTCGTCGGCGCACCCGTCAGCCTCGCGGCCACCACGAGCGACGGGTTGGGCTTCACGGGGCGCGGCGAGGGGATCGCCGCCATCGCGACCGCGCTCATCGAGCGCCCCTGATCCCGAGCTGCATCGTCCGACTCGGAGCGGCATCGCCCGACTCGGCGCGGCGGCTCAGCCGATGCCGAACAGACCGAGCAGGCCTCGCCCCAGCACGATCAGGTTGTAGGCGACGAAGACCAGCTGCAGCGATGCGACGAAGCGCTGCGGGTGCCACCGGATGCTCTCGGCGTAGGCCACGAGCGGCGGGCCCGAGAGACCGCTCGTGACGTTGAGGAACCCGGCGAACCCGCCGGCGACGAGGCCGCCGGCCCGCCCGCGCAGCATCCTCGAGAGGCCCCGCGCCCCGGCCGTCACCAGCGCGAACACCGCCGCGAGCCCGACCAGGATCATCAGCACGGCCGGCGGCGAGACGTAGGCGGCGTACGCCGCGAGCGGGGCGGTGAGCATCGCGGGCCAGATCAGGCTCCAGGATCGCGCCCAGTCGATGAGCGAGACCATCGTCGCGCCCATGAGCGCGCAGGCCACGATGCCGAGCACCATCACGAGGCGCACGCCCTCCGTCGGGCCGAAGCCGAGCACCAGGGCGGGGGTCGCGGTCAGCGCGAACCCCAGCCCCGTGATCCGCTGCACCGCCCCCGCGAGCAGCACCACCGCGCAGGAGACCGCGAGCAGCGTCACCGACACCGTCGCACCCCCTTACCGCACGGCGGCCCGCACTGCGCGGGCCGAAGCGCGGGCGGGCAGCCCGCGCTCAGCGTCCCCTCGTCGACCGGTTCAGCGCCCCTGAGCCGCCACCGCGGCCGCGCCCGCGGCCGCGGCCTCGGGATCGAGGTACCGGCCCGGCCCGAGCGGCATGCCGTTGTCGCCGATCTCGTAGACGAGCGGCATGCCCGTCGGGATGTTCAGGCCCGCGATGTCCTCGTCGGAGATCCCCTCGAGGTGCTTCACGAGCGCTCGCAGGGAATTGCCGTGAGCCGTCACCAGCACGATCCTGCCCGCGTCGAGATCGGGGCGGATGTCGCTCTCCCAGTACGGGATCATCCGCTCGATGACGTCCTTCAGGCACTCGGTGCGGGGGCGCTCCCCGTCGATGTCGGCGTAGCGCGGGTCGTCCGCCTGCGACCACTCGCTCGAGTCGTCCAGCTCCGGCGGCGGCGTGTCGAACGAGCGGCGCCACAGCATGAACTGCTCCTCGCCGTACTCCGCCAGCGTCTCCGCCTTGTCCAGGCCCTGCAGCGCACCGTAGTGGCGCTCGTTGAGACGCCATGAGCGGCGCACCGGGATCCACATGCGGTCGGCCGCCTCCAGCGCGACGTTCGCCGTCTGGATCGCACGGCTCAGCACCGAGGTGTGCAGCACGTCGGGCAGCAGGCCCGACTCCGCCAGCAGTTCGCCGGCGCGCGCCGCCTCGCCGCGCCCCTTCTCGGTCAAGCGGACGTCCACCCATCCGGTGAAGAGGTTCTTCTCGTTCCACTCGCTCTGGCCGTGGCGCAGCAGGATCAGCGTCTTCGTCATGAGGTCAGTCTATTCGTACCGCGCGGCGGATGGAGCCTCGGCCGGCCGCCAAGGCAGGGGATCTCGGCGCTGGCGCCGGAGACGCTACAGGCGCTTGAGGCGGGGGATGTCACGCGCCGAGCCCGCGTCCGAGGGCACGACGACCTCCTGCGCGCAGGCGACGATCTCGCCCGCGGTGGAGGACGCGTCGGCCCCGGCTTCACCGGCGCGAGCCTCGAGCGCGGCGTCCTCCGGAACGGCCCGCTTCACGAGCGCGAGGGCGATCCCGCCCCACTCGTGGTGCAGCGCGACGCGAGCGATCCTTCCGACCGGTCTCGCATCCGGATCCGCGGCCTGCCCCGCCCGGTAGAGCAGCGCGCCGGGCACGGGCAGCTCTCCCCCCGAGCCGTCGAGGTGGAGCATGACGAGACGGCGGGGCGGGTGCCCCAGGTTGTGCACCTTCGCGACGGTCTCCTGGCCCCGGTAGCAGCCCTTCGTGAGGTGCACCGCGGTGCGCAGCCAGTCGAACTCGTGCGGGATCGACCGCTCGTCGACATCCCCGTGCCGGCTCGGCCGCCAGGCGCGCACCTCCAGGGCGTCGAGCGCGGTGAGACCGGCGGCGAACGGGGCGCCGTCCGAGGCGGCGAGGTCGGCGATCGCGGGCAGCGCGGCCCGCGGGAAGACCAGCTGGTGCGCCGACCAGCCCGCGGCGGGGTGCTCCCCCCTGGCGTACTGGACGCCGCCCGGGACGACATCGGCCCAGGGATCCCGCCACTCGGCGACGGCCAGGCCGAGCCCTTGCAGCGCCGGCAGCGCGGAGCCGCCGGCGAACGCGAGCACCGTCGCGTACTCGGCGCTCGCGTCCTCGACCTCCACGCGCAGCGCGAAGCGCATCCGGTGCAGGAAGGCGAAGAGCGGCTCGGCCGACCCCTCGTCGACCAGGAGCCACGCGCGCGTCCCGTCGTCGACCAGCCGGATCGCCTGCTCGATCCTGCCGTTCGCGTCGAGCAGCAGCGTCTCGGCGCCCTCGCCCGGCCGCAGCCCGGTGAGCTGCTGGCTGGTCATCGAGTTCAGCCAGGTCAGCCGATCCTCGCCCGAGACCGTGACGACTCCGCGGTGGCTCAGATCCACCACCGCGTCGCCCGACTCGAGCGCGCGCTGCTCGACGAGCGGGGAGCCGTAGTGGGCCGCGACCCCGAGGGATCCCGACTCGACCGCTCCGGGCAGCGCGAGGAACGACGGCGTCATACGGTGTCGCGTTTCGCGGGCGGCCCTAGCGCTGGCCCTTGAAGAGCTTGTAGATCACAGTGCCCGACACCCAGGCGATCGCCAGCGTCGCCAGGCCGAGCAGGCCGAGGAAGAAGAGTTCGAGTGCGAGCATGCGCCTATCCTATCAACAGGCTCACGACGTCGATCACGGCGATCACCACGACCGAGCCGGCGACGCTGAACGAGGTGCGGGTGATGAAGCCCTCGCGCTGGGCGGTGCCGAGCTGCAGGGCGAAGGTGACGAGCGTCGCCACCCCGACGGCGAGCGCCAGCCACGGGAAGCGGCCCTCCGGGGGCACCAGCACGGTCACGAGCACGCCGATGACCGCGGCGAGCGCCCACGCGATGATCAGCCTCGGCAGATGCCAGTAGTGCGCATCCGAGATGCCACGGGGGTCGGGTTCGACGGTTTCGCTCACGGCCCCATTGTCGCACGCGCGGCGTCCGCCGAACCGGCAGCGTTCCGCGGACGCCCTAATATGGAAACGGCCCGCGCGCCAGCGCGGCGGGAGGGATTCAGAACCGTGCTGCTGCTCTGCCTCACCGATCAGGATCCGGCCGACGCGCTCCCCGGCCTCGATCTGCTGCCCCACGAGATCCGCACCTCTCCGCTGTCCGTCCGGCTCACCGACACCATGGCGTCCCGCTTCGACGCGATACTCATCGACGCGACGCTCGATCCGCGCCGGGCCCGGAACGCCTGCCTGGAGCTGCGCGAGGGCTTCGAGACCCCTCGCCTCGCCGTCGTTCCCGAGACGATGCTGGCCGCCGTGACCGTCGACTGGGGCATCGCGGATCTGGTGCTGCCCACGGCGAGCCCCGCGGAGGTCGATCTCAGGCTGCGACTGCTCGACGGCCCGCCGCCCGAGCGATCCGGCCCCACGGCCGTGCGGGCCGCCGGCGTGGTGATCGACGAGGCGAACTTCACCGCCAAGGTGCACGAGCGCACGCTCGACCTCACCTACAAGGAGTTCGAGCTGCTGCACTTCCTCGCCGGCAACCCCGGGCGGGTGTTCACGCGCGAGCAGTTGCTGAGCGAGGTGTGGGGCACCGACTACTTCGGCGGCACGCGCACGGTGGACGTGCACGTGAGGCGGCTGCGCGCCAAGCTGGGCGAGTACGAGGCACTGATCAGCACGGTGCGAGGCGTGGGCTACGGCTTCGCGCGCTCGCGCGACGAGAGCGGCGAGGAGGGGTGATGACCGGGATCCGGATCACACACGCGAGCGGGGCGCCATCGGGCACGGAGAGCGGGGAGCCGGCCGACGCGGGAGCGCTCACCGGGGCTCGGGCCCTGATCGCCGAGGCCGAACGGGTCGACGGCACCCCGCCGGTCTCGGACCAGGCCGTCATCGCGGCGGAGCGCGGCGAGCGCGCGCTGCTCGCGTTCGCCGTCGACCCTGAGGAGGACCTTCCGTCGCCGGCGGCGGTCGGCATCCTCGGCGGAGGCGAGGTCGACCTCGTGGTCCACCCCGCGGCCCGGGGCCGGGGCGTCGGAACCGCTGCGCTGACGGAGCTCCTGCGCGGCTCGGACGGCGAGCTGCGAGCGTGGTCGCACGGGGAGAACCCCGCGGCCGACGCGCTCCTCGCCTCGGCCGGATTCTCGCCCGTGCGCGAGCTCCTGCGCATGGCGCTCGATCCCGCCCGCCTCTCGTCCGGCCGGGATCCGCTCGCCCTCCCGACCCCGCACGGCATGGAGCTGCGCGCCTTCGACCCGAGCCGCGAGGCGGACGCCGAGGCCTGGGTGCGCGTCAACGCCGCCTCCTTCGCCGCGCATCCCGAGCAGGGGCGGATCACCCTGGAGGACTTCGCGCTCATGCGCCGCGAGCCCTGGTTCGACCCCTCGGACCTGATCCTGCTCGCGGATACCTCGGGAACCGCCGCGGCGGGCGACGACCGGCTCGCGGGCTCGACCTGGATCAAGACCGTGCGCGGGGACCGCGTGGAGTGCGAGCTCTACGCCGTGGGCGTCCGCCCGGAGTACGCGGGCCGCGGCCTCGGGCGCCTGCTGCTGGACGTCACGCTGGCCCGCATGGCGCAGCACGCCCCCGACCGGGTGACGCTCTACGTGGACGGGGACAACGAGCCGGCCGTGCACCTGTACGAGGCGGCCGGGTTCGCCGTCGAGTCGCGCAGCCGGCAGTGGCGCCGGGGCGCTTCGGGAAGCGCGTGATTCACCCGCTGTTCGATTCCCTTTTCCCGGGCACGACTCGCGAACCTCCCGACGGTGCCAGAATGGTGTCATGAGCGAAGACACTCGCGTTCCCCGGTCGGCCCCCGAGGTCCCCGGCCCCGACACCGCGGCCATCCCCGTGGCGGCCACCTCGGAGCTGCAGCTGCCGCTCGGCGACGGCGGGGGGCTCCCGGCCGACCGCTACATCGATCGCGAGCTCAGCTGGCTCGCCTTCAACCAGCGTGTGCTCGAGCTGGCCGAGGATCCGACGGTGCCGCTGCTCGAACGCGCCAACTTCCTGGCGATCTTCGCGTCGAACCTCGACGAGTTCTTCATGGTGCGCGTCGCCGGTCTGAAGCGGCGCATCGTGACGGGGCTCGCCGTGCCCACCAACATCGGCCGTTCGCCCACCGACGTGCTCGCCGACATCAACCGCACCGCCTACGAACTGCAGCAGCGGCACGCGCGCTGCTTCGCCGAGCACGTGCAGCCCGGCCTCGCCGAGGCGGGCGTGCGCATCGTCGAGTGGGAGCAGCTCGACGATGCGGACCGGGAGATCCTCACCGACTACTACGAGCAGCACATCTACCCCGTGCTGATGCCCCTCGCGGTGGATCCGGCGCACCCCTTCCCCTACATCTCCGGTCGGGCGCTCAACCTCTCGATCCGCGTGTTCAACCCGCGCACCGACAAGGTCGAGTTCGCGAGGCTCAAGGTGCCGCAGATGATCCAGCGCTACGTGCGCGTGGATCGCCGCGAGTCGGTCGACGACGTGCGGTTCATCGCACTCGAGGAGCTGATCGCGAACCAGCTGGACGGGCTCTTCCCCGGTATGGAGGTCGTCGACCACCACGTGTTCCGCGTCACCCGCAACGAGGACGTGGAGATCGAGGAGGACGAGACCGAGAACCTCATCCAGGCCCTCGAGAAGGAGCTGCTCCGACGCCGCTTCGGCCCGCCGATCCGGCTCGAGATCTCGGACGACATGGACGAGACGACGCTCGACCTGCTCGTGCGCGAGTTCGACATCGACGAAGAGCAGGTGTACACGCTGCCGGCCCCGCTCGACCTGGGCGGCCTGTTCGCGCTCACCCGCATCGCGCGGCCCGACCTGAAGTTCAAGCCGCACATCCCGGTCACCCACCCCCAGTTCCGCCCGAACACCCCGAGCGACAAGCCCGACCTGTTCCGCACGATCGCGCGGCGCGAGGTGCTCGTGCACCACCCCTACGAGTCGTTCTCGACGAGCGTGCAGGCCTTCGTCGAGCAGGCCGCCGCCGATCCCGACGTGCTCGCGATCAAGCAGACCCTGTACCGCACCTCGGGAGACAGCCCGATCGTGGCGGCGCTCATCAAGGCCGCCGAGGCCGGCAAGCAGGTGCTCGCCCTCGTGGAGATCAAGGCGCGCTTCGACGAGGAGGCGAACATCACCTGGGCCCGCAAGCTCGAGCAGGCCGGGGTGCACGTGGTCTACGGCCTCGTGGGGCTGAAGACCCACTGCAAGCTGGTCCAGGTGATCCGCGAGGAGGGCGGCAAGCTCAAGCACTACTGCCACATCGGCACCGGCAACTACAACCCGAAGACGAGCCGCATCTACGAGGACTTCGGCCTGTTCACCTCCTCGCCCGAGGTCGGCCGCGACGTCACCAAGCTCTTCAACGTGCTCTCGGGCTACGCGATCGAGACCCAGTACGACCGTCTGCTCGTGGCGCCGCTGCAGCTGCGCGCGGGCCTGCTCGAGCGCATCGAGCGGGAGGCCGAGAACGCCCGGGCCGGGCGCCCCAGCGGCATCAAGCTCAAGGCCAACTCGATGGTCGACGAGGCCATCATCGACGCGCTCTACCGCGCGAGCCAGGCCGGCGTGCCCGTCGACGTCTGGGTGCGCGGCATCTGCTCGATCCGCGCCGGCGTGCCCGGCCTGTCGGACAACATCCGCGTGCGCTCGGTCCTCGGCCGCTACCTCGAGCACTCGCGCATCTACGCGTTCGAGAACGACGGCGACCGGGAGGTGTTCATCGGCAGCGCGGATCTCATGCACCGCAACCTCGACCGTCGCATCGAGGTGCTCGTCACCCTCGTCGATCGCGAGCACCTCGCCCGCATCGACCGGTTCTTCGCCTTCGCGTTCAGCGACGACGTGTCGTCGTGGCGCCTGCTCCCCGACGACAGCTGGGAGCGGCGCGTCGTGAACGACGAGGGCGAGGTGCTGCCGTCGCTGCAGGATCTGGTGATGGCCGACCGCACCGAGGCCCGGGCCAGAGGCTCGCGTTGAGCAGGGAGATCTTCGCCGCCGGCACGATCTGCTGGCGGAAGGTGCCGACCGAGCACGGCGAGCAGACGATGGTGCTGCTCATCCACCGCACGCGGCAGCGCGACGTCTCCTTCCCGAAGGGGAAGCTGGATCCGGGCGAGAGCATGCCGCAGGCCGCCGTCCGCGAGACCCGGGAGGAGACGGGGCTGTCGGTCGCGCTGGGGCTGCACCTCGGCACCATCCACTACGAGCTCGGCGGCGGCGGCCGGAAGACCGTGCAGTACTGGGCGGCGGAGGTGACGCCCGAGATGGCGCTCGCCTCGACCTTCACGCCCAACGGCGAGATACAGGCGCTCGAGTGGGTGCCCCTCGGCGACGTCAGGAAGCGGCTGAGCTACCGGGCCGACCGGGAGCTCTTCGACGTGTTCCTGCACCTCGCCGAGCACGAGCTGCTGGAGACCTTCTCCCTCACGCTGCTGCGCCACGCCAAGGCCGAGCCCCGCGGCAGCGGCCCGCCGGCCGATCACCTCCGCGAGCTCACCCGCGGCGGCGAGGAGCAGGCGGAGACGATCGTGCCGATGCTCGCCGCCTTCGGCCCGAGGCGCATCTACTCCTCGACCGCCCGGCGCTGCCTCGGCACCGTCGCGCCGCTGTCGGCCTTCCTCGGGAAGAAGGTGCGCGAGAAGGCGTGCCTGAGCCAGGACGACTGGGACGCCGGCGATCTCACGGAGCTGCGCCGCTTCATCGGCAAGCTCGTCACCAAGGGGCGCAGCGCCGTGCTGTGCAGCCACCGCCCCGTGCTGCCCGACCTCGGCCGGGAACTCGTGCTTGCCACCGGCAGCGTGCCGGGCGACTACCTGCAGGAGGCGACCGTGCTGCCCACCGCCGGCTTCTCGGTGTTCCATTTCTCTCGCAGGCGGCCGGGAGCCGGCATCCTCGGCGTCGAGGTGTACCCCGTCAAGCACTGAGAGGCCGCCGTCGCTACTCCTGGGTGATCAGCCACTCCCTGGCCCCGGCCTGCGCCGCGCCCATCGAGTCGACGGTGGCCCGGGTTCGCTCGCGCACGTCGGCGTCGAACTCCGGCGTCTGGCAGACCCCCTGCGGGGCGTCCGACGCCACGGAGCACCACTTGTAGCCGCCGTTCTGCTGGTTCGTCGCGGCCGTCCACGCGAGGTCGTTCGTGGTCCACGACCCGTCGGGCTGCTCGGCGAACTGGATGCGCGAGAGCAGGAACTCGTTGTTCACCCGCTGCGCGGGCGGGGCGGACTCGCTGATGAAGTTGCCCGTGCCGTAGAGGATCCACCTGCCGTCGTAGTGCTCGAAGGGCTGGATCGAGTGCGCATGGTGCTGGTAGACGAAGTCGAACTGCCCGCTGTCGTGCAGCTGGTGCGCGAGCTCGATCTGGCCCCCGGTCGGCTCGCTCCAGTACTCCTCGCCGATGTGCTGCACGCCGATCACCAGATCGGCGCCCATCTCGCGGGCCTTCGTCGCCTTGGCGATGGCCCGCTCCGGATCCACGCGGGGCTCCTCGTCCCGGTAGTCGACCTGCCAGTCGAACTCGTTGTAGTTGCCGTTGACCGAGAACGTGGAGGTGATGATGGCGACCTTCGCGCCGTTCGCCTCGACGATGAGCGGCACGTCGCGCTCGCCCTCCGCACGGTAGGTGCCGGTGTGGGCGATGCCCACCTCGTCGAGCGTGTCGAGCGTGCGCACGAGGCCCTCGTGCCCCATGTCGACGCTGTGGTTCGAAGCCGTGGTGCAGACGTCGAAGCCGATCGCCTTCGCAGCGTCGGCGACCTCGGGCGGAGTGCTGAAGTTCGGGTAGCCGAGATAGGGACCGCCGGGAGCCGCGAGCGGCGTCTCCATCTGGCAGATCGCGAGATCGCTCCGGTCGAGGTAGGGCTTCGCGCCCTCGAACAGGGGAGCGAAGTCGAAGTTCTTGCCGGCCTCGCTCGTCGGGATCGCGAACGGCGACCACAGCCCCTCGTGGAACAGCAGATCGCCGCCGAACGCCACGCTCACGCAGTGGTCGGTCGGGCAGGCGGGGCCGGCTCCGGGACTCGGTTCGGGATCCGGCTCCGGAGTGGGGGGCGGGGTGGTCTCCTCGACGGCGGGCTCGGGTTCGGGCACCGGCTCGGGCGCGCACCCGACGAGCGCCCCCACGACCACCGCGCACGCGATTCCTGCAATTCCCCCGGCACCAAGCCTCATCGCTCTCACAATCCCCCATGCTAGGCCACCGGCTCGCCCTCCGCGTTCGCGACGCCAGCCTCGGGTGCGCCGAATGGCGAAGCGCGGGTGAACACGGCGCCCCCATCAGTTCACCTCGCGTTCACCCTGCCGCCTGACACTGGTCACATCGGCTGCTTAGCGTGGTGACCGGAGCGCTTCCCAGCGGCACGAGCCGAGGGCGGGGCGCGACGCACATCGCAACCAGAACGGATAGGAACCTCACGTGAAGTTCTCACCAGTGATCAAGACCGCCGCGATCGGCGGCATCGCCGTACTCGCGCTCACCTCCTGCGCGGCGAACGAGCAGGGCGCCGGCGGCGACGGCGGCGCGGACTCGTCGCTCTCCGGCGAGCTGATCGGCGCGGGCGCATCGTCACAGGGCTCGGCCCAGGAGGCGTGGGTCGCGGGCTTCCAGACGAACCACGCCGACGTCACCGTGAACTACGACCCCACGGGCTCCGGCGCGGGCCGCGAGACCTTCCAGCAGGGCGCGAGCGCGTTCGCCGGCTCCGACCGCGCGTTCAAGGCCGAGGAGATCGAGGCCGGCCCGTTCGACGCCTGCGCGGCCGACAGCGGGATCGTCGAGTTCCCCGCCTACATCTCGCCGATCGCCCTCGTCTTCAACGTCGAGGGCGTCGACTCGCTGAAGCTCGACGCCTCGACCGTCGCGAAGATCTTCTCGGGCGAGATCACCAAGTGGAACGACCCCGCCATCGCCGGTCAGAACGAGGGCGCCTCGCTGCCGGATCAGAACATCGTCGCCGTGCACCGCTCCGACAAGTCGGGCACCACCGAGAACTTCACCGACTACCTCGCCGCGGCGGCCGCGGAGGACTGGACCGTCGGCGCCATCGAGGAGTGGCCGACCGAGTTCGGCGGCGAGGCGGCCCAGGGCACCTCGGGCGTCGTCGAGGCGGTCGCGAACGGCGTGGGCACCATCGGCTACGCCGACGCCTCGCGCGCGGGCGACCTCTCCACCGTCGAGATCAAGGTCGGCGAGGAGTACGTCGCGTACTCCCCCGAGGCGGCCGCCGCCATCGTCGACGCCTCGCCCCTCGAGGAGGGCCGCGGAGACCACGACCTGGCCGTGACCATCGATCGCACCACGAGTGCCGAGGGCGTCTACCCCATCGTGCTGGTGAGCTACCTCGTCGGCTGCGAGCAGTACGAGGACGCGGCGAACGCCGAGCTCGTCAAGGAGTACTTCAGCTACATCGTGAGCGAGGAGGGGCAGAGCACCGCCTCCGAGGCCGCCGGCAGCGCCCCGATCTCCGAGGATCTGCGCACCCGCGTGCAGACCGCGATCGACGCGATCCAGTAGCGCTCCCCCGGGCCGCCGAGGCGCTCCCTCGGCGGCCCGGGAAGCATCACCAGCCGGACCCGCGCCGGGGACACGACCAGAAGACCAGAAGGAGCCGCACGCCGTGACCGCCTCCGCCACGACGACCCCCAAGCCGATCCTGAGCCTGGGCGACCGCGTGTTCTCCCGCTCCGCCCTCTTCGCGGGCAGCATGATCCTCGTGACCCTCGCGGCCGTCGCGATCTTCCTCATCGCGCAGAGCGTGCCCGCGTTCTTCGCCACCGGGGAAACGGCGTCGCTGCTCACCACGGACTTCTGGTCGTACGTGGGCCCCCTCGTCTTCGGCACGGTCTGGGCGGCGATCCTGGCGCTCCTCATCGCGCTTCCGCTCGCCATCGGGATCGCCCTGTTCATCTCGCACTACGCCCCCCGGCAGCTCGCCCAGGTGCTCGGCTACGTCGTCGACCTGCTCGCCGCGGTGCCCAGCGTGGTCTTCGGCCTGTGGGGCATCGGAGTGCTCGCCCCCGCGGTGCAGCCCGTCTACGTCTGGCTGAACGACCACCTCGGCTGGATCCCGCTCTTCGGGGGCGTCGTCACCGGCACCGGGCGCACGATCCTGACCGCCGCGATCGTGCTCGCCGTGATGATCCTGCCCATCATGACGGCCATCTGCCGCGAGGTGTTCCTGCAGGCCCCCGTGCTGCACGAGGAGGCCGCGCTCGCCCTCGGCGCGACCCGCTGGGAGATGATCCGGCTCGCGGTGCTCCCCTTCGGGAGGGCCGGGATCGTCTCGGCCGCGATGCTCGGCCTCGGGCGGGCCCTCGGCGAGACGATGGCCGTCGCCATGGTGCTCTCGGCCACGGGCGTCGTCAGCCTGCGGCTGCTCACCTCGGAGAACCCCTCGACGATCGCCGCCAACATCGCGCTCACCTTCCCCGAGGCGTACGGGGAGAACGTCAACGTGCTCATCGCGACCGGCCTCATCCTCTTCATCGTCACCTTCCTCGTCAACGCCGTCGCGAGGTGGATCGTGAGCCGCCGGGCCGAGTTCTCGGGGGCGAACTGAGATGACCGATCTCCGCACCCGCGACGAGGGCCGCTCCTCCGATCCCCGCACCGAACCCCGCACAGATCGCCGCATCGAACAGAAGGGCACGCCCGTGACCATCGCCGTCCGCCCGGTCGCCCAGGGCTCCACGCTCGCCGGCAACCGACTGCCCCGCAGAACCGCCTGGGTCGTGCTCGCAGCGAGCCTCGCCGCCTCCTTCGCGCTCTTCGGGCTGCTCGCCGCCGCCGAGGGATCGGGGTTCTCGCTGGTCGGCGCGGCCGTCGTCGGGGCCCTGCTCTACCTCGCCGTCTCGACCGGCCTCTCCGCGGCGGTGGAGGGCCGGCGCCAGGCGGTCGACCGCTTCGTGACGGGGCTCGTCACGTGCGCGTTCCTGCTCGCGATGGTGCCGCTCGTGTCGCTCGCGATCACCGTGATCGGCAACGGCGTCGCCCGCTTCGACGCCGAGTTCTTCAACTCGTCGATGCGCAACATCACCGGCGAGGGCGGCGGAGCGCTGCACGCGATGATGGGCACCCTGCTCATCACCCTCGCGGCGGCCATCATCTCGGTGCCGCTGGGGCTCATGACCTCGATCTACCTCGTCGAGTACGGCCGAGGCCGCCTCGCGAAGATCATCACCTTCCTCGTCGACGTGATGACGGGCATCCCCTCGATCGTCGCGGGCCTCTTCGCCTACGCCCTGTTCGCGCTCTTCCTCGGCCCGGGGGTGCGCATGGGCATCATCGGCGCGGTGGCGCTGTCGGTGCTCATGATCCCCGTGGTGGTGCGGTCGAGCGAGGAGATGCTGCGACTCGTGCCGAACGAGCTGCGGGAGGCCTCCTACGCGCTCGGCGTCTCGAAGTGGCGCACGATCCTCAAGGTCGTGCTGCCCACGTCGATCGCCGGCATCACCACCGGCGTCATGCTCGCCATCGCCCGGGTCATCGGCGAGACCGCGCCCCTGCTCATCACGGCGGGCTTCACCGCCAACATGAACTACGACCTCTTCAGCGACCGCATGCAGTCGCTCCCGGTGTACGTCTACACGCAGTTCGCGAACCAGGGCAACCCGGCCTTCGCGTTCCTCGAGCGGGCCTGGGCCGCTGCGCTCGTGCTCATCCTGATCGTCATGCTGCTGAATCTCATCGCCCGCCTGGTCGCGAAGTTCTTCGCGCCGAAGACGGGACGCTAGCCCCGCTCCCCCGAGCTGTTCGCCGCTCCCGAGTCATCCCGGCCCCGGCCGATCCCGAACCCCGAAGGAAACCACCGCAATGTCGAAGCGCATCGAGGTCTCCGACCTCAACGTCTACTACTCGAAGTTCCTCGCGGTCGAGGGCGTCTCGATGAACATCGAGCCCCGCAGCGTGACGGCCTTCATCGGCCCCTCCGGCTGCGGCAAGTCGACGTTCCTGCGCACGCTCAACCGCATGCACGAGGTGATCCCGGGGGCCCGGGTCGAGGGGTCCGTGCTGCTCGACGGCGAGGACCTCTACGGGCCCGGCGTGGATCCGGTGCTGGTGCGCCGTCAGGTCGGCATGGTGTTCCAGCGCCCGAACCCGTTCCCGACCATGTCGATCCGCGAGAACGTGCTGGCGGGGGTGCGCCTCAACAGCCGGTCCATCTCCAAGGAGGACGCCGACGCCCTGGTCGAGCGCTCCCTGCAGGGCGCGAACCTGTGGAACGAGGTCAAGGATCGCCTCGACAAGCCGGGCTCGGGCCTCTCGGGCGGGCAGCAGCAGCGCCTCTGCATCGCCCGGGCGATCGCGGTCTCCCCCGAGGTGCTGCTCATGGACGAGCCGTGCTCGGCCCTCGATCCCATCTCGACGCTCGCCATCGAGGATCTGATCGACGAGCTGAAGAAGGAGTACACGATCGTCATCGTGACCCACAACATGCAGCAGGCGTCGCGGGTGTCGGATCGCACGGCGTTCTTCAACATCGCCGGAACCGGCAAGCCGGGCAGGCTCATCGAGTTCGACGACACCAAGAAGATCTTCTCGACGCCCTCCGTGCAGGCGACCGAGGACTACGTGTCGGGTCGCTTCGGGTAGACGCGGCGGGTGCGGTGCCGGCGCAGCGGGTGCGGTGCCGCCGCAGCGGGTGCGGGCACCGGTGCCGCCTTCGGGCATGAAAAAACCGGACCGCAGAACGCCTCTCGGCGGAAGGCCGCTCGAAGCGGCGAAAATTGGAGCCCGGGGTTACTGCGGCCCGGCGGTTCAAGTGTAACGCAGGCCCCTCCACCTGCGCTTTGCGCTCTGCGCTCTGCGCTCGACAGTAGATGTCCTGAAACGCCGAGTTTTGAGCATCTGCTGTCGAGCTGGGGCGGGTTCAATCCTGGGGCGGGGTTCAGTCCAGGGGCCGGGTTCAATCCACCGGCCGGGTTCAGTCCTGGGGACGGGTTCAATCCTGGGGCGGGGTTCAGGCCAGGGGCCGGGTTCAGTCCAGCGAGCCCTCCCGCCAGCGCCGCGCCCCGGCGTGCAGCTCGTTCGCGAACGCCGAATAGCGCAGCGCGCGGGTCGTGAGCTCGGCGGCGTGGGCGTCGTCGTGCTCGTCGCGGCTGTCCGCGAGCGAGGCTGCGCCGAGCGCCATCAGCCGGCAGTAGCTCGCGGCGCGGTCGAGCGCCGAGGCGAGATCCCCCGCGTACACGCCCCTCAGGATCGTGTCGCACAGCGCCACGATCGAATCGGGGGTGACCGGCTCCGCGGCGCCCGCGACGACCGGATCGATCGTCACCGCCGCTTCGGCGCCCCGTCGGAACATGTCGGCGGTGCCCTCGGCGTCCACCGCCGCGACGCGACGCAGGAGGTAGAGGCGCCACAGCATGCCGGCGAGGGAGTGCGGACCGGCCGTCGCCCACAGCTCGGCGATATCGTCGATGCCGTCGTTCGCGGCGAGCCCGACCACCCGCTCGACGACCGCCGGATCCGCGACGCTGCGCACGCGGTCGAGCAGCGCCCAGGAGGTCTCCTGAGCGATGCGGTGGGCGGCTCCCGGCTCGTCCGAGCCGATGATCCAATCGAAGTCCGCGGTCGGCAGCAGCACCGGTCGCTGGTGGTCGCGTGGCATCGGCGGCTCCTCTCTGTTCGGGATCCCGGCGAGTCTCCGGCACCGTCGCGGCTCCCCGCGCTTCGCCCCGCCGCTTCGTCCACCGGAACCCGGCGAGTCTACGTCTCATCGCCGCCGGGCACGTGCATCGGCCGCCAAGAAAAACACGCTAGATTAGTTGCGGGCCTGTAGCTCAGCTGGCAGAGCATCGGACTTTTAATCCGCGGGTCGCGGGTTCGAGCCCCGCCGGGCCCACTCTCTTCGTTCGTGGGACCGGGATCGGAGCCCGCACGAACCGAGGGAGGACGCCGACGCGTTCTCCTCCTGTGCGCCGCGCGCATCTGTTCCCCGTCTAGGAGTGTGTTTGTCCCCCGCCGTACGCCGGCCCCGCCGGCGCTCTTCCCCCGAGTTCCGAGCGCTCTGGAGGGTGCGGTATCTGGCCCTCGTGTTCGCGATCCTGCAGCTCTCGACGATCGCCGCCGAACTCTTCACCTCGTTCTCGTTCAAGCCCGAGTACGACTGGATCACCAACACCATCAGCGAGCTCGGCGTCGGTCACTGCACCACCGAGTTCGATCCCCGGAAAGGCGTCGAGGCCTGCTCGCGGCTCGCCGGGACGATGAACGGGGCGATGATCTTCTCGGGCGCGTGCCTGATCGCACTCACCGTCATCCTCCGGCGATCCAGAGGCTTCTCGAGACTGCCGGGAGTCCTCTGGGTCCTCGCCGGCGCGGGAAGCATCGCCACCGGCTTCATCACCCTCGACTCGTCTCCCGTGCTGCACCAGCTCGTGTCCATGCCGCTGTTCTTCGGCGGGCCGCTCGCGATCGCGCTCGGCTCCTTCCAGTTCGACGGACGAGTTCGCCTCCTCGGCGCGATGCTCGGTTTCTCCACCCTGGTCCTCGGCGTGATCTTCAGCACCACGGACTTGGCCTACGGCTACGGCGGTGCGGTGGAGCGCCTCGTCGTCTGGCCCTCGCTCGGCTGGGTCGTGTTCGTCGCCGCCCGAGCGAGGAAGGAGGCCCGGCGTGAGATGTCGCGACGCGTTCCCGAACCGCAGGAGGCTGCGCGGGACGAGGTCGCCGCCGGTCGCGAGTGACCCGGCGGCCTCCTCAGGAGAACACGCTGATGCCGTAGAGGACGAACACGAACAGGTGCGCCGCCCCGTGGAGGGCGGTGACCCGCTGGGCGCTGAACGTGGTGAGGCTCAGCAGCAGACTCACCCCGAGCAGCAGCAGGTTCACGGGGCTCTCGGCGAGCACCACCGTCTGCCCCGTGAGCAACCCGATGGCGAGTACCGCGGGCAGCGTGAGCCCGACGCAGGAGACGAGCGCTCCGTGGGCGAGGTTCGTCACGCGCTGCGTCTCGCCCATCCACGCGGCCCGGATCGTGGTGATGGCCTCGGGCAGGAACACGATCATGGCGATGAGGATCCCCGACAGGGCGATCGGCGCCCCGAGCCGGCCGAGCCCGTCGTCCAGGAAGACCGCCATGTCGTGTGAGAGGAGCACGATCGGCGTGACGGTGATGAGGAGGAGGGCGACCCGGGCGACGACCTCCCTCCGGTGGGCACGCAGGACGGCTCCGATTCCGGCCCGCGGAGCCTCGGAGCCGTCTCGCAGTACGGTGCCGCCGACCTCCTGGAAGTCCGCGCTCTGCGCGCCGGTCTGCCGGAAGAGGAAGAACCCGTAGAGCAGCACGGTGAGGATCAGGATCGGGATGGCCTGCCGGGGCGTGTACGCCCCTTCGACGCCGATCACTGCGGGGAATGCGAAGGCGACGGCGACGAGCACGACCAGGAGCGAGAGGTAGCTGGATATCCCGGTGCGGTTGACCCGCAGGTTCGTGTGGCGCAGCCCCCCGGCCAGCAGCGCCGCACCGATGACCAGGGTGAGCACGATCATCGTGGCGGCCATGACGGAATCGCGGGCGATGGTGGCGTGGTCCCCCGGCCCGAGCATGACCGCGGAGATGAGAATGACCTCGATGAGCACGATCGACAGCGTCAGGACGAGGGTGCCGTAGGGGTCACCGAGCCGGTGGGCGAGGTGCTCGGCCTCGGTGACGACGCCGAAGGCGCACACGATGATCACCGCGACGATCACCGCGAGCACGGCGAACAGCGCCAGGGTTGGCAGACGCCCGGCCAGGAGCGGCTCGGCGAGGAGGAGGGCGATGAACGCGCCCCAGCCGAGGACGATGCGGAAGGCCGCCGTCGGGGTGAGGATAGCGCGGAGTGAGGAGGTTCTCTGCACGGGTACAACCTGTTCTGCGGGGCCGTCCCAGCTCGTCACTGCTCTGCACGGGTCGTCCCGGCAGCCTCTTCGACCCGGCAATTCTATCCGATGCCCGCTCGGCCGCGGGGTGCGCCGGCGGCGCCCGGCCGGGCTGCACGCGATGGGCGGACGGGAGCGGCACCCCGCCCGCCCCCTCGCTGGGCGGCAGCACCGGCGACGATGACGATCGCGATACCGACCACCTGCATGGGCGTCGGGGTCTGGGCCAGCACGAGGAGGCCGATGAGGATGCCGAACGCGGGCTCGATCGACAGCAGCGTGCCGAACGCCGTGTGCGTCATGCGGCGCAGAGCGAGCATCTCCAGCCCGAATGCGATCACCGGCGTGATCAGGGCGATGCCCGCGGCTGCGGGGAGCACCCACCAGGTGAACTCTCCGCCGACGACCTGCGGCAGCCCGACGGGCAGGGTCGCCAGAGCGGCGACGGGAATGGTGAGCGAAAGCCCGCTGATGCCGGCGAATCGGTCGCCAACGTGCTGTGTGAGCAGGTTGTACAGGCCCCAGCAGGTTCCCGCGGCCAGGGCGAACCCGACTCCTGCGAGGTCGACGCTCCCGTGCCAGGGCTCGGTCAGCAGCACCACGCCGATGAACGCGAGGAGCGGCCAGACGAGGGCCTTGCGGTGCCTGCTCATCAGCCCGGCCACCGTGAGCGGGCCGAGGAACTCGATCGCGACTGCGGTCCCCAGAGGAATGCGTTCGACGGCCGCGAGGAAGAACGTCGTCATGAATCCGGTCACCACGCCGAGCGCGAGCAGCCCGGGAACGTCCGCGCGTCGCAGGGACCGGATGGCCGGCCGGGCGATCATCCACAGGAACGCCGTGCCGAAGCACATGCGCAGCCACGCCGTGCCGGCGGGGCCGATGTGCTCGATCACCGGCACCGACAGGGCGCTCGAGAGCTGCACGGCGAGCATGGCCGCGACCGCCATCGACCATGGCGGCACCCCCGTCGCGGTGCGGCGCGGCATCACGAAGCTCCGATCCGCGGCCGCGCCGTGCGGACCTCCGGGCCGACCACGCAGAGCGCCTCGTTCGAGGTCGCCGCATCAGGCATTCGGGGCCTCCGCTCTGTGCGCGGTGCCGACCCCGGGCTCGAAGACCGCGAGCGAGAACCGGGCGGGCTCATCGTTCGGGTTGGCGTACGAGTGAGCGCTGTCACCGTGGAACGTGAGAGCGTCGCCCGTGCGGAGCTCGTAGCGGTCGCCCGCGACCACCACGGTGACGGCGCCCGATCGGACGTGCAGCAGCTCGCGAGTGCCCTCGGCGTGCGCCTCGCTCCCGTGGCGTTCGCCCGGGGCGAGAGTCCAGTCCCACAGTTCGACGACGTCGGGCGGCTCGGTTCCCGCGACCAGCACGCCCGCACCGCCGTGTTCGCCGCTCCATAGCTCGGCGCCCTCACCGCAGCGCGTGAGCTTCGCGATACGCGGCGCGGGCGGCTCGACCAGCGCGGGCAGCCCGACGCCGAGCGCGTCGGAGAGCCGCAGCAGCGTGCCGACGCTCGGGTTCACCCCGCCCTGCTCGACGTTCACGAGCATCCGACGGCTCACGCCGGCGAGTCCGGCGAGCTGGTCGAGCGTCCACCCCCGCACCTTGCGCTCCTGCTTCACGCGCGCTCCGATCGCGCGCGCCAGCGTCTCCGTCTCCGCATTGCTCCCCATGCAGTGCATCATAGTGCACCGATTTGGCATCGTGCAGGAATCGATCGGGGGCGGCCTCGACACGATGGTCTTCCCCGCTTCATCCGGCACTGCTCGGAGCTCGGCCTGCACCGGACGCACGACCTCATCGCGCTGCTCGGTCCCCTGCCGCCCGCCCGATGTTCTCAGCCGTCAAGCACGCAGAACTCCGCTGGGGTGCTCTGGAGGAACTCGGCACCCTCGGCGCCGACGATAAGCGTGTTGATCCCCATCGTGAGCCCGGCGTGCTTGGGCAGATAGAAGTTCGCCTCGTAGTTGAGCACCTCGTTCTCGAGGAAGACCGCGTCTTCGGGAGAGGTCTCGTCGTAGACGAATTCGCCCACCCAGTCAGGCGGAAACGCGATGCCGAGCTCGTAGCCGCCGACCCACCAGCGGTTCTCCCACAGCCCCTGACTCTCGTAGTAGTCCTGCAGGCGGGCGATCAGATCCTTCACCGGCGCACCAGGAGCGACGCTTTCGCGGACGATGTCGAGTGCCCCGAAGCTGCGCTCGATGTAGTCCCGAACCTCGGGATGAGGCTCTCCTGCGGAGAAGGTGCGCGCCATGTTGGCGTGGTACCGATGATAGACACCGCTCACGTCCACGTTGACGATGTCGCCCGGCATGATCTTGCGACGGGACGCGAGGCCGTGCACACAGGCGCTCTTCACGCCCGACGCGACAGGCATGGTGATGCCTGGATTCTCGCCGCCCGCCCTCGCCATCGCGTAGACGATCTCGGCGTACACGTCGAGTTCACTGACGCCGGGCGCAATGGCGTCGCGGGCCGCGGCCATGCCGATGTCGGCGATCCGCTGGGCGGTTCTGACGTGCGCGAGCTCTTGGGGACTCTTCACACGGCGTGCGGCACGGACGGGGGTGGTCGCGTCGACGACTCGCGCGTCGCAGGATTCGAACGCGGCCTGCATGTGCTCGCTCTGCAGGCGGTTGGGGCGGTAACTGGCGAGCTCGAATCCGACGACGACGCCGGGCCGGAGCCATCCGGCGACGCGCAGTTCGCGGATCACGGTGTCGAGGAGATCCTGCCCATCCCCACCGAGATGGATGATCTCGGATGCGGAGGTGATGCGGGCGAGAACGGCCTCGTCCTCGGTCTCGAAGTGCAGCCAGTAGTCGTAGTCGGCATGGATCGCGACGCCGGAGTATGCGGGCCAGCGCGTGGAAGCCTGCCCGTGATACCACTCGGCCTGATAGCCGGTCGCCCAGCAGATCGCCTCGGGCGACGTCAGGTAGAGCAGGTCGATACCACTCGCGACCATTGCGCTGCGCAGCTCGCGATGCCGGCGGAGATACTCGCCCCGGGAGAATCCGAGCTCCTGCTCGGGAAACGCGGCGGCCAGGAAGGCTTCGGCGTGGGAACCGTGCTCAGCGGACATTGTCGAACCTCCAGAATCGGGAGAGATAGGTGTGGACGAGTCCGATCGCGGCGTCCGCCTGATCGGGATGATCGGGCAGGTATCCGATCGGATCTTCGAGTTCGGGATCGCGGCCGAGGAGCCCCTCGCACGTAGCGTGCACACAGTACGGGGCGTAGGAGAGGTGGTAGCCGCCTTCTTGAACTGCGACGAAGCGCCCCTGCGTCAGACGCTCGGCGCTTTCGAGGAAAAGGCGGGAAAGGGCGTGGAAGCCGGCCATGCTGAGGTTCTGCCGGCCGTTCGGGTCGAACGCGCTCGCGTCCTGCCCCGATGAGAGGATGAGGAGATCCGGCTCGTACTGCTCGAGCACGGGCGCGACGATCCGATGCCAGGCGCGCTGGTAGGCGGCGTCGCCCGAACCGAGCGGGAGCTCTACATTGACGTTGTACCCGGCGCCGGGGCCGACACCGATCTCGGCGGGAGAACCCGTCTGCGGATGGGTGGCGCTCCAGGTTCCGTGTCGCATGTGCATGGAGACGTAGAGCACGTCCGAGCGTTCGTAGAAGAACTCCTGCGTTCCGTTGCCGTGGTGCACGTCCCAGTCCACGATCGCGACGCGTTCGGCTCCCGCGGTTCGCGCCCGTTCGGCCATGATCGCCGCGTGATTGAATACGCCGTATCCCTCGGCCTGCGCCGGCTGAGCGTGGTGGCCGGGCGGCCGCACCAGTGCGTAGGCACGGGTCGCGTCGCCCGCCATGACCGCGTCGACGGCTTCGAGAGAGGTGCCGACGGCCGCCCTGAGCGCCACCCAGGCTTCGGCGGAGAGCACGGTGTTCTCTTCGATGTAGCCGCCCCCTGCCTCGATGAAGCGCTGCACTTCCTCGACATAGCCGCGGGGATGCACGGCCGCGATCTCTTCACTGGCGGCGAGTCTCCCGGGTCGCCAGTCCAGGTGCTCCGCGATCGGTCCGCGCTCGAGGACCGACACCATGTCCCGCACCCGGTCCGAATTCTCCACATGGTGCTGCTGGACGTCGATCAGCGGAGACGGAGGGACCTCTCCGAACGCGTGCCCGGTGTCGTTGAGCAGCACCCGCTCGTCCCAGTAGATGGCGAGACGTCTGTCGTTCACCTGCACTCCCTTCCTGAATTAGATTTAATACACTGGATGAACGTCGTTCCTGCTTCGGAGACGACATCGAAGAAGCTCGGATTCAGTCGATCTCAGCTCCGGGGGCGTCTCCCCTGGAGGGAAGGAGCCCCATGAGGAAGCGCACTCCCCGCGACGAGCGGCACCGCCTGCTCCTGGAGGCCGGGGAACGCACCCTGGTCGAGCGCGGGTTGCACTCGCTCAAGCTCAAGGACGTCGCTTCGTCCGCTTCGATCACTCCCTCCGCTGTGCTGTATCACTACCCCGACCTGACGGATCTGATCCGGGATATCTACGAGGAGGCGAGCGAGCGCTGGTATCACGGCCGGAAAGCGCGGATCGCCGGGGTCGATTCCCCCGCCGACCGCATTCGGGCCCTCGTCGACAGCGGCCTCCCGACCTCTCCCGCGGACGCGTCGGTGCGTTTGCTCTGCGAGCTCGAAGGCATGTCGGTCAGGAACTCCGACTACGCTCGGCTCATGCAGGAGCTGTTCGATCAGCAGGTCGAGCTGTACCGAGAGGTCCTGGAGCGAGGGGCTGAGACCGGCATCTTCACACTGCGGATGACGGCGCTCGAGATCGCGCGAGCGCTGGTCGCACTCGAGGATTCTCTCTCGTACTACATCCTGAACGATCACCCGAGCCTGAGCTTCGACCACTGCCGCGATCTGATCCTGACCACCGCGGGCAACCTCACCGGAACTCAACTCATCACCGCCTGAGTCAAGGTTGACGTCGACGCAGCCCTAGCCCGGAATCGCGCCGCTGCTCTGCGCGGCGGCCCGTGCCTCGTCCACCCGTTCGCGCTGGTAAGGGTTCAGACGCTGATCGTCGAGGTCGTCGAGATACTCGAAGTCGCCGAACGGCACCGGAGGCTCGATCCCGAGGAGCTCAGTGAGCAGGAAGAGCCCCGAGAAAGGAACGGCGAAGCGAGAGTAGCCGCCCTCCTGAGCGAACACGAGTCGACCGTCGGTCCACCGATCGGCGAGATCCTGGGCGAGCCGCGTGAGGGTGCGGAAACCCTCCGGGGTGATGAGCATCCTGCCCATCGGATCGAGACCCGACGCGTCGAATCCCGAGGCGATGATGATCAGCTCCGGCTGGAACGCGTCGATCGACGGGGCCACCACGCGTTCGAACGCGTATTCGTAGGCGCCGATCCCCGCTCCCGCGGGAAGCGGGATATTCACGTTGCTCCCTCGAGCACCGTCGCCGCCCACCTCTGATATCCGTCCCGACTCGAACGGGAACAGCTGATGCTGGTGGATGGAGATCGAGAGCACATCCGCATCGTCCCAGAAGATGCTCTGGGTGCCGTTGCCGTGGTGCACATCCCAGTCGATCACCGCGATCCGTCGAACGCCGAGCTCAGCGCGAGCCTTCTGAATCGCGATCGGGATGTTCCCCAGGAGACAGTAGCCGCGCCCCCGGTCGGCCTCGGCGTGGTGACCGGGCGGTCGGACCAGCGCGTAGGCGCTCCGCGCTCCACCCGTCACCACCGCCTCCACGGCCGCGTAGACGCCGCCGGCCGCGAGAACGCAGATCTCGTATGATCCGTGCCCGAAGTTCGCGTAGTCGCCCATCGAGCCGCCGTCTGCGTCGGAGAGCTCCTTGAACCGGTCGAGGTAGTCGGTCGGATGCACTCGGAGGAGGTCCTCCCTGCTGAGCTCTGCCGGCTCGAGATGGTGCAGCAGCTTATCGACCCGGGTCGCTCCGAGCAGGTGCAGGAAGCGACGGCGCGCCTCGGGCGTCTCCATCTCGGCGCCCTGCTCCACCCACGGCCCGCCCGCGTCGCGCGCATCATGCCAGAAGAACCGCTCGTCGGTGACGAAACCGACCCGATCACCTCTCGTCATCTTCATCATCCCTTCTGTCCGACCTTCTGTCTGAAGTTCGTGACCCACGGTCATGCCGTCGGGTCAGCAGCCGCCGGCGTCCCCGTCACGGCTTCCTGCTTGGTCGAGATGCGAGCGATCACGATCATGGGGACCACCAGCAGCACGCTCACGCCGGCGATCATCCAGCCGAAGCCCTGGTAGCCGCTCACCTCGACCGCCCACGTCGCGAACAGCGGAGCGAAACTCGATCCGATCAGGTAGACGCCGAGAATCGGGCCCGACCAGCGTCCTCGAGCGTCCAAACCGGCTGCGGTCGCGATGAAGTAGGTGTAGGCCACGCCGTAGATGAAGTTCCAGGCCACCAACAGCGCGGCATACGCTACCGCGTCCGTCGCGACGGTCGAGGCGAATTTCAACGAGCCGCCGACCACCAGCATGAGGGCGAGCGGGAGGGCGCGCCCGAAGCGCGGGCCGAGGAGCACGACCACGAACGCGCCCGCGAGACCACCGATCGTCGACAGGCTCAACACGAGGCCGAGCAGCGCGTCGTCGAGACCCGCCTGATCCGCGCCCATGGTTCCGGCGATCGCCCAGAGGGAGTCCTCGCTGAGCGCCCAGATCGCGAACAGTCCCAGCAGTGCGAAGCCGCTGAGGACCACGCGCGTGTTCTGCACGGGGACGGCGCCCGGCACGGGCGCGACTTCAACACTCTCCGAAGGCGTCTCGGGGAGGAACCCGGTGACGGCGAGCGCGACGAGGGCGACCGCTGCCGCCGCACCGAACACGCTGACCATACTGAGCCCGACCGCCGGGACGAGCGCAAGCAGCACAGCATTGGAACCGCGATTGAAGAGCATGTTGAACCCGGCGGCCCGATTCGAGCCCTGGAAAGCCGCCAGTGCAGCGCCGCCGGCCGCCGCTGCGGCGCCCGCTCCGAGCCCCGCGAACACGAGAGCCGCCGGCAGCAGTATCCCGTCCGCCGGCGCCAGTGCCGCGGCGCCGAACCCGATCACGGCCGCGAGGAGCCCGAATCGGGCGGTGACGCGACGCTTCCGACCGGCCACCAGGGGAGCCGCGAGCAGTGACGCCACGGCGGTGGCCAGGAGGTTCCCCGTCATCATCAGACCGGCCTCCGAAGCCGGCACTCCGATGTTCTCCAGGGCGAGCAGCATGAGCGGGATGAGATTCGCCGTGAGATATCCCACGAGAGCAACCGTGAACGTCACTGTCCCCGCGCCCCACGTCAGCGGTGAGCGTGACTCGATCTGTGTGGCCGACACGGTTCCTCCTTGAACTCTTCGTCGTAGCTGTCAAATTAAATTCAATATAACAACGACGTCCGGGAGACACAATGGTGAGTCCGGAGGCGCCGCACTCCGCGGCGGATACCCCCGCCGCTCGGCCACGTCAAGCCCCTGCCCGCGCTCTCAGGGGCGCACCTACGGTAGTCGGACAGGTGGGAGGGCCACGGACGAACGACGCAGGCGCGAGACGACCGACGAAGCACCGGCGCGTGAACGGCGTCGGCAGGAGGTGACCGATGATGGCGAAGAAGTACGACACGCAGAGGCCCCCGTCGCGCGACGAGGAGCGTCGCGGCAAGGACCCGAGCCAGCCGACCGCCGAGGCTCCCGACTCCGTCGAGGAGTCGGTGCCCGAAGCGGTCGAGGACGCGGGGAAGGTCGGGCCCGACGCGGCTGATCCGCCTCGCGCAGGATCGGATCGCGACGACCGGAAGAACTGATTCCGCCGCTGGAGTCAGCACCGCCCCTTCATCCGCCTTCGCGTCCCGTCCGGGGCGCACCTCGCCCTTCGGAGCGGTGCACCGCGAGCACCCTGAAGCGGGGCGCGGAAGGCGTCGACCAGCCCGAGGGCAGCCGGGCCGCGAGTTCTTCGCGCGTGTAGCTGCGGCGGATGCTGCGCAGGCCGTCGGTGCGGAGGAAGGACCCGGGGGCGAGGGGCGTGATCCCGACCGCGAAGGCCGCGTAGGCGACGGCGCTCCGCTCGATGTCGGAGTGCACGCACAGCCGGGCGGCGAGCGCTTCGGAGTCGGCGAGCAGACCGTCCAGCTCGGAGGAACCGAGGTGGTGCAGCAGGTGGTTCGAGACCACGACGTCGAACCGCTCTCCCGCGGCGACGAGTTCGTGCGCATACGCCTTACGGTACGTCACTCCGCCCGCTGCACTCGCCTCCTCCGCCACGGCGAGCGCACGCGGGTCGGGATCGATGCCGACCCCCTCGACCGCAAAACCGTCGCGGCGGGCGAGCCGCACGAGGCGCCGCAGAACGTCCCCGGCTCCGCAACCGATGTCGAGGAGCCTGACCCGCCCCTCGACGGAAGCGAGGGCCGGGCGCAGCGTCGACCGGTACACGCCGTCCCACCCCGAGACCAGGCGGTTGACGGCTCCGAAGCGCTGCAGCGTCCGCCGCAACCGCACGGGATCGCACTCGGGATCGTCCATCAGCTCGGCCAGGTGCTCGTCGCGCGACGAGAGGGTCATGCCGCGCCCTCCCTGCGGGTGAAGAGCGCGGTCTCGACCGTGAGCCCCGGGCCGAAGCAGAGGCCGGCCACCCTCGCACGGTCGCCGAGCGCGTCGTCGGCGAGGATGCGCTGCAGGATGAACAGCACCGTGGCGCTCGACATGTTCCCGTAGTCCCGCAGGACCGCACGGGAGTGGGCCATCGCGGCGTCGGAGAGGCGGAGGCCCGCCTGCACGCGGTCCAGCACGCTGCGGCCCCCGGGGTGCACCGCCCACGCGTCCGCCGCTCCCCCGCTCAGCATCGGCCCCGCAACCGCTTCGATCTCCCGCCCGATGATGCGCGGCACCTCGGCCGTCAGCCGCATCTCGAACCCCTCGTCGCCGATGCTCCAGTCCATGTCGTCCTCGCCCTCGGAGGTGATCGACGTCGAGAACGCCCCGACCTCGAGGGACGCGCCGGCGCGCGGCCGGTCGTCCGACGCGAGGACCGCTGCGGCGGCCCCGTCCGAGAAGACGGCGGAGGCGACGATCTGCTCGGGGTCCGGGGAGGAGCGGATGTGCAGCGAGCAGAGCTCGGCGCACACGACGAGCGCGACCGCGCCCGGCTGGGCCTCGCAGAACCGGGCGGCGGCCCGCAGCGCCGGGAAGGCGGCGGCGCACCCCATGAAGCCGATGTGGTAGCGCTCGGCGCCCGCGGGGATGCCGAGATCCCTGACCAGGAGGAAATCGGGGCCGGGGGCGAAGAACCCGGTGCAGGACGCGGTGACGACGTGCGTCACCTCCGAGGCGGAGCGCCCCGCGCGGGCGAGCGCGTCCTCCGCCGCCGCCGCGAAGAGCGCCGGCACCTCGGCCCGGTAGACGGCGTTGCGCTCGCCCGTCGTCGGCGCGTGCAGCCGTCCGTCGCCGTCGACGAACACCCCCTCCTCGCCGTCGAGCAGCGGGATCGCGGTGTGCCGGTGTGCGATGGCGGACTGATCGAACGCCGCCCCGATGAGCCTGGCGGTGCGGCGGTCCACGCCGGGCTGCGATGCGAAGAAGTCGCGCACGTCCGACTGCGGGAGCCGGCTGTTCGGAACCGCGGTGCCGACGGACAGGAGCTGGGTGGCCATGCCTCAATGTACCCCGGAGGCCTCCCTCGGGGCCGGGGCTTGACAGCGCCGCGGCGCGGTCGAAGCGCGTGTCCCGGTCCGTCTCGCGGAGGGGATCGCAGCGCCTCCCGACACCCCGCTGCGCGAATTTCACCCGCGTTTTTCACCCGTTCCGCCTCTCGCTCGGCCTGCATTTCGATCGGCCCGATCGATCCGGCATCATGTGAGTCAGCGAGAGAAGTGGGGGCCGAGTTGGCGGGCATGAGGAACGTGCGAGCTTCCCGGCACTCGGACCGACTCCGCCGACCGAGGCTCCTCAAGCGGATGGATGCGGCGGCGAGGGTGGTCGTGCTGCGCGCGGAGGGCGGGGCCGGCAAGACGGTGCTCGCCGCCCACTGGGCGCGGGAGACCGACGACTTCGAGGTCGTCTGGGTCGGCGTCGACGAGGGGACGCGCGAACCCCGGAGCTTCTGGCTGCGCACGTTCTCGGCGGTGGGAGCGGTGCTGGGCGGCCGTCATCAGGATCTCGCCGCTGAGTATCTGAGCGGCCTCATCCCCACCGACGAGGCCCCCGCCCTGCTGGCATCGGTGCTGATCCGGGATCCGCGGCCCATCGCGCTGGTGTTCGACGACCTGCACCTCGCGAGCGAGGAGACCCAGGACCGGCTCGTCTCGCTGGTGGGCCGGGTCCCGGAGCTCAGGGTCGTGGTGACCACGCGGCAGCGGACGGGCTTCGAGACCCCGACGGCGAGGACGGCGCTCGACGTCGAGGTCATCGGCTCGCGCGAGCTCGCGTTCACCGCGGCCGAACTCGCCGGGCTCGCCCAGAGACTGCCCTATCGGCTCGCCCCCTCCGAGCTGTCGCTCCTGAGGCGCGCCACGCGCGGACACCCGCTCGCGACGCAGCTCGCGCTGTCGGTCGTGCGCACGCTCTCGCGGAACGGCTCCCGCCGGCCGGGAAGGGAGGAGATCGCCCGCGGCGTGGAGGCGGCCGTCACCGATTTCCTGCCCGCGTTCGACGCCGCGGCCGAGGAGCAGCTGGCCACGGCCGTCGCCCTGTGCCCCGAGGTCGACGAGCCGCTCGCAGCGGCGCTCGGCGGCGAGCGCGCCTGGACTGCGATCGCGAGCATGGAGGAGCGCGGCCTGGGGCGATTCGCGGCCCGCGCGGGGCGGCAGGTGTTCCTCATGCACACGCTCGTGGCCTCGGCCCTCCGCCATCGGGCCGCGCAGACGCTCGGACCCGACGAGCTCACCAGGGTGCGGCGGATCGCATACGAGCATCTCCGCGAGCTGGCCGACCCCATCGACCTGCTCGTCCTGCTCGTCGAGGGCGGCCTCGACACGATGGTCTTCCCCCACTTCATCCGGCACTTCTCGGAGCTCAGCCTGCACCGGACGCACGACCTCATCGCGCTGCTCGGCCCCCTGCCGCCCGCCCGCCTGGAGCGCGAGGGCACCCTGCCCATCGTCCTGGCGACGGCCCTGAGCGAGCACTCCGTGGTGCCCGCGCCGAGAGCGAAGAAGCTCGTGCGCACGGGCCTGGCGGCCCTCCCGGAGCGGGCGGTCGGAGAGTCTCCGCTCGACGACGCCTACCTCCTGCTCGCCAGGCTCGCCGCGCTCCGGGTGCTGCGCCGGTACGACGCGGCCGCCGATGTCGGGGAGCGGCTGCTCGAGCGGCTCGAGACGCTCGACGCATCCGGTGTGGGCGGCGGATGGTTCCCCGCGAAGGTGCAGATCGCGTTCACGCACCTGCTCGCTCTGCGCACGGATCGGGTCCGCGAGCTCGGCGCCGCGCTCGACGAGGATCCGCATCCGACCCGCCCCCTGCACTTCCGCTCGCTGCTCGCCTTCGCCGACGCCTTCGCCGGTGATCTCCCGGCCGCAGAGCGGAGCCTCACGTTCGTGGAGGACGGCATGCCGGCCACCTGGCCCGACTCGCACTACGCGACCGGCTGGCGCCTGGCCTCGGCGCTCCGGGCCGCGGCGGACGGCGGCTTCGACGACGCGCTCGCGCTGCTGGAGCCGCTGGAGAGCCGCCTCGCGGTGCTCGACCTGTGGCCGGCGGTCCTCTGGACGCGCGGTGCGGTGCGGTTCGCGCAGGGTGCGCTCGCGCGCGGCCTGCGCGAGCTCGAGGCGGGGCTCGCCGAGACGCGGACGTACCCGATCGGCCGGGGGTGGAGCGAGCAGCTGCACGCCCTGCTCGCCGAGTACGCGATGGCCTCCGGCGACCTCGCACGCGCGACGAGCGTCCTGCAGGCATCGGGCGCGGATCCCGCGGTGCAGCTCTCCCGCGCCCGCCTCGCGCTCCGGTTCTCGCGGCCGCAGGAGGCGCTCGCCGTGCTGAACGGCACGGCGTCGGCGGACTACCTCCCCGCGCAGGAGGCGCAGCGCGCCCTCCTGCGCGCCGTCGCCCAGGATCGGCTGGGCAACTCCGAGCTCGCGAGCGCCCGCGCCGATGAGGGCTGCTACGCCCTCGGCAAGCTGCAGAATCCGCTGCCGCTCGCGTTCCTCCCGGCCCAGGCCCTCGACGACCTGCGGCGGTTGACGAGCCGCGCCCTCTGGAGGGAGCCGGCGGGCCCGCCGGTCGCGCACGACGGACCGATGCTGGAGCCGCTCACCGCACGGGAGCAGCTGGTGCTGCGCGCGCTCGAGGAAGGTCGGCCGCTCGCCGCGATCGCCGCCGAACTGCACGTCTCGCTCAACACGATCAAGAGTCAGACCCGCAGCATCTACCGGAAGCTCCACGTATCGGGGCGGAGGGAGGCCGTCACGAAGGCGGCGCAGCTGGATCTCCTCTAGTCGCGGTCGGCAGCGGCGAGCCGGCTCGCCGCTGCCATCCCGGCCCGGTGCGGCGTAGGCTGGCGGCATGGCGAAGAAGACCGAGCACTCCACGAAGGGCGCCTACGTCACGACCGGCGCCGAGTTCACCCGCGACACGAACTACATCGAGGATCGGATCGTGGCGGATCCCGCGGCCGTGCGCGCCCTTCCCGCGCCTCCGCCCTCGAAGATCGGATCGCTCGGCTTCGGACTCTCCGAGGGAGCCGAGGCCTGGCCCGTCGAGCCGGGGCGCTACCGCCTGGTGGCCGCGGCCGCATGCCCGTGGGCCAACCGCACGATCATCGTGCGCCGGCTGCTCGGCCTCGAGGACGCGATCTCGCTCGGACGCCCGGGCCCGACGCACGACTCCCGCTCCTGGACCTTCGACCTCGACCCCGGCGGCGTCGACCCCGTGCTCGGCACGGAGCGGCTGCAGCAGAACTACTTCGCGCGGTTCCCCGGATACTCGCGCGGGATCACCGTGCCCGCCATCGTCGACATCCCGACCGGCGGCGTCGTGACGAACGACTACCCGCAGATCACGCTCGACTTCTCGACCGAGTGGCGCGAGTTCCACCGCGAGGGCGCCCCCGACCTGCTGCCGGAGGGCGGGTTCGAGGAGATGCGGCCCGTGATCGAGCGGGTCTTCACCGAGGTCAACAACGGCGTGTACCGCTGCGGCTTCGCGGGATCCCAGGAGGCCTACGACGCGGCGTACGCGCGGCTCTGGGAGGCGATGGACTGGCTCGAGGAGCGCCTCTCGTCGCGGCGGTACCTCATGGGCGGCACGATCACGGAGGCCGACGTGCGCCTCTTCACGACGCTCGCGCGCTTCGACCCCGTGTACCACGGGCACTTCAAGGCGAACCGCAACAAGCTCGACGAGATGGAGCATCTCTGGGGTTACGCGCGCGATCTGTTCCAGACCCCGGGCTTCGGCGACACGATCGACTTCGTGCAGATCAAGCGGCACTACTACATCACGCACGAGGACATCAATCCGACCGGGATCGTGCCCGCGGGCCCCGATCTCGCGGGCTGGCTCGACCCCCACGACCGCGCTCGCCTGGGCGGGGAGCCCTTCGGCGACGGCACCCCGCCGGAGCCGGTGCGCGAGGAGGAGCGGGTCGCGGCGGGGCACAACCCGCTCTACCCGGCGTAGACGACCCGACCCCGGCTAGCGGATCCGGGGGTCGCGCAGCCCGAGCGGTTCGAGGCTCGCGGCGCCCCGCGCGACCTCGGCGAGGCAGGCGAACAGCGAGACCGTCGGGAAGCCGTGCGCCCGATTGTCGCGCACGATCGCGCGATCGTCGGCGGGCGAGAGCTCGGCGCTGCGCTCCAGCACCTCGGCCCAGCGCCGCCGCCACTCCGGGGCGGGCAGCCCGGCGAGCGCGCGGAACTCCGGCAGCCAGGCGGTGATGCGCGCCGTGCGCGGGTCGTCGACCTCGTGGTGGGCGATCATGTGCACGCCGGGAGCCAGACGCCGCCTCCGCACGGCGCTCCCGTCCCACGCCGTCACGAACGCGCCCTCCGGTCGCACCTCCACGAGGTTGAAGCTCGCCGTCGGCGGGTCGTCGACGGCGTACGGGGAGTCGCTCGCGACGGAGTCGAGCACGATCCCGCCGCGGGAGGCGAGCGGCCCGCGGCCCTGCGCCACGGGCTCCGGCCGGTTCAGGATCACGGCGAGCCGCCCCTGCCGCTCCGAGACCGCGAGCCAGGCGCCGCCGGCGCGGCGATCCCGAACCCCCTGCACCCCGGGGTGCGCCTCCGGCCACCACTCGCCGGGCGGATCCCACTCGCGCTCGGGATCCTCGTCGCGCACCGCCAGCAGGCGCGTCGCGGCTCCCTCGGCACTCGCCGCGCCGGGCACCTCGATCACCACCGTGCACATGCCCGCCCCTCCATCCCGCTCTGCGTCCGATCGTAGCGGCGGGACCGCTCCGCGGCCGCGGCGCTCCGGCGTGGTGCGCACCCGGCGCGCGGATGCGAAGATGGAGTCGTGTTCATCGTGCTCGGCGTCACCGGCGGCATCGCCGCCTACAAGTCCATCGTGCTCGCGCGCCTGCTCGTCGAGGGGGGTCACGAGGTCCACGTGGTGCCGACGGAGGACGCCCTGCGCTTCGTCGGGAAGCCGACCTGGGAGGCGATCAGCCGCCGCCCCGTCACCACCTCGGTGCACGAGGACGTGCCAGAGGTGCGGCACGTGGCCCTCGGCCAGCGCGCCGATCTCGTGATCGTCGCCCCCGCGACCGCGAACACGCTCGCGAAGATGACCGCCGGCCTCGCCGACGACCTGCTCGGCACCACGCTGCTCGCGACCCGCGCGCCGGTGCTCGTCGCGCCGGCGATGCACACCGAGATGTGGCAGCACCCCGCCACGCAGCAGAACCTGGCGACGCTGCGGGATCGCGGGGTGGTCGTCGTGGGCCCGGAGAGCGGCAGGCTCACGGGCGACGACAGCGGCCCGGGGCGCATGAGCGAGCCCGAGCAGATCGCCGCGGCGGCGCTGCGGCTCGCGGCCGGCGGCGCGGAGAGCGCCGGGGCGGGCACGCCTGGGACGCGCGACGACTGGCACGGTCTCGCCGTGCTCGTGACGGCCGGAGGCACGCGCGAGCCGATCGATCCCGTGCGCTACCTCGGCAACCGCTCGAGCGGTCGCCAGGGCGTCGCGGTCGCCGTCGCGGCGGCGGAGCGCGGAGCGCGGGTGCGGCTCCTCGCCGCGAACGTCGAGGACGCCGTGCTCGCCGAGGCGGGCGCGCACCCGACGATCCGGATCGAGCGCGTCGGCACGGCCGCCGAACTCGAAGCGGCGGCGAGCGCTGCGGCCGCGGGCGTCGACGTCGTGGTGATGGCCGCCGCGGTCGCCGACTACCGCGTGGACAGCGTCGCGGAGGGGAAGCTCCGGAAAGAGGACACTGCCGGCGCTCCCCCGGTGCTGCGCCTGGTGGAGAATCCCGACATCCTGGCGGGTATCGTCGCGGCGCGGCCGGCGGGCCAGACGCTCGTCGGCTTCGCCGCCGAGACGGCGGAGTCCGAGGAGGAGCTCCTCGAGCGCGGCCGCCGCAAGCGGCGGCGCAAGGGCGTCGACCTGCTCGCGGTGAACGCGGTCGGCTGGGCCGAAGGCTTCGAGACGGGGCGGAACACGCTGCACCTCATCGACGCGGCCGATGAGCTCATCGCGACCGTCGGAGGCAGCAAGCGCGAGGCGGCCGAGGGGCTGCTCGACGCCGTGCTCGCGCTCCGCGGGAGGGACGAGACGCCGCTCGGCTAGACGCCGGTCGCCTCGGAGTCGCTCCCCTCGGCCCCGGCCGTCGCCCGCTGCAGCTGCCCGATGAACTCGTCCGCGGCGCCCAGCTGCTTCGCGAGCTTGGCGCGGCGCTCCTCGGCGTCCGCGCGGAAGTCCTCGAGCGCGCGCTGCGCGTTCGCCCCGGCCGATCCCGCGCTGCCGGCGTTGTCGATGGCTCGCAGCAGATCCCCCATCTGCTCGAGCGAGTAGCCCAGCGGTTTCATGCGGCGGATCAGCATGAGCCGCTCGAGATCGTCCTCCGTGTAGAGGCGGAACCCTCCCTCCGAGCGGCCCGAGGGTGTCAGCAGCCCGATCTCGTCGTAGTGCCGGATCGTGCGCAGCGACAACTCGGTGCGCTCCGCCAGCTCGCCGATGTGCATCATCCCGCTCTCGGGCATGCGCCCCTCCTCGCTCGGTCGACTCGACTCAACCCTCACATTACGTTAGGGTTTCTTGCTGTGCCCGCCTTCGCCGGGCCGCGACCCGCGCGGATCGGCCCGCCGGGCGACCGCGAAGGCGCGCCCGCAGGCTTCACCCATGCTTTCACGTCGAGAGCGCGCACACGAACACTGGAGGAACCGCATGGCCACCGCGACGACGGACGGCAAGAACCGGTATCGGCCGCAGCCGTCCGTCATTCAGGCGCTGAAGAGCCCCCGGCTCCTCACCCGCGAGGCTCTGGCCGGGCTGGTCGTCGGCCTCGCGCTGATCCCCGAGGCCATCTCCTTCTCGATCATCGCGGGCGTCGACCCGAAGGTCGGCCTCTTCTCGTCATTCATCATGGCGGTGGCGATCGCGTTCCTCGGCGGCAGGCCCGCCATGATCACGGCAGCCACCGGCGCCGTGGCGCTCGTGGTCGCGCCCGTCGCCCCGACCTACGGCCTCGACTACCTCATCGCGACCATCATCCTCGCCGGCGTCTTCCAGATCGTCCTCGCCGTGCTCGGCGTGGCCAAGCTCATGCGCTTCCTCCCCCGGAGCGTCATGGTCGGCTTCGTGAACGCCCTGGCGATCCTCGTCTTCATGGCCCAGCTGCCGCACCTCATCGGCGTGCCCTGGCTCGTCTACCCGCTGGTCGCCGCCGGGATCCTCGTCATCATCGTCATGCCCCGGATCACCAAGGCGATCCCCGCCCCGCTCGTCTCGGTGATCGTCATCACCGCCGCGGCGGTGCTCTTCGCGTTCAACGTGCCGACGGTGGGCGACCAGGGCGAGCTGCCGCGCAGCCTGCCCGAGCTCTTCGTCCCCGACGTCCCGCTCACCTGGGAGACCTTCACGATCATCGCCCCGTACGCGCTCGCCGTGGCGGTCGTCGGTCTCATGGAGTCGCTGATGACGGCGAAGCTCGTCGACGAGGTGACCGACACCCACTCGAACAAGACGCGGGAATCCTGGGCGCAGGGCTCGGCCAACATCCTCTCGGGCTTCTTCGGCGGAATGGGCGGATGCGCGGTGATCGGCCAGACCATGATGAACGTGAAGGTGTCGGGGGCGCGCACCCGCGTCTCCACCTTCCTCGCGGGCGTGTTCCTCCTGATCCTCGTCGTCGCGCTCGGCGACCTCGTCAGCATCATCCCCATGGCGGCGCTCGTCGCCGTGATGATCATGGTGTCGGTCGCGGCGTTCGACTGGCACAGCATCACGCCGTCCACGCTCAAGCGCATGCCGAAGAGCGAGACCTTCGTCATGGTGACGACGGTCGTGGTCGTGGTGGCGACGCACAACCTCGCCATCGGCGTGATCGTGGGCGTGTTCGTGGCCTCGGTACTGTTCGTGCGGCGCGTCGCGCACTTCGTGTCGGTGGATCGCGAGGTGACCGAGGCGTTCGGCGTGAGCACCGCGCACTACTTCGTGACCGGGGAGCTGTTCTTCGCGTCGAGCAACGACCTCACCACGCTGTTCGAGTACGCCGAGGATCCCGAGCGCGTCGTGATCGACATGTCGCAGTCGCACATCTGGGACGCTTCCACGGTCGCGGCGCTCGACGCCATCGTCACGAAGTACGAGCAGCACGGCAAGACGGTCGAACTGGTCGGCATGAACGAGCAGACGACCGACTTCCACGCGCGACTCACGGGCGGGCTCGGGGGCTGACCCGGTCTGAGGGGCGTTCGGCCCCGCTCTGGCGACGCATCTCTCCGAGAGATCCGGCATACGTCCGTCGTCCATAGGATTGTGACATGAGCTCGACGTCCCCGCACAGTGACGCCGCGGCCGAGTCGCAGCCCCGCTCGCAGCTCATCATCCTGGCGGTGCTCGCGCTCGGGCTGGGAGCGTTCCTGATCATCCGCCCGACACTCTCTCTGGACGTCCTCGCGCTGCTCGTCGGAGCGGGCTTCCTCGTCCACGGCGTCGTGATCATCGTCCACGATCGAGAGAGCGAGCTCCACGGGCCCTCCTGGTGGCGGCGAGCCCTGGTGTTCGAGGCCGTGCTCTGGGTCGCAGCGGGCGTGTTCGTGCTGCTGCACATGGGCCTCACCGTGCGCGTGCTCGCCGCCGTGATCGCCGCGGGGCTGCTCGTGGGCGGCGTGCGCACCGCCTCCGGTGCGTTCCGGCGCAGCATCGGCGTCGATGACCGGGTCGCAGCGGGCGCGCTCGGCGCCGCATCGGCGATCCTCGGTCTGCTCGCCCTGCTGTGGCCCGACATCACGCTCCTCGTCGCCGCCGTCGCCTTCGGCGCGCGCCTCGTCATCGACGGGTGCACGGCGGGATGGAGGGCGCTCCGAGGAGCGACCGGGCCGTCGCGCGGGCGCGCCCCTGGAAGGATGCGCCGCTTCGCGCGCACGACCGCGGCCATCGCGTCGCTGGCCCTGGCCGTCGCAGCGGGAGCGGTGAGTGTCGGGTTGCACGAGGGATCGCCGGTCGTCGACGAGTTCTACGCCCCTTCCCGCGATGTGCCGGATGCACCGGGCCAGCTGATCCGCGCAGAGCCCTTCACGCGGGGAGTGCCCGAGGGTGCGATCGGGTGGCGCATCCTCTACACGAGCAGTCGAGCAGACGGCACCCCAGCCGTGGCAAGCGGTCTGGTGGTCGTGCCCGAGAACGGGCCCGGCCACTGGCCCGTCGCCGACTGGCCTCATGGGACCACCGGGTTCGGGCAGCAGTGCGCCCCGTCGCTGCTCGAGGATCCGTTCGGCTCCGGCGCGCTGTTCGTGCTGCCCGAGATCATCGACCGGGGCTGGGCGCTCGTCGCCACCGATTACATCGGGCTCGGCACCGAGGGGCCGCACCCCTACCTGATCGGCGAGGACTCGGCCCGCGCCTCCCTCGACGCGGTTCGCGCCGCTGGGCAGCTCGGGCCGGCCGACCTCAGCACGGACGTGGTCGCGTGGGGGCACTCCCAGGGCGGCGGAGCGGCACTGTGGAGCGGCGCATCGGCCGCCGATTATTCCCCGGAGCTCACGCTCCACGGCGTCGCCGCGCTCGCACCGGCGGCCAACCTGCCCGCCCTCGTCCGGAATCTTCCGAACGTCACGGGCGGCAGCGTCTTCGCCTCCTTCGTCGTCGCCGCGTACACCGAAAACTACCCCGATGTGACCTGGCGCGAGTACATCCGTCCCGGTGCCGAGCAGACAGTGCGATCGATGTCGACGCGGTGCCTGTCAGAGCCGGGCATGCTCGTCTCGGTCCTGGACGTCCTCGCACTGAGCGCAGATCCGGCGATCTTCCGGGACGACCCGACCGCGGGCCCGCTCGGAGCGCGCTTGGCTCAGAACGTGCCCCGTGCCACGATCCCGGCGCCCGTCCTGATCGGGCAGGGCGAGGCCGATACCCTCGTCATCCCCGCGGCCCAGCAGGAGTACGTCGACGAAGTCCGCGCCGCAGGCGGACAGATCGACTACCGCACCTACCCCGGCGTCGACCACGTCCCGCTCGTCGAGGCCGACTCCCCGCTCATCCCCGAGCTGCTCGCCTGGACGGACGGCCGATTCGGCGATTCCTGACTCGGGCGCCGTGCGGACGATGTCCCACCGTGTCGACCTCGCTTCGGGCGCGTCTCTCTGGGCGCATGGTGACAGCACCGCTCCGGCAGGAGTCGTCCGCGGCGAGTCTTCGGTCATGCTCCGCGTCGGTTCCCCGTGGTTTCAGCACCAGATCGGTGACACTGGACTCCTGGTCATCCACCTCACCGACGACGCTGCCGCCGACACGCTCCTCACCGAGAACCCGCTCGCGCTCCTGATCGGGATGCTGCTGGACCAGCGGGTGCGCTCACCAGAGGGCAATATGACGCGGGAGTGGCTCGCACCCTGACGAGGCGCAAGAAGTTACGGCAGCAGCGCGCAATCCGGAACGGATGCCGAGAGACGAGCGTCGAGAGTCAGCAGTGAGCACTGCGCTGCCCGCGCGAGCACGACGTACATGGCGTCATAGGCGCTGACATTGTGCCGCAGGGAATAGACGGCGGGCAGCATGGACATCATCGGCACCTGCTCGATGCCGAGCGCGTCGAACTCGCGGAATGCACGCAGCGCCTGCTCGTCGGTGACCTGCTGGCTGAGAGACCAGCCGCGGATGACGGAGGCGACCTCGGCCGTGAGGTGCTGCGGCGCCAGCAGTTCGTGCTGGCCTATCAGCGCAGCCGCCCGTCGCCCTGCTTCGGTTCCGAATAGGATCTCGGCGACCGCAGATGCATCGACGACGAGCGTCATCGACCGCGTCGCTGCTCGGCGAGCACCTGTGCCGCCGGTTCGAGTGCGACAACGCTACGGCTCGCGATCCGCTCCAGCAGTTCGGCCCGGCTCGGACGCGTCGCGAGGCGGTCGAGCTCGCGCAGCAGGTAGTCGCTCAGCGAACGACCCTCGAGCGCCGCCTTCGCTTTGAGCGCACGGCTCGTCTCCTCGGAGACGTTGCGAACCTGGATCGTTGTCATGCAACTAGCATATAACACATGCATTCTACATGCAATGCTCATCGAATGACCTGACCCGTCCTCCCGCGGCATCCGTTCAAGTGCCAGACCAGCCGAGGTACAGTTCGCAAGCCTTGGCACGCATCGTCACCGAGTGTGATTGCGCATGTGGAGTCACGTCGAGCCGCCGGAGTGGACACCCCGGAACCCCTCGGGCAAGAGGGTCTGATGCAGGAACAGGTGACATCAAACGTGGCTAGCCGAGAGGGCTGGCCTGGAAGGATGTCATCATGCCCAAGCCGTTTCCTAAGGAGTTCCGCGACGACGTGATCCGCGTCGCCCAGAACCGTGATCCAGACGTCACTCTCGCGCAGATCGCGAAAGATTTCGGCGTCCATGTTGGAACGCTCGACAAGTGGATGCGTCAGGCACGTGTCGAGGCCGGCGAACAGCCGGGTGAGACGAAGTCGGAGTCCGCCGAGCTGCGTGAGCTCCGCAAACGCAATCGCCTCCTCGAACAAGAGAATGAGGTGCTGCGTCGCGCAGCGGCGTATCTGTCGCAGGCTCATCTGCCGGGAAAAGGCTCTACCCGCTCGTGAGCGAGCTCGCCGCGGACGGGATTCCCGTCGTGGTGTCGTGCCGGGTATTGAAGCTCGCCCGCCAGCCCTACTACCGCTGGTTGAAGACGCCAGTCACCAGCCGGGAGTTGGGCGAGGCGTATCGCGCGAACGCGCTGTTCGACGCACATCGTGACGACCCCGAATTCGGGTATCGGCTCCTCGCCGACGAAGCCCGCGACGAGGGACAAGCGATGTCGGACCGGACGGCGTGGCGGATCGCATCGGTGAACGGCTGGTGGAGTGTGTTCGGGAAGAAGCGGAGCAAGAATGGGAAGAAGCCTGGCCCTGCTGTTCACGACGATCTCTGTGTCGTTATCGACGAGCACGGGCGTGAGCGTCACCAGTTCACAGCTTCCCGACCGAACCAGCTCTGGCTGACAGACATCACGGAACACAAAACGAGTGAAGGCCGACTCTATCTTTGCGCGGTCAAGGACGCTTTCAGTGGTCGGATCGTGGGCTACTCGATCGACTCGAGAATGAAAGCATCACTCGCGGTCCGCGCCGTCCGAAACGCGGTCCGGATGCGCCAAGACGTGAACGGCTGCATCGTGCATTCCGACCGTGGATCGCAATTTCGAAGCAGGAAACTGCGTCGAGAACTCGCCGCGCACAACCTCGTCGGCTCGATGGGCAGGGTCGCGTCCTGCGGCGATAACGCGGCAATGGAATCGTTCTTCAGCCTGCTGCAGAAGAACGTCCTGAACCGGCGCTCCTGGGCCACACGTGAAGAACTGCGGATCGCGATCGTGACCTGGATCGAGCGGACCTACCGCCGGCGACGCAGGCAGGTCCGCCTGGGCCGTTTGACGCCGATCGAGTTCGAGGCCATCATGAACAACGACCTGGCCCTCGCGGCCTAACCAGAACTGTCACCTGTTCCTACATCAGACCCCGCTGCCGACCGCCTGCTCACGGAGAATCCGCTCGCGCTGCTCAACGGCATGCTGCTCGACCAGCAACTCCGTTAACCAGGAGATAGCAACTTGTATTTTAGCGCGCTACCCAGAGCTCCAATCAAAATGCTTCAGCCAAGAACGCAACGAACACATGAAAATTTGCTCCACTGATTCATCGGGGCGTTAGTCAAGAGGCTCAAAGTATGGCTTGGGTGCAACGGCAGGGACCCTTGACGCGTTCAAATGCAGCCAGCCTGGTGCATCCACCGAAACCAGACGCCGTTCGACTCCAACGAGTTGCTGCTGAGCGGCTTCATTCAGGGCGTATTCGATATCGACCACTTTCGCTGTTGGGTACTTTTCTAGCTGTTCTTGGAGACGGCGACCCATAGGGGTCGGCTTATAGAAGTAGTGACCGCGTTCATGCTTACCGAGGGTATAGATTGCTTCCGCCACAGCCTCGTACGCATCGTTGAAGAGACCCATGAACCCACCTGGATCAGGTAGCACCGTAAGCCAAAGCCCATGCTTTTGTGAAAAGCGAACACCAGCACGAAGATCCGGCGCCTCAGGAACAATCGCCACTCGTAGGCCCGCTCCTCCTTCTAGCGTGTGCCAATTACTCTTGATTGTCGTGGCGAGATGTCTATGACGTTCCTCATCGCTGAGGAACAGATCGGTCTTCCAAATCTGTTTGATTCGCGAGCGCAGGAGGGGCTCAGAGGCTTTACCACCAGCAGCTACTGATACCCAAGTATCGAATTTGAAGGGCCGACCTTGACCATCGGGAAGTAGAACTGCCATGTCCGCAGCCTCCTCAACCATGGCGTCGATAAATCCTAGATACTTTGCCCTTTCATACCCAAAAAGCAACGATCTAGGCACCTCAAGAGTTCTAAACCGTGGAGGAGAGGCCTTCTTCATCACATTTACCAGCGGCTCCAGTACCGACGGCTCTTCGCCGAGAATGGCCTCGTGAACAGCCCACTCGAAACCGTCCCCACGCATTCCTTTGTCACGGTTCAACCGGGCCATCTTGGCTAGCTGTCGCATCGTCACATCAGCGCGGTCTCGGTCCAAATCTTCCAGGTCCGAGTGGGTCAGCTGATCAAGCTGAGCTCGTAGTATTGATCTGGCAATTGCGTACAGCGCGCGCCCACGTTCATCGACCGGCGCTTGCTGCGTAATGAAACTAATATCGCCTGCAGATCGAGGTTCAGTCATGGAACCAGACTATTGTACAGAGGCAAGACAAGGTACTTTCATCTCACACTCAAAGGTGCCCTGTTGCGACTCAAGGATTGGAATAATCTACCCATGAAGCTCCAGCTGACCGGCGACGCCGCCGCCGATGAATTGCTCACGAACAACCCCCTCGCACTTGTTCTGGGCATGCTGCTCGACCAGCAGGTGGCGATGGAGGTCGCGTTCGTCGGGCCGCTGAAGATCGAGCAGCGGCTCGGCGCGTTCGACGCCGCGGCGATCGCGGGGGCGGATCCCGAGGCCTTCGTCGAGGTGTTCAGGCAGACCCCGGCCGTGCACCGGTTCCCGGGATCCATGGCCGGCCGCGTGCAGACGCTGTGCCAGCAGCTGCTCGACGACTGGGGCGGGGAGGCGAGCGCGATCTGGACGACGCCCGACGGGAGCGGCGCCGGCCCCGACGGCCCGACGGTGCTGAAGCGCCTGCGGGCGCTTCCGGGCTTCGGCGAGCAGAAGGCGAAGATCTTCCTCGCGCTGCTCGGCAAGCAGTGTGGTTTCGAGGGCGACGGCTGGCGCGAGGCGAGCGCCCCCTACGGCGAGGAGGGGGCATTCCGCAGCGTCGCCGACATCGTGTCGCCCGAGACGCTCGCGAAGGTGCGCGAGACGAAGCGGGCCGCGAAGGCCGCTGCGAAGCGGAAGTAGACGCCCGCCCGGCTCCGTGCGAAGCGCGGAACCGGGCGGGCGAGCACGGGCGCGGAACTGCGGTCTCGCCTCCCGCCTGCACCGAACTATGCGGCGATCACCTCGTTCTCGAGGCGGGCGTAGCTCGCCTCCATGCCGTCGACCATGCCGGTCGAGAGGATCATCTCGCGCGTGGCGGAGTCGGGGTAGGTGATCAGCAGCGAGACGAGCGTGCCGCCCTCGACGGGGGTGAGGGTGAGCTCGTTGATCGTCTCGGGGCTGTTCGCCGCATCCGGATCCTCGAGGGTCCACATCGCCTCGGTGCTCACCGAGCGGTGCGGCGGCGCGATCTCCTGCACCACGCCGGTGAAGCCGAACCGCTGACCGTCCGCCGAGTTCTCCCAGCCGCTGCGATGGCGCTGCCCCGGCTCGGTGCCGACCTCGCAGATCGGCATCGTCCAGCCGTCGGGCCCCAGCTGCCACCGGCGCAGCAGGTCGGGGTCGTGGTGGGCCCGCCAGACCTGTTCGACGGTGCCGCGCACGATCCGCGAGGTCCGCGCCTGGTTCTCCCCGATGAGCTGCAGCTCGGTGCCCCGGCCCGCCGCGAACGACGCGAGATCCTCGACGACCGCGTCGATCTGCCCCATCGCTGCGCTCATGCCCTCGACCATGCCCATGCCCTGCAGCTGCTCGAGCTCCTCGAGTGAGCTGAAGTGGGTCGTCGTGGTGAGGCGGGAGCCGAGCGCGGTCTCCGCGAACTCGAAGACCATGCGCATGCTCGGCATCTCGGCGTTCGGGGTGCCGTCGTCGTGCGAGAACCCGTCGCGCACCTCGAAGGCGCGCGGCTCGTCGACGGCGACCCATTCCCAGTAGCCGTGGCTGCGGTCGCCCTCGGGCCCGGTCATGTAGTAGTTGGTGAGCCCTCCGGGGAAGGCGTCGTGACGCAGGAAGGTCGCGGGGTACTCGGGCGGCCCCCAGAAGCGCTCGATCTGGCGCGGATCGAGGTAGGCGTCCCAGAGCCTGCGCACGGGGACGGTGAAGTCGGCGACGACGGTGAGCGTCAGCGCCTCGGGATCGGTGTTCACAGCGGTGATGGGCATGATGCGCCTTTCGGTGAGGGTGATGCGGATCCGGGCTCCGACGGTCGTCGGCGGTGCCCGGAGGGTTCGGGGAGCGATCCTCCCCGTGGACTCGGGGCGGCTCAGCCCTGGCGGGTCGGGCCGGGCGGCTCCTCCGCGAGCAGCGCGTCGAGACGATCGATGCGCGCTCGCCAGATCTGCTCGAAGTGCCCCAGGAGCTCCCGGGTGCGACGGATGGTGTCGGGGTTGCCGCGGATGATGCGCTCCCTTCCCCTCGGGATCCTGGCGACGAGGTCGGCGGCCTCGAGCACCGCGACGTGCTTCTGCACGGCGGCGAAGGACATGTCGTAGTCGCGCGCGAGCTCCGAGATCGAGGCCTCGGCGTCGAGCGTGCGGCGCACGATGTCGCGTCGCGTCGCGTCCGCGAGCGCCCGGAAGATCCGGTTCACCCGTTCGTCTGAGAGATCCTGCTCATTTACAACCATTTGGTTGTACATTACGTCGGGAAGGGCACTCGGTCAAGCCCCCGTGGAGGATCGCCCAACCCCGGCACCCTCACTCCCCGTCGAGCCGGGCGAGCAGGTCGACCGCCGCGTTCATGTAGCCGCCGATCCAGCGGTCATGGATGCGCTTGATCGGCAACGGCGCAAGGGAAAGGTGGCGCTCCCGGCCCGCCTTGCGCCCGGAGACCAGCTCGGCGCGCTCGAGCACCCGCAGGTGCTGCAGCACGGTGGTGCGATCGAGCTCCGAGAAGCGCGCGCAGAGCGATCCGGTGGTGCGGGGAGACACCTTCAGCTCATCCAGAATCCTGCGGCGCACCGGGGAGGCCAGCGCCTTGAACACCCGATCATCATCGGAATCCTTGTCGATCGCGCTATTCATGTTGTAATTTTATAACATGAATAGCGACGCCCCTCTCTCCGAACTCTCCTTCACCGTCTCGGGGCGTGTCGCGCGCCCGCGCGCGCAGGTGTACGAGGCCGTGGCCGATCCCGAGCAGCTCTCGCGGTACTTCACCACCGGCGGTGCCCGCGGGCGCCTGTCGCCCGGCGAGCAGGTGGAGTGGGATTTCGCCGACTTCCCCGGCGCGTTCCCCGTTACGGTGGTCGCCGCCGACCCCCCGCACCGGCTGGTCATCGAGTGGGACGGCGAGGCCACGACCGACCGGAGGGGCTCCACGCGGGTGGTCTTCGAGTTCGAGTCGCTCGACGGGGACGCCCGGACGCTGGTCACCATCACCGAGACGTCCTGGCAGGCGACCGCCGCGGGCGCCGATGCCGCGTTCGGCAATTGCGAAGGATGGACCGGCATGCTCGCGGCGCTCAAGGCCTGGCTGGAGCACGGCATCAACCTGCGGGACGGGTTCTACCGATAGACGCCGCGCAGCCGCGCCCTCGGCGCGCCGTCGGGGGCGAGCGCCCTACTCGGGGGCCGAGCTCGGCTCGGCCTCCCGCCCCGCTGCAGCGCGGCCGTCGCGATCAGCGCGGCCGGCGCGCCACGTCGAGAACGCGCGCCACAGCTCGATGAGGATCGGGACGCCGGGGATCAGCACGAGCACGATGATGAAGACCTCGCTGTACTCGCGCACGAACGGCACCTGTCCCAGGAAGAACCCGAGCAGCGTGACGCCGACGCCCCAGAGCAACGCCCCGATCGCGTTGTACGCCGCGAAGTGACGGTACTCCATCCGCCCGACGCCGGCGGCCGCGGGCACGAACGCCCTGAAGACGGGCAGGAACCTGGCGATGATGATCGCCTTGGGGCCGTGCTTCTCGAAGAACACGTGCGTGCGCTCCACGTTCTCGGGATTGAAGAGACGGCTCTTCTCGCGCGTGAAGACGGCGGGGCCGAGCCTGCGGCCGATCATGAAGCCCATCTGATCGCCGGCGAAGGCGAACACGAAGAGGGCGAGGCACGCCATCCAGATCGGCACGTCGATGATGCCCGTCGCGCTGAAGAGGCCGACGGTGAACAGCAGCGAGTCTCCGGGCAGGAACGCGAGCACGAGCACGCCCGTCTCGAGGAAGACGAACGCGCACGCGAGGATCAGCGCCGCCCATCCGCCCGCCTGCAGCAGGGTCTCGGGATCGAGCCAGTCGATGCCGAGCAGCGCGGGCAGAGCCGCTGAGACGGCCGGGAGCGCAGCCAGGGCGGAGGTCGGCAGGATCACGGCGGTGCTCGGCTTTCGGGTCGGCGTTCTCTGAGCGGAGCTGGCCCCGGTCGCGGCGCACAGTCCGCAGACAAGTATGCACGCCGCATCACGGGATTTGCCGCGAGAACCCCGAGAGATCGGAGGGGAGACGGGCCCGCGTTCGAGCGTCTCCGCTCTTCCGCGGACCCTGCCGACCGGTTCGCCCGGTCGGCCCCGCCACAACGAGCCGTCGACTATCGGAGAACCACCTCTCGGGGAGACCGGGCAGCTCCACCGATCGTCGAAGGCCGCCCGCCATCCGGGACTGAACGGCGGACGCGGCGGGAGCAGCACTGCGCGCGGAGCGAGATCGGTCAGGACGGACGCCGCACGCAGCGAACTCGGAATCGTTCATGCTTCACCCACATCTTGCCTCAAGAACAGGTAAAAGCCAAATGAAGATGGCCACTCACAACTGCCCACTGCTCGAACCTTGAGAGGTGGCAAAACAGAGACCCGAAGAGACCTGGGATGAGTTCGCGCGCCGACTGGGCACGCGGCTGCAGCAGCGCAGGATCGAGCACGGGTTCAGCCAGGAGCGTCTCGCCCACGCCGCCGGCATCACGCGCTACACCTACCAGAAGCTCGAGAAGGGCGAGTCTTCCCCGGGAAGACCGGCGAATCCCAGCCTGCGCAACATCATGGCGGTAGCCCAGCAACTGGAGGTCACTCTCGACGAGCTACTTCCGGCACCATGGCCCGACTTGGGCGGGGGACGCTGAGCGCGCACCCGATGTCGGGGGCCGGCCCTATCATGTGATGACCGTGCCACAGTCGCCATGAAGGGAACCCGATGCCCCGCGTCCGACCGAGCTGGCAGCGGCACCTCTGCCCGCCCTGGTGCACCGTCGTGCACACCGAACAGGACCACCCTGACGACCGTACCCATCGCGACGACGGAGTCGCCCTCAGCGTGGTCGCACGAAGACGAACCTTCGTCGACTCAACTCTCGTCGAGCGCACGGAGGAGCGCACGCTGATCCTCGGGCGCTGGCAGCGCGACGGCGACCGGCGGAGATGGTTCTTCCTCGGCGATGACGAGGGGCTCGAACTCGAACTGGACGAAGCGAGCTTCGTGCGCCTCATTCACTCGATGAGCGCCCTGGCCACAGAAGCACCTACCGACGTCGACGGCCACCCGAGTGCCACCAAGGACGGGCAGCCCGGCGCCGACGAGAGCGAAGGCGACCCTCCGGCGGCCTGGCGAGAAGGTCCCTCGAGCGCATTCTGAGCTTCGGGGCCGTCGCCGACGAGCCGAAGAAACCGGCCATTTCCCCTGAAAGCCATATTTATTTTGCTAATTCCGTCTATGAATGCATAATGAAAGTGGCTCCGCCCGCCCTGTGCTTCGGATCATCGTCCGTCAGGGGCGGCTGGGGCGGCGCGAAGCTGGGGGGACTTCGGCGCTTCGGCAGATGGAAACCGAACGAACTGGAGACTCAGTGTTCAGGCAGCACCCCGCATCGCTCGGACGCGATGCCCTCCGCCCGCATCGCTCGAGGGCGCGTATCGCCCTGGCTGCAGCGGCCGCTCTGCTGATCGGATTGTCCTCGTTGCTCGCGGGCCCCGTGAGCAGCGCGCAGGCGCAACCGGGCACCATCACCTCCGTCGACTTCCAGAACGAGGAGTTCACCGACGGCAGCAGGCAGCAGATCAACGTCGACTGGACCGTCGACGGCACAGCAGAGAACCCCGTGACCGTGAGCATCGATCTGCCGGAGGGTCTGCAGGGCTATACAGACCGCTTCGACATGATCGGCGCCGATGGGGAGGTCGCGGGAGAGTGCGTGGTCTCGACCGACAGGATCGACTGCGTCGTCGATCCCGAATACGTGAACAGTCATCCGCGCAACATGAGCGGCAGCTTTTTCTTCTTCGTCGATGTGAGGCTCGGCAACGACGAGACCGTCGAGCACGAGTTCGTATTCGGCAGCTTCACCACGTCGGTGACCGTGACCCCGCCGACGAGCAACCCCTGCACCGAGAACTGCGACTTCACGGGTCAGGGCGGATACAAGAGCGGCTGGGTATCCGATCTGGGGAACGACGAACTGGTCTGGCGCGTCGGCGTCCCCGCCCCGGCCGACGGCATACCCGCCGGGAGAACGGTCGTCGTCAAGGATCACTTGGACACCGATCTCTACGAGCTGGTCGGCGGGCCCACGGTGCGCGAGGCGCGCTCCCTGGCGCTCGGCGCCAACGGCCGCTGGGCTCCCGCATACGCGGTCAAGTCCGAGGGGGTGACGGTCTCGGAGAACGGCACGCGCGCGCAGTTCGAGTCGGTCGCCGGGCTCACCGGGGCCGACCTCCCCGATGGGCACCGCGAGATCGCCGGTTCCGTCTACCTCGTCGACTGGGTCGTGAAGGTCAGAGCGGGGATCGAGTCGGGTGTGGAGTACACCAACACCGCCGAGTGGTCGGTCGAGGGGCAGGGTTCCGGCGAGGGCTCCGGAAGGGTCGTTCGCCAGGGCGGCGGCGGCACCGTCGTCGGCGAGAACGAGGGCAAATTCACGCTCACCAAGGAGCTCGCGGGAGACACCACGCTGAACCCCGAGTTCACGGTGAAGTACTCGGTCGACGGTCAGCCCCAGGACGACATCGTCATCGGCGCGGGCGAGACCTTCACCAGCGCCACCCTGCCGCAGGGGACGACGATCGCACTCGAGGAGGTCCGGCAGACCGCGCCGACCAACGTCACCTGGGCCGATCCGGTGTTCGTGCTGCCCGACGGCACCGAGACCGACCGCCTGGAACTGACCTTCTCGGACGCCGCCGGCACACTCGGCAAGGTCACCGAGATCCGCCTGCTGAACGAGGCGACGCTCGACACCGGGTCGATCGCCGCCCTCAAGCGCATCGTGAACGACGATGGCGTGCTGCTGCCCGAGGACCTCGCGTTCGAGCTCGACTACGCCTGGGAGGCCGACGAATCGCTCGGCATCCCCGCGGGCTCCGGCTCGATCGAGCTGCCGGCCGACGGCACCCGGGTCGAGGTTGACGGGCTGCCCGTGGGCGCGGTGGTGACCTTCTCGGAGCAGGATCCCGTCCAGGTCGCGGGCGGCGCCTGGGAGGTCCCGGTGATCGAGCCGGCGAGCGTCACCGTCGGGGCCGACGAGGTCGCCGAGGTGCGGGTGACCAACACGCTCACGGCACTCGTGGGGGACTTCTCGGTGAAGAAGCTCATCGAGGGCACCGGTGCGGGCCTCGTGCCGGCCGGGACGACGTTCACCGTCGGCTACGAGTACCCCTCCGGCCCCGGTTACGAGGCGGGATCCGGGGAGCTGACGGTTCCGGCGGACGGCACCGTCGTGACGAGCGGACCGCTGCCCGCCGGCGCGGAGGTGACGCTGAGCGAGATCGCGCCCGCCACAATCGAGGGCGGCACCTGGACCGGCGCCGAGTTCAGCGTCGACACCCTGACCATCGGCGAGTCCCGGACGGTGGAGGTCGCTCTGACCAACACCATCTCGGAGAATCCCCCGCCGAGCGCGAACGAGCCGAAGACACCCGGTGAGAAGCTGAGCAGGACCGGCGGGCCGGGCCTCGCGCCGGGTCTGATCGGCGCGGCGATCCTGCTGGTCGGCGCCGGTGGATCGATCCTCGTCGCGAGATCGCTCCGCAGAGGGTGACCGCGCTCCGGCGAGAGCCGATACCGGAATGACGAGTGCCGGGGCGGATGTTCCCATCCGCCCCGGCACTCGTCGTCATCGGACGCGTCGGTCAGCCGATGCGCTCGGGTCTCAGCAGCTGCAGCGCTCCTCCGCGGAGAAGGGCGCGAGGGCCTGCTCCACGTGCTCACCGCACCCGACCCATGTCGCCTTGCCGCACTTCTCGCAGCGCACCGCCTGGCACATCTCAGCTCCTCCGCTCCGCCATCTCGACCACGTTCTTCAGCAGCAGCGCGCGGGTCATGGGCCCGACCCCGCCGGGGTTCGGCGACACCCAGCCGGCGATGGACGCCACCTCGGGATCGACGTCGCCCACGACGCGGCTCTTGCCGGTCTCGGGGTCGACCTTGCGCGAGACGCCGACGTCGAGCACGACGGCGCCGGGTTTCACGTTCTCAGCCTGCACGATCCCCTCGACGCCGGCCGCCGCGACGATCACGTCGGCGCGCCGCAGCTCGGCGCCGAGATCTCGCGTGCCCGTGTGCGTGAGCGTCACGGTCGCGTTGTACTCGCGGCGCGTCAGCAGCGGGCCGATGGGGCGGCCCACCGTGACGCCGCGGCCCACGACCACGACGTGCTTGCCGGCCCACGAGATGCCGTTGCGCTCGACCAGCTCGATCACACCGCGCGGCGTGCACGGCAGCGGGCTCGAGATCGGCGAGTTCGCGTTGAGCACCAGCCGGCCGAGGTTCGTCGGGTGCAGCCCGTCCGCGTCCTTGTCGGGATCGATGCGCTCGAGGATCCGATCGGTGTCGATGTGCTTCGGCAGCGGGAGCTGCACGATGTAGCCGGTGCACCCGGGGTCGGCGTTGAGCTCGTCGAGCACCGCCTCGAGCTCCTCCTGCGTCACCGTCTCCGGCAGCTCGCGCTTGATCGAGGCGATGCCGACCTCGGCGCAGTCGCGGTGCTTCCCCGCGACGTACCACTGCGATCCGGGGTCCTCGCCGACCAGCACGGTCGCGAGACCCGGGACGACGCCGCGCTCGGCCAGCGCGGCGACCCGCTCGGCCAGCTCCTGCTTGATGGCTGCGGCGGCGGCCTTCCCGTCGAGAATCTGGGCGGTCATCGTCCTACCACTCCTCGAGGCCGGGGTAGAGCGGGAACGCGTCGGCGAGAGCCTTCACGCGCGCCGAGAGCGCATCGACGTCGGCGCCCTTCTGCAGCGTGAGCGAGACGATGTCGGCCACCTCCGCGAACTCGGCGTCGCCGAAGCCGCGGGTCGCGAGGGCGGGAGTGCCGATGCGGAGACCGCTCGTCACCATCGGGGGGCGGGGGTCGAAGGGCACCGCGTTGCGGTTGACGGTGATGCCGACCGCGTGCAGCGCGTCCTCGGCCTGCTGGCCGTCGAGCTCGGACTCGCGCAGATCCGCGAGCACGAGGTGCACATCGGTGCCGCCGGTGAGCACGTCGACACCCGCGGCCTTCGAGGCCTCGCTCGTCAGCGCCTCGCCGAGGAGCTTCGCGCCCGAGATGGTGCGCTCCTGGCGGTCCTTGAACTCGTCGGTCGCGGCCAGCTTGAAGGCGGTCGCCTTCGCCGCGATGACGTGCATCAGCGGGCCGCCCTGCTGACCGGGGAAGACGTTCGAGTTGAGCTTCTTGTGCAGCTCGAGGTCGTTCGTGAGGATGAAGCCGGAGCGGGGGCCGCCGATCGTCTTGTGGACGGTCGAGGAGGTGACGTGCGCGTGCGGCACCGGGCTCGGGTGCAGCCCTGCCGCGACGAGACCGGCGAAGTGCGCCATGTCCACCCAGAGCGTCGCGCCGACCTCGTCGGCGATCGCGCGGAACTCGGCGAAGTCGAGGTGCCGGGGGTACGCCGACCAGCCGGCGATGATGACCTTGGGCTTGTGCTCACGGGCCTTCTCGCGCACCACGTCCATGTCGATGCGCATGGTCTCGGGATCGACGCCGTACGAGACGACGTTGTACAGCTTGCCCGAGAAGTTCAGCTTCATGCCGTGGGTGAGGTGGCCGCCGTGGGCCAGCTCGAGGCCGAGGATCGTGTCGCCCGGCTCGGCGATGGCGGAGAGCACCGCCGCGTTGGCTGAGGCGCCCGAGTGGGGCTGCACGTTCGCGTACTTGGCTCCGAACAGGCTCTTCGCGCGCTCGCGGGCCAGCTCCTCAGCGACATCCACGAACTCGCAGCCGCCGTAGTAGCGGCGGCCGGGGTAGCCCTCGGCGTACTTGTTGGTGAGCACCGAGCCCTGCGACTCGAGCACCGCGCGCGGAACGAAGTTCTCGCTCGCGATCATCTCGAGCGTGCCGCGCTGGCGGCCGAGCTCGTTCTTCAGCACCTCGGCGATCTCGGGATCCACGACCTCGAGGGGCTCGTTGAAGAAGGATGACTGGGTTGACATTGCTTAGCTCCGTTTCACCGCGCACGCGCGGATGGTGAGGATCCTGCGGCCCAGGCGAGCGGCCATCTCTGAATGTTGTCGTTCCCCGATGGTGACCATCTGAACGCCAGTCACGACGCTGACCATTCTATAGCTCCGCCGCCCGAGGGTCATCTCTCGATCCTCCCCCGCTCGCCCGGCGGCCCGTCAGGGCAGCGCGTCCGCGAGCGCGGCCACGGCGGCCTCCCCGCGGGGATCGCCCCCGAGCAGCGGCACCTCGGCGAGCGGCACGCCGGGCAACCGGTCCTCGAGCGCGCGGAGGCCGCGATCCTCGAGCCGTCTGCGCGCGGCCAGCAGCTCCCCCGCGTCCTGCGGCGAGCGCCGGTTGACGACGAGCGCGGCGATGTCGACGCCGATCCGGCGCAGCGACTCCGAGAGCTCGAGGGTCTCGGCCACGGGCATCGGTTCGGCCACGCTGACGATCACGAACCCGGTCGCCAGCGGGTCGGCGACCGTGCGCTGCAGCAGCTCGAAGCGGCCGCGTCGGCGCAGCAGCGCCTGCCTGATGAGGGCGTCTCCGCTGCGCTCCGGGTCGCTGTCGCGGCCGCTGGCGAGCCCGCGCATCGCGGAGGAGAAGCGCTCGGAGCGGTCGCGATTGGCGAGCAGCGTCTCCGTCCAGTCGCCGAGCTGCCGGGGAAGCGCCATGAGCCGCAGCGTGTGCCCGGAGGGGGCGGTGTCGAACACCAGCAGGTCGTAGTGCTCGCGCGCGAGCTCCACCGTGTCGGCGACCCGCTCGAGCACGGCCGCCTCGTGACTGCCCGGAGCCTCGCGCGCGAGCTCGAGATGCCGCTTGGCGTGCGGATGCATGCGCTCGGGCAGGATCCTGCGCATCGCGTCGTGCACGGCCGCGAGGTGCCGGTCGACCGTCGCTCGCGGGTCGATCTCGATCCCGTCGACGTACCCGTGCGCCGCCGTCGCCAGGCGCACCGGCTCGTCGCCGACCTCGGCTCCCCAGAGGTGCCCCAGGTTGTGGGCGGGGTCGGTCGAGACCACGAGCACGCGGGCGCCCTCGCGCGCCCGGGCGAGGGCGATGGCCGACGAGATCGAGGTCTTGCCGACACCGCCCTTGCCGCCCACGAACAGCACGCGCCGGGAGCGCAGAACGTCTAGCAGCATGCGAGGTGGTCCAGAGGGGATCGGGGCATGCCCATGCGGCGATGCCAGTCGTGGAAGTCGTCGTAGAGCGCCGGCAGCAGCTCCACGGTGTAGTAGGCGGCCGGATCCGGCACCCCGAGAGCCTCCCCCAGCACGATCAACGTGAAGAAGTCGTCCTCGTCGCGGCCCTCGCGGGCGAAGGTGCGCCGGTACGGGCCGGCGTAGAACTCCTGCAGCCCGTCGCGGAACGCGGCCCAGCGCTGCGAGAGCGGGGCTCCCCGCCGCCGGGCCGCGTTCCGATCAGCGCTCACCGCCGCCTACACCTCTTCGCGTACGGCTTCGAGCCTCACGTCGGCGTCCTCCGCCTCGGGCGGCTCGGTCGCCGCGCGCCGCATCGCGATCATGGCCTCGATCACGACCCAGACGCTCACCACGATGATGACGACGTCGATCACGAACAGCAGCCAGTCGGGGCTCTCCGGGTTGGCGAAGGAGGAGAGCTGGTCGATCGCCGCCCAGAACGACATCACGAAGACGAAGGCGAGCGGGATCAGCGCCGGCCAGGGGGTGCGGCGCTTGCGGATCAGCATCACCGCGATGATCGAAAGGGTGAGCGAGGCCAGCAGCTGGTTGGTGGTGCCGAACAGCGGCCAGATGCGCAGGCCGCCGTCGCCCCCGAGCCCCTGCGAGAAGGTGAGGCCGAGCCCCACCGCCACGACGACGATCGTCGCCGGCACCTTCGTGATCCGCACGTTCACGGCGTCGCCGATCTCCTGCACGACGAAGCGCAGCAGGCGCATGCCGGTGTCCATCGTCGTCGCGGCGAACAGCACCGCCATCGTCGCGAGCACGGTGGCGCTGAGCGAGGCCGGGAGCCCGATGCCGTCCTGCATCAGCATGCCGCCGCCCTGCACGAAGGCGTCCACTCCGCCGGCACCGAAGGCGCTGTAGACCTCTTCCCACTCGGCGACGGTGCGGAAGCCGGCGATGACCGCGAGGATGGTGCCCAGCGAGAGCAGCCCCTCGCCCACCGCGCCGAAGTAGCCGACGAAGCGGGCGTCGGTCTCCTTGTCCAGCTGCTTCGAGCTGGTGCCGGAGGAGACCATGCCGTGGAAGCCGGAGATCGCGCCGCACGCGATGGTGACGAACAGCAGCGGGACGATGCTCGGCGTGCCCGCGGGCACGGCGTCGTTGATCATCGGAGCGACGATGTTGTGCTTCGCCTCCGTGAAGAGGGCACCGATCAGCACCGCGCCGTAGAGCAGCGCGAGGCCGACGAACAGCTGCACGCCGTTGATGTAGTCGCGCGGCTGCAGCAGCACCCAGACGGGCAGCAGCGAGGCGATCGCGCCGTAGACGAAGAGCGTCACGATCCAGAAGGTGGCGGGGCTCATGCCGAGGAACGACTCGGGCAGCACGACGGGCACCCGGTCGCCGAGCACGATCAGCGCGTAGAGCGCGGTCACGCCGACGATCGTGACGGGGATCAGCGGCCAGCGGAGGCGGTACACCGCCACGCCCACGAGCAGCGCCACGACGATGGCGCCCCACGTGGGGATCACCGAGGTCGGCGTGCTGATGAGCAGGTTCTTGATGACCACCGCGAACGCGGCGATCACCATCAGCAGCAGGAGGAAGATCACGATGAGGAACAGGTTCGCGCCGCGCTTGCCGATGTAGCGGCCGGAGAGCGCGCCGATCGAGCGCCCCTTGTTGCGCGCCGAGGCCCACAGCGCCCCGAAGTCGTGCATGCCGGCGAAGAACACGGTGCCGATGGTCACCCAGAGGAGGGCTGGGAGCCAGCCCCAGATGACGGCGATGGCGGGGCCGACGATCGGGGCCGCCCCGGCCACCGAGGTGAAGTGGTGCCCCCAGAGGATGAACTTGTTGGTGGGCACGTAGTCGACGCCGTCGTTCAGCTCGTGCGCGGGCGTCTCGAAATCGTCGTTGAGCCGGTACACGCGTTTCGCGAGGTACTTCGAGTAGACGAAGTAGCCGAGCGCGAAGATCGCGAGGCCGATGAACATGAGAACCACGGGACTCATTCGGGTCTTTCCTCTCATCCGTTCCCCGCGACGGTGCGAGGAAGTCGTGACGGGTTGATCTTCTTGGGTCGAGCGATGGGCCCGTTCTCGCGGCGATGCGCTCACGAACCTGATCACAGGCTACCAATCGCCTGAGTACCGGGCGATCCAGTACCCTGGTGGATCGTGAGCACGAACGCATCCAGCACCTCCAACGCCCAGTGGGTCCTCACCCTGAGCTGCATCGACGGCCCCGGCATCGTGCACGCCGTCAGCGGCGCGGTCGTCGCCGCGGGCGGCAACATCGCCGAGAGCCAGCAGTTCGCCTCGAGCGACACGGGCCGCTTCTTCATGCGGCTGCAGGTCGAGGCCGTCGCGCAGCCCGAGACGTTCGACGCGCGCTTCGCCGACGCCCTCGCCCCCGTCACCGAGCGCTACCACATGACCTGGCGCCTCGACGCGGTCGGCCGGCCGGTGCGCACGCTGCTCCTCGCCTCGACCGCGACGCACTGCGTGAACGACCTGCTCTACCGGCGCCGCAGCGGTCAGCTGCCGATCGAGGTGCCGCTGATCCTCTCGAACCACGAGACGGTACGCGACATCGCCGAGTTCTACGGGGTCCCGTTCGAGCACCGCGCGATCGCCGGGCCCGAGGACAAGGCCGCCTTCGAGGCGCGGGTGCTCGAGGCGGTGGAGGAGCTCGACATCGAGCTGGTCGTGCTCGCCCGCTACATGCAGATCCTCTCCCCGGGACTCTGCGAGGCGCTCGCCGGCAAGGCCATCAACATCCACCACTCCTTCCTGCCCGGCTTCAAGGGGGCGAACCCCTACAAGCAGGCGCACGCCCGCGGAGTGAAGCTCATCGGCGCCACCGCCCACTTCGTCACGACCGACCTCGACGAGGGGCCGATCATCGAGCAGGACGTCACCCGCGTCGACCACTCCTACTCGCCGGCGGAGCTGGTGCAGCTGGGGCAGGACGAGGAGGCCCGCACCCTGCGCCGCGCCGTCGCGTGGTTCGCGGAGAACCGCATCCTCGCCGACGGCGACCGCACGATCATCTTCCGCTAGTCGGCGACCAGCGCCCGGAGCTCGGCGCGGAACCCGGCGAGCATCGCGGCGAGTCCGGCCTCGAAGGCCGCGTCGGCCGGCCGGATCCCCGCCGCCCGCGCCGCTTCGCGGTGCTCCGCGTAGGCGCGCGAGAACGTCGGCACGTCCGCGCGCGGCCCGGGATCCATCATGGTGTCGTCGGCCGCGGCGTCGAGGGCGGAGCCCAGCAGGAACGACTCCAGCGCGACGATCAGGGCGAGGGCGCGGGCCGGGGGCCAGCCGGCCTCCTCGAGCGCGCGCAGCACGAGGTCGTACGCGGCGGACGTCCGCGAGTCGGGGGCGAGCGGCGTCGCGCCGAGCACCGCGATCGTCGGCGGGTGCGCGGCGAAGGTCTCCCGGTACGACCGGGCCCACACGGCGAGCGCCTCGTCCCAGGGCCGGCTCCCGAAGGCGGAGGTGTCCATGCGCTCGCCCATGAGCTCGCGGACCCCGGCGAGCAGGTCGCCGCGCCCCGACACGTGGTTGTAGAGCGCCGACGGCCGGACCCCGAGCTCACGTGCGATGTCGCGCATCCCCGTCCGCTCCGAGCCCCGCTCGTCGAGGAGGCGCAGACCGGTCTCGATGATCGTCGCGCGGGAGAGGACCGGGGTGCGCGGCCTCCCCGCGCGTCGCGGCGGCCCGGCTCCGGCGCCCGTCACTCCTCGAGGTCGAGCGTCGGCGTCGGCCGGGTGAAGAAGCGGGTGATGATGAGCAGGAGGACGACGCCGACGCCGAGCCAGGACAGGCCGAGCACGAAGGTCTGCGGCGAGAGGCTCGTCCAGAGCCAGATCGTGAGCCCGACGCCGACGACCGGCAGCACCAGGTTGTTCAGCCACGCCCAGCCGCTGCGCTCACCCTTGCGGATGTAGAAGTGCACGAGCACCGACAGGTTCACGAAGGAGAAGGCGAAGAGCGCGCCGAAGCTGATCATGTTCGACAGCGTCGCGAGGTCGATCACGATGGCGAGCAGCGACACGACCGAGACGATCGAGATCGCCGTGACCGGGGTGCCGAACCGCTTGCTGAGGCGGCCGAAGACGGGCCGCGGCAGCACGCCGTCGCGACCCATCGCGAACAGGATGCGCGAGACCGAGGCCTGCGAGGTGAGGGCCGAGCCGAGCGCGCCCGCGGAGTAGCCCGCGACGAACAGCACGGCCAGCCAATCGCCGGCGGCTGCGATCACCTGCGTGCTGGCGGTGTCGACGTTGTCGAACTCGTTCGACGGGAACACCAGCTGCGAGACGTAGGCCAGCAGGATGAAAATCAGACCGGCGCCGAGCGTCACGCTCATGATGGCCCGCGGCACGGTGCGCCGGGCGTCCTTCGCCTCCTCCGCGAGCGTCGACACCGAGTCGAATCCGAGGAAGGAGAGCGCCAGGATCGCCGCGCCGTTGAAGAGCACGCCGGTCTGCCCCGCGGCCTCGCTGCCGTCGCCGACGAACGGGGCGAGCAGGTCGACGTCGTTGCCCGTGGCCGTCGAGATGCCGAACCCGACGAACAGCACGACGAACACGGCCTGCACCGCGATGATGACGAAGTTCGTCCGCGCGACGGAGACGATGCCGACGATGTTGAGCACCGTCACGATCGCGATGCTCACGAGGATCCACACCCAGTTCGGGATCGCCGGGAAGTACTCGTTCATGTACAGGCCGACGACGAGGTAGTTGATCATCGGCAGGAACAGGTAGTCGAGCAGCAGCACCCACCCGACGAGGAAGCCGGTCGCGCCGCCGAGGCTCTGCTGCGTGTAGACGTAGGCCGAACCCGCGTAGGGCATCGCCGTCGACATGCGGGCGTACGACCGTGCGGTGAACAGCATCACCACGAGGGTGATGAGGTAGGAGTCGACCAGGCGGCCGCCGGTGAGCGAGGTGACGATGCCGTAGGTGGTGAACACGGTGAGGGGCACCATGTAGACGAGACCGAACAGCACCAGAGACGGGGTGCCGAGCACGCGTTTGAAGCGGCCCTCGGTGACCTGCGCGGTCATCTCCGTCGCGGGAGGGAGCGGGGATCGGGTATCGGACATCGGCGTCATCCTTGGCTAGTGCGGGCAGAGGCGCGTCGAGCGCACCCGCAACACTACTCCGCTCCGCCGCCGCCGGTGGCACGAAGTCCGTCCCCGGCCGCGGCACCGCCGCGCTCCCCCTTCGCGGAGCGGGACGAGCGACGTTCAGCGCAGGTGCTCGACGTCCCCGGCGGAGACCGTGAGCGTTCCGCCGGTGACGCGGTCGACCGCGAGCGATCCGTCCTCGGCGAGGGCCCGCGCGCGGCCGTCCACGACCTCGCCGCCGGGCAGGTGGACGCGCACCTCGGCGCCGAGCGTCAGGGAGTGGCGGAGCACCGAGGAGCGGGCGGCCTCCGGCTCCGCCGCCGCCAGCTCGATCAGTCGCAGCAGCTCACGGGCGTAGGCGGACAGCACGCGGTCGGCGAGGTCGCGCCCCGCGGGATCGGCGAGCGATTCCGCACCGCCGACGTCGGCGCCCGCGGCGAGCAGCGAGGTGGCGCGCTCGGTCGGCAGCTCCTCCTCGCGCAGCAGCAGGTTGACGCCGGTGCCCACGATGATCGCGCCGTCCGGCAGCATCTCGCACAGGATCCCGACGAGCTTCAGACCGGGACGCCCGGCGATCGCGTCCTCCTCGTCGCGCACGTGCACGTCGTTCGGCCACTTCACGCCCACCCGCATGCCCTCGCCGAAGCACGGCTGCAGCGCAGCGGTCATCGCGGAGCCGGTGAGCAGCGGCAGCCACCCCGGCCCGAGGCCGCTCCGCTCGAAGCCCCGCACCAGCACCGACGCGGCGAGCGCCGTGTCGGCCGGCATGGCCCATCCCCGGCCCGCCCGCCCACGGCCCGCCGTCTGGTCCGCGGTGGCGAGCACCGTGCCGTGCGGCAGGCCGGGGTCGTCGGATGCGAGCTCTCGAAGCTCGACGTTCGTCGACGGCGAGCTCTCGCGCCACAGGACCAGGGGCATCAGCTCGCGCGTGCGGGGCAGTTCCATCCCTCGAGGCTAGCGCAGCGCCCCGGCGGAGCCCCGGCGGGGCGCGTCGCCGTTCGTAGGGGTCCGCACAATGATCCCGGCATCCGTTGGAGGTGTTCCTACGCGGAGCGCACCCTCCTCGCGCTAGGCTGACATTCGTGACTGCAGAGAACGCCACCGCCAGCGCCCCCGCCGAGGCATCGGCCGCCGAGTCGCTCGCCTCCACCGCGGGCCGCATCGCCGACCACCGACGCAAGTACCAGGAGGCCGTCGGCGACCGCGATGCCGCCGCAGCCGCCAAGCAGCACCCCCGCGGCAAGCTGACGGCCCGCGAGCGCATCTCCGAGCTGCTCGACCCGGGATCCTTCGTCGAGTTCGACAAGTACGTCAAGCACCGCACCCACGGCTTCGGCATGGAGCACAACCGGCCCTTCGGCGACTCCGTCGTCACGGGCGCGGGCACCATCCACGGGCGCCAGGTCGTCGTGTTCTCGCAGGACTTCACCACATTCGGCGGCTCGCTCGGCGAGGTCGCCGGCGAGAAGATCGTCAAGGCGATGGAGTTCGCGCTGAAGACCGGTGCCCCGCTGCTCGGCATCCTCGACTCGGGCGGCGCCAGGATCCAGGAGGGCGTCGTCGCCCTCTCCAACTACGCGAAGATCTTCCGCCTGAACACCATGTGCTCGGGCGTGATCCCGCAGATCTCGATCGTCATGGGCCCCTCGGCCGGCGGCGCGGTGTACTCCCCCGCGCTCACGGACTTCGTGATCATGGTCGACAAGACGAGCCACATGTTCGTCACGGGCCCCGACGTCATCAAGACGGTCACGGGCGAGGAGGTCGGCTTCGAGGAGCTCGGCGGCGCCCTCACCCACAACCAGACGAGCGGCGTCTCGCACTACCTCGCGAGCGACGAGCACGACGCGCTCGACTACGCCCGCGCCCTGATCAGCTACCTGCCCGACAACAACCTGGCCGAGCTGCCCGTCTACGACAGCGACACCGCGCTCGAGATCACCGATGCCGACCGCAGGCTGAACTCGCTCATCCCCGACAGCCCGAACCAGCCGTACGACATGAAGGTCGTCATCGAGGGGATCCTCGACTCGGGCGAGTTCCTCGAGGTGCAGCCGCTGTTCGCGCCGAACATGCTCATCGGCTTCGGCCGCGTCGAGGGCCGCACCGTCGGCATCGTCGCGAACCAGCCGAACCAGATGGCCGGCACCCTGAACATCGACGCGAGCGAGAAGGCCGCCCGCTTCGTGCGGTTCTGCGACTCCTTCTCGATCCCGATCCTCACGCTCGTCGACGTGCCCGGCTACCTCCCCGGCACGGATCAGGAGTTCCAGGGCGTGATCCGTCGCGGCGCGAAGCTGCTCTACGCCTACGCCGAGGCGACCGTCCCCCTCGTCACGATCATCACGCGCAAGGCCTACGGCGGCGCGTACATCGTGATGGGATCGAAGCAGATGGGCGCCGACTTCAACATCGCCTGGCCGACGGCGGAGATCGCGGTGATGGGCGGCGCCGGCGCCGTGAACATCCTGTACCGCAAGGAGCTCGCCGCGGCTGAGGCCGAGGGGCGCGACGTCGAGGCGCTCCGCGCCGAGCTCACCGCGAAGTACAGCGCCGACGTGACGAGCCCGTTCCTCGCTGCCGAGCGCGGCGAGCTGGACAACGTGCTCGAGCCGGCCGGCACCCGCCTCGCCGTGATCAAGTCGCTGCGCGGGCTGCGGGGCAAGCGCACCGAGCAGCCCGCCAAGAAGCACGGCAACATCCCGCTGTAGGCGGGAAGGAGGCACGAGGGCGCGATGAGCGAGACACAGGACGCACCCCGGCGCGGCCGTCACCGCGCCGACGAGGACGGCGCGGCGGGCGGAGCGGCCGGGGCCCCCGGCCCCGCGGCGCGGGCCGACGAGGATCTCCTGCCCCCCGACGCCGCGGCGCGCGACGCCGCCAAGCGCGAGGAGCTCGGCGATGCGGACGACGCCGTGCGCGGCGAGGACATCCGCTTCGTGACCCGCGAGGTGAGCGACGAGGAGCGCGCGGCCGCCATCGCGGTGCTCACACGGGTCCGCGCCGAGGAGACCCAGCAGGTGAAGCGCGTCGCGCGGCGCGACCGCGAGCCCTGGTCGCGGTCGCAGCGCGTCCCCGAGGGCATCTCGGACCTGCTCGCAGAGGGATAGGCGTTGGCCTCGGGGGCGCTCCTCGCCCGGCGGCAGCTCGTCGAGCTGCTGGGCTCGGACCCGGCGCTGCCGTTCGAGCCGCAGGGTGAGGATCCGGGTCTCCCGCTGCGCCGTTCGGCCGTGCTGATCCTCTTCGGGGCGCTCGACCGCGTGCCGGCCGTCGAGACCGTGCGCACGGTGCCGCCTGAGCTCGACGTGCTGCTCACCCGGCGGGCCGAGGGGATGCGGCACCACGCCGGCCAGATCGCCTTCCCCGGCGGCGGGGTCGAGCCGGGCGACGCCGACGCCCCTGCGACCGCGCTGCGGGAGGCCGCCGAGGAGACGGGTCTCGACCCCTCCGGCGTGGAGGTGCTCGGGTCGCTTCCCGACGTGCACATCCCCGTCAGCGGCAACCTGGTCACCCCCGTGGTCGGGTGGTGGGGTCTGCCGAGCAGGGTGGCCGCCGACCGCACCGAATCGGTCGAGGTGTTCCGCGTTCCCGTCGCCGAGCTGCTCGATCCCGACGCCCGGGGCACCTCCGTGCTGCTGGGCGGACCCGTCCCCCATCGCGGCGCCGCATTCCGCCTGGGGCCCCACTTCGGGGGCAGCACCGTCTGGGGATTCACCGGCATCGTGCTCTCGACCCTCTTCGACCAGCTGGGCTGGGCGCTCCCCTGGGATCGACGGCGCGAGTTCGAGGTGAACCGATAGTGTCCCCGGCGCCCCTCCACCCCTACAACCTCAAACGCTCAGGGTTCCATTGGAGCGTCCAGGACATCGGCCACACGATTCAACTGCGAGTATGCAACGAACGGGAAGTTCTTCACCGCTGTCAGCAGCCGTAGCTTCTCCGGCAGCTCATCGATGATTTCGTTCACAGTCGGCACCAACCGCGCTGCGAGTGCGAACGCGTACGTGGCGAGATAGCCGTCCTGCAGGCCGGCGTCACGCTCGAGAATTCTGAGTGAGCTGCGGTCGAACTCGCCCAGTGCGCGCTTGCCGCCCACTGAAAACGCGAGTTCCAACGAATCGAACGCCCGATAGTCTTTCGCCCGGCACGTCGCTTCCGGCTCGAATACCGGGTTGCAGTTCAGATCGTAGAGTGGCGATAGAAAAGATCCCTCTGGCAGAAGAGTGAGCGAGTAATTCTTCGAGTGGCCATCCGCATGGCCGATAATCCACGAGAAGACGAGGCTCTCCGCAAATCTCAGTTTCGCGTCAGAGGCGGCCCCCGGATCGAGGTAACGGTCGAACAGATCGAATATTCTCCGGTACCCGGGGCCGCCTGTGCTTTCATACTTCTTGATCGTCGGTGTAGCCGTCGCTTGCGCCAGATCCTCTTGATGAATGCGGATGAGCCGACCGTCGACCTCGATACGATCGAACCGCTCGACAACCAGAGCATGCTCGCCCGCGAAGAGCTCGATGTGAGTACGAGCCACCGGAATACCCAAACGACGGGCAGTCTCCATCGTGATGTGCTCAGTCACATCCGAACCCTCGAAGTTCTTCACCCCGGGCTTGATGATGTGCGTCGAAGGAGCCGTCCCGGTCGGCTCGCACCACTGGCCGTCGCGGCGGGCGAGCGCAAACTTCCCCTGCGCACCGCCGAGCGAGAACGGAGCGTTCTTACCGATGCCCTCCGTCCACCGGGAGTCGTCCGCGCGGATACTCCGAATCCGTGCTGCGATGTCTTCCTCGTGGATCGGCCTATGGACGGAGAGATCTCGTGGATCCCGCCCCTGCGGATAGAACTCCAGCGCCCCGGCCACATCGGCACCGTACACAGCGAGCAGATCGAACGCATCAGTGCTGTCCAACCCGGCCTCAACAGCCCAGGCTTCCTTCACATCGGGACGATCGGGCAACAGATTCTCGAGGAACCACCTGACGCCTCTGCCGATAAACAGCTCAGGGGTGACCGGAAACTGCACCGAGATCGGTACGCTGTCGTCGCCTGCAATATGCTCGCGGGTGTACCGCAGTCGCAGATCGCTTCTGAGTCGATCAATGGTCGCGATGCGCTCACCGTACAGATAGACATCAAGCGTCCGAGTCATTCTCGGGTCCTCTCGTCATCCGGGGGTCAGCGTCATCGTCAGCACCGGTCGGGGAGATCTCGTCGCCAGGAGATTCGGGTTCGTCTTCCGTTCCCTGTTCGTGGACAGGGATTCCGAGCAGCTCCCGGTACGAGAGGCGAGGGAGCCGCATGCTTGGAATCCTCGTGGCGAGCCCAGCGCCGATCGGAGAGCGAGCACTGTCCGATCCAAGCGAACCGAGAAACGACGTGTTCGATAGCGGTTTCAAGGCGTTCAATACGGAATCGGTTCCTGCCCCCGGGAGTTGCTTGAGGGCAGAGGCGCTAGCGGTCCCGCCTGCTCGTTTGAAGATATCTGCATAGGGGCTTCCGGTCTTCGACCCCAGCAGGCTGCTCAACGCTGCTCCGCCGCCCAGAGGGAGGGTGCGGTTCTGCGCCCTGTTTTCCTCCTGCTCCCCGGAGGTGGCACTGAGCGTAATCCCGAGCGCGGAGAAGATACGCAAGAAGGTGTCCAGCGACGCACCTCCGTGCCCCTTCTCGATACGCGCCAGTGACTGCCGGGTGATCCCCACAGCTCCGGCCACCTCCTGCTGCGTGAGCCCGCGGCTGAGTCGCTCGGTCTTGATCAGGCGGGAAACGTCTGCCGGCTTCAGAACCTTCACGCCATCACCTTCTCAACACACTGTCAAACAAAACGACCATCTCATCGATGTTCAAAAAATAGCACATTCACCAAATGTTTGCTATATATAACATCTCTGATATGTTAATAAAATCTGACACACAAGCCGACGCTGCTTCTCATTGACCGGCGTGACGCGAAGCGGCAAGCTGAGGGTGGCGCGACCTCCGCGCGCCTGGAGCGAACTCGAAGGGGTCTACATGAGCGAGAAGATCGGGATCGTCTGGAATCCGTCGAAGGCCGAGCGGGGCAAGCTGTCGGCCGCCTTCGAGGAGGCCCTCGCGGAGGCCGCGGGGATCGCGGCCGATGCGAACGGCGAACCCGAGCTGCTCTGGTTCGAGACCACGCTCGAGGATCCCGGCCAGGAGGCCGCGCAGCGGGCGCTCGACGCGGGATGCGGCGTGGTCGTCGCCGTGGGCGGCGACGGGACCGTTCGGGCCGTGGCCGAGCGCCTCGGGCGGGCCGACGGCACCGCCGACCTCGGCATCGTCCCGCTCGGCACCGGCAACCTGCTGGCCCGCAACCTCGGCGTGCCCCTCGGCGACCCGCAGGCGGCGTTCGCGCGGGCGATGGCCGACGAGGGCATCCCGCTCGATCTGGGCGAGGTCCGGGTGACGCTCGCCGACGGGGAGGAGCAGCACCACGCCTTCGTCGTGATGGTCGGCTTCGGCATCGACGCCCAGATGATCGCGGAGACGGACGCGGGGCTCAAGGACCGGGCCGGCTGGCTCGCCTACGTCGAATCGCTCGGACGGGCCGCGTCCGGCACGCAGCGCGTGAGGTTCTCACTCGCGCTCGACGACGCGGAGGCCCGCGAGGAGGAGGCGCACACCCTGCTCGTCGCGAACTGCGGCACCATCCAGGGCGGGATCACGCTGCTGCCCGATGCGAACCCCTCCGACGGCGAACTGGACCTCCTGGTGCTGCGGGCCGACGGCGTCGGCGCCTGGCTCGAGACCATGCGCAACATGATGTGGGACAACGGGCTGAAGCGCCTCATCTCCAAGGCCAAGGTGGCCGAGAGCACCGACTCGACGACGCATCTCAGGGCCCGCAGCGTGAGTGTATCGCTCCCGGTGCCCCTCGCCTTCGAGATCGATGGCGAGCAGATCGGCGAGACGACGGGGTTCGAGGCCTCGATCCGGGCGGGCGCCCTCCGCGTGCGCTGACCCGCGCTGCGCCGTCAGTCGCGGCCGGGCAGCGCCGCCCGGGCGGCCTCGACCGCCTCGTCGCTCGCGCCGTACTGGTGCTCGTCGGCCGGGAACGCTCCGCTGCGCACCTCCGCGGCGTAGGCGGCGATGCCCGCGACGGTCTCGACGCCGACGCTCGCGAAGCGCTTCACGAACTTGGCGGTCCTCCCCTCCGTGATGCCGAGCAGGTCGTGCAGCACGAGCACTTGGCCGTCGGCGGGGCCCGCCCCGATCCCGATGACCGGGATCGCGAGCTCGGGGAGGAACGCGTCGACCACCGGCGTGGGCACCGCCTCGACGACGAGGGCGATCGCCCCGGCCGCCTCGACGGCCAGCGCCTCGCGGGCGACGCGCGTCGCCGTCGACGAGGTCCGGCCCTGCGCTCGGAGGCCGCCGAGCGCGGTCGCCGTCTGCGGCGTGAGCCCGATATGCCCGACGACGGGGATGCCCGCGGCCGTGATCGCTCGGATGCGGCTCAGCCGCTCGGGGCCGCCGCCCTCGAGCTTCACCGCGTCCGCGCCGGCCTCCTTCACGAAGCGCATCGCCGTCGCGACGGCCTGCTCGTCGGAGAGCTCCGTGGAGCCGAAGGGCACGTCGCACACGACGAGCGGGGAGGCGGCGCCGCGGCGCACCGCGCGGGCGAGCACGAGCATCTCGTCGGTGGTCACCGCGACCGTCGATTCCTGCCCCAGCACGACCTGGGCACCCGAATCGCCCACCAGGATCATGTCCACCCCGGCCCGCTCCGCGGCTCTCGCGGAGGGGTAGTCGTAGGCGGTCACCATCACGATGGGCTCGCGCTGGGCCTTCATCTCGGCGAGGCGGGGGATCGTGAGCGCTGTCATCGGTCTGCTTCTCCCTGGGCGAGTCGGACGTTGTCGATCAGGCGGACTCCGCCGACTCTCGCGGCGACGGCGACGAGCGTCGGGCGATCGACGGCGGGCACCCTCTCCAGCGTATCCGGGTCGACGAACGCGAGGTACTCCTCCTCGATCCCGTTCTCGCGCAGGATCCGGGAGGCGGCGGTGCGCAGTTCCGCGGGCCTCGTCTCGCCCTCGCGCGCCAGCCGCTCGACGAGGCGCAGGGCCTGCGGGATCGCGGCGGCCCGCCGCCGCTCGTCGGGGCCGAGGCGCACGTTGCGGCTCGATCGCGCGAGGCCGTCGGCCTCCCGGGAGGTCTCGCAGACGTCGATCGCCACGGGGATGTTCAGGTCGGCGACGAGGCGGCGCACCACGACGGCCTGCTGCGCGTCCTTCGCCCCGAAGTAGGCCTTGTCGGGCAGCACCGCGAGCAGCAGCTTGGCGACGACGGTCGCCATGCCGTCGAAGTGGCCGCGCCCCCGCCCCTCGGCCTCGAGGGTCTCGGTGATCGAGCCGCCGACGCTCACCACGGTGGCGAATCCGGCAGGGTACATCTCCTCGGCGTCGGGGGCGAAGACCACGTCGACGCCGGCCTCCTCCGCCAGCCTCAGATCCCGCGCCTGGTCCCGGGGATAGGCCTCGAGGTCCGCGGCCTCGGTGAACTGCGTCGGATTCACGAAGATCGAGAGCACGACCGTGTCGTTCGCCCGACGAGCCGCGCGCACGAGCGACAGGTGCCCCTCGTGCAGCGCCCCCATGGTCGGCACGAAGCCGATCGTCCCGGCCCGCGCCGGCCGCAGCGCCTCCCTCAGCTCGCGTATGGTGCGAACGGTCCTCATGCTGGTGCTCCGTCTCGTCCGGTCCGGTCTGCCCGACTGCTCGTGCCCCGGGGCGTCGACCCGACGTCCCGGCCCGCCCGGCGGTCCTGCCCGGGGTCGCTCCGCGCTCCGCCCGCGCTCCTCGCCGCGAGTTCGCGCGTGGCCGCCACGAGAGCGTCGAACAGGGGAAGCCTATCGGGAAGCCGCTCGGCCACGGCGGCCCGCTGCCGCTCGACGGTGGCCTCGTCGCCGCGCGCCACCGGTCCCGTGAGCGCGGCGGAGGCGCCGGATCGCACCCAGTTCTCGACGGCGGCCCGCACGAGCGGAGCGAGAGCGTCGCGGCTCACCCCCGCCGTGCCCGCGAGCTCCTCGGCGAGCCCCTCCACGACCACGAGGAAGTTCGAGGCGACGGATGCCGCCGCGTGATACGCCGCCCGGTCCTCCTCGGCGACCTCGAAGGCGCGCAGGCCGAGCGCTGCGGCGAGGTCCCGTGCGACGCGCAACGCGCGCGGCGTCGATCCCGCGATGGCGGCCGAGGCGCCGTCGAAACGCGCCTCGGGCCCCGTCACGGTGAGCAGCGGATGCAGGCCGAACGCCTCGTGCGGTGCGAGCGAGCGGAGGCCGGTCGCCCCCGAGAGGTGGCCCACGAGCGGCCCCGCGCCGACGCGCGCGGCCGTCTCGGCGATCGCCGCGTCGGGCACGGCGAGCAGCACGACATCCGCCGCGGACGCCGGGATCGCTGCCCCCTCGCGCCCCGCGGCGAGCGTCACCTCCGCCCCGGCCCGCGTCAGCGCGGCGGCGAGCGCCCCGCCCATGCGGCCGCGCCCGACGATCAGCACCCGGACGGACCCGCCGTCTCCGATGGCGAGCCCCCTCACGCGCGCCCCGAGGTCAGAGACTCGTAGGTCGTGATCGCCTGCTGGTCCGTGAACGACGACACGTAGTCGAGCACGGCCCGCGCCCGGCCCTGGCGGCGGAGCGCGGCATCGCTCGCATCGCCCGCGAGCAGTTCGGGCCGCTCCTCGCGCAGGGCGAAGGTCGCCTCCGTCGCCTCCTCGACCCACTCCAGCAACCTGCGCGGAGCGCGTCCCGAATCGGAGTCGTCGGCGAGCCAGGCGTCGAAGCCGAGCGCCAGCCCCTCGACGACGCGCGCCATGCCGCGCTGCGACTGGGCGAGCTCCGGTCGCTCCAGCACGAACCGGGCGTGCACGAACTTCAGCACCGCGACCTCGTGCCACGCGCGCCGGTTCAGATGCACGTGGCCGCTGCGCACGTGCGGGTGCTCCTCGACGACGATCGAGGTGCGCAGGTGCTCGATCCAGCGACGCGTGAAGCCGGAGACGGCGCGCTCGCTGTCGATGCCGCCGTCGTAGGGCGTGCTGAGCAGCCCGTCGCCGAGCTCGGCGCTCACCCGGATCACCGCCTCGCGGAAGGCGTCCCGGTCGGCGATCCAGGCGTCCTTGGTGATGAGCCGGCGCCAGAGCAGCTCCAGCGAGACACCGGGCCGGCGCCAGTCGGCCTCGAGCTCGCCCTGCTCCGCCTCCTCGAAGGCTGCGGCGTCGCTCAGCCAGCAGCGCAGCTCGCCCGACACCACGGCCTGCTGGAGCACCCCGGCGCGGGTGAAGTCGTCGAGGTCGTGGATCGCGTAGGCGATGTCGTCGGCCAGGTCCATCACCGCGCACTCGATCGTCTGCACGCCCCGCGCGATCGCGGGGAAGGCCGCGAGCGACGCCTCCATCTCGGCGGCGTCGAGGCCGTAGCTCGAGAACTTCTCCGCCCCGGCCGCGGCGTCGGTGCCGACACCGCGCGGGCGATCCGCGGCCGAGCGCTCGTCGAGGTCGAGGCCGACCCACTCGACGCGGGTCCAGGGGTACTTGAGCACCGATGCGCGCACGGCCGCGGTGACATTCAGGCCCGGGAAGTCTCGGCCCAGGGTGTCGAGCGAGGTCAGGATCCGGAAGGTCTGGGCGTTCCCCTCGAAGCCCTCCGCCAGGCCGAGCCGCTCTCGGGCGACCCGGTCGAGCACCCGCTCGCCGAGGTGCCCGAAGGGCGGGTGGCCAAGGTCGTGGGCGTGCGCCGCGGCCTGGGCGACGATCGTGTCGCACCCGCCGAGCCTCGCGATCAGCGCACCGGTGGCGTCGTCGCGCTCGGCCTCGCCGCGCCGGAACGCCTCGTGCTGCGCCCGATGCCCGGCGAGGTTCGCCGCGATGACGCGGGCCACCGCGCTCACCTTCAGCGAGTGGGTGAGGCGGTTGTGCATCACGGGACCGACCCCGCTCTGCGGCACCACCTGCGTGACGGCCGACAGCCGCGCGAAGTACGGGGAGAAGCGGATCCGCTCGAGGTCGATCCGGAACTCCTGCGGCTCTCGCGGCGCCGCGTGGGGCTCCGGTCCCGCCGCAGCGGGCGCCGGCCCGGGCGTGACGGCCGCCGGGCCGGTGGCGACGTCGGTCACGTCCCACCCGTCGCCGGCCCCCGCCGAGCGATGCTGCGAGGTCTCGAATTCCGTGTAGCGCCGCGCCTCGCGAGGATCGTCGGGGGCCGCCGCTCCCCGCTCACCGGTGCCAGTAGTCATACCGCCCATTCAAGCACGCGTCCTCAGAGGTCCTGCCACCCCTCGCTGCACTCCGCGGGCTGCCGCCGTGGGCGGCACCGCAGGACGTCTTCGAACGCTTCGCGTCCTCAGAGGTCCTGCCACCCCTCGCTGCGCTCCGCGGGCTGCCGCCGTGGGCGGCACCGCAGGACGTCTTCGAACGCTTCGCGTCCTCAGAGGTCCTGCGCCTCCGGCGGGAGTTTGCGCACGCGGGCCCGCCGCCGCCGGCGCTCCGGGATCATCGACCGCATCTCGTCGAGCCTGCCGAAGCAGAGCAGGCGGTCCTCGGCCTCGACGACCACGTGCTTGCGGGGGTTCGGGATGACCGAGACTCCGCGGTGCAGCGTCAGCACCGTGATGTCGCGATCCCAGAGCCCGAGCTCGCCCAGGGTCTTGCCGATCTGCTCGGTGCCCGCGTGCATCGCCAGCTCGGCCACGCCGTACCCCGTCGACACGCTCAGCCGTTGCCGCACGTCGATCTCGGGGAAGCCCACGCGGTCGGCGATGTAGTCGATGATCGCGCCCGCGACGTCGAGGCCCGTGGCCGACTCGATGCCCTGCAGCCCGGGCGAGGAGTTCACCTCCATGACCAGCGGCCCCTCGTCGCCCTCGAGCATGTCGACGCCCGCGACCCGCAGCCCCATGATCTGCGCGGCCCGCACGGCGGCCTGCTCGTAGGCGGGGTCGAGCTTCACCGCTTCGACCGTGCCGCCGCGATGCACGTTGGAGCGGAACTCGTCGCCGCTCGCCACGCGCCGCATCGCGGCGACCACGCGGTCGCCGACCACGAGCGCCCGCACGTCGCGCCCGCGGCTCTCCGAGACGAAGCGCTGGATCAGCACGTTCTGCCGGGTCGAGTGCAGGGTCTCGATGATGGCCTCGGCGACCTTCACCTGGGGTGCGAGGATCACGCCGATCCCCTGCGTCCCCTCCAGCAGCTTGATGACGACCGGTGCGCCGCCCACGCTCTCGATCGCCGGGCGCACGTCGGCCCGGTTGCGCACGAACGCCGTCGCCGGCATGTCGATGTTGTGCCGCGAGAGGATCTGGATGGCGCGCAGCTTGTCGCGGGCGTTCGAGATGCCGTTCGCCGTGTTGGGCGTGTAGACGTCCATCTGCTCGAACTGCCGCACCACCGCCGTGCCGAAGTAGGTGATCGAGTTGCCGATCCGCGGCAGGATCGCGTCGTAGTCGCTCAGCTGCTTGCCCCGGTACTGCAGATCCGGCTCCTCGCTCGAGAGGTCGATCGCGAAGCGGAGCGTGTTGAGCACCTTCGCCCGGTGCCCGCGTTCGAGGGCCGCCGCCAGCAGCCGCTGAGTGGAGTACGCCTGCGGAGCGCGCGAGAGGATCGCGAGTTTCACCGTGATGACCTGCCAAGATGGGGTACGTGTCGGAACCACACTATTCAAGCACCACCACGGGCTGGCGTGAATGGGTGAGCCTGCCGGATATCGGCGTGTCCTGGATCAAGGCCAAGATCGATACGGGAGCGCAGACCTCGGCGCTCCACGCCTCGGCCGTCGAGGAGTTCTCGCGCGAGGGCGAGACGTGGGTGCGGTTCCGCGTGCACCCGTGGCAGCGCAGCGAGGACGACGCGGTGACCGTGGAGCTGCCGCTGCACGACCGGCGCACCGTGCGCAGCTCCTCGGGGCACGCGCAGGATCGCCTCGTCGTGCTCATGGACATCGAGCTGCTGGGGCACCGGCGCCAGGCCGAGATGACGCTCGCATCGCGCGAGGAGATGGTCTTCCGCATGCTGGTGGGGCGCGAGGTGCTGGGTCAGGGCTTCACGGTGGATCCCTCCGCGTCGTACCTGGGCGGCCGCCCGCCGCGGGAGATCCGGCGCCGCAACCGGGGCCGCGCGGAGGGCGGTGCCGAGGCGGCGCATTCCGCAGCGAACTCCCCGCTTCCTTCCAGCGCGTTCATGAGCTCCGCTGGGAACCTGGAGTCGCGTCCACCGTCCGGTGACGCACCCCCTCGCGGAGAGCAGCCATGCAGAAGAAGCAGAAGATCCTGATCGGCGTCGCCGGCGGCCTCGTCGTCATCGGGGTGGCCGGAGCTCTCGCGGGGCCGGGCCTGTACCGCGATTTCATCGCCGCGCCCGCAGCCGAGGCCCCCTCGCTCGAGATCGACGAGGGGGAGAGCCTCGAGCCCGCGGCTCCCCTCGCTGCCGCCGACCTCATCGGCGACTGGGCGATCGTCTCGGGATCGGAGGCCGGCTACCGGGTCGACGAGGTGCTGAACGGCACCGACGTCACCGTGACCGGCCGCACCGACCGGGTCGAGGGGGCCATCGCGATCGGCGAGGGGCTCACCCTCGAGAGCGCCGAGTTCACCGTCGACGTGGCTTCCATCGAGACCGACAACGGCAGCCGCGACGAGTACTTCCGGGCTCGGGCGATGCGCGTCTCGGAGCACCCCACGGCGACCTTCCGCACGACGGAGGCGATTCCGCTGGGAGAGGCGCCGGGGTCGGGAGAGACCGTGGAGCAGGAGGTGACGGGCGAGCTCACCCTCGCGGGCGTCACGCAGCCGGTCTCGGTGACGGTCGAGGTGCGCAGCGACGGCGCGCGAACCGAGCTGGCTGGCGCGATCCCGATCGTCTTCGCCGACTACGGAGTGGATGCCCCGAGCCTCGGCTTCGTCTCGGTCGAGCCGACCGGGCAGGTCGAGTTCCAGCTCATCGCCGAGCGCGGATAGCCGGGGCGGCGCCCCAGGCGGGCCCGACCTCGAAGATGACGCCCGCTTACGGGATCGCCTGTGCACCACGCCGACGATGCGCGACCATGGGGGCATGGCTTCCCCAGACGACCCCGCCCGCCTCGATGGCGCCGACCCCGGCGGCACGCCCTTCGCGCTGCTGGCCCCGGCGCTGCTCCGCGAGCAGCGCACGAGCATCAAGTGGACCAGGTACCCCGAGGACGTGCTCCCCCTCTTCGTCGCGGAGATGGACTTCGCGGTCGCCCCGGAGATCCGCCGCGCCCTGATCGAGCGAGTCGAGGCCTCCGACCTCGGCTACATCGACGAGGCCGGCCCGCTCGCCCCGGCCTTCGCCGACTTCGTGCGGGATCGCTGGGGGTGGGAGGTCGCGCCCTCCCGCGTGCACCTCGCCACCGACGTCGCCACGGGCATCGTCGAGTCGCTGCGCGTCTTCCGCCCCGAGGGCGGCCGCATCGCGCTGCCGACCCCCGTCTACCCGAGCTTCTTCGAGATGCTCGAGGAGGTTCCCTTCGAGGTCGTCGAGATCCCGCTGCGGAACGCGGCGCCGGACGGGGAAGCGGCGCAGGATCGAGACGCGGCGCCGGACGGGGAAGCGGGAGCGGCTCAGGAGGCGGATCCGCCGCGCCTCGACCTCGCCGCGATCGAGCGCGCCTTCGCGAGCGACCCGGGCATCGACGCGTTCCTCCTGTGCAGCCCGCACAACCCGCACGGGCTCGTCCACTCCGCCGACGAGCTCGCCGAGCTGGCCCGTCTCGCCGCCGCGCACGACGTGTTCGTCATCTCCGACGAAATCCACGCCCCCCTCGTGCACTCGGGGGTCGGGTTCGCCCCGTTCGCGCCGCTCGCCGCCGCCGCGGGTGCGCTCTCGGTGACCGTCACCTCGGCGAGCAAGGGCTGGAATCTCGCCGGCACCAAGTGCTCGGTGATCGTGGCCGCAGACGAGCGGGCCGACGCCGTCCTGCGGCGGCTGCCGCCCGAGACCCCCGTGCGCGCGAGCATCCTCGGCCTGCACGCCAACGTCGCGGCGTTCCGCGACGCGAGGGACTGGCTCGACCGCGCGATCACCCGGATCCAGGAGAACGACCGGTTGCTCGCCGACCTCGTGCGGGATCGCCTTCCCGGGGTACGCTACACGCGTCCGCGGGCCGGCTACCTCGCGTGGCTGGACTTCCGCGAGGCCGGGCTCGGCGACGACCCGCACGCGCGCATCCTGCGCGAGGCCCGCGTCGCCCTGAACAGGGGCGGGGCCTTCGGCACGGGCGGGGCGGGCCACGTCCGTCTGAACCTGGCCTGCGCCCCCGATACGCTCCGCGATGCGGTCGACCGCATCGCGGCGATCCTGCCGCCTCAGGAAGACGACCGCCGAGCCACCGGCTCCCCGGCCTCCACCCCCTCGGGAGAACAGGCGCGAGAGGCGGGAAAAGCGCCTGGCAGCGGTGATCCGGAACGATCTTCCGCCTCTCGCCTCCCATCGCAGCTCACCACGGAGGACCCAGAATGAACAGCGCGCCGCCCCCGCAGAGCGCGGCTCCCCCCGTCTACGACTGGGAGGGCTTCGGCTTCGACACCCGCCAGGTGCACGCGGGCGAGTACCCCGACAGGAACAGCGGCCTCCGCGTGCCGCCGATCGCCCTCTCCGCGGGCTATCTGTTCGACGATTTCGACGACCAGGTCAGCCGCTTCGACGGCAGCATCCACTGGCGCGCCGACGAGCACGCGGGGCACGGCGAGGCGGGCGGCTTCTCCCCCAGCGAGCATGCCCCCATCTACTCGCGCCAGGGCAACCCGACGAACTGGGTGGCCGAGGAGCGGCTCGCCTCGCTCGAGGGCGGCACCGTCTCCGTCGCGGTCGCCAGCGGGCAGGCCGCGATCTCCGCCGCGCTCTTCGCGCTGGCGCAGCAGGGCGACCACATCGTGTCGACGGGGTCGATCTACGGCGGCACCCGGATCCTCTTCGGCCGCAGCTTCAAGCGCTTCGGCATCGAGTTCGACTACGTGTGGGATGCCGAGAACGACGCGGAGTGGGAGCGGGCGATCCGCCCCGACACGAAGGCGATCTACACCGAGACGATCCCGAACCCTCGCAACGACATCACCGATCTGCGCCGCATCGCCGAGGTCGCCGCCCGATACAACCTGCCGGTCGTCGTGGACAACACCGTCGGCACGCCGGCACTCATCCGCCCGTTCGAGCACGGCTGCCACATCGTCGTGCACTCGACCACCAAGTTCCTCACGGGGCACGGAGCGGCGGTGGGCGGCGCCGTGGTGGACGGCGGCACCTTCGACTGGGAGGCCGCGGAGCGCGCCGGCCGCTCCTATCCGCTCGTCACGCAGTCGTCGAGGCCCGGCGTCGCGCCGATGCTCGAGCGCTTCGGCCGAGGCGCCTACGCGCGCGCCGTGCGCGAGTCGGTGGTGAACGACATCGGCCCGACCCTCTCGCCGTTCCACGGCTTCCTGCTGCACCAGGGCATGGAGACGCTGTCGCTGCGCATGGAGCGCCACGTCGAGTCGTCCCTGCGGATCGCGACCTGGCTCGAGGAGCAGCCCGAGGTCGAGTCGGTCGACTACGCCGGCCTGCCGTCGAACCCGCTGCACGGGCTCGCGGTGCGCGACTACGGCGCGGACGCGGCAGGGCGGGGCAGGACCGGATCGGTGTTCGGCGTGACCGTGCGCGGCGGGATCGATGGGGCGCGCGCATTCGTGAACGGGCTGCGCGTCTTCTCGCGCATGACCGGCATCGGCGACACCCGGTCGATGGTGCTGCATCCGCTGACGTCGACGCACGGCACCTTCGCCCCCGAGGTCAACGGGCGGCTCGGGATCACGCCCGGCCTGCTGCGCCTCTCGGTCGGCCTCGAGTCGGCCGACGATCTGATCCGAGACCTGCGCGGCGCGCTCGACGCGGTGCGCGCGCTGTAGCGGCACGGATCCGCGGCCGCGCTACTTCGCCCGGGGATGGGCGCTCAGGTAGTGCTCTCGCAGCGTATCGGCGGTCACCTGCGTGTAGATCTGCGTGGTCGTCACCGAGGCGTGGCCGAGCAGCTCCTGCACCGTGCGCACGTCCGCGCCGCCCGCGAGCAGGTGCGTGGCGAAGGAGTGGCGCAGGGTGTGGGGAGACACCTCGGCCGCGATCTCGGCGCGCTCGGCGGCCGCCTTGATCACGAGCCACGCGCTCTGACGCGAGAGCCTGGCGCCGCGGGGCCCGACGAACAGCGCCGGCGTCCCGACGCCCTTCGCCGCCATCTGCGGCCGTGCGCGCACCAGGTACGCCGCGAGCGCGCGGCCCGCGTAGCGCCCGTAGGGCACGATCCGCTGCTTGGAGCCCTTGCCGGTCACGCGCAGGAAACCGCCCTCGCCGAGCGCCCGCTCGGGATCGCCCCAGGCGTCGCCGCCTCCGCCTGCGAGCAGGTCGTCGATGTCGAGGGCGGTGACCTCGCTGACCCGCGCCCCGCTGGCGTAGAGCAGCTCGAGCAGGGCGCGATCCCGCAGGCTCACCGGGTCGTCCCCGCCGATCGCGCCGAGCAGCGCCTCGACCTCCTCGAACGCCAGCGCCTTCGGCAGCCGCCGACCCTTCTTCGGCGTGCGCACGCCGCTTCCGGCGTGCGCGGGCAGCGCGCCCTCCTCGAAGAGGAAGCGGTGCATCCCCCGCACCGTCGACATGCGCCTCGCCATCGAGGCCGGGGCGAGACGACGCGGCGGCGGCGCTGCGGGCTCGGGACCGGGACCGGGATCGGCGGGATCGGCGGCGAGCCCCGGATCGCGGTCGGGGTGAGGATCGGAGCCGGGATCGCGCTCGGATCGGCCGCCGCTTCCCGCCCCCGGCGCGCCCCCGAGCTCGGCGACGTAGGCGGACAGCGTGTCGGGGGTGACCTCCGCGAGATCCCGGATGCCGCGCCCCGCGAGCCACTGGGCATAGGCCGTCAGATCGCGCCGATAGGCGCCGCGGCTGTTCTCCGAGAGCCCGCGTTCGAGCGCGACGTGCCGCAGGAAGCGGTCGGCTCCCTGCTCCGGGCTCACGCCGCCTGAACTCACGCCGCCCGAGCCCGCGCTGTCCGCGCTCACGACGCCGAGCGCTCTCCCCGCACCGCGGCGCGCCGGTTCCACGGCGTGTCCGCCGGGCGCAGCGTCGCCCAGCCGCGCGCCCGCGAGGCCGCCGCGGCGAGCACGGCGTTCGCGGTGATCGCGTTCTGCACCCGCCCGGCGAGCACCGCGTCCACCACCGCGTCGAGCGGCTCCCACCGGAGCACCATCTCGGCCTCCTCGCCCTCCCGCACGTAGTCGTGCTCCACGGCGCCCAGATCCCGCGCCAGGAAGATGCGGACGGCCTCGCTGTTGCCGCCGGGGGTGGTGCAGACGTCGACGAGCAGGTCCCAGCGCCCGGCGACGAGGTCGGCCTCCTCCACCAGTTCCCGCTGGGCCCCGGCGAGGCCGCTCTCCCCCGCGACGTCCATGAGCCCGGCGGGGATCTCCCAGTCGCGGTGGGCGATGGCGTGTCGGTACTGCCGGATGAGCAGCACCCGCTCGTCGGAGTCGACGGCGAGCACGGCGACGGCGCCGGGGTGGTCGACGTAGTCGCGCACCAGCTCGGCGCCGCCGAACTCGAAGCGATCCCGGCGCACGTCCCACACGCGGCCCCGGGCGATCAGCTCGCTGGCGAGGATCGGCACCTCGGCGGGCGCATCGGCCAGCTCGGCGGGAGCCTCGGCCGGCTCGGCGGGAGCCTCGGCCGGCTCGACGGGCCCGCAGGGCTCAGCCGACCCGGCCGCACCGCCTCGCTCGTGACTCGTCATGCCGCGCGCCGTTGCCGCTCAGGCATCCGCTTCGAACAGGCGGGTCGCCTCGCGGCGCTCGATCGCCGCGCCAGCGAGGCCCGCGAACAGCGGATGCGGGATGCCGGGGCGCGAGCGCAGCTCGGGGTGGGCCTGGGTGGCGATGTAGAACGGGTGGACGTCGCGGGGAAGCTCGACGTACTCGACCAGCTGGCCGTCGGGGCTGGTGCCCGAGAACACGAGGCCGGCCTCCGCGATCTCGTCGCGGTAGCGGTTGCTCACCTCGTAGCGGTGGCGGTGGCGCTCGCTCGCCGAGGCCGAGCCGTAGAGCTCCGCGGCGAGGGACCCCTCCGCGAGCGCGGCCTCGTACATGCCGAGCCGCATGGTGCCGCCGAGATCGCCTCCGTCGATGATGTCGACCTGCTCCGCCATGGTGGCGATCACGGGCACGGCGGTGTCGGGGTCGAACTCGGTCGAGGACGCCTCCTCGAGCCCGGCGACGTTGCGCGCGTACTCGATGACCATGCACTGCAGGCCGAGGCAGAGGCCGAGCGCCGGGATCCGGTTCTCCCGCGCGAAGCGCAGGGCGCCGAGCTTGCCCTCGATGCCGCGCACGCCGAATCCGCCGGGCACGCAGATCGCGTCGACGTCGCCGAGCGCCTCGAGCGCGCCCTCCGGGGTCTTGCAGTCGTCCGAGGCGATCCACTTGATGTTGACCTTGGTCGAGTGGGCGAAGCCCCCGGCGCGCAGCGCCTCCGTGACCGAGAGGTAGGCGTCGGGCAGGTCGATGTACTTGCCGACGAGGCCGATGGTCACCTCGCCCTTCGGGTGGTGCACGGCGTCGAGCACGGGCTGCCAGGTGCGCCAGTCGACCTCGGGTCCGCGCTCGGCGAGGCCGAGGTGCTCCACCACGGTCTGGTCGAGCCCCTGGTCGTTGAACAGCCGCGGCAGGTCGTAGATGCTCTTCACGTCGACGGCGTTGACGACCGCGCCCTCGTCGACATCGCACATGAGCGCGATCTTGCGCAGGTTGTCCTCGGTGACGGGCCGGTCGCTGCGGAGCACGAGCGCGTCGGGCTGGATGCCGATCGACCGGAGCGCGGCGACCGAGTGCTGGGTCGGCTTCGTCTTCTGCTCGCCGGAGGCGCCCATGAACGGCACGAGCGAGACGTGCACGAAGATCACGTTGTTGCGGCCGAGCTCGTGGCGCACCTGACGGGCGGCCTCGAGGAAGGGCTGCGACTCGATGTCACCGACCGTGCCGCCGACCTCCGTGATGATCACGTCGGGGCGGGGCGTCTCCTGGGCCTGCAGACGCATGCGACGCTTGATCTCGTTGGTGATGTGGGGGATCACCTGGACGGTGTCGCCCAGGTACTCGCCCCGGCGCTCCTTCGCGATCACGGTGGAGTAGATCTGGCCCGTCGTCACGTTCGCCGCCTGGGAGAGGTTGATCCCGAGGAAGCGCTCGTAGTGCCCGATGTCGAGGTCGGTCTCGGCGCCGTCGTCGGTGACGAAGACCTCGCCGTGCTGGAACGGGTTCATGGTGCCCGGATCCACGTTGAGATAGGGGTCGAGCTTCTGCATGACCACGTGCAGCCCGCGCGCCGTCAGCAGATTGCCGAGGCTGGCGGCCGTGAGGCCCTTCCCCAGCGAGGAGACGACACCCCCGGTCACGAAGATGTGCTTGGTAGTGTTCGTCTGATCCGCGTTCTGCTCTGCTCCCACGGGCTTCAATCCTATCATTCGGCGCCTGCGACGGCGAGCGGTCAGCGAAGTTCCTGCCGCGGCACCCAGACCTGCTTCACGATCATCAGCACCATGGCCGTGACGGGGATCGAGATCAGCGCGCCGAGCAGTCCGAGCAGCGTGCCGCCGGCGAGCGCGCCGATCACCACGAGCGAGCCCGGCACCGAGACGACGCGGTTCATGATGCGCGGGGTCAGCAGGTAGGACTCGATCTGCATGTAGACGAGGTAGTAGGCCGCCGCCGCGATCGCCGTGGCGGGGGAGTTGAAGAGGGCCACGATCGAGACCAGCACGGTCGCCATGACCGACCCGATGAGCGGGATGAGCGCCAGCAGGAAGACGCCCACGGCGACGAGCCCGGCGAAGGGGACGCCGACGATCGTCATCATGATGAAGCCGAGGATCGAGTTCAGCAGCGCCAGCACGACCATGCCGTTGACGTAGCCGCCGACCGACTTGGTGACCTGCTCGGTGATGTCCATCACCTTGGCGCGGCCCGATCGCGGCACGAGCGAGTAGAAGCCGCGCTTGATCGACCGCAGGGAGGCGAGGAAGTAGAGGCTCAGGATCAGCACGATGAGCGCCGCCGTGAGGCCGTTGGCGATGCCGATGCCCGCCTGCCACACGCCACCCGCCACCTGGGCCCAGTTCTCGGGGTCGCCCACCGCGTCCTGCCCCATCTCGAGGAGGCCGTCGAAGTCGACGAAGGACCCGAAGCGCTCGTTGACGTCCTCGAACCAGGCCTGGTTCACGACGTCGTTCACGAGGGAGGGCGCGCTACGCACGAGCAGCGACACCTGGTTCGCGATCATCGGGATGATGACCCCGAGCACGCCGCCGACCACCGCGATGAACCCGAGGAACACCACGGCGATGCCGACGGGCCGGCTCACGCCCTTGCGCTCGAGCCAGCGCACGACGGGGTCGAGGCCGAGCGCGATGAACAGCGCGCCCACCACGTACATGATGATCGTGCTGAGCTGGCCGATCATGCCGCCGACGAGGATCGCCACCAGCACGCCGAGGGTGACCGTGAAGCCGAGCTGGAACGGGGCGCGCACCACGAACTCGCGCGTGTGCGCCTTCGAGCGCTCCTCCTGCGCGTCGATCGCCGCCTCCCGGGCGTCGCGATACATCTCGCGCGTCTCCGCGTCCATCTGGAGCGGGTCGGCGTGCACCACGTCGGGGTGCGTGTCGAGGAACTCGGCGCGCTCGGAGGCGCTCAGACCGAGGTCGGGGACGACCCCCTCCGCCCGCATCCGGCGGCGCAAGAACTTGATCATGTGGTGAGCGTAGCAGCAGCCCCCGACACGGCAGCGCCGCCCCTCGACGCGCCCCCTCAGCGGAGCGCGAGCAGCTCGGCGGCGTGCTCGAGCGCGCTGCTCGAGTCACTGAGCCCCGAGAGCAGCCGCGCCATCTCGCCGAGGCGCTCCTCCCCCTCGAGCCGGCGGCAGCTCGACTCCGTGAACCCTCCCGCGGAGTCCTTCACCACCTGGAGGTGGTTGTTCGCGAAGGCGGCCACCTGGGCGAGGTGGGTCACCACGATCACCTGCGAGGTGGCGGCCAGCCTCGCGAGCCTGCGCCCGATCTCGATCGCCGCGGCGCCGCCGACTCCGGCGTCGACCTCGTCGAACACGAAGGTCGGCACGGGATCGACCGCGGCCACGACCACCTCGAGGGCCAGCATCACGCGGGAGAGCTCGCCCCCGGACGCGCCCTTCGCGATCGGCCGCGGCTCCGAGCCGGGGTGCGGGCGCAGCAGGAACTGCACCTCGTCCTTGCCGGAGGCGCCGAGCTCCGTCTCCGAGACTTCCGCGACGAACTCGGCGTCGGGCAGCGCGAGCTGGCGCAGCTCCGCGCTCACCCGCTCGGAGAGGGTCGACGCCGCCTCCCGCCGCAGCGTGCTCAGCCGCTCGGCGAGCTCCCGTTCCCGCTGCGACACCGCGTCCAGACGCTCCGCCAGCTCGGCGACCTGCTCGTCGTCGCCGTCGATCTCGGCGAGCCGTGCCGCTCCGGCGGCGGCGTAGGCGATCACCTCGGCCGAGTCGGCCCCGTAGCTGCGGAAGAGCCCGTTCAGGGCGGCGAGCCGCTCGTTCGCCCGCGCCAGCTCGCCCGGCCCCTCCTGGTCGAGGTCCCCGGCGTAGGCGGCGAGCTCGCGCGCGGCGTCGCTCACCTGGAAGCTGAGGCCGCGCAGGGCTTCGAGCACCCCCTCGAGGCGGGCGTCGTGCGCCACCGCGCGCTCGAGCTCGCGCTGTGCCGTGTCGATCAGGCTGCCCGCGTCGCGGCTGAACGGGTCGTCGGAGTCGGTCGCCAGCGCCTCATGGGCGGCCGACGTGGCCTCGCGGAGCTCCTCGAGGTTGCCGAGTCTCGCGATGCGCTGCGCGAGCTCCGCCTCCTCTCCGGCCACGGGGTCCACGGCCGCGATCTCCTCGAGCTCCGCGCGGAGCCGGACGGCCTCGTTCGCGCGGTCCTCCCGGGCGCTCGTCAGCTCCTCCACGCGCGCCGCCACCTCGCGCCGTTCGCGGTGCGCTTCGCGGTAGTCGTCGAGCACCGCGGCGAGCTCCTGCCCGCCGAAGCGGTCGAGCGTGTCGCGCTGGGCCGCGGCGCTGCGCAGGCGCAGCTGATCGGACTGCCCGTGCACGGCGAACAGCCGTGCGGCGAGCCGTCCGAGGCTCGCCGCCGGGGCGGCGACGCCGCCGACGCTCGCCCGGCTGCGTCCCTCGGCGCTGACCGTGCGGCCGAGCACGAGCTCCCCGTCCTCGATCTCCCCGCCGACCTCGTCGACGAGCTCGGCCACCTCGGGATCCCGCGTCTGCACGATGCCCCCGACGCGGGCCTGCGACGCGCCGCTGCGCACCGCCCCCGCGTCGCTGCGGGCGCCCATCAGCAGCCCCAGGGCGGTCACCACCATCGTCTTGCCCGCCCCGGTCTCCCCGGTGATCGCCGTGAATCCCTGTCCCAGCGCGAGCGTGGTGTCGGCGATGACGCCGAGGTCCCGGATGCGCAGCTCCTCGATCACCCGTCGCCCCTCTCCGCGGCTCTCGGCCCCCGCCAGCCGGCGACGGGCAGGTGGAACTTCCCGACGAGCCGGTCCGTGAACACGGCCTCGTCCAGCCTGGCGAGCAGCACCGACAGCGGCGAGCGCCGCACCTCGATCACCGCGCCGGCGGGCAGCTCGGTGCGCCTCCGTCCGTCGCACCACAGCACCCCCTGGCCGACGCTCTGGTGCAGGATCTCGACGCTCAGCACCGATCGCGGGCCGACGACGAGGGGCCGGTTGAAGAGCGCGTGCGCGGCGATCGGCACGAGCAGCATCGCCTCCACGCCGGGCCACACGACCGGCCCGCCGGCGGAGAACGCGTAGGCCGTCGACCCCGTCGGCGTCGCGAGCACCACGCCGTCGCACCCGAACGACGAGAGCGGCCTGCCGTCGACGCCGACGGCGACCTCGAGCATGCGCTGCCGCTTCTCGACGCTCGCCTCGTTGAGCGCCCACGTCTCGGCGATGACCTCGCCGTCGATGGTGGCCCGCACGTCGAGCGTGACGCGCTGCTCGACGGTGTAGTCGCGGGCGAGCACGCGGTCGACGGTCACGGCGAGGTCGTGGCTCTCCATCTCCGCGAGGAAGCCGACGTGGCCGAGGTTCACCCCGACGATGGGGCAGTCCGATCCCCGCAGCAGCTCGGCCGCGCGCAGGATCGTGCCGTCGCCCCCGAGCACGAGCGCGATCTCGAGCTCCGAGACCGCGACGTCGACGCCGAGCTGCGCGGTGCGCTCGGGCTGCAGGTGCGGCGCGAACTCCTCGCGGTCGCCCGCCTCCATCACGGGCAGCACCCCGGCCGAGCGGAGCGCCGAGACGACGCTCAGGGTGGCGGCGATGGCCTCGGGTCGCGCCGTGTGCGAGACGACGAGAATGCGTCTGGCGGTGTCGACGTGCGCGGTCATGCCCCTCCTCGGATCTCTCGGCGGTCGTCCTGGTCTAGGCCTCGGCGACGGGCCCGGCGTCGGAGCAGAGCTCGCGGATCCGCCCCTCCCATTCTGTCGGATCGGGCGGTGTTTCGCGCGGTGAGGGGGCGAAGTGCACCAGGAACTCCCGGTTGCCCGCCGTGCCTGCGATCGGCGAGGCGTCGAGGCCCCGCGTCGCGTACCCGAGCCCCGCCGCGGCGGCGAGCACCGCGCGCACGGCCGAGGCGCGCTGCTCGGGATCGGTGACGATGCCATCGCGGATCCCGAGGCGGCCGACCTCGAACTGCGGCTTGATCAGCAGCACCAGGTCGGCGCCCTCCGCCGCGGTGCGCGCGATGGCGGGCAGGATCAGCGTGAGCGAGATGAAGGAGAGGTCGGCGACGACGAGGTCGGGACGCCGGTCGATCCCGGTGTCCGCGGCCAGCCGCTCGGCCGTGAGGTCGCGCGCGTTGCAGCCCTCCACGAGGCGCACCCGGTCGTCGTTCCTGAGCTGCGGGGCCAGCTGGTCGTGCCCCACGTCGATGGCCTGCACGGCCTCGGCCCCGCGCTCCAGGAGCACCTGGGTGAAGCCGCCGGTGGACGCGCCGAGGTCGAGCGCGAGACGACCCGCCGGATCGACGCCGAACGCGTCGAGCGCGGCGACGAGCTTGTGGGCCGCCCGGCCGACGTAGCGGTCGGCGCCCTCGAGCTCGATCCGGGAGCCGGGCGCGATCCGCTGGCCCGCCTTCGCCGCGACGGCGCCGTCGACGAGCACCCGTCCCTCGGCGACGAGTTCGGCGGCGCGGCTGCGAGATCGCACGAGCCCGAGCTCGGCGAGCGCGCGGTCGAGGCGCTGCGCCGCCCCGGCCCAGGTGCCGCTAGGCACCGTTCCCCTGCGGGGCCGGGGAACCGGGGCCCGCCCCCGAGCCGCTCTGATCGCTGCGCTGCAGCTCGGCGAGCAGCTCGTCGTGCAGCTGCTCGAACCCGGCGGCGCGCTGCGCGAGCGGCTGGGACTCGATCAACCCCACCCGATCGAGCAGGCCGTCCGCGGACCCGCCCGGCTCGCCGCCCGGCGCCGACGCTCCGGCGTCGGATGGCGCCGACGCCTCTCCCGCATCCCGAACCCGCTCGTCGCTCATGCCTCCCAGCGTAGTCCCGCCGCCGCGCGGCCGGCGGGCGCGCCCGCCGGCGGAGGCCCCGGCGGCCTGCCGCCGAGAGCCGGATACGATGTTCCCATGGCCGAGACTCTGCACGATCAGCTCCTGCAGGCGCTCGGCACCCGGATCGTGAGCGGGGAGCTCCCCGAGGGGAGCGTGCTCCTCGCCGACAACGTGGCCGGCGAGCACGGCGTCTCGCGCCCCGTGGTGCGGGAGGCCGTGCGCGTGCTGCAGTCGCTCGGCCTCGTCGCCGCGACGAAGCGGGTAGGCATCCGCGTGCTGCCTCCCACCCAGTGGAACCTCTACGATCCGCTCGTGATCCGGTGGCGCATCGCCGTCGGCTCGACGGGCGGTCAGCTGCGCTCGCTCACCGAGCTGCGGTCGGCCGTGGAGCCGAAGGCGGCCGAGATGGCGGCCGAGCACCGCGAGGATCGGATGGCGGTGCGGATCCTGGATCTCGCCGCCGAGATGCGGACCGTCGGTCGCAGCGGGGACCTGCACCGCTTCCTGGAGCTCGACATCGCGTTCCACAGCCTGGTCCTCGAGGCGAGCGGCAACGAGATGTTCGTCCAGCTGGACTCGCTGGTCGCCGAGGTGCTCACCGCCCGCACGGAGCAGGGGCTCATGCCGGAGCGCCCCCACGAGGACGCCCTGGCCCTCCACCTGGCGGTCGCCGAGGCGATCTGGGAGCGCGACGCCGGCGCCGCGCACTCCGCCATGGACCGGATCATGCGCCGCACCGTGGCGGAGGTCTCGAAGACCTGGTCGCACGTTCCGCGGCCCTCCGTCCTCGCCACGGACGGCGGCGACGGCGCCGCCGGCGAGGGCGTGGCCGGCGAGGGCGTGGCCGGCGGCACCCTCGGCGCCTGAGAGCGCCGGGCCGGAGCCTCAGGCGCCCACGCGACTCACCGCGCCGCCGGCTCCCCGCCGCGCTCGAACAGCGTCTCGCCCCTGACGATCGTCGCGTCGACGCGGACGCTCCGCAGCTCGGGATCCGGCACCTCGCCGAGGTCCGAGTCGAGCAGCACGAGATCGGCGAGCAGCCCCGGCCGCGTCGCGCCGCGCAGGCCGTCCTGGCGCGCCGCGTGGGCGGCGCCGCTCGTCGCCGCGCGCAGAGCGCTGTCGCGCGACAGCGCCTCCTCCGGCAGGAAGGGGGCGGCGGGCTCCGAAGGGTGGCTGCGGTTCACCGCGACGTGGATCCACTCGAGGGGATCCGGCGTGGTCACGGGCCAGTCCGACCCGAACGCGAGCGGCACGCCCGCGCGCTCGAGCGAGCGGAACGCGTACTGGTGCGCGTGCAGCGAGGGGTCGAGGAACGGCAGCGTCATCTCCGTCATCTGGGCGTCGGCCTGGGCCCAGAAGGGCTGCACGTTCGCGATCACGCCGGCCCGCGCCATGCGGCCGATGAGCCGCTCGTTCAGGATCTGCAGGTGGGCGAGCTGGTGCCGGCGGTCGCGGACGGGCGCATCGACGAGCGCGGCCTCGATCATCGAGAGGAGCTCATCGGTCGCGCGATCGCCGATCACGTGCGCGTGCACGTCGAAGCCGAGGCGGTCGAGCTGCAGGATGATCGGGGCGAGCACCTCGGGCTCGAAGAACGTGATGCCGCGATTCGGCTCGGCCGCACCGTCGAGGTACGGGATCGAGACCGCGCCCGTGAGGGTCTCGCACACCCCGTCGTACATCACCTTCACCGCGCCGATGCGGAAGCGCTCCTCCCCGGCGAAGGCGTCCCGCCTGGCCACCAGATCGGGAAGCGCGCCGGCGGGGTCCTTCCTGGGCAGCCACAGGTTGCCGGTCACCTGACCGCGCAGCACCCCCGTGTCGAGCGCCCGGCGGTAGCACCCCTCGACGTCGGTGGTCGGCACGAAGTCGCCGACGATGGCCTCCTGCCACCCCGTGACGCCGAGCGAGAAGGCGTGCCGCTGGCCGGCGATCAGCCCCTCCAGACGCGTGTCGTCGTCGAGCGGCGGGATCAGATCGGCGACGAGCAGCATCGCCGCCTCGTGCAGCAGCCCCGACGGGCGCCCGGCGGCGTCGCGCTCGATCCTCCCGCCCTCCGGGTCGGGGCTGCGCTCGTCCACCCCCGCGAGCCGCAGCGCGGCCGAGTTCACCCAGGCGCTGTGCCCGTCCTTGTTCGAGAGGTACGCCGGCCGCGCACCCGTGAGCCGGTCGAGGTCGTCCCGCATGGAGTTGGTGTCGGCGAAGTGGTCGAGGGACCAGCCGCGCCCCACCACCCACGGCGCCTCCGGCCGGCGCTCCAGGTACGCGGCGATCAGTTCGAGGGCGTGGGCGCGCGAGCGGCTGCCCGACAGGTCGCAGCGCGCCAGTTCGATCCCCGACTCCACGAGGTGCACGTGGGCGTCGGTGAACCCCGGCAGCACCGACCTGCCGGCCGCGTCGAGCTCCTCGCCCCCGCGCGACGCCCACTCGCGCATCGGCACCACCCGCGAGATCCTCGAGCCCGACGTCTCGATGGCGAAACGGCCGGGGCCGACGAGCGGCAGCGTGCAGTCGACGATGGCGAGCGAGCGCGTTGCGGTCATGGGGGACTCCTCAGGAACGGGACTACGGGTTTTCCACGAGCGCGTGGGCGAGGCTCTTCGAGGAGCCTCCGCGACGCAGGATCAGGGCCGCGACGGCGAGCAGCACCAGCGTCGCCACGAGCATGACGGTTGCCATGGCCGCGAGCTCGGGGCGCAGCCCGGAGCGCAGCGAGCTCAGCACGTAGACCGGCCACGGGGTGCTCCCCGTCACCTGCACGAAGGCCGAGATGATCGTGTTGTCGAGGCTCAGCGTGAAGGCCATGAGCCCGCCCGCCGCGACCGCGGGCGTGAGCTGGGGCAGCAGGATCTGCCGGAAGCTGTTCCACCGCGAGGCGTACAGATCCTCGGCGGCCTCGAACAGGGCCGGATCGAGCGATCGCACGCGGCCCCGCACGAGGAAGGACACGATGGCCGACGCGAAGAGCGAGTGGCCGATCGCGAGACGGAGGATCCCGTCGCCGAAGAGGGCGACGCCCCAGTCGACCGTCAGCGAGGTGAGCCACGGCATCAACGAGACCGCCTGCACGATCTCGGGGGTCACGAGCACCATGCCGAGCACCGCCATGAGTGCCGAACTGAACCCGCCCGTCCGCAGGCCGAGGCCGATGCCGAGGGTGGAGCCGAGCAGCACCGCGAGGGCGGTCGCGACCACGCTCGCCCGCAGCGAGACCAGCACGGCGCTCACGATGGGGCTCGAGTTGAACGCCGCGATGTAGGCATCCGGCCCGGCGCCCTCCCACGCGCCCAGCAGGCGCCCGGTGTTGAACGAGTAGACGACGATGACGATGAGCGGCGCGAACAGGAAGAGGAGCACGAGCACTCCCCAGACCCCGAGCGCCGCATCGCCCCTGTTCCGGTGCGGCTTCGCAGCGCTCATGCCGGCACCTCCTTCCGCATCGGGGCGGCCTGCGGCTCCGGTGCGACGGTCGCCACCCGGTTCCGACGCCGCAGGATCGCGCCGGCTGCGACGCCCGCCGCGGCCACGAGCGCGATGCTCAGCATCGTGCTCAGGATGAGCACGACCGACATCGCCGACCCCAGCGCCCAGTTCTGGCCCTGCTGGAACTGCCCGGCGATCATCTGCCCGACCATGTTCCCCTTGGCGCCGCCGAGCACCTGAGCCGTGATGTAGTCGCCCATGAGCGGGATGAAGACGAGCAGCATGCCCGAGACGATGCCCGGCCTCGCCAGCGGCAGGGTGACCTGCCGGAACGTCGCCCACCGGCCGGCGCCGAGATCCTTGCTGGCCTCCCGCAGTGCGGGCGAGAGCCGCTCCATGGCGACGAATATCGGCAGGATCATCAGGGGGAGATAGTTGTAGATGACGCCCAGCTGCACCGCTCCTCGGGTGTAGAGCATGGAGAAGGCCGGGTCGACCAGTCCCAGCTGCCTGAGCACCTGGGTGATCGGCCCCTCGGGCGCGAGCAGCACCTGCCATCCGATCGTGCGGATCAGGAAGTTCGTCCAGTAGGGCACGAGCACCAGGGCGAGCACGGCGTAGCGCCAGCGCGGCGCGACCTTGACGGCGAGCCAGTAGCAGAACGGCACGGCGATGACCACGCAGAACAGCGTGCCGATGGCCGCGATCTGCAGGGTGTTGACGAAGGTCTGCAGGAAGGCCCCGCTCAGCACCTCACCGTACCGGTCGAGCGACAGGACGTCGTTGGAGTGGGTGCGGTAGAGGTCGGGCTTGCTGCCGAAGCTGTACCAGATCACCACGACGATCGGGGTCAGGAAGAAGAGCGCCATCCAGAGCGCGCCGGGAACGGAGAGCAGCGTCGAGAGCCCCCGCTGCCTTCCGCCGGTGTTCGTGCGTGCCACTCCCCTACGCCCCCGCGCGCGCCTTCATCTCGGCGACGATCTCCATACGGACCTGCTGGGCCTCGTTGATCTCTCCCGTGTACATCCGCTGGGTCTCCTCCTCGGTCGGGAAGATCATCTCGAGGCGCTCGACGCCGGCCTCGCGCGCCGCCTCCTCGGTGCCGTCGATGCCGGTGCCGTACCCGACGTACTCGGTGTTCAGCAGAGCCGCCTCCGGCGCGAGCGAGTAGTCGATGAACTCGTACGCGGCGTCGATGTTCTCCGCGCCCTTCACGATCGCCCAGTTGTCCATCCACAGGTTGGTCTCGGGGGTCGGCAGCACCCACTTCCAGCGATCCGGATCCGGGCTGGCGAGGATGCCGCGTCGCGCCTCGCCGTTCCAGGTGTGCACGAGGGCCTGGGAGCCCTGCGGGATCGCCCCGCCGCCGGGCGCCGAGTCGAACGCGGAGATGTGCGGAGCGAGCTCGTCGACCAGGAAGGTGCGGATCTGCTCGAGCTCCGCGGGATCCTGCGTGCTCTGGTTCCATCCCTTGATGAACGGCAGGATCGCGCAGATCTCACCGGGGTCGTCCGAGAGCGCGGTGCGCCCGCTCGCCTCGTTCTTGACGGCGTCGACGAAATCCTCCCACGAGGTCAGCTCGCGCTGGATCACCTGGGTGTCGTACGCGAAGCCCGTCGTGCCCCAGAACTTGCAGACCGAGTACGTGTTGTCGGGGTCCCAGGCCTGCCCGCGGAAGGCGGGGTTCAGCTTCTCGAAGTTCGTGAGCCTGCTCAGGTCGAGCTCCTCGAGCAGCTCGTTCTCGGCCATCTGCGGGATGAAGACGCCGGTCGGGATGACGATGTCGTAGCCGCTCGTGCCGCGGGCGGCGACCAGCTTCGAGATCATCTCCTCGTTGGAGGAGTAGGAGTCGACCAGCACCTGCTTCGTCGTGAAGCCGTCGAGGTTCTCGGGGTCGTCGTACTCCGACCAGGAGTAGACCCGGAGGTCGCCGCCGCCTCCGCCGTCGCTCTTGCCCGCCGGGGCGCAGGCCGCCAGCGCGGCCGCCGCTCCCGCTCCGAGGACACCGCCGAGGAAGAGGCGTCGGGTGACGCGCCCCTCGCTCGAGCTCGGGATGAGAATGCGTGGGATCGAGTGTCGTTCCATGTCGTGCGCTCCTTTGACAATCACGGTTGAGAGTTATGCGGGTCTTCAGGTGTTCGGGAACAGGGCGACGTCCTCGGCGCGCCACGAGGCGCGGACGCGGTCGCCCGGCGCGAAGCCGCTCGGCTGGGCCGAGGTCGCGCTGCGCACCAGCAGCAGGCGATCCGCCTCGGTCCTGACGACGTACTGCCGCGCGTCGCCGAGGTAGTTCACGGCCTCGACCACGCCGCCGACCTGGTTGGCCGCGGCCGCGGCATGCGCGGCGTGCGCGCTGTCGGCCGAGAGCCGCACCGCTTCGGGGCGGATCGCGGCCGTCGCCGCCTCGGCCACCGCGGCCTGCGAGGAGATGCCGATGCCGTCTGCGGAGCGGTAGTCGCCCGCGCCCAGCCGCTCGATCCCCTCGAAGAAGTTCTGCTGCCCGACGAAGCCGGCTACGAAGCGGGTGCGGGGACGGGCGTAGACGGTCTCCGGGTCGGCGAGCTGCTCGATGCGGCCGCCGTTCATGATCGCCACGCGATCGCTCATGGCGAGGGCCTCGTGCTGATCGTGGGTCACGAAGAGGAACGTGGTCTTCAGCCGGTTCTGGATGAGGCGCAGTTCGATCTGCACCTCCTCGCGGAGCTGCCGGTCGAGGGCGGCCAGGGGCTCGTCGAGCAGCAGGACCCGAGGCCGGTTGACGAGCGCTCGCGCGAGCGCCACGCGCTGCTGCTGACCGCCCGAGAGCTGCGCGGGCTTGCGATCCGCGAAGCTCTGGAGGCGGACGAGGGCGAGGGCGTCGCCCACCCGCTCGGCGAGCTCGGCCTTCGGGACGCGTCGCTGACGGAGTCCGTAGGCGATGTTGGCCGCGACCGTGAGGTGGGGGAACAGGGCGTAGGACTGGAAGACCGTGTTGATCTCGCGCTTGTTCGCCGGCAGTCCCGTGATCTCGTCGTCGTCGAGGAAGATGCCGCCGCCGTCGACCCGCTCGAATCCCGCGATCATGCGGAGCGTCGTCGTCTTCCCGCAACCCGAGGGCCCCAGCAGAGACACGAACTCCCCGGCGCGCAGTTCGAGATCCAGCCCGTCCACGACGGCGACCCCGTTGAACTCCTTCGTCACTCCGCGCAGCGTCAGCGCCGAGCCCTTCTGAGCGTTCCGGTTCATATCGTCCTCTCCAGGGGTGTGTTCTCGTCTTCGAGTCTCGCCAGCCACTCCGCCGCCCGCTCGACGATGGCGGACACGTCGTGGCGGATGTCGACGCCGAGCACCCGTTCCTCTCCGAGCGGGGGCTCGAGCGTCTCGAGCTGCGAGACCAGCAGGCTCGACGGCATGTACTCGTGCTCGCGGGTGCCGAGCCGTTCCTCGAGGGTCTCCCGCTTCCCCTCGAGGTACACGAAGGCGAGGCGGGGGTGGAACTCGCGAAGCGCCTCGCGGTACGCGGCCTTGAGCGCTGAGCACGCGACCACGGGGGCGGCGCCCTCACCCGAGAGACGGGCGATCTCGGCGCCCACCGCGCTGATCCACGGCCCGCGGTCGAGGTCGTCGAGCGGGATCCCGCTCTCCATCTTCCTGCGGTTCTCGCTGGGGTGCAGGTCGTCGGCGTCGATGAAGGGGCGCCTCCGCTCGGCGGCGAGGGCGGAGCCCACCGTCGTCTTGCCGGCGCCCGACACTCCCATAACGATCACTGGCGACTGTGCCACTCCATGCCTCTCTGCGTTGTCCGAGTCAATAATAAAGCATATTTATTACGACGCAAATTCAGAACAGAGCAGACTTATTAGTGACGCGAGAGCGGCGCCGAGACCTCTGGCGCCGCCGCGGGCGACCCGGGATCGGCGCGTCCGCCGACGCGGCGTCGAGGCGCCGGTGGAGCCGTCAGGCGTCGGCGCGCCAGTGGTCCGCGTAGAGCAGCTCGGGGACCTTGAGGCCGTAGATCGCGAGACCCGATGCCCAGATCGCCGCGCAACCGGCGCGCAGCAGATCGATCTCCGAGTCGCCCTCGGCCACGATGCGCACGATGTGACCGTCCATGCGCACCCGGGCCGATCCCACCTTCGCCGTGCCGTCCTTCGCGAACTCGGTGGTCGGGTACGGCTCGTGCAGCCCGGAGAGGTCGGCGACGATGTAGTCGGGCCGCATGTCCTGCGAAGCGGCGACGAGCTGCTTGGGCCGGTCGACGCCGGTCAGCACCTGCAGCGACGGGATGCCGGCCGCGCGGGCGCCCTTGATGTCGGTGTCGAGACGGTCGCCGAGCATCAGCGCGTTGCGCGTGCCGAAGCGCTCGAATGCCGTCTCGTAGATGGCCGGCTCGGGCTTGCCCGCGAACACCGGCAGGCGCTGCACGGCGGTGTGCACCGCCGACACGAGCGTGCCGTTGCCGGGCGCGAGGCCGCGGGCGACCGGGATCGTCCAGTCGGTGTTGGTCGCGATCCAGGGCAGCGGTTCCTCGCCCGGGCGCTCCGCCAGTGCGAAGGCGGCCTCGGCGAGGTGCTCCCACCCCACGTGCGGCGCGAAGCCCTGGATCACCGCCGCCGGGCCGTCGTCGGCGCTCCGGGTCGCCTCGAAGCCGGCCTTCGCCAGCTCGTCGACGAGCCCGTCGCCGCCGACGACCAGCACCCTCGACCCCGCCGGCACCGTCTGCGCCAGCAGCGCGACGGCCGCCTGGGGCGAGGTGACGACGTCGGAGGTGGCCGGCGACAGGCCGAGACCGCGCAGGTGATCGGCGACCTGGGCATCGGTGCGCGAGGCGTTGTTCGTGATGTAGCCGAGCCGGGCCCGGGTGGACGCGAGGTTCAGGCTCTCGACCGCCCCCGGAATCGCCCCGGGCCCTTTGTAGACCACTCCGTCGAGGTCGGCGAGCAGCAGCTCGCGACCCTCGAGGGGCGCCGGCCCGAGCCGGGTCCCCCGTGCACCGAACAGCCCCATCTACGCCTCCCGCGTCTCGTCCGCGTCGGTCCCGCCCCCAGCGTCGCTCTCTCCGGCGTTCTCGCCCGTTTCCGCGGCCCCGGGCTCGACCTGCCCCGCCGTCTCGGGCTCGACCGACTCCGTCTTCTCCGCATCGAAGGCCTCGCCGGAACCTGACCCGGCGGCGTCGGGTTCCGGATCGTCGAGCTCGGCGGAACCGGCATCGGGCGTCTCGAACACCTCGAACACCTCGAGGGTGTCGTGGGCCCCGTAGTGCGCCTGGAGCGCCGCTTGCGCCTGCTCAGCACGACGCTGCCACTCGGCGGCCTCGTCGACGCGGCCGAGATCCTCGAGCACCGTGGCGTACGCGGCGAAGAGGTCGGGGCTCCACGAGAACGCGCGCTTCGGATCGAGCTCGGGGATCTCCAGCTCGAGCAGCGCCTGCTGCGTCTGCCCGAGGTCGAGCCTCGCCCCCGACATCGCGATCGCGAGCTGCACCCGCTGCTCGGAATCCAGGGAGGCGGGGTCGGCCTCCACGCCGGTCTCGAGGGCCTTCTCAGGACGCCCGAGACCGCGCTCGCAGTCCACCATCAACGCGACATGGGCATCGGATCCCGACAGGCGCCGATAGGTGCGCAGTTCTCGCAGCGCGAGGGCGTAGTCCCCGATGCGATAGGCGGTCACCGCGAGGGTCTCGCGGGCCACCGGGATCCGTCCGGCGCGGCGCGAGGCCGAGAGCGCGTGCTGGTGCGCGAGTTCCGGATCGGAGTCGATCAGCAGCGCCACCATCGCGAGATGACGGGCCACCCGGTCCTGGGTATCCGTCTGCAGGGTCTTCAGCTCGTTGCGCGCGGCGGGGTGCAGGTGCTTCGCGCGGACATCCACCGGGATCTCCGGGTCCTGATGCTCCGAGCGAACCGGGCGCAGCTCGTGGGCGAGGCGCTCCGACTCCGTGAACTCCCGGTCGCGGCCACCGCGGTCGCTGCGACCGGCGCCTCGGGTGCCTCCGCGGCCGAGCCGCTGCTCCCCTCCGTCCGCGCGGCCTCCCTCGCGGCCCTGGCCTCGGCCGCGGTAGTCGCGGTCGAAGCCGCGGCGCGGGCGATCCTCGCGGCCGAAGTCCCGACGCGGGCGGTCGTCCCGGTCGAAGTCCCGGCGCGGGCGATCGTCCCGGCGCGGGCGATCGTCCCGGCCGAAGTCCCGGCGCGGGCGACGGTCATCCTGTCCGAACCTCCGCTGGGGACGGTCATCGCGGGTGGATTCGCGTCGCTCCGGTCCGCCGCCGGCGTCGAAGTCCCGACGCGGCCGGCGGTCGTCTCGGTTGACGTCACGTCGAGAGCCTCGATCTCCACGATCCTGATCGCGACGAGGGGCGCGATCGTCCCGGTCGAAACCCCGGTCCTCCCGCCGCGGACGGCGATCGCGATCGTGCCCCCGAGCGTTGTCGCGTCCGTACCCGCGGTCGTCGTCCCGACCGTAGGAGCGCTTCTCGGCCCGACCGTAGGAGCGGTTCTCGTCCCGACCGAAGGAGCGGTTCTCGTCCCGCCGGTGTCCGCGGTCGTCGCTTCGACCGTAGCCACGGTCATCTCGACCCGCCCCGCGACTGTCGCTCCGGCCAGAGCCGCGACGACCGTCGCGATCGAAACGCTGCTGACGATCATCTCCGTCGCGGCCGTTCCGTCCGTCGCGACGGTCCCCCTCGCGGCGGTCCCCGGAGCGGCGGTTTCCGTAGTCGCCGCGGTCGCCACCGCGTTCTCCGCGCCGACCTCCCTCCTCGCGCCACTGCGGGCCGCCCCTCCTGGAGTCGGCGCCGCGCCGCGAGGAGTCGGAGCCTCGGTCCCCGCTCCGATGCCGTCGGGAGCGATCGTCGTCCGAGCGGCGAGGGTCGCGCCCTTCCGAGCCGTCTCGTGTCGAACGATCGTTCATGCTGCTGCCTCCCGGGGCGTTGTGCGTGTCGCTGGAGAAAATGCGTACAAACAGAAGTAGGGCCGCCAATCAGGAAGGGATCCGTGAGCGCCAGCACTGGCACTCACCCCTGTTTCCTGATCAACGACCCTATCTCCGTTACGAGGAGTCCGGCGGTGTCCTACTCTCCCACACCCTCCCGAGTGCAGTACCATCGGCGCTGTCAGCCTTAGCTTCCGGGTTCGGAATGTCACCGGGCGTTTCCCTGACGCTATAACCACCGTAACACTATTGACCTACCAAACACCCCACCACCCCACCACCCCAACACAAAAAAGGGGGGGGGAGTTATGGGTAGGGTTCTTGGACCATACGTCAAGAACCACAAAGCGGACGCGAACACACACACAACTGACACCCATGCCCCACACCAATATGCGGGATGAAGTCAAGTCATCGGCTTATTAGTACCAGTCAGCTCCACACCTTACAGCGCTTCCACATCTGGCCTATCAACCCAGTCATCTCCTGGGAGCC
>NZ_JAEHOH010000018.1 GCF_016522505.1 Leucobacter chromiisoli | reverse complement strand
CCTCATCGACCACCAGTGCTGCGAGACGCTTTCGTCCGAGTGGGGTGAGGGGTGCGTTAGCGTGGGGCATAGAAGACCTCCGGCGGATGGTGAGTGTGGTAACCCACATCCTGTCGGAGGTCTTCGTGTCAGGTCAGCCGTTCACAACGTCCCAAGGAACTACATCTAGACGGTCGGCGCCACGGGACGACGCCGGAAGTTCTCAGCGCCGAGGGTCACGAGCGCTGCTGCGAGGAGGCCGTAGGCGACGAGGTCTCCTCCGTGCGGGCGCTCGCCGAGCAGCATGGCGACGACGACGAGGAGCACCGGCTCCAGATAGCCCAGCAGCCCGAACACCGGAAGCGAGAGGAACCGCACAGCAGCAAGATAGGCTGCCATCGCGGCCGCACCGGCGACTCCGACCGACAGCAGCGCGATCCCCTCGAAAAGCGACATCGAGAGCGGCGCGCCCGACCAGACGAGGACGGCCGCGACCGGCACGAGCACGGCCGTCTCGACGCCGAACGCGGCCGCATTATCGAGCCCGAATCTGCGGCGCAATACGAAGTAGACCGGGTATCCGGTGCAGATTACGAACGTCACCCAGGACACCTGTGGCGTGAGGGCGATCTTCACGGCCACCGCGACGGCGGCGGTCGCGACCGCGAACCACTGCAGCCGGGTGACGCTGGCGCGCAGCACGATCCTGCCGCCGAGCACGATCGTCAGCGGCAGGAGCAGGAACCCGAGGGAGGCGTCGAGCACGTGGCCGTGCAGGGGCGCCCAGGAGAACAGCCGAACATCGCGTCCGCCGAGACGTCGACCGCTCCCGACAGGTAGAAGATCGCCGCGAACAGCACCGCGGCGAGAGCGGCGGCGGCCACGCCGCGCACCGCACCGGTCGTCGATGCGGGCGCGCCGTGCATAGCGCTACTGTACTCGAGCGGCTCGCCCGCCTCCGCCTGCGCACTCGCTTCCTATGCGTCGATCTTGCGCGATGCTTCGGCTGTTATTGCCGGGCCGCCCATTTCTCGGCGATGTCGCCGACGAGGGGCAGCTTGAAGTGGACGAGCTGATAGCCCTTGACGGCGAGCAGGATCCACAGCGCGAGCGCGCCGAGACCGATGACGAGGTAGAACACGCTGAAGAGGGCTCCGAGCCACCAGAGGATGAGTCCGGCCAACAACTGCAGGATGCCCAGCGCGAGGTACACGACTGTGAAGGCGATGGTGACGAGGATGGACTGCGCCCCGTGGAAGCGCACCTCCGGGTGGCGCTGCGTCAGCAGCATGATGAGCCCGCCGATCCAGGTGAGGTAGGCCACCAGGCCGCCTATTTTCGGGTCGATCCCATCATCGGCGTTCGTTGCAGGGTCAGGCTGTGCGTGTTCGGTCATGGTGCTGCTCCTCGTCTCCGGTGTCCGGGTGCCTTCGGCTTGGACTGCTCAGCGGCAGGCTATGGTCTCCGCGGGTACCTGCAGGTCAAAATCGACCATGATCTGATCCTCTCCGGTCATGGAATCGAACAGTGTGTCGGATCCGAGCACGCTGGCATCTTCCGCCCCCCAGGTGATCCTCGCATCGCTACCGGTGCCGTCCAGGGGATCGCTGCTGAAGACGCCCTCGGGGCCGGTCCAGGAGAAGTGGTTGTGGGGAGCACCTGCGATCGTCTCAAGGTAGACATCGATCTGAATGCGCTCACCTTCGTGCTCGCCCAAGCCTTGAAGCTCCAGTTCCGTCTCGATCATGTCCTGGTCGACCGGTTCGCACCTGCGCAGTTCAGTGATCGAGTAAGTGACAACCTCATTGATCCGGACGGCGCCGAGCGCTGCAGCCGAGCCGTTGCTCTCGGAGGTGCTCTCTTCGGTACTGATAGGAGGCTCCTGGTCGGTCTCGGGCGGATTCGGAGCGTCTGAATCCGACGAGCAGCCGGTGAGCAACAGCGCTGCCGCTGCGAGGGCTGAGAGCCCGATGGGGATCTTCTTCATGTCTCTTCTCCTGGACGTGGAAACGGGAAGCGATTCTGCGTGGTCATGGGCAGGTCGCGGCCGCGACGAACTCTGCCTCGGCGGGGTCGGGGGCGAACGGAACGCCTTCCAACGTGCCCGTGGCGGTCGCTTCGCTCCCCACGGCGCGAACCAAGGGGTGCGTACCTGAGCCGCGTACCCACTCCGCGGGTTCTCCCGGTTGGCGCTCATGCTGCGCCATCGAATTGCTCATCCGGCTCTCGCCGTTCTCGGTGACCAGCAGAGCCAGCTGGACGTGCTCATCTTCGAAGTTGAAGCCGATATCCGAGCCGATCTGACGGCTGAGATACAGCTTGTGCCCGCTCCCGGTGGTCTCGCCACTCGCCGTAATGATGAACTGCCCGCGCTCGGGCTCATCGTTGATCGTGCAGTTGAGGCTTTCGAACTCGAAGCGTTCGCCTGCGACCTCGATGTAGGCGGTCCCCGGGGGTGCCGGGGTGACGTCCTCGTGCAAGCTATCGGAGTAGAGCTCGTCCAGGTGGTCAGCGGTTGTCTCGGGGGATTCCTGATCGGGTTCAGCGGTGTGATCAGAGTCGGTGGATTGCGGCGATTCGCTGCTCTCGGGCGTGCTCGAGCCGCATCCGGTGAGCAAAAAGAAGGCCGCGAATGCCCCGATCGTAGTGATTGCCTTGTTCACTGCGTGATCTCCTTTGCCTGGTTACGACGTGTTTGCGGGGCATGGCGAGTGCTGTCAACGGTAGGCTTGGCGTCATACCGGAGCCATAGTGAGATATTGGCTATACGCGCGAAGGGGCGCTTTTCCCGGCTTGTCCCTTGGATCACGGAGAGGACAGTCTGAGCGTGACTGAGAGGGAGCCGCGCCAAGGCACAGTGGATCGCCTGGTCGAGGAGACCGCGGCTCAGGGCCGGGCCACGGTGCTGACCGGCCCAGCCGGCAGCGGTAAGTCCCACGTGTTGCGGCAAGTGCAAGCCGCGTTGCTAGCAATCGGTGAGAATGCGCCGCTCATCGTCGGAACTGCTTCAGGATCGTCGGTGCCACTGGGCGCCTTCGCGAGCGCCGCTGATCTGCCGACTGCGGCTCAGGGGTCTCCAGCTGTTGTCGTCGATGCGTTCGCTCACCGCCGCTCTGGAAGCATCCTCTTGGTCGACAACGTGGACTTGCTGGACAGCGCCTCCCTCTACGCGGTCACTCAACTGATCTCCACGACGCGGATGCCGACGATCCTCACCGTCCGAGATCTCGGCATGGCACCGCAGGGCATCCAAGATCTCTACGACGGGGGATATCTGGCTGAGACGGTGCTCTCGCCGCTGTCCGATGCGGAGGCCTGCAGATTGATGTCTGATTTCGTCGGTGGAGTGCTCACACCCCGGGCCCGGGGGGAGATTCTCGCGGCGGCGGGCCCGAACCCGCTGCATCTGCGTGAGATCATCCGAGGGTCGGTTGACGACGGACGTCTCAGTCAGACCCCCCACGGCTGGGAACTGCACGGGGTGCCGTCACTGACGCAGCGACTGGGCGACCTCGTGGCCGAGCGCTTCAGCCGCCTGTCTACGACCGCTATAGAGGCCGCCATTCTCCTCGCGTTGGCCGGAGAGCTTCCCTTCGACGCGATCAGCGCCGATGACCGGAAAGCCCTGGCTCATGCGGATGTCATCGAGGCCACCGATTGCGGCTGGCTGAGACTGTCGCACCCGCTCGACGCGCGCTATCTCTTGTCCCGCGGCTCTTCCGCACTGCGACACGAGCTCGCCCACCGTGCGGTAGACGTGCTGAGGGGGCTGACCGCCGAAGCCCGCCCCCACGCGCAACGCCAGGCGGACACGCTGGCGTTGGAGTACGGCTGTGATTTTGAGACCTCTTCCATGATCGCGCTGGCCGAGCATGCTCTCGGATCATTCGATGCGCCGCTCGCGCTTCGCGCGGCAACCGCAGTATTGGAGCGCGAACCGGATACTCTGGCCGCCCAGCGTGCTGCCGGCCTGGCAGCTTCACTGCTCGACCAGGCGGAGGCCGCCGATACGCACTTCGGTGAGGCGCGGCGCCTGGCGCGTACTGATGCCGAACGAACCTCGGTGGCGCTTGCTCACGCTCAGCATTTCGGCATCCGGCATTCGAACGCGAGCGCGGCACTCCAGATCATTCAGGACGAGCTCGGTAAGGTGAGTGACACCGACTGCGTCACTCATCTGCGGGGTGCGAGTCTTCGCTGGGCCGTCGTGGCGGGGCAGGCGCACGATTCTGTGACCGCGCCGCGGGAGGCGGTAAGCCATGAGGGGGTGATGAGTCTGATCGCCGCCGGGGTCGCGGGGGTGATCTCCGGTCCCTTGCACGAGACCGAAGTTCTGCTGCCTCGAATGCGCGAGGTCCCCGCTGAACTTCTCGGACTGGTTCCGGGCGGCGATTCGCTGATCGAACTCACCGAGATCATGGCGTTGTCATACAGCGGGGACGTGCTTGCCACCCGGCGACGGTTGGCCCGGGCGATCGCACATTCACAAGAGAACAGACCAGAATCCTTGGGCATCTGGGAGTACGCTCTCGGGTTCCTGGAATTCCTATCGGCGGATGCCGAGCGGGCCCACGCGCTCGCCCAAGCCTCTGTCTCCCATCTCGGGTGGCGTGACAGTGCCGGCCTGTTGCCCGCCGCTCACGCGCTTGCCGCCGCCGCTGCTGTCGCAACCGGGAGAAGTATCGCAGCTCGTACAGCACTCGACAGCATCCCTGAGTCGGCAGCCCATGACCCCAAGGTCGCCATGCTGCGAACCTGGGCGGAGGCGTGGCAGGCGGGCGCCGAACGCCGCACCGATCAGAGCGCCGGCCTGCTCCTCGACACGGCTGAGTGGCTCATGACGGTGCAGCACACGTACTTCGCCGGGATGATCGCGCACTGCGTCGCACGGATGGGTCGCCGGTCCGTCGAGGCGGCCGCCCTGCTGCGATCGGCACATGATCTCGCAGGCGGCGGCCTCTTGCGGCTGTTCACGAACCACGCCGACGCCGTTGCGGAGGACGACCTCACAGCCCTCGAGCAGGTCGTCTCGGACGCATCCGAGTTGGGTCTTGCCACTACCGCCGCCGATGCCCGACTATGGATGTCGGGTATCAACGATCGAAGCAGGATGCCGGCGACGGCATCACGACGACATCTCCTCGCAGCCGACGAGATGCGTGCTCACATGCCGACGATGGCGTTGTGGAACGCAACGGCAGACCGCTCGACGCTGCTGACCGAGCGGGAACATCGGGTCGTCCGGCTCGCCGCAGACAGATACTCCGCGAAGGAGATAGCCGAGATGAACGGCGTCTCCGCAAACACGGTCACCAACCAGCTCACATCCGCGTTCCGGAAATTGGGAGTCGGCAGCCGCGCCGAACTGCGCGACCTCCTCGGCTCGTGAGGCGAAGCTGGCGGGGAATCGTTGCGATTCGGTTACGACGCCCGCAGCGCACCGCTCGGGCTTCTACGGTGAAACTATGGTTGGTCTCTCATCCAGCACTCCCCGCAGCGTCGTCGCGGGCATCGCATTGGCGCTGCTCGGTGCTACGAGTCTCTCCGGCTGCAGCCCCGAGGATGCCCCGGCCCCGGCTGAGACAACCGCACCCGCCGAAACTGCAGCTCCGTTGGAGGAGCCGCCCGTGGGGCTCGAGGAGACGGACTTCGGGAACCTTGCCTGGGTGTTCCGCCCGGGCGGTAATCAGCCCGAGACCGTGCAGGTGGAACTGGTGGACGGTGAAGCCTCGGACGGTGCGGTGCAGTACTCGCTTGGCGAGGTCGTGCACGCCGAGCTCACAGGAGACGAGCGGATCGACGCGGCCGTGCAGCTGACGCGCCTGGACGGGAACGCGATCGATGAGCAGTGGTACCTGTGGGTGGCGACCGACGACGGGCCGTCGCAGGTGACGCTCCCGGTCGCGCGCATGGCTCGCTGCGGCACGGTCACGCACTCGGTGCAGGCCGTGGATGGCGGCGTGCAGATCCACGAGTCCCGCAGAAACATCGGTGAGGACGCGCTCGCCTGCACCGAGACCGGCAGCGACGAGCGCACCCGCGTGGTCTCCGCGATCGAGGCGCGCAACGACGGGGAGTGGTGGCCCGTACAGACCGGCCCCGTCGGCGGGTTCGGCGGCCTGTGCCCGACAGCGGCCGAATACGAGGCGGTGCCGTACGACGGCCCGATCCACGCCGCGCCCGACGCTTCCGTCGACGCCGGTATCGGCAACGGCAGTCCTCTGGCCGTGTTCGCGCTGGAACCCTGGCCGGTGTACGGCGAACCCTTCCCGCGCTGGGTGCTCGTCGGCGTGCAGCAGGACGGCGTGATGAGCTGCGGGTGGGCGGAGGCGGGATCGTGAGAAACGCGACGACTCCCGGAGTTCGTGCGAGCACGACTCGGGTGCCCTGGCCACCGGGCGGTTCGCGTCCCTCCTGACTCCATCCCGACATTCTGAAAGGCCGTGACCTCTTGGCACTCCTGCACCGTACGACGCTCACCCCGACGAAGCTGGAGCTGCTCGCTGCATGGCTCCCCCTGCAACCGTGGTTCGACGGCGACCCGGCCGCGCTGCGACAGGTCGGGGCATTCCGCTTCGACGACCCCGATGGGGAGGTCGGCATCGAGACCATTCTGCTCACGGCGGGGGACGACACTGCCTATCAGGTTCCGCTGACCTACCGCGCTGCTCCGCCCGCGGACGCCCCGGAGACGCTGATCGGCACCCTCCAGCACGGGGTGCTGGGCGAGCGCTGGGTATCGGACGCGGTACTCGATCCGGCTTATGTGAGGGCGCTGGTCGAGGCCATTCTCCACGGGGGCGGCGAGGCTTCGCTGCTCGTCGAGGAGGATCACGAACTCATGCTGGTCGAGAACGATACGCACGTTCGGGGTTCCGGCCTCGACCTCGGAGACCTCGACTCCTACATGGCCCAGGGTCGGGTCTCGGGGGTCACGACTCGCGTCGAGACGGGTGTCGGCGTCCTCGAGGTGGTTCGCCGCCCCGACCTCGGCGCCGCAGCGCCGGAACGCGCGGGCATCCTCGTCGGCACCTGGCCGGGGTTGAGCTGCCCTGCGCTGCTGGCCGCACTGCAGCTCGACTCCGCCGCGCTGCAACGAGTCGGCGGGTAGTCGTCCGGCGCGGCTTGAAGCCGTATGATTTCGTACCGCTTAACCTGTGATGCTGTACTTGACCCTCGCCGCGACCCCTTGCGGCGCAAGGCGTTCCGGATTTCGTGAAACACCCCACGAAGGGTGTTTCACGAAATGTGAGGCTCCCGGTTCACGAAACACAGAAGCGGGGGGGGGGGGGACACGGGGGCGCCACCCCACGGGGGGGTAGAGTGGGGGGGGAGAG
>NZ_JAEHOH010000017.1 GCF_016522505.1 Leucobacter chromiisoli | reverse complement strand
TGTGCGCGCCCCCGGCACACACACCCCCACCCGGGGGGCGAACCCCCCCCCCCCCCCCCCCCGCTTCGTCGTTTTCCGATGGCGAGATCGTCCTTCGACGGCCCCGTGCCGGCCGCACCGCAGGGGCGACGTGCGATTAGCGGCATCCCGGCCACAAGACTGCGCAGCGCGAGCACGTCTCGGGAGCCTCCCTGCGGGCACCTATGTCGTCGTCGTCATGAGGGAGCGCCCGACCGGATTCCTGCCTTTCACGCCGGGCTAGTGCCGTAGACGATCGGCCCCGCCTACCCTGGATGAGACAGGTGCATCGAGACGGTCGAGGAGAAGCAGGTGGACGGTGAGGCGATCCAGCAGCAGGCGGCAGCGCGTAGCGAAGAGCTGCCGGGTGCAGGCCTCGAGCACCCGTTCGGCCCCGACTGGGACGTGTTCAAGGTGCGGGATCGGGTATTCATGCTGCAGACGCGGGTCACGGGCGAACCGATCGTGATCCTCAAAGCCTCCCCTGCAGACGGTGCCGTGCTGCGGGAAGCGTATCCGGAGATCACTCCGGGGTATCACATGAACAAGAAGCACTGGATCACCCTGAATCCGGGCGAGAAGATCGACGCCCAGCTGGTGGAGGATCTGGTCACCGAGTCGTATCTGCTGGTGCTGGAGCAGAACGTGCCCAAAGCCCGGTGGCCGGTGGATCCGTCCACCTTCGGGAAGGACACCCGAACGTGAGCCTGACGGGAACGAAGCTCCAGCGGGTCGCGGTCGAAGCCGCCGATCGTCTGCCGGGCACGAGCAGCGGGCACCCGTTCACCGCGCATCTGCGGGTGTGGAAGGTCGCCGGGAAGGTGTTCCTGATCGTCACCGAGGACGACCCGGAGCTCGAGATCATCACGGTCAAGGTCGACCCGCATCTCGGGGACGCGCTGCGGCGGGACCACGCTTCGATCAGTCGCGGTCGCTATCTCGACAAGGAGCACTGGATCTCCATCGCCGCGGGTGACGGGGTCACCCGTTCCCTGGTCGAGGGTCTCGTGCACGGCTCCTACGAACTCGCCGAACAGCAGGCACCGGCGAAAGACCGCCCCGAGGAAGACGCCTGAAGGTCGCCCTCGCAGAGGGTGGGAAAGGAGCCGAGTCGATGAGTCAGGATGCGCTCTCGCTGTTCGAGCCGGACGACTCCGCGCGCCCGTTCGCGGATCGGCTGCGTCCGGCGACCCTGGAGGACGTCGTCGGACAGGAGCACCTGCTCGGCGAGGACGGACCGATCGGGCGTATGGTGGCCGAGCAGCGGCTCGTATCGATGATCCTGTGGGGGCCGCCGGGTTGCGGGAAGACCACGATCGCCCGCCTCCTGGCCGAGCGCACGAATCTCATCTTCGAGCCCCTGTCCGCGACGTTCTCCGGCGTCGCCGACCTGCGCAAGGTGTTCAACGCGGCCCAGAAGCGACGCGAGATCGGGCAGGGCACGCTGCTGTTCGTCGACGAGATCCACCGCTTCAACCGCGCCCAGCAGGACTCGTTCCTGCCCTACGTCGAAGACGGCACGATCGTGCTGGTCGGGGCGACGACCGAGAACCCGAGCTTCGAACTCAACGGGGCACTGCTCTCACGCTGCCAGGTGTTCGTGCTCAAGCGCCTCGACGAGCACGCTCTCGACACGCTCATCGAGCGGGCGGAACACGCGTTGGGGCGGTCCCTGCCGCTCGAGGCGGAAGCGCGGCAGGCGCTGGTGGCGATGGCCGACGGTGACGGTCGCTACCTGCTCAACCTCGTCGAGCAGTTGCAGACCGTTCACGAACCGCTCGACGTGGCCGGCCTCGCCCACCTGGTGCAGCAGCGCGCCCCGCTCTACGACAAATCGCAGGAAGGGCACTACAACCTCATCTCGGCGCTGCACAAGTCGATGCGGGGCTCCGATCCCGACGCGGCTCTGTACTGGCTGGCACGCATGCTCGACGGGGGTGAGGATCCCCTCTACATCGCCCGCCGCGTCGTGAGGTTCGCCACCGAGGACATCGGGATCGCCGACCCGGAGGCGCTCCATCAGGCGCTGGGAGCCTGGGAGGTCTACGAACGGCTCGGTTCCCCCGAGGGCGAGCTCGCGATCGCGCAGGCCGTCGTGTACCTCGCGACCGCACCGAAGTCGATCAGCGTGTACCGGGGCCTCGGGGCGGCGCGGAAGCTCGCGAAGCGGACCGGATCCCTCATGCCGCCGCCGCACATCCTCAACGCCCCGACGAAGCTGATGAAGAACCTCGGCTACGGAAAGGGGTACCAGTACGACCCCGACACCGAGGACGGATTCTCCGGCGCCGACTACTTCCCCGAGGACATGGACCGCGAACGTCTCTACCGGCCCACGGGCAACGGGTACGAGCAGGTCGTCCGCGACCGGATGCGGGAATGGGAACGACTCCGCAGGCAGATGCGGGTGCGAAACGAACAGGAGCAGGCAGAGCCCCCACCTGCTGACGACGGAAGGGAACTCTGATGCGCGCCGCAATCGCGATCGGTCAGGATCCGGATCGGCCTCTTTCCGAGCTCGTGCTCGCCGAGGATCATCCGGAGCCTCGATCTCGAGAAGGCTGGGCCCGTGTCCTGGTCCACGCGGCGACGCTGAATCCGCACGATGTCTTGACGTTACGAGGAGTCGGGCACCCTGCGGAACGCATCCCCATAGTGCTCGGGTGCGATGGCGCGGGCATTGCCGATGACGGACTCGAGGTGATCCTGTATCCGGTCATCGCCGACCCGCTCAGCGGGCAGGCCACCTGCCCGCTGAGGCGCCACACGAGCGCGACCCACGTGAGCAGCAGCGCGGCGATCGCGAGCACCGGCTGGAACGGGGCGAACCAGGTGATCGCCCCGGAGTAGCCGAGCGCGAGGAGGGCGATCTTGTTGCAGACCGGGCATCCGACGGCGAACCACGTCAGCATTCCGCCGGCGATTCCCATTCGGGCGCTGCGCCGCGCGGCCGGCGTCTCGCGATCATCCTCGACGGTGGACTGCTCGGCCTGTCGTGAGCCCCGCCGCACATAGGTGGCCGTGAGCAGACCTGCGCCGATCGAGGTGAGGATCCAGACCGGATAGTTCCACCAGACCGTGTCGATGTCGCGCATGAACCAGGGGTTCGGGATCAGCACGGTGACGATCCCGACCAGCATGCCGAATACGACCGTGACGACCGCGGCGATGCCGTACTGCCGCGGCGACCAGGTGCGCAGCGCGCGAACCGCCAGGGCCGCCTGCGCGCTCATGGCGGTGAGCGAGAAAGCACGTGCCACGTCGTCTCCTGTTCCCTGCGCGTCCGGGGGGGGCGGTGCGCTCAAGCCAGCGTGAGGAACAGCTTCTCCAGCTCCTCCGCACGTTCTTGCTCGCTGTCTCCCGCGTCGCTCAGGCACTCCTTGAGCGCCGTTGAAATGACGAGGAACCCCGCTCGATCGATCGCCTTGGATACCGCGGAGAGCTGCTGGACGACATCGCGGCAGCCCGCATCGCCCTCCACGGCTGCGATGACCGCCGCCAGCTGGCCGTGCGCGCGGCGGAGCCGGTTGACGATCTTCCGCTTGGCCTCGGGGTCGTGCTCGGGCCCTGCCGTCTCGAGCGGCGCGTCTGTCTGCATGATGCGTCCCTTTCGTCGCTGGACTTGACACTCATTGTACCCCGGGGGGTATATTGGTGCTCGTCGATCAATATACCCCCGGGGGTATTTTCTGAGCGGAGTGCCCGCAGAGAGTCCAGGTGATCAGAATGTGCCGAGCCGTGACGTGCCGAGTGTGCGGAAAGACCACCTGGGCGGGGTGCGGGCAGCACGTCGCCCAGGTGAAGGCGGGGGTCCCCGCCGGGAACTGGTGCGGCGGCACGCACACTCAGACGCAGATCGCCGAGGCGAAGGCGGACCGTGGCGGCTTCTTCGCTCGACTCTTCGGGCGCTAGGGCACCGTCCTGCGCCCCTCTCACGAAAGGGAACAGCATGCTTCTGGAGCGCGTCTACGACGAGGATCTCGCACAGGCGAGCTACGTCATCGGTTGCCAGGCGAAAGGGGAGGCCCTCGTGGTCGACCCCCGCCGCGACCTCGGTGTCTACCTGGACATCGCTGCGAACAACGGAATGCGCATCGTCGGCGTTACCGAGACACACATCCACGCAGACTACCTCTCCGGCACCCGCGAGCTCGCCGCCGCGACCGGCGCCCCGATCTACGTCAGCGACGAGGGCGGCCCCGACTGGACGTACGGCAGCGACTTCGACGGCGCCGTGCGCATGAAGCACGGCCACCGGATCGGCTTCGGCAACATCGCCGCCGAGGCCGTGCACACCCCGGGGCACACCCCCGAGCACCTGTCCTTCCTCGTCACCGACGGCGCGCAGAGCGATGAGCCCGGCTTCATGCTCACCGGAGACTTCGTCTTCGTCGGCGACCTCGGCCGCCCCGATCTGCTCGACGAGGCCGCCGGAGGCATCGACACCCGTTTCCAGGGGGCGAAGGATCTCTTCGCGAGCCTGCGCGACCGCTTCCTCGCCCTCCCGGACTACGTGCAGGTGCTTCCCGCGCACGGCTCAGGATCCGCCTGCGGCAAGGCGCTCGGTGCGATCGCCGCCTCCACGGTCGGCTATGAGCGGAACTTCTCCTGGTGGGGGAAGTACCTGAAGAGCCACGACGAGCAGGGCTTCATCGACGAGCTGCTGAACGGTCAGCCCGACGCGCACGCGTACTTCGGGCGCATGAAAGCCCAGAACAGGCTCGGCCCGGCTGTCATCGGCGAGACTCCCGAACTCATCGAGTACACGGCCGAGCAGCTGCGGGCCGAACTCGCCGCGGGCGAGGCGATCTTCGTCGACACGCGCCACCACAGCGACGTGCACGAGGGCACCGTCGAGCGCTCCCTCAACATCCCGGGCCTCGCCAAGGCCGCGAGCTACGGAGCGTGGGTCTACGACCCGGAGAAGGAGCAGCGCCCCCTCGTGCTCCTCGCCGCATCCCGCGTGGAAGCCGAGGAGTTCCGCAATCACCTCGTGCGCGTCGGCATCGACGCGGTGCGAGGCTTCATCACCTCCCTCGACGGGCTCGAGCTCGTCACCCCGCAGCTGCTGCACCCCGCGGAGCTCGAGGGCTTCGAGCGCTCGCTGCTGCTCGACGTGCGCAACAAGACGGAATACGCCGCGGGGCACCTGCCCGGCGCCGCTCAGCTCTCGGGCGGCCGTGCGCTCTGGCATCTCGACCGGCTTCCCGCGAAAGACGCCGGCACGATCGTCACCTACTGCCAGAGCGGAGTGCGTAACAGCGTCACCGCCAGCGCTCTGCGCCGCGAGGGGTACGACGTGGCCGAGCTCGACGGCAGCTACGCGGCCTGGGTCGCCGCCGGCAACACCCCCGTAGTGCCGGAACCCGCCGTCGGCTGAGCCGCTCACCGTTGCCGAGTGCGACACGGCTCTCCTCAGCCCGCCCGGGAGTCGCATGTGGAACCGACCCGCATCGTCGCACACGGTCTGCCCCATACACCGGTCAGAGTTCCCCTTCGGAGATGAGCACTTGCGGGGGAGCGCGTTCCAACTGAGCGACCTCGATGGGCACCGACCCGTCGGCGAAGACACGGTGGAATCGGCCGCCCAGCAGGGCACTGACCAGGACATCTCGCTCCCAGGCGACGTGGATGACGAGGGGCACCACGGAGAGGTCGAGGCCGGTGAGCATCGCGGAGGTGTGGGCGGCATCCATCGCGAGACCCCGGGCGAGGCTCTCGGCCTTCGCGACCCGCAGCCGGTCGACCGCGTCGAGCACGAGCACGAGCACGTCGGGAACCTGGTCGACGATGTGCTCCATGATCTCGGCCCGTGCGCGGAGTCTCAGCTCCCGGAAGTCGCCGAATCGCTCTCCGGAACGCACGCGGAACGCGCCGACCGACAGCCTGCGCCCGCAAAGCTCCGGTCCGAGGGGCGGGGAGCCGATGAGGCTGCGGAGATCCCACGCGTCTCCGAACGTGAAGATGTATTGCTTGCGCTGCATTCCGCACCCCCGGTCGCACCTGTGAAAGCCACTACAGAAATGGGATGAGCGCGCCCATCCACTCGCTCCATACTATACTAACAAGAAAGTAAAGTTTGGTGTTCGTCCGGGTAAGGAGAGCGGTGGCACGTCAGGGGAACCGGGAACGCATACTCGAGGCGGCGCGGCACGTCCTCCAGACTTCAGGGGTCACCGCGCTCACCTTCGACGCGATCGCGAGCATCGCCGAGGTGACCCGGGCCGGGGTGATCTACCACTTCCCGTCGCGCTCACAGCTGATCCTGGCGTTGCACGAGCACCTCGCCACCAGATTCGAGGATCGACTGGAAGAGGAACTGGGGAGGGGACACGGCCGCGCGTCGGAGGGCGAGCGACTGCGCGCCTACATCCGTGCCTGCGCGGGAATCACCTCCCGGGCCGAACTGCTGTTCATGCTCGACGGCGCCACGGACCCCGAGGCATCGACGATCTGGAGCGAGCTCCATGCCCGCTGGGTTCCGTCGGCCGAGGCGATAGAGGCCGGTCCGGCCCGGCTGCGCGCCTTCTTGGTGAGGCTCGCCGCGGACGGGCTGTGGATGTACGAGGCATCAACCGGCGAATCGCTGACCCCGGCGCAACGGCGCACCGCGGCAGACGCCCTTACGGATCTGCTCGCCGATCCGTGAGGAGCTGCGGGCGAGACTCGGGCTGAACGACTGAACGACCCGGAAGGCTGGATGACACATGCTGCTCCGGCGACGATAGGGGGAACATCAGGGCTTGGGCGGTGGCCTCGCTTCGCAGCGACTCGGTGCGACTCGGCGCTACGGCGCCGCCAGCATCTCGCCGATGATGCGGGCGCCGTCGGGGAACGCGCCGGGGCTCGGGCCCGAATAGTTGAGGCGGAGGTAGCGCCCGGTCGGTTCGGCCGGGAACCAGTCGTCGCCCGCGGCGATGGCGACACCCTCCGCCTCGCAATCACGCACGAGTCGGAGGAGGTTCGTGTCATCGGGAAGCCGAAGCCAGAGGTTCAGCCCGCCGCGCGGGATCGCCTCGAGGTGTGCGGCCGTGACGTGCTCGCGGATCGCGTCGACGAGCAGATCGCGGCGGAACGCGAGTTGCCCGCGCAGCGAGCGGAGGTGGGTGCGCCAGGCCGGTTGGGTGACGACGTCGAGGGCGACGGCCTGGAGCGCTCCGCTGACGTACATGGACTGGGCTTGAGTGTCGGCGAGGATGCGTTCTCGGGCGGGGCCTCGAGCGATCAGGCCCGCGACGCGCACGGATGGGGAGACGCTCTTGGTGAGCGATCGGATGTAGACGACGTGCCCGCTGTCGTCGTGCGCTGCGAGCGGCGCCGAATCGGTCGTGATGCCGAAGTCGTGCGCCCAGTCGTCTTCGATGAGGAACGCGCCGTGATCGCGCACGATCCCGAGAACCGTGTTCGCGAGCTCGGGCGACCACTGCCCTCCGGTGGGATTCGCGAAGTTCGGCTGCGCATAGAACGCGCGTGCACCCGTCTGCGCGAATGCGCGTGCGAGATCGGCAGGGTTCGGCCCGTTCGCGTCGCTCGGGATCGGCACGAGCTCCACGCCGACCTGCGCGGCGGCGAGTATCGCACCCCAGTAGCTCGGCGATTCGATGAGTAGGGGCCGCCCGGGGTCGACGAGCGTGCGGAACAGCGTGCTCAACCCGCTCTGGCTTCCGGGGAGGATCACGACGTCGCTCGCGGCGGGGGCGGTGAGCCCCATCGGCGTGGCATTGCCGAGTTCGGCGGCGAACCACGACTGCAATTCGGGGAGTCCCGCGGCGGGCGGGCGACTCACCGCCGCCTCGCTGCGCGCGACCCGGGTGAACGCGGCTCTCACCAGGCGCTCGGGCAGGAGCTCCTTGTCGGGGTAGCCCGAGTGCAGCGCGATCACGTCGTTCGGGGCAGTGCGCAGCGCGGCGGAGGCGGCCGTGATGCGTTGCCGGGGCGAGCCGAGTGCCGCGGTCTGCCAGCTGTAGTCGCTCGGGCGAGCGGTGCGGATGGTGCGAACGAATGTGCCGACGCCGGGCCGCGACTCGATGATGCCCTGCCCGATGAGCGTTCTGAGCGCCTTCTGCACGGTGACCGGACTGGCCTCGAACCGGGCAACGAGCGAGCGGGTCGAGGGGAGCCTGGCACCGGCCGGAGCGGAAGCGACCCACTCGCGGAGGGCGAGCGCGATCCTGTCACTGCTACTGTTGGACATGACAGATCATGATACCGCTACTGCCAGTTCTTCGACACCGCTACTAGAGTCTCGTACCGGCCTCTGGTGGGGTCTGCTCGGCGTCACCGCGTTCTCGTTCACGGTACCGTTCACCCGCATCGCAGTCGAGAACGGACACATGTCTCCCCTGTTCGTCGGCTCCGGTCGCGCGGTGATCGCAGCGCTGCTCGCCGCAGCGGCGCTGCTCCTCACCCGTCAGAGACTCCCGCGCGGCGCTCAGTGGGCACGGGTCGCCGTGGTCGCCGGGGGTGCGGTCATCGGTTTCCCGCTCCTCACCTCGTTCGCGCTCACGACCGCGGCCGCCAGCCACGGGGCCGTCGTGATCGCGCTGCTGCCCGCCGCGACCGCGGTCATCGCGGTACTGCGCACGGGCGAGCGGCCGGTGCGCTCGTTCTGGTCGGCGGCTGGCGCAGGCGCGGTCGCGGCCGTCGCCTTCGCAGCGCTGCAGGGCGGTGGTCTCGCAGGTCTTCACCGGACGGATGTGCTGCTGTTCGCCGCGGTGCTCGTCTGCGCGATCGGTTACGCCGAGGGCGGTCTGCTCTCCCGGGAACTGGGTTCATGGCAGACCATCTCCTGGGCGCTCGTGCTCGCCTCGCCGCTGATGATCCTGCTCACCGGCATCGCGATCGCGCAGCACCCGCCCACGGGCGCGGTGACTGAGTGGGGCGCGTTCGCCTACCTCGCGGCGGTCAGCATGTTCCTCGGATTCTTCGCCTGGTATCGCGGTCTCGCGATCGGTCCCATGTCCCGGGTCAGCCAGGTGCAGCTCACGCAACCGGTGATGAGCATCCTCTGGGCAGGATTGCTGCTCGGCGAGCACATCGGCTGGCCCACGATCCTCGGCGGGATCGCCGTCATCGGCTGCGCACTCCTCGCCGTGCGTGCGAGAAACGGGGGATCCGCTCGATGAGCCTCCGAGCGCCCCGAATCGCTCGGCCGCCGCCCGCCGGTCCCGGTAGGATCGGACCCGTCAGGGCCCGCGACGACGCAGGGGAGGTCGGGTGGTGCAGCTCACGAACCAGCTCACGAGCCCGCGCGCCCTCCGGGGCTCGACGCCGTGACCCGCCGGATCGGCTTCGCGCGCTGGCGCAGCGATTCCGCGAGCGGCGGCAACCGCTACGACGACGATCTCTCGGCCGCCTTCAGGGAGCTGGAGCTCGACGTGCGGGAGTATCCGATCGCAGGATCCTGGCCGACGCCCGAGCCGGACGACCGTCGCGCGTTCGCCCGCGTGCTGGCAGCCGAGCGGCACTGGCTGGTCGACAACATCGTCGCATCGGCTGCCCCCGAGGCGGTCGCCTCAGCGGTGAGCTCCGGGTGCCGCGTCACCGTGCTGATGCACTACTTCCCCGCCGACGATCCGAGTCTCTCGGCGGCCGACCGGGCGCGACTGGCCGAGGACGAGGCCGCCGCGCTCGCCGCCGCATCCGAGGTGGTGACGTCGAGCGAGTGGGCGGCGCGAGAGGTGGCGGCCAGATACGGTCGCCCCGACGCCGTGCCGGCGGTGCCCGGCGTCGGGCGCGCACCGCGCGCACCCGGCTCGCTCGGCGACCCGGCCACCCGCGAGGGCGAGAGTGGCGGTGAGAGCGAGCGCGAGATCGGGGAGAGTGATACGCCGATGCTGCTCTGGCTCGGGAGGGTGACGGAGACGAAGGATCCGCTCACCCTCGTCGAGGCGCTCGGCGCCGTCCGCGACCTCAGCTGGACCGCCTGCCTCGTGGGACCGGACACCGTGGACGAGGCGCTCGGGCGCCGAGTGCGCGACCGCCTGGCGGAGCTCGGCATCGCCTCCCGGGTCGAGATGCCGGGGATGCGCGGCGGCGAGGCGCTCGCGGCGATCTGGGCCCGCGCCGACCTCCTCGTGCACACCTCCCGGACCGAGACCTACGGCATGGTGGTCAGCGAGGCCCTGGCGCGCGGGGTGCCGTCGGTGGTGTCCGAAGGCACCGGCGCCGTCGAGGCGCAGCGGGGCGCGGGCGCGACCTTCCCCGTCGGCGACGCTCGCGCGCTCGCGGCAGAGCTGCGGGCCTGGCTGGACGATCCGGCCCTGCGCGCTCGTTGGAGACGCGATGCGCGGGAGCGCCGCGAGCATCTCCCGGCCTGGAGCGACACCGCCCGGACCATCGCCGAGGTACTCACGAGGTGAGACGACGCCCGGATCCCACCGCAAGACCGCGGGATCGCGGAGGACGCGGGTCCGGTCACCAGCGCCCCTGCTCAGGGGCCACTCTGGCCAGCACCCGCGCCTCGATCCACTCGACGAGCGCGTACGCCGCCAGGGAGACGACCGTGACGATCACGACTGTGGACCACAGCGAGGTGTACTGGCTCGTCGCCGCATCGACCGCCATCTGGTTGCCGAGGCCGGTGCCCGTCGCGAGCCACTCGGCCACCGTCGCGGCGAGCAGCGCCGTCGGCGCGGCGATGCGGGCGGCGGCGAAGAAGGCGGGCGCCATGGCGGGCAGTCGGCCGAGCAGCAGCACTCGCGGCGCCGGGGTCGCATACGTCGCGAACACGTCGGCCACCTGACCCGGCAGCTGGCGCAGGCCGTAGAGGCACGAGACGAGGGTGGGGAAGAAGGTCATGATCGCCACGACGACCGCGGTACCGAACGGCCCGCGGCCGAGCGCGGCGACCAGCAGGGGCGCGATCGCGATGATGGGCACGCACCGCAGCGCGACCGCGACCGGCGTGAGCGCTCGGCGCACCCGGTTCGACAGCGAGAAGGCCGTCGCGAGGAGCAGGCCCATGAGCAGCCCGGCGAAATAGCCCGGGATCGCGACCGCCACCGTCTGCCCGAGCGCTGCGAGCAGCTCGGCGCGGTGTTCCGAGGCCGCGTCAGCCGTGACGAGCCACTCCCAGACGTCCCAGGGGCGCTTCGCGAAATAGGGATCCAGTCCGAGCAGCTCGAACAGCACGATCCAGAGGGCGATGACGAGCACGGCCACCAGCGTCGCGCCGCCGACCGCGCGCAGCCAGCGCAGACCCGCGGATCGCCGCCGCCCGGACGCGGGCGGGCTGAGCAGCACCGTCGGCCGCTCGGGCGTCAGGCGGCGCGCGAGCGCCGAGACGACCCCGTACCCGACCAGCGACACCGCGGCGCTGAGCAGCATCAGCGCCCACAGCCCGTCGGTGTCGAGGCTCCGCAGGGCCAGGATCGACAGCACGCCGAGGCCGCGTTCTGCGCCGGTGAACTCGCCGACGAGGGCGCCGAGGAAGGCCGCGGGCACCGAGGCCTGCAGCCCGGCCATCAGATAGGGCAGCGCGGCGCGCGCCCGCACGACGACCAGCGTCGTCCACCGCCCCCGCCCGTAGGAGGCGGTGAGGTCGATCCAGGAGCGCGGCACCGCGCGCAGACCCACGAGCAGCGGCACGAGCGTCAGATAGTAGACGGCGAGGGCGGCGAGCGTGATCTGGGGGCCGTCGCCGAAGCCGTAGACGAGGCGCAGCAGGGGCCCCAGCGCGACGAGCGGCAGGCAGTAGACCACCAGCGCGAGCCTGAGCACGATCCGCTCCAGACCCGGCAGCAGCACGACCACGAGGGCGAGCGCCACCGCGGCGAGGTTGCCGATCAGGTAGCCCAGCAGCGCCTCGCCCGTGGTGAACATCAGCCCGCGGCCGTAGACCTCGGCGTTCTCCACGATCTTGGCGACGATGCCCGACGGCGTGCCGACCAGGTGCCGGCCGGCCAGGATCGTGCGACCCGCCAGCTCCCACAGGGCGAGGACCGCGATCCAGCTCAGCGCGGCCCGCAGCGCGGCGGCCGGCCTCATCCGGATCGCTCGGCGCTCGGCGTGCGCCCGCGACACCGGCGGCGCCGTCGGCTCGGCCTGCAGCACCATCGCTCAGCTCCCGCCGACGGGCCGGTCCACGCCGAGCAGCGCGCCGATGCGCTCCACGAGCTCGTCGAAGCGCGGGCTGTGGAGCTGCTCGATGCGCCGCGGCCGCTCGAGAGGCACCGGGATGTCGGCGACGATCGTCCCCGGTCGCGGGGACATGACCAGCACGCGGTCGGCCAGCAGCACGGCCTCGGAGATCGAGTGGGTGACGAGCAGCGTGGTGGTCTGGGCGCCGGACCACAGGGGCGGGAGCTCGATGTTGAGCCGCCGCCGCGTGAGCTCGTCGACCGCGCCGAAGGGCTCGTCGAGCAGCAGCAGGCGGGGCTCGGTGATGAGGCAGCGCGCGATGGCCGCACGCTGACGCATGCCGCCCGACAGCTCAGCCGGGCGCGCCCGCTCGAATCCGGCGAGCCCGACCAGCCTCAGCAGCTCGGCCACCCGTTCGGGATCGGCCGGCCGGCGGGCCAGCCGTTGCGCCAGGGCGACGTTGCCCGCCGTCGTTCGCCACGGCAGGAGCGAGGCGTCCTGGAACGCGATCGCCAGTTCGCCCCGCCGCCGCACCGTGAGGGGGTCGTCGCCCGCGATGCTGACCGAGCCGCCCGGATCGGGCCGCTCCAGCCCGGCGACGATGCGCAGCAGCGTGGACTTGCCGCAGCCCGAGGGTCCGACCAGCGCGGTGACCGAGCCGGGCGCGAAGGTCAGATCGAGCGAGTCGAGCGCGGGCACCGGACCTCCGGGCGCCGAGAAGGTCTTGGCGACCGCTCGGCAGTCGACCCGCGGCGCGACCACCTCGGTCGGCCGCTCCTCGGCCGATGCGACGCTCACGCCGTGGGGCCGTTCTCGTAGACCTCCTCGAGGATCGAGTGATCCCACATCTGCTCGGTGGCGCCGTCGATCCCGAGCAGCTCGAAGAGTCTGAGATTCTCCTCGACCTGCTCCTCGCTGAACCACCCGAAGCCCGATTCGTCGGTGGCCTCCGAGTACATGATGTCGAGCTGCACCTCGGCCTGCTTCCGCTGCGTCTCGAGGTCGAGCCCGGCGTCCGGGTACATCTCCACGGTGAGGTCGGCTGCGGCGGCGGGATCCTCGCGGTAGAGCTGCCAGCCCTGCGCGTCCCCGCGCAGCAGCCGCACGATCTGCTCCCGCTTCGCGTCGTCCTCGAGGCTGGATCGCAGCACCGTGTACGTCTGGCTCATCGGGTTGTATCCGAAGTCGGCGAGCAGCATCGAGTGGGAGTCGATGCCCTGGACCGCGAGCGCCACCGGCAGATCGTTGTAGAAGCAGAAGAGTCCGTCGACCTGGCCCGCCGTGAGTACCGCCGGATCGTACTGGCTGGGGACGAACTGCACCTCGTCGGCGTCGAGATCGTTGATGGCGAGGAACGCGTCGAGCGCCGGCGTGTCCGCACCGGCGACGCCGATCTGCTTGCCGCGGAGCTGCTCCGGCCGCTCCAGCGGCGCCTCTCCCAGCGAGAGGATCGTCCCCGGACTCTTCTGGTACTGGGCCCCGATGACGACGAGGTCGGCGCCCTCCGCGTTGGATCGCGCGACGCCGTCGGCCGCCGAGATGTTCATCAGCGCCGAGCCGCTCACCGTCGAGGTGTCGCCCGCCACATTGGGCCCGCCGGCCGCGAGCCGCACGGTGAGGCCGAGCTCCTCGAAGAGGCCGCGATCCTGAGCCAGGTACGTGCCCCCGAACTGCACCGAGTGCGTCCAGGAGAGCTGGTAGGTCACGTCGGCGGGGCCGCCGACGGAGCCGCTCCCGCCGGGGGAGCTGCGCGCGCAGCCGGCGAGGAACCCGCCGAGCGCGAGGCCGCCGATTCCGCCGAAGAGCGCACGGCGGGTGATCGCAGGCGGCAGAGCGCCGCCTCCGGGTATCGAATCGCGCATCGACGCCTCCCTTGCACCGGTGACTCCCGAGTCTAACCGGGCGTTCGAGCGGGGCGAGATGGTTGAACAGGGGCGGGAGCTTCAATAGGATTCGCCCATGCTGCGGCCCCGGGGGCGGCCCCGTCCGGCGACCGCGCGGAGCGGTGAACACTGTCAGGCGGGGAAGCCCCCGGCGGGCGTGAGAACATGGAACGGTGCCCGAGAACAGCGAGACCGGCGGCGAGACCGGCAGCGCCGCCCCCGAGCAGAGCGTGATCCACAGCTCCCACTGGGGCGCGTTCCGCGCGCGCGTCGTCGAGGGCCGCGTAGTCGAGGCCGTGCCGTTCGAGGCGGATCCCGACCCGGCCGACCTGCTGCGGAACATCCCGGCGGCCGTGCACGCGCGCAATCGCGTCGCCCGCCCCGCGATCCGGCGCGGCTGGCTCGAGGGTCGCTCGCGCGCCGAGGCGCCGCGCGGCGCCGACGAGTTCGTCGAGGTCGACTGGGACACGGCGCTCGACCTCGTCGTCGGCGAGATCCGGCGCGTGCACGCCGAGCACGGCCCCGCCTCGATCTTCGCCGGCAGCTACGGCTGGTCGAGCGCCGGCCGATTCCACCACGCGCAGACGCACCTGCACCGCCTGCTCTCCGCCTCGGGCGGCTTCACCGCCTCGACCGGCACCTACAGCCACGGCGCCACCTCGGTGCTCTTCCCCCGCATCATCGGGTACGACGCGAACGTCTCCGACTCCCACACGTGGGACGAGATCGCCGAGCGCACCGAGATCTGGCTCATGCTGGGCGGCGTGCCGGCGCAGAGCATGAAGATCGACTCGGGCGGCATGGGAGCGCACCGCGGCGCGCCGGGGCTCGATCGCGTGCTCCGCGCCGGAGTGCGCGCGATCAGCGTGAACCCGATCGACGGTGAGACCGCCCAGGCCGACACCCTCGAGTGGCTGCCGATCCGCCCCGGCACCGACACCGCGCTGCTGCTCGGGATCGCGCACACGCTGCAGGACGAGGGGCTCGAGGATCGCGCGTTCCTCGACGCGCACACGGTCGGCTACGAGCGCTTCGCCGCCTATCTCCGGGGCGAGACCGACGGCACCCCCAAGACCGCGGCCTGGGCGTCGGCGATCACGGGGATCCCGGCCGGGACCATCCGCTCCCTCGCCCGCGATCTCGCCTCCTCGCGCTCGCTCGTCACGGCGACCTGGTCGCTGCAGCGGGCCGAGCACGGCGAGCAGTCGCACTGGATGACGATCACCCTCGCCGCGATGCTCGGCGGGATCGGCCGCCGCGGCGAGGGGTTCGGCATCGGCTTCGGATCGTCGGACGGCATCGGCTCGAACCGGCAGCCGTTCGGGGTGCCCCAGCCCGCCCGCGCGCGCAATCCGCTCGCGGGCGCCGAGATCCCGGTGGCGCGCATCACCGACGCACTGGAGCGGCCCGGCGGCGCCTACGACTTCAACGGGCAGCGGCGCACCTACCCCGACATCCGCCTCATCTACTGGGTCGGCGGCAACCCGTTCCACCACCATCAGGATCTCGTGCGCATGGAGCGGGCCTGGCAGCTGCCGGAGACGGTGATCGTGCACGAGCCGTGGTGGACCGCGACCGCGAAGCGCGCCGACATCGTGCTGCCGGCGACCACCTCGCTCGAGCGCGACGACATCGGCGCGAAGTCGAGCGACGTCTGGATCATGGCGATGAAGCGCGCGATCGAGCCCGTGGGGGAGGCGCTCGACGATCGCGAGATCCTGCGCCGGATCGCGCAGCGCCTCGACTGCGAGGAGGCCTACACGGGCGGCTTCACCCTGCGCGGCGTGTACGAGACCTCGCGTCGCGAGGCCGCCGAGTACGGCATCGAGATGCCCGACTTCGACACCTTCTGGGAGCAGGGGTACGCTCGGGTCCCCCCGGCCCCGCAGCGGAGCCACATGGCGCAGCTGCTGGCGGGTGTGCCGCTGCAGACGCCGAGCGGCAGGATCGAGATATTCTCCGAGACCATCGACGCCTTCGGGTACGACGACTGCGCCGGGCACCCCATGTGGTTCCCGAAGCGGGAGGACGCCGAGGCCGGGCGCTATCCGCTCCATCTCATCTCGCACCAGCCGGCGACCCGCCTGCACAGCCAGATGGACATGGGGCCGGTGAGCGCGACGCGCAAGGTCGGCGGCCGCGAGGTGTGCCGCATCCATCCGGTCGACGCGGCGGCGAGGGGCATCGGAGACGGCGACGCCGTGCGCCTGTTCAACGACCGCGGCGCCTGCCTCGCGAGCGCCGCCCTCACGGAGCAGGTGATGCCGGGGGTGATCGCGCTGCCGACCGGCGCGTGGTTCGATCCGGATCCCGAGACCGGCCTCGAGCGCCACGGTAATCCGAACGTGCTCACGCCCGACATCGGCACCTCGAAGCTCGGGCAGGGCACCAGCGCGCACACCGCCCGTGTCGAGGTGGAGCGCTACGCGGGCGAGCCGCCGCCGGTGGAGGCCTTCGCGCTGCCGCCGATGTCGCGGGCCTGAGCGCCGCGGCCGATCCGGGACGCGCAGGCTGAGCGCCGCAGCCGGTCAGTGCCGACCGAAGAGCGACAGGATGCCGCCGACCGCGCGGACGATCTGGCCGATGATGACGAGCGCCTGCAGCACGACCACGACCCCTTCGAGGGTGCCGCCGAGCACCCGCATGTTCTGGGAGACGTCGACGGCGCCGCCCAGGTGCTCGAACTCCCGCTGCCAGGCTCGTTCCTGCCGGAACAGGATCGCGTACGGCAGGAGCCGCTCGATGAGCTCGAAGCGGTCGAGTGCGGACTGGGCGACCGGGTCGCCGGCGGTCGGCTGAGGCCGCAGCCCGAGCGCCGCGCCTCCGGGGGTGAGGGCTCCGGCCGGCGTGCGGAGCGCGCCCTCGGGGGACTGGAGCATCCGCAGCCGATCCTGCTCGGCCAGCCGCATGTAGTCGCGCAGGCCGGAGAGGTGCCGGCGCAGCTCCTGTCCGCGATCGGTGAAGCGCAGCAGCGGCGGCGGGGCGAGTGTGAGCACCCAGAAGACGAGGGCGACGTCGACGAGCACCGCGACGCCGCCGAGCCACTCGCCCTCCACGGCTGCGCCGAGCATGAGCACGAGGCCGATGGCGAGCACGGCGAGGAACAGCAGCGACAGCAGCACGAGATGCACCGAGTTCGGTGCTCGGCGCGTGAAGCCGTCCGCGGTCATGCGCCGGCGGGTCGCGTCGAAGAACTCCGTCAGCCTGCGGCGCCGATAGCCGCGGAACGCGCCGCGCCCCCGCAGGAAGACGACGTCGGGAGCGCTCTCGGGGCGATCGACGGCGATGCCGATGTCGCGGAGCGCGCGCAGGTGGCGCTGCTGCTGCCTCGGCCGCATGGCGGCGGGCCGGAACGCGCCGAGGAAATCGCGCTCCTCGGGCGTGAGCGAGGCGCCCGCGTGCACCTCGATCGCGATGGCGCGGCGACGGGTGCGGGCGGTGAGCACCCTGATCCGGCCCCGCACGGCGAGGTCGATGACCGCGGCGGTGAGCACTCGCCGGTCGGCCCGGGCCGCGAGCCCGTGTTCGAAGATGCTTCCCGTCGGCGGAGGCGCGTACTCGACCACCCGGGACGACGGGAGCCCGTGCGCGGCCGCGCGCGAGATCGCGACGATCAGCAGTCCGATCGAGGCGAGGGCGACGCCGATCAGGAGGAAGCCGATGATCACGGAGGGGTCGGTCACCCGTCCCACGATATCCGAGCGGGCGGGAGCCGATCGGTCGGCCGCCGCCCGCCCGACCTCCTCGTCGGTCCGCGGGGCGGCGTCAGGCCGGGGTCCCTACGGCTCCGGCACGTGCAGCGTGCGCTCCCCGCGCTGCAGCCACTCCAGGTATCGGGCGTAGGGATCGTCCGCCACGAGCCGCCCGTTCCCGCGGGTCCGGCGCTGACGCCGGGTCCGCGGGAGCACTCCGAGCATCCCATCGCGAAGGGTCGTCCCAAGCGCTCGCCACCCGGAGCGCCCCTCCGCGGCGTTCACGGTCGCTCCGCCCCGCCGCCCGCGAAGAGCGCCAGCGCCTCGCGGAGGTCCCGGAAGCTCCAGCGGGCGCAGCCGTCGCGGATCGCCAGGGTCTCGTAGGTGTTGCCGACCTTCTCGATGAACCCCAGGACCGACGGTGCGTCCTGTGCGCGCATGCGCCGGTCGATCACGCGCCACTCCCGCTCCGAGAGGGGATCGAGTCGGATGTCCTCCGCTGTCGGAGGCTCCGGCGCGAGTTGCGCGCCCTGCGTTACGGAATCCAACATCTTTGCTGTCTCCTCGGTCGTCTCCGAGCGGTGCGGAAGGACGTCACCGCCAGCTGGTGCTCGGCGAGCGAGCTCGGAGCGCCAGGAGTCTCAAGGTAGAGCCGGGATCGGGATCCCGGCCAGTGCTTGACGAGTCCGTGCGCGAGGTGTATAGGGGTCCCTGCGCGAGGCGTCCGAGGCGCGTCGGCTCGTCACTCCTCCGGCCGCAGGCTCCCCGGGTACTTGTTCCCCGTCGCGTCGGCCTCGGCGAGGCTGCCGTCCTCCTTGGTGACGATGAGCCCCGTGCTGGAATCGGCGGACCTGCCCAGGGCGAGCAGCCAGTCCCGGTTGATCGCCGGTACCCGGCTTCCCGAGAACTTGAAGGTGATCGCGGTGCCGGGGGAGAGCCAGATGGCGGATCTCCCGTCGCCGACCGTGACGCTGTCCTTCCACGACATGAGGAACGACTCCTCGCGGGCGAGCTTCTGGACGATGACGATCTGCAGGTGCGTGAGCAGCCGATCCTCGAAGTGCGTGGTGATGCCGTCGTAGCGGAAGGATCCCATGATCGACCTCCTGGTCTCAGGAACCAGCAGGAGAGTTCACGTGCTGGGAACTCCCCGATGGGTCAACTGTCCCTCTTCCCGACGCGCGAGTCAACACGTGCCTGGGGCACGCCGACCCCGGCCCGCTCGCCCTCGAGGTCAGCCGGCTATGCGGAGCGGCGAGTCTCCGCGCGTTTCAGCTCCCGGGCGAGGCCGTCGAAGCACTCGCGCCAGCCCTGCTCGTTGTCGTCGCGCAGCGCAGGAGACCGATATCCGCTCTGGACGAAGCGCATCCGGGTGCGCGGCGCGCCGGGCGTCCCGATGTCGTCGAGCGATACGCTCACGAGGGTGTTGGGGTTCGCGTGCTCGTCGTCGAACTGGGTGAGGGTCAGCACGAGCCGTTCGAAGGGCCGGACCTCGCGGAACTCTCCGCGCTCGGTGTACCGGTGGTCGCCCGTGTCCGCTCGAAAGTCCAGCCGCCACGCGCCGCCCGGCCTCGGATCGGATTCCGAGTGCAGCGTCGAGTAGCCGGGAGGCGCGAACCATCGCCCGAGCGCCTCGGCGTCGGTCCAGCGCGCGAAGACCCGCTCGCGCGCGGCCGGGAACTCGCGCTCGATCTCGATCCTTCCCGCTTCGGTTTGCGGTGCGGTGTCGGTGCTCATGATCTCGTCTCCTCTGCATTCGTGGTGCTCAGATCTGCGTTCGCGGTATTCAGATCGGCTTCGAGCGCCGTGAATCGGTGCTCCCACACGGCTCGGTAGCCGTCGAGCCAGTTGTCGAGCTCGATCAGGGGCTCGACCCGCAATCGGCTCGGGCGCCGCTGCGCGTCGCGCTCCCGAGAGATCAGCCCGGCCGCCTCGAGCACACCGATGTGCTTCGAGATCGCGCGGGGCGTCAGCTCGAACGGGGCGGCGAGCTCCGCGACCGAGGCCCGGCCGTGTTCGCGCAGGCTCGACAGGATAGCCCGTCGCGTCGGGTCCGCGAGCGCGGCGAACGTGCGGGTGAGCTGATCGGAGGGCATATCTGGAACCTCTCAGTTCGGGAACTTATTGGTTCCATAATGCGCTTCGCGTCGCCCCTCGTCAACCCCCATTCGTGCGGTTCGTGCTGCGGAGCCCGGCGGGGTGGCCGAACGGCGCGGGCGAGACCGCGGAAGGGGAATCGAGCAAGGCCGGAGACGGATGAGGCGTGGGGGGGGGGCGGCGGGGGGGGCCCCCCCCCCCCGGGGGGGGGGGGGGGGGGGGGGGGGGGGGGGGGCGGGGGCGCAAGCCCCCCCGCGGGCGGCGGCCTGGGGGGGCCGCCCCCCCGGCGCGCCCCCCCACGCCTCATCGCTGCGTACCGGAGGTTACGGCGTCGAGCGCCGCTTGCGGAGCAGCAGACCGGCGCCGGCGGCCAGCAGCAGTGCGCCGCCGACCGTCACGAAGCCCAGATCCGCAGCGCCCGTATGGGCGAGCCCGTCGCCTCCGGAGCCGGAGCCGTTCCCGTTCTCGCCGCCGCTGCCGCCGCCGTTACCGCCTCCGCCTCCGCCACTGCCGACGATGTCGATGCCGGCCCAGCCGACGAGCGTGTCGGGCGCCGCCCACACGGCGATGCGCGCATCGCCGACAGCGGTATCCGGGATCGTCACGGAGACCTGTCCGTTCTCGTCGACGGCGTGGGTGCCGAGGTACACGGGGGCGCCGAAGAGCCACACGCCGACGTCGGTGCCGGGAGCGACGTCGTCGACCGTCACGGTGATCGTCTCACCCGGGCGGGCCTCGGAGGGGACGGTGATGCCGCCCTCGAGCGCCGGGTCGAGATCGTCGGCGCTCGGCGCGGTGCCGGGGATCTGCCCGGGCGGCGGCGGATCCTCGTCCTCGGTGACGGTGAAGTCGGCCGAGGCCTCGAGCGAGCCGGAGGTCAGGGCCGCGGTGTGCGTGCCGACTCCCAGCGTCGAGGAGGTGTAGGCGAACGCCACGGTGCCGTCGGCATCCGCGGTCGCGGTCTCCGCCTCGGTGCCGCCGATGACGAGCATCACCTCCGCGTCGGCCGGGAAGCCGATGCCGGTGACGGTCACGCCGGTGTCGGCGAGCTCCGACTCGGTGAGCTCCGCCGGGGCGACCGAGGCCTCCGGGTCGTAGACCACCGGATCCTCCGTCACCTCGAAGGAGCCCTCGACCTCGGCCCCGGGCGCGTCTGCCTCGAGCCGCACGGCGTGCGTGCCGACTCCGAGCGATTCCGAGGTGAAGTCGAATGCGACGTCTCCCGCCGCGTTCGAGGAGGCGGTCTCGACCTCGGCGCCGGAGACCGTGAGGGTCACGTCCGCGTTCGCCGGGAAGCCCTCACCCGTGATCGCGACGCCCGACGAGGCGAGCTCGGAGACCGTCAGCGACGCCGGGGAGACGCCGATCGTCGGGTCGTACACCGGATCGTTGTCGGCGAGCACCGTGAACGTCGCGGTGGCGCTTCCCTCGGCGGCCGAGAGCTCCGCCGTGTGCTCGCCGGTGCCGAGTGTGCTGCTCGTGTGCGTGAACGACACGGTCCCGCTGCCGCTCGCGGCGGCGGAGTCGACCTCCGTGCCGTCGACGGACAGGGTGACGTCGGTTCCGGCAGCGAAGCCCTCACCCGACACCGTCACGCCCGTCTCGGCGAGCTCCGACTCGGTCAGCTGCGTTGGCGTCACCGAGGCCGTGGGGTCGTACACGACGGGATCCTCGGTCACGGTGAACGAGGCGGTCGCGGTGCCCTCGGCTGCGGAGAGCACGGCCTCGTGGGCGCCGGAAGCGAGCGACGCGCTCGTGTAGGCGAACGACACGTCTCCGTCGGCGTTCGCCGTCTGCGTGCCCGCCGCCGCTCCCGCGACGGTCAGCGCGACCTCGGAGTCGGGTGCGAAGCCCTCACCGGCGATGGTGACGCCCGTGGCGGCCAGCTCGGACTGTGTGAGCGTGGACGGGCTGACCGAGGCGGTCGGATCGTAGGTGACGGGGTCCTCGGTCACGGTGAACGAGGCGGCCGCCGAAGCGGATCCCGAGCTCAGCACGGCTTCGTGGGTGCCGGTGCCGAGTGTCGAGGACGTGTAGGGGAAGGAGACGGCGCCGTCTGCGCTCGCCGTCTGCGTTCCGGCGGCCTCGCCGCCGACCGTCAGCGACACGTCGGAGTTCGCCGGGAAGTCGGCGCCGGTGATCGTGACGCCGCTGCTCGCGAGTTCCGACTCCGTCAGGCTGCTCGGCGAGGCCGATGCAGTGGGATCGGGCGCGGGCACACCGTCGGTCTGCGCGGTCCACGTGAAGTTCATGCCGCCGCAGGTGCCCGAGGGGAGGAAGCCCGCCCGGCCCGTGCCGCTCGCGGTGCCGTCGGCGTTCACGGTGCCGGTCAGCTCGTAGTAGGGCCGCACGCTGCCCGTGTCGTACTCCCAGGAGACCTCGAAGGGCACGCCGGCCTCGATCTGAGTGGCCGGCATGCCGACCCACTGCACGGGGTACACGCCGAAGCCGTCGAAGCAGTAGCTCTCGCTCTCGAAGCCGCTCATCATGCCGGCCGCGTCGATGTCGAAGGCGACCGTCGCACCGGTGTAGGCGGTGCTGTCACCCGTGTAGGTGCCGGTGGGGGGCGCCGCCGCGTGGGCCGCCGTCACCGGGAGGCCGGTGAACAGCAGGGCGAAGAAGGCGACGATCGCCAGGGCGGGCCTGGTGCGCAGGAGCCGGTGCCGCCCCGTCGGCGGATCGCTGGACAGACTTCGAGACATGTGAACGAGAACCCCCTGTGCAGATCGATGAACGATGCGGAATGAGACGCAGCACACCCCGCCCCACCGATGCTGCACGGGAATCTTCCGCGCCGGGCGGTCCGCGCACTCAACTTCGTACTCAAACTGCGGCCCGCGTCTCCGAGCGCCTCCGAGCGCCTCCGAGGGGCGATCGGGCGCGACCGGGCGCGGCCGGCCCCGCTCAGGCCTCGCCGGTCGCGGCCCGGTTCACGAGGTCGGCGACCTCCTGGCGCACGCGCACGCCGAGCTTCATCATCACGCGCCTCACGTGGTTCTCGGCGGTGCGCTTGCTCAGGGTCAGACGTTCCGCGATCTCCCCGTTCCTCAATCCCGTGGCGATCAGCTCGGCCACCTCGCGCTCGCGCGCGGTGAGCCGGGCGAGGGGCTCGGCCTGCCGGGCGAGCATCGCCTCGGCGCGCGCGAGATTCCCGGTGGCCCTCGCGAGCTGCAGGCGCATCCCCAGGCGCTCGAAGGCATCGCGCGCCGCCCGCAGCAGATTGCTCGCCCCGAGCGGCTCGCCGGCCTGCAGCAGGATCTCGGCGTGCACCGTCTGCACCATGGCGCGCTGGCCCATGGAGTCCTGCTCCTCGGCGATCGCGATGCCCTCCGCGATGAGCGACGCAGCCGTCTCGAGCTGACCGAGGAACGCGCAGACCATCGCCGCGTCCGCGTGCCGGAGCGCGGCCATGGCGTCCCTCGGCTCCCCGAGCAGCTCCGGGCACGGCTCGGGCTTGCCGAGCAGGGCCGAGATGCGCGTGCGCGTGGTGAGCACCGCGCGCCTCCACCACCCGAACTCGGGCGGCGGGGTGGCCTCGAGCTCCGCGAAGCGCCGCGCGAGGAGAGCCGGGTCGGCCCGTCCCTGGGCCGCGATCATCAGGCCGGCCCTCGCCATGCTGATCGCGTCCGGGGGGCCGAAGCGCTCGGCGTCGGCGACCGCCTGCTCGCCGGTCTCGTCCGCCGCGTCGAGCAGGCCGAGGGAGGCCTGGCAGAACGACAGGGCGGCGCCGAGGTTCGAGAGCACGTCGGCCTGCCCGAAGCGGTGCGCCAGCTGCAGTCCGCGCTCGGCCAGGCGCGCTCCGACGTCGTACTGGTCGAGGATGTACGAGGCCCAGGCCGCGCAGGAGACGGCGTGCAGCACGGAGCCCAGCTCCCGCCCGTCGGCCTCGCTCATCCACGTCGGAACGGGTCGGAACGTCACCCTGGCCTGCTGCACCCGGCCGTCGGCGAGGAGATCCATCGTGCGGTACGTGGCCGCCACCATCCGGTTCACGTCGCCGGGGAGCGTCTCGAGACGGGAGATCAGCAGGTCGGGGGCGCGCCCCTCGAGCAGCGACAGGATGTCGACGTACTCCCGCAGCAGCTCGGGCTCGATGCTGTCGGCCGTGGAGGCGAGCAGCGCCCGCGCTTCGCTCGTGTCGCCCGTGACGCGGAGCGCGTTCGCGAGCAGCACGCGGGCCTCGGTCGCGCACGCATCGGCCTGCCCGCGTGCGTCCGCCTCCGCGGTCCCGGCGTCTCGGAGGCCGCCGGGCTCGGCGACCAGGTCGCGCAGGCGCTCGATGGCCTCCTCCACCCGGCCGCCCATGATGAGCGCGCGCGCCAGCACCGTCTCCGAGGTGAGGGTGCGGTACTCGGCGGGAATGCGGTCGAGCCAGTGCAGCACGGTGCTCGGGTCAGATCCCAGCGCCAGCTGCGCGGCCCGCACGAGGGTCTCGGCCTCGTCGGCGGTGACGTCGGGCGCCAGCTGCGCGAGGTGCTCGGCCCGCTCGAAGAGCTCCGCGTGCTCCAGCTGCGCCGCCCTCCGGTGGGCGAGCGCGCGCCGATCCGCCGGCGTGTTCTGGTAGACGCTGTAGCGGATCACGGGGTGCAGGGACTCGTGAGCGCTCGTGCTCAGCAGCCCCCGCTCGGAGAGCTCGGAGGTCGCGGCGTCGAATTCGGCGGGTGTGATGTCGGCCACCTCGATGACGGTCTCGACGGGGCTCGAGCCGCCGAGCACCGCGAGCGTCTCGAGTGCGCGGCGCGAGGGCTCGGAGAGCGTGGCCATGTCGTCGGCGACCGCGGCGCTGAGCACCGCCGTCTGGCTGCCTTCGGCGAGTCGCAGCACCTCTTCCACCTGCTCGGCTCCGGCGTGCCTGCGGAACGCCGCCGTGGCCGTGTGGGCGAACAGCGGGTTGCCCTTCGCCGCCTCGACGACCGCCTCCGTCTGCCGCTCGGAGAGCCCGGAGGCGATGGCCCGGATCGCGCCCGCCGGGAGCGCCTCGAGGGAGAGGTGGTCGTGCATCGCGCCGCAGCGGCGCGCAGCGGCGATGAGGCGATCGGGATCCTGTCCCACGCGGTGCACCAGGATGAGGGTCAGCGGACCGGCCGCCGGTGCCTGCATGAGCGAGATCAGGAATCTGGTCGAGGCGTCGCCGAGCCAGTGCGCGTCGTCGACGGCGACGATCGCTGGCCTCCCGGCGAGCGCCTCGGCGCATCGGACGGCCAGGACCGAGGGGGTGGCCTCGTCGAGGAGCCGCTCCAGTTCGTCGCCGAGCAGCTCCTCGATGAGGGCCCGGTGCGCCGTCAGCGGCGAGTCGGCGTTGAAGGAGTCGCCCTGCGCGAGGAACAGCCTCGGAGCCGACGCCCCGCCGGACGCCCCCGCCTCAGTCGCCCGTGCGTCGGCTCGCGTCTTCATCCGGGAGAGCACGGCCGCGAGCAGCGCGCTCTTGCCGACGCCGATGGCGCCGTCGATCTGGATCAGCCGCAGCTGCCCGTCGGAGAGCGGGGCGCGATCGAGCAGTTCGACGATCGTCGCGGCATCGTCCTCGCGTCCCACCAGCACAAGTCTGCACTCCCCCGTTGTGTCCCCCGTGCGCCGACGGTGAGCCGGCCTTCGCTCACAGAGTGCTCTTCAGCCTAACCGGCGGGGAATGGGAGGGATTGCGTAGGAGGCGAAGCGGAGAAGTTTGCGTAAAAAGATGAGTAAGCGGGCCGTCGTCGCAGAGCAGGCGGGCGAGGCGCCGCTCTCGGCTGCTCGATCCTCCCGCTCCGATCGGGTTCAATGGACGCATGCCGACCTCTCTCGTCCTGCTCGCCGACACCCACCTGCCGAAGCGGGCGAAGGCGCTGCCCGAGGCGGCGTGGGAGGCGATCGAGGCCGCCGACGTCGTCGTCCACGCGGGGGACTGGGTCGACGAGCCGACGCTCGACGCGCTCGAGACCCGTTCCCGACGGCTGATCGGAGTCTGGGGCAACAACGACGGGCCGGGGCTGCGGGCCCGCCTGCCCGAGATCGCCCGGGCGGAGATCGAGGGGCTCCGCTTCGCCGTCATCCACGAGACCGGCGCCGCCCAGGGGCGGGAGAGGCGCATGGACGCCCGGTTCGAGGACGTCGACGTGCTGATCTTCGGCCACAGCCACATCCCCTGGGACACGACGACGCCGAACGGGGTGCGGCTGCTCAATCCCGGTTCCCCGACCGACCGGCGCCGGCAGCCGGTCTGCACCTTCATGACCGCCGTCGCCGATGCGGGGGCTCTGCGAGAGGTGACCGTGGTGCCGGTGCGCCGCTGATCCGCCCCCCGGAATTCCTCGCCCAGAACGTGCGAAGGCGTGTAGGCTACTTACCTCAGCTCTACGCCGCCACCCCGATGCTGCGGAATCGCAGTTCCTTGCGCACGGGTGCTCCGGTTCCGTCTCAGGCGGAACGTCTCCGACGACGTGCATGAGCGCTCCGTTTTTGCGGCGCTCCTCGTTCGTCGCCGTGAGACCGCTCGGAGAGCCCGCACGACCATCACCGCTTCGGCGCTGCTCGCAGCGCTTCGTCTCAGGAAGATCCATGTCTACCACCGAAACCGGATCGACACCGATCCCCACCGGCAGCGCCCAGCCCGGCAGCGCCCAGATCCCCGCCGACGGCATGCGCGTGATCTGGCTGCTGCTCGTCGCCGCATTCGTCGCGATCCTCAACGAGACGACGATGACGATCGCGATCCCGCACCTCAACCACGACCTCGGCATCCCTCCCGAGCAGGGGCAGTGGATGACCAGTGCGTTCATGCTGACGATGGCGGTCGTGATCCCGATCACGGGCTTCCTGCTGCAGCGGCTGACGACCCGCGCCGTGTTCCTCACCGCGATGACGCTGTTCACCGTCGGCACGCTCGTCTGCCTGCTCGCTCCCGGCTTCCTCGTGCTGCTCACGGGCCGCGTCGTGCAGGCCGCCGGCACGGCGATCACGCTCCCGCTGCTCATGACCACCATGATGAACGTCGTCCCGCCGCAGTCGCGCGGCCGCATGATGGGGCGCGTCGGCATGGTCATCTCGCTCGCGCCGGCCATCGGCCCGACCCTCTCGGGCATCGTCCTCGACCAGCTGCACTGGCGCTGGATCTTCGGCATCGTGCTGCCCATCGCCCTCGTCTCGCTCGCCCTCGGCGCGAAGTGGATGCTGAACCTCGGCGAGACCAGGCGCGCGCCCCTCGACGTCTCGTCGGTCGTGCTGTCGGCGCTCGGCTTCGGCAGCATCGTGTTCGGGCTGAGCCAGCTCAGCGGCGAGGGCGAGAGCGGCGCCTCCACGACGACCGTCGTGGTGCTGCTCGTCGTCGGCGCGCTCTCGATCGGGCTCTTCGTGTGGCGGCAGCTCCGGCTGCAACGGTCCGACGAGGCGCTGCTCGACCTGCGGGTGTTCCTCAGCCGCAACTTCACCGCCTCCGTCGCGGTGATGACCGTCGTCGCCCTCGCCATGTTCGGCACGCTCACCCTGCTGCCGCTCTACCTGCAGGACGTCGTCGGCCTCGAGGCGACCGAGACCGGCCTCATCATCCTGCCGGGCTCGGTGGCGATGGGCCTGCTGGCTCCGATCATCGGCCGCATCTACGACCGCGCGGGGCCGAGGGCGCTGCTCGTGCCGGGCACCATCGCGGTCAGCGCCGTGCTGTGGTTCTACTCGACCGTGAGCGAAGACACCTCCTGGGTGCTGCTGATGGTCGCGCAGACGGTGATGTCGATCGGCATGGCCCTGTCGTTCACGCCGCTGTTCTCCGCGTCGCTCGGCTCCCTCGAGAAGCGTTTCTACTCGCACGGCTCCGCGATCCTGAACACGCTGCAGCAGGTGGCCGGGGCCGCGGGCGTCGCGATCCTCATCACCACGATGTCCTCGGTCGCCGTGCATACGACGGGCGTCTCCGAGACGGCGGCCGGCGCCGCGGGCACGCGCGCGGCGTTCCTCATCGGAGCGATCATCTCGCTCGTGGCGATCGTGGGAGCCTTCTTCGTGCGCAAGCCCGCCGACCAGGAGGTGGGCGCCGCGCACTGACCGCGGTTCCAGGTCTCCGAACCCCGGCTCCGGCGCCTGCCCGGAGCCGGGGTTCGTCATAAGCGCCGCCGAGAGTCAAGCCCCGCCCGGCGCCCGGTCGGCGGTGATAGCGTCGGCCTCGGAAGCGCTTCCGATCCGCGCACGCGGCGCGGGAGCGGTGAGGGAAGCGGAAGAGCGAGAAGAACGAGCGGCTGGCAGCGCGCGGGGAGGCGGATCGTGAGCAGGTTCGAGGTCGGGGATCACGTCGGTTGGAACTCCGAGGCCGGGCAGGTCAGCGGCCGGATCGTGCGCGTCCACACGTCGGATTTCGACTACCAGGGGCACACGCACCGCGCGAGCGACGACGATCCGCAGTACGAGATCAAGAGTGACAAGACGGATCACGTCGCGGCGCACAAGGGCGGCGCGCTGAGGCGCCTCTCGGACTGATCCCGGCGAGACGCAGATGACGGAGCGCATCCTCACGGTCGGGCACTCGACGCACCCGTTCGACGAGTTCGTCGAGCTGCTGCGCGGCGCCGACGCGGGCGCGGTCGTCGACGTGCGGAGGCTTCCCGGCTCGAACCGTTTCCCGCAGTTCGACCGGGACGCGCTCGAGGCGGCGCTCCCCGCGCACGGGATCTCCTACCGGCGCATCGCCGAGCTCGGGGGCCGGAGGTCGGCGCAGCGCGAGGTGCCCGAGGCGGTGAACGCGCTCTGGCGCAACCGCAGCTTCCACAACTACGCGGACTACGCGCTCACGGAGCCGTTCGACATCGGGCTTGCAGAACTGCTCGCCCTCGCGCAGGACGAGCAGGCGGCCGTCATGTGCTCGGAGGCCGTGTGGTGGCGCTGTCACCGGCGCATCATCGCCGACCACCTCCTCGCCCGGGGCGAGGTCGTCGCGCACCTCATGCCGGATGGCAGGCTGTCACCGGCGGAGCTGATGCCCGGCGCCGTGGTGGCGGGCGACTCGGTGACGTACCCCGCGACGGAGTGCCGGAGAGAGCTGGAATCAGAACCGGAACCAGGAGAAGAAGGAGGACGCAGATGAGCACCGAAGAGAACACCGGGAACGACGAGGAGCGGCTCGACGATCGGAGCCCCGACGACGTCGAGACGGTGGCGACGATCATGGTCGAGGTCAGGGACACCGCCGGAGCGGCGGCCCCGCGAGACGAGGTCGAGGAGATGATCCGCACGCGCCTCGACCGGGCGGGGATCGACCTGCCGGAGTCCGAGATCGCCGACCTCGCGACGCAGCTCGTGGAGGGAACCGACTGAGGCGACGCGGTTCGGGATCGCCCCGCGCTTGACCCTGACACCGTGACAGGCGCTGGAATGGCGGTCGGAGGTCTTCACCATGACATCGACCGATCGTCTCGCGGATCAGGGTGCGCCGGGGCTCGGGCGCGCGCTCGAGAACCCGAACCCGTCCTCGAGGCTGCGGGCGGCGCTCGCCGCCGGCACGCACCCGGAGCCGGGCGACGTGCCCGTGCTGATCAGGCGCTGCGGCACCGAGCCCGACTTCTTCGTCCGCGACAGGCTGACATGGGCGCTCACCCGCCATCCGGCGGACACGACGGTGCCGCTGCTGCTCGAGGCGCTCCAGCCGGACTCCGCGCCCCAGGCCCGGGCCCAGGCGCTGCATACCCTGTCGAAGGTCGGCGACGATCGCGCCCGGGGCCCGTCGCATCCGCGGCCCTCGCCGCCCGGCTCGCGGATGCCGACGCCGAGGTCGCCGACCGTGCCGCGCTCATCCTCGGCGGGCGCCGGGCGTCGGACATGCCGGACGCGGAGGAGCACACGTCGGAACTGCGCGGACGGCTGATGGCCATGATCGTCTCGGGATCCCGAGACGTCGAAGCGGCCGAGACGCTGGGCGCCCTCGCCGCCCGATCCTCCGAGGCGGAGCGCAGCATCGTCGGCGCGCTCGCCGAGGGGCTGGAGGGGGCTCGATCCGTGACGTTCGCGAGCGGAGCCCGGAGCCGGCTCGCCCAGGCGCTCGGCGAGATCCCCGGCTCCGCAGCCCCCGCGCTGCTCCGCCGCCTCGCGGGCGATCCGGACCCGGCCGTCGCGCGGGTGGCGACATACCTCGTCGGCCTGCGCGGAGCCGGGAATATCGAGGAGCCCGGCGGAAAGCGATCAGGAACCGAGAAGCCGGATGCGCCTCCCCGCGACTAGCCTGGCAGCGAGGGCGATCGCGAACGGAGCGCGCCCCGCGATGGGGAGGGGCGGGCGATGGCCGAGAGGACCGCGGTCGGATTCGAGGGGCGTGCGCAGCTGATCGGCGACCGCCTCATCGTGCGGCTGCCCGACGACGCGAGCGCGGCGCTGCCCTCGCGGGGCCAGGTCGCCGTCGATGGCGCCGCGAACGGGCGTGCATTCGCGACCGTCGTCGAGCCGGACGGCATGCGCGGCCACTGGATCTCGATCGACGTTGAGCTGCGGGCGGCCCTGGGAGTCGGCGACGGCGACGCGGTGGCGTTCGAGATCGAGCCGAGCGGCGAGTGGCCCGAGCCGGAGCTGCCGGACGACTTCCGTGCAGCGCTCGCCGACGCCCCCGACCTCTCCGACACCTGGAAGAGCCTCACGCCGATGGCGCGCTGGGAGTGGGTGCGCTGGATCGACGCGACCAGGAACCCCCAGACGCGGGATCGGCGGGTGCACGTCAGCATCTCGAAGCTGCGGGCGGGCAAGCGCCGGCCCTGCTGCTTCGACCTCTCCGCATGCACGGATCCGGAGCTGGCCAAGAGCGGCAAGCTCGCGGGCTTCCGGTAGCCGGTCACGACGATCTGCACGTGACGCTGTTCTCGCCGAGCCATACATCGACATAGGCCTGCATCTGCGCGCCGACGGCGGTGTACCCGCTGGGCAGCGTGCAACTCGCGTCGAGCCTCAGTTCGCTCGCAGACCAGAGGTCGGTCTTCATTTGCAGCAGTTGCCCCGCCGGGAGTTCTGAGGCCAGCACCACCCGACACGACTGGATCCCCGGTCGCTCCACCCAGCCGATGGCGGGTGAGATCTCCAGATTGAAGGAGCCGCTCCTCCTGCTCAGCGTGATGTCGATGGTCGTCCCCGCGGGGACCGGGTGCGCCTGGGAGGCTTGAAGGAGGAATCCGAGCGGCAACCGGCAGTCGCCCAGGAGTATGAACGCCCCGGCCTCGCCGCCGCCGGTGGCGGCCACAGCGGGCGCGGCGACCGCCGCCGCGATCACCGGCATCGTCCATGCGGCACCCTGCAGGATGCTGCGCCGCGATATGCGTCCGTTCGGTTCGGTCATCGTCTTCCTCGCTCCCAATGACCTGGTGGTCATTTTCAATATACTACTTCAATATTGAATATTGATACATATTTAACTTCGGGCTACGCTGATGCCAGCACGGGCCGGGCGGTCCGCGGAATCTGCACTCCGATCGACGCCCGTGGCAGGGATCGGCGTAGAAGGAGACCACCATGGGAATCGCGGCAGAGCAGCAGAGCCGGGTGCGGGCCGCACGGGGCGAGAGCGCACCCCCGCAGCGGGCGGCCAGGCCCGCCTGGGCCCGCTGGGGCGGTGCCGGTGTGCTGACGGGAGGCGTGCTCCTCCTGCTCGCGACACTGGTCGAGGTGGCGCTTGCAGAGGAACGCGCGCCTGCACTCCTGGCGCTGTTCTCCGTCCTCTTCCTCGGCAGCACCCTCGTCCACGCTGCCGCGACCGTGGCCCTCGCCGGAGGAAGGAGCGGGGCGGACGGGATCGCCGGGAGGAGCGCGCTCGGCCGCCTCGCCCTGCTCGCCTTCGGCGCGGTCTTCATGACCAATCAATTCGTGTACTACACCGTCAGCTACGCGCTCCCGCCCGTGGACGACTACTCGGGCGCGTTCCTGCTGACCGGGGGGCTGGGCATCGCCCAGTTCGTGCTGATGCTGACCGGATCCGTGGGTATCGTCCGCGGAGGAGCCGTCTCAGGGGTGGCGCGCTGGGCGTTCCCGGCACTCACCGTCGTCGCGCTGGGCACGGGGATGATCGCGACATTCACCGACAGCTTCGCCGTGGCGACGGCGGCGCTGCTGGCATCCACGGTGGCGCAGATCGTGGTGGGCGCAGTCCTGTTCACCGCCCGCTCCAGGCGGTGATAGCGTCGAAGCATGGCGCGCACGTATCGTTCTCCTCGTCGTGAGGCCGAGGCGGCCGCGACCCGTGCGAGCATCATCGCCGCGGCCGAGAAGCTCTTCGTCCGAGATGGCTACGCGGCGACCTCGCTGAAAGCGATCGCCGCCGAGGCCGGGGTCTCCGCGCCGACGGTGCAGCTGCAGGGGCCGAAGCACACGCTGCTGATCGCGGCGTTCGAGGTGGCGTTCGCGGGAGACGAGGGATCCCACTCCCTCGCCGAGCGGCCCGTCGTCGCCGAGATCATGGCCGAGCCCGACGACGAGCGGGCCATCGAGCGATACGTCTCGTTTCTGGACGAGGCCAATCAGCGGGCGGCCGGGATCGTGCGCGCGATGGCCGCCGCCGCAGACGCCGACCCCGGGGCCCGCGCCGCCTACCAGGGGCTCGAGACGCGCCGTCGGCGCGATCTGGCCATCGCGGCCGGGTGGTTCGTCGAGCGCGGCCGGATCGCGGAGGAGCAGCGCGCGGTCGCGGCCGACATCCTCGGCTACATCCTGAGCGTCGACGCCTACCTCCACTTCACGCGCGGCCGCGAGTGGACGCGCGAGCAGTGGAAGCAGTGGACGATCCACCAGCTCAGGCACCTCGAAGAGGGGATCCCGCCGCTGAGCGCCTTCTCCTGAGTCCCGGGCGTCCTCCACCTCGAGCCGTCGAACCCCGGCCCGTCGAACCGCCGGGCTCGGTCGAGATCCGGGCTCTCCCGCGAGCGTCGCGATCAGGGCCCTCCGCGCAGCGCCTCCTCGACGTCGTGGACGAGGCCGGGAGCCCCTGACGAGGCCGCGATCGAGCGCCCGATCCGCCGGCTCGTCGCCGCGTATCCCGGTTCGCGCAGCACCGCGTTCACGGCCGTTCGCACCGCCTCGGGTGTGGGGCGTCCGGTCCGCAGGCTGACGCCCGCACCCGACCACTGAACCCTCGCCGAGGTCTCGACCTTGTCCTCCGAGTCGCCCGCGATCACGATCGGCACCCCGTGGCGCATCGCGTGATGCAGCCCGCCGTAGCCGCCGTTGGTGACGAACGCGCTCGTGCGCGGCAGCAGCAGCTCGTAGTCCAGGAAGGGCGCCGCGAACGTATTGGCGGGCAGGGGCGGCAGCGCCGACAGGTCGGCACCGCCCGCCGTGACCACAACGCGCACGTCCTCGTCGGCGAGCGCGGTGAGGGTGGGCTCGACCAGCTCCGAGAAGTCGGTGTTCGCGACCGTTCCCTGGGTGACGTGCACGACCGGTACGTCAGGGCGCAGCTCGTCCCACCAGGGCGGAGCCCCCAGAGCCCGCGAGGGCGGCGCGGTCATCGGGCCGTAGAAGCGCAGCTCGGGGCCGTCGCTCCGCGGGTACTCGAACTCCGGCACCGTGAACTGGGCCAGAATGTCGCTGCGGTCGAGCACGTCCATGAAGAACGCTCCGCCCAGCGGGGGAGCGCCCAGGCGCTCGAGGCAGTCGTCGAGAGCGCGGTGCGCGGGGCCCAGTACCATCCGGGCCGAGCGGTTCAGCGCCGCGTCGCGCAGACGCCCCCACCAGCGGTGGCGCGAGGGGACGATCCCCATGCCGTAGGGCGGGCGGTCCCGGCTCGAGAACCCCGCGGGCCCGATCCCGCACATCACCGTCAACGGCCGTTCCTCCCGCGGCCGCGAGAAGAGCGTCTGCACCCCGAGGAAGGTCATGTCGTGGAAGACGACGTCGGCGGGCTCCTCGGCCAGGAGCTCCTCGACCCGCGCTGCGGCCGGCAGTGCGGGTCGGATGAAGGCCTCCTCGACGCCGCGGTTGATGGTCGCGAGGCCGCGATTGCGCTCGTCCGCGCCCACGTCGTCGAGGGTGTCGGCCTCCGGGGGCAGCGCCGCGAACTCCAGCCCTGCACTCTCGACCTGCTGCCGGTACCGCCGGCCCGTGAGCAGACGCACTCGCCAGCCCCGCCGGGCCAGCTCGCGCCCCACGACCGTCATGGGGCCGACGTGGCCCACCGCCGGCATGCTGCACAGCAGCGCCGACCTCTGCGTTTTGATCCCCACGCTCGCCCCCATTCGTTATGGAGTCATAATAGCGAAATTATGGCGTCCGGCACAGGGCGCCGGCGTCGCCGTCGCGGGGGAGGGTCGATATCGCATCCGGCGAGGAGCCGCAAGCACCTGTCGCGGCCCGGATCGGCCGCCGGATGATGGGGGCAGGGCTCACCCACGATCGACGGAGGTCATCAATGAACGACGACACGGCAGAGTTCTCGGTCGACGACGAGGTCGTTGCGCCGGGCGGTGCTCGGGGCGTGGTCTGCGACGTCAGGGAGATGACGAACGGCGAGCGCGTCTACGGGGTGCACGACATGAACGGCTCCGTGCGGTACTACACGGCGGAGGGGATCAAACGTCTGCTGCAGTGAGCCCCGCGGCGCCCCCGGGCGACCGGGATCCCGCGCGGCTTGCCAGCGCTCGGGACGAGGCGTAGCATAGGTGCTCGCTGCCTGCGGGGAGCGATGAGAAACAGTAGGTGTGCCGGGAAGTCTGGTCGGCGGAGAGACGTGCTGACGATGGAGGACAACCGATGAGCAGACAGGTGCTGAGGCGCGGCGACCCGCTGCCCCAGATGACCTTTCCCCCAGTGCAGAACAGTGAAGGCGCAGATCCGGAGCGGCCGTTCGGCCTGCTCTGGGGTCTCGACCTCACCGACTGCAAGACGAGGAAGCAGGCGAAGCAGGATTGGCGCCGCGCCGTCGACGGGGTCAAGGCCGCGCTCGACCGCTACCCGAGCATCCGCCGGGTGTGCCTGACGTGCCTCCGCCCGCGGGCGTTCCCGGGGTCGGTGACGACGAAGGTGCCCGGTGGGCTCTCGCTGCAGCTCCACAACGATCTCGAGCGCGACCGCGGGCGCTACGTCCAGACACTCGTGCTGGACGCCACCGCGTGTCACGATCCCGCCGCACTGGGCGACAGGATCGAGGAGGTGTTCGAGGAGGGCTGCGACGGCTGGTCCGAGCTCACCCTCTCCTGGGACGAAGTGGCCGAGGACAGCATTCGCGAGGTCTGGGAGTCGCAGAACTTCTAGCCCTGCCGTCCGCGTTCACGCGGCTGCCGGGTGCGCTTCAAGCCAGGCGAGCACCTGCTGCGCGTGGGTGTTCGGCGGGAAGATCGGGTAGAAGGCGTGCTCGACGCGGCCGTCGCGCACGACGAGGGTGAGACGGCTGTACAGCCGGTCGTGCCCGGGTGCAGCGAAGGTGGGCAGCCGCAGCGCGTCGCCCAGGGCGAACGATTCGTCGGAGATCATCGTGAACGGCAGGTGCAGGCGCTCCACCACCTCGGCCTGATAGGCCGGATCCTGGCTCGACATGCCGTAGACCGCCTGTACGCCGGCGCTCTGCAGCTCGGTGAAGTGATCTCGGAAGTCGCAGGCCTCCGTCGAGCATCCGCGCGCGCCCGGTATCGAGTCCCAGCCCTCGGGGAGATCGACGCCCGGGCGTCCGGTCAGGGGGTAGAGGTAGATCACGGCCCGCCCGGGGCCGAGGTTCGCCAGGTCGGCCGTTCCGCCGTCGCTCGTGGGCAGCTCGACGGGCGGCATCTCGAGCCCCGGCAGGTGAGCGGCCGCGCCGTCGTCCTCGGGAACTGGTAGGTCGTCGGGCAGCCGGGTGTAGTCGGTCACGGGGCTCTTCCTCTCGGGTCGGGTGTGCGCGGTGGATCCGGCGCGTTCGGTGCGGGCGGTGCTGTCGGGGCGCTCGGTGCTGTGGTCGTGGTCGGCGCACGCTGTGGGCCCGGTGGCCTCGGCGGGACGCGCGGCACTCTGCTCGAGCCGCTCCTGCAGCGCCTCGCGGTGCGCGGTCAGCGACGCGATCACACGGTCGAGCTCGGCGATCGTGTCCCGGTAGGCCACGAGCGAGCTGACGCACTCGTCGCTGTGCTCGTGGCCGGCGTCGAGGCAGTCGATGAACGGGGCGGCCCGGCTCGGGGCGATGCCGAGGCCGCTCAGCTCGCGGATCTCCCGCACGGCCCGCACGTGCCGTTCCTCGAACTCGCGGTAGCCGTTCTCGCTGCGCCCCGGCGCGATCAGGCCGATCCGCTCGTAGTACCGGACCGCCTTCACCGAGACACCTGCTCGCGCGGCCAGCTCGCCGATGCGCATCTCCCACCTCCGAGAAACACGGTAGACCCTCCCCTCGGGGGCAGGGTCAAGTCCGAGGCACGAGCTGTGGCGATCTCGCTCATCGTCGCCGCGGCCCACTTCTCGCCGCTCGCCGCGCTCCCCGCAGCCGTGTTCTGGGTCTGGCACTACCTCTCCGGTGCGCTCTTCGCGATGATCATGGGGCGCCGACCCGTCACCGACGAGGGGTCGCGGCGCCCTCGGCGCTCAGCCGGAGATGCGCTCCGCCAGGAGCGCGCCGTGGGGGCGGGCCCCCGAGTCCCTGCGCGCGATCCGCTCCCGCACCGCGAACCCGGCGTTCTCGATCCTCCCGGCGAGGGCGTCTGCCGGCCACCGGTAGGCGGTGACCACCGCGTGAGGGAAGGGCTCGAGCTCGGGCCACTCGAAGAACCCGATCAGCAGCCCGCCGCCCGGGCGCAGGATCCGCGCGAACTCCGCGAGCGCCCGGTCGATCTCGGTCGGGGCCGTGTGGATCAGCGAGTACCAGGCGAGCACTCCGCCGAGCGACCCGTCGGGCGCCCCCGTGTCGACCAGGGTGGCCGAGCGGAACGCGGCCCCGGGAAAGCGCGCCCGCGCCGAATCGAGGAACTCGGGCACCAGGTCGATCCCCTCGACCGTCGACCCCGAGCTTCGCAGCAGGTCGGTCCAGTGACCCGGGCCGCAGCCGGCGTCGAGCAGGGGGCCGCGCTGTTCGCCGGCCCAGCGCAGGATGAGCGAGCGATCCTCCGCGTGCATCGCGTCCACCGATCCGAGCGCGTCGACGTACTCCTCCGCTCTCGCGCCGTAGGCCGTCCGCACCGTCCGATCCGTCTCGCTCGTCATTCGAGAATCCTCTCACGCGGGCCGTTCCCGCCGGCCGTCGCCAGGCCGATGGCGGTCGTGATGAGCCGCTCGATGACGCCGTCCGCCTCCTGCGCCCGCCCCCTCGCGAGTGCTCCGCTCGTCGCCCGGTCTTGGCGGTCCGGGTATCCGGTGATAGGGTTCGGCTGGCAGCAGCCACCCGTGCCGACCCGCTCCCGCGGCGGCCGACACGCGTTCCAGCACGACCCCCGCACCCGGGCGGCGTGCGCCCCGAGCGAAGCGAGGTGAGTATTCCGATGACGAGTGACAGTTGCAGTCATGAGCCGGAAACCGCGCTCGCCGCATCGCCCGCCCGCAGCTGACGGCGGCCCATGCACGCGCGCGGCGCGTCCGGCGGTCGAATCAGTAATCCGCGGGCAGCCCGCCGCGCAGCTCCTGTCACGGCGCGCGATCGGGATCGAGCCCGCACGGCGCGGAGGCCTTCGCCATCCGGCGATCCCGCGCGCCCCGAGGCGAAGGAGCGACGCCATGACCATCAACCAGAACCACGATCTCACCGCCGTGATCGACACGATCACCCAGGATCTCTCCGACAAGGATCTCGTGTCGTTGACGCAGACCCTGACCCCGCTGTCGGTCCCCGAGCTCGTGAGGACCTTCGAGCGTCTCGGTCTGCGTCAGCGCGCCGTCATCTTCCGGCTCCTCTCGAAGCAGCGGGCCCTGGAGGTGTTCGAGGAGCTTCCGCCCGCTCTGCAGGGAGACCTGCTCGACGGGCTGCAGGACGCCGAGGTCGCGAGGCTCTTCGCCGAGCTCGACCCCGACGACCGGATGTGGCTGCTCGACGAGGTCCCCTCGGCGCTCGCCCCGCGGCTCCTGCGCGGCCTGCCCGAGGCCGAGCGGCAGCTCGCCGCCGAGATGCTCGGGTACCCGCAGGGCTGCGTCGGGCGGAGGATGACTCCCGAGTACGTCTCGACCCGGTTCAACTTCACGGTCGGCCAGACGCTGGCTCGGGTGCGCGAGCGACTCGACGAGGCGGAGACGGTCTACACGCTGCCCGTGCTCGACGGCAGCCGTCAGGTGGTCGGGGTGGTGAGCCTGCGCGATCTGCTCGGCGCCGACGAGAGCGCGGCGATCGAGGCCATCATGCAACCGGCGCACACCGCGGAGGCCACCGACGAGGCCGAGTTCGCCGCGCGGCGGTGCGCCGATCTCGGCCTGCTCGCGCTGCCCATCGTCGACAGCGAGTCGAGGCTGGTCGGCATGTTCACCATCGACGACGCGGTCCGCATCCTCGAGCACGAGGAGAGCGAGGACGCGGCCAGGCAGGGCGGCGTGGAGCCGCTGCGGCGCCCCTACCTCTCGACGCCCGTGCTCACGCTCGTGCGTTCGCGTGTGGTGTGGCTGCTGGTGCTCGCCGTGGGCGCGACGCTCACGGTGCGCGTGCTGTCGGCCTTCGAGGCGACCCTCGAGCAGGTGACCGTGCTGGCCCTGTTCGTGCCCCTCCTCATCGGAACGGGCGGCAACACCGGCAATCAGGCGGCGACCACCGTGACTCGCGCGCTCGCGCTGGGGGATGTGAAGCCCCGCGACATCCTGAAGGTGCTGAGCCGCGAGCTGCGCACCGGCTGCGCGCTCGGGCTGCTGCTCGGGGCGCTCGGCTTCGCCGTCGCGGGGCTCGTGTACTCGCCGCTGATCGGGCTCGTGATCGGCCTCACCCTGCTCGCGGTGTGCGCGGCCGCCGCGACGGTGGGGGGAGCGATGCCGCTCGTGGCGCGCGCGATCCGCGTCGACCCGGCGGTGTTCTCCAACCCGTTCATCACGACCTTCGTGGATGCGACGGGCCTCGTCATCTACTTCCTGATCGCGCGCGCCGTCCTGCAGCTCTGAGGGGTGCTCCCCGCTCGGATGCCCGCGTGCCTTCCGTGGAGGCATCGGGATCCGAGCGGGTTATCCACAGGAGGATACGGGCGGCGTGATCGGCCTCATCAGGGGAATTACACCGATGTGATTACAGCTGCGTAATTCTGCTCACAGGCGGCGCGGAGACGGAGGCGGCGCTCAGGCGGCCGTGTTGCGCAGGAAGCGCTCGCGCAGGTTCTGCGCCTGCACGATGTCGTTCTCCCAGCTCTCGATCGACTCGCGATCGGGCGAGCTCTGGCCGCGCTCGCGAGCGATCCTCGCCCGGGTGTCTTCGACTTCCCGCTCCAGGCCGGCGATCACGATGGTCTGAACCGCGGTGGGCAATGCGCTGAATCCGGTGGATGTCATTGCTCCAGGCTATAAGCCCTCAGGGGGTGAACGCCAATAACAGACCGTTTCGAAGTCCGCGGAGGACGTTATCGAATCGTGAGGAATCCACGCATCCCGGGTGGTGCTGAGTGTTTCCTGAGTGGCCCGAGCGGGGTGGCGGAGCTGCGCCCGGCGGCACCGCGCACCGCTGTCGGCTCGCGCTGTCACCCCTTGGGGACGGGCGGTCCCAGCCAGAGCAGCACCGTGAAGACCGCGGCCACGGCGACCAGGATCGCGACGACCGAGAGCAGCGGGTGGCGCAGGATCCACGCCTGCACCCGCTCGGGGAGGCCTCGGGGCTCCTCGCCGCCGGGCGCGAGCCTCCAGCCGCCGGCGAGTCCGCCCCGGCGATCGAGCACGATCTCGAACGGCACTGTGGCGAACGGCACGATCGAGAGCAGCAGGCCGGCGACCCCGGTTCCGGCGTTCCAGCGCTGGTTCACCCAGACGAACACCGTGCTCACGCAGTACGAGAGGAAGATGAAGCCGTGGATCCCGCCCGCGATCGGCACCGCGGCCGCGGTGACGCCGGCTCCCCGCAGGATCAGCGCCGCGATGAGTCCGGCCCAGGTGATCGCCTCGGCGGTCGCGAACATGCGGAACAGGAGGCGGGGCGTCATGCGGATCCTTGCGGTCGGGGCGGGCGCTCGGGGTCGCGCCGGGGCAACCGGCGGCGGGCTCCGGCGCACTGCGCCAGGAGCGACGTCTTCGAACCGGCATCCACGCTACCCGGTCGCCGTGGGAGTACGCCGAGGGCGGGCGCCTTCGCGATGAAGACGCCCGCCCTGTGCTCGGTTCCGGTTAGCGGTCGTCGGAGACGACGACCTTGTCGGTGAGGCGCAGGCGCTCGCCGATGAAGCCGCCGAGCGCGGTGAGCAGCGAGATCACGATGAGGATGATCACGCCGGGCAGCGAGGTCGGCACGTCGGAGAGGCCGATCAGCCAGGTGGCGATGAAGGGGAGGAAGCCCGACAGCGCGCCGGCGATCTGGTAGCCGAGGCTGACGCCGCTGTAGCGCAGGCTGGCGGGGAACAGCTCGGTGAGCAGCGCGCCGGTCACCGCGTAGGTGATCGTGAGCAGCCCGATGCCGCTCGCCACCGCGAGGGTGATCGCCCAGGCCGATCCCGAGTCGATGAGCCAGAAGAGCGGGAACGCGGCGGCAGCGGTCGCGATGCCACCGATCAGCGTCACCCGGCCCGGGCCGATCTTCTCGGCGACGCGGCCGAAGAGCAGGATCACGATGATCTGCACCACCGCGGCGACGAGGGTCGCGTTCACCACGACCTGGCGATCCACGCCGAGGGTGTTCGTGGCGTAGCTGACCACGAAGGTGTTCATCACGTAGAAGCCGCCGACGCCGAGCAGCGCCGCGCAGATGGCCACGACGAGGCGGCCGAAGGCCTTGCGGAAGACCTGCAGCGCCGGCACCTTCTCGGTCTCGTCCATCTCGAGGAGCTGGTGGAAGACGGGCGACTCCTCGACCTTGAGCCGGATCCAGAGCGCGATGAGCAGCATGGGGAACGCGGCGAGGAAGGGCAGGCGCCAGCCCCAGGAGTCGAAGCTCTCGGGCGGGAGCAGCACGACGAGCGCGAACGCGCCCGAGGAGAGCAGCGTGCCCACGGGCGAACCGACCTGCACGAGCGCCGCGTAGCGGGCCCGCTTCTGCGGCGGCGCGTGCTCGATCGCGATGGTTGTCGCGCCGCCCCACTCGCCGCCGACCGCGAGGCCCTGCAGCAGGCGCAGGATCACGAGGAAGACCGGCGCCATGAGGCCGACGCTCGCGTACGTCGGCAGCACGCCGATCACGCCGGTCGCGACGCCGATCGCCACGATCGTGATGAGCAGCGTGGGCCGGCGGCCGATGCGGTCGCCGAGGATGCCGAAGAAGAACGCGCCGATCGGCCGGGCCGCGAAGCCGACCCCGAAGGTCGCGAGCGAGGCCAGCAGCGCCGCGGTCGCGTTCTCCTGGCTGAAGAACAGGCGGTTGAACACCAGCGCGGCGGCGGTGCCGAAGAGGAAGTAGTCGTACCACTCGAGTGCGGTGCCGACGAACGCCGCACGGGCGATCTTCGCGACATCGCCCGAGCTGACCTGCAGCATCGGTTTCTGAGTGCCGCCGCTTGCGCTGCTCATATTTCTCCTTTGAATCCGAATGGGGCCGACGGTCGCGCGAGTCGTGGGAACGGCGCGCTCGCAGGGCAGTGCCTCCCCATCGTCGCAGGCGATGCGGCGACGACCAATGGGAATGTGACCTCCGCGAAACCGGGAGCATTGGGTAAATGCACAACGTGGTGCCGCGCACGGAGCGCCCGCGGCGCGCACGGAGCGCGTCAGCCCGCCGGCTCCGACTCGGGGTCTGGCTCGCCCGCGAGCAGCACGTACGCCAGCGCGGCCTGGGCGGGGATCATCGGATCGAGGCCGGTCTCGGCGTGGAACAGCTTGAGGCGGTTCACGACGGTGTTGCGGTGGCAGCCGACGCGCACCGAGGTCTCCTTCACCGAGCCCGAGCCGAGGAACACCCTGACGGTGCGGAGCACGCGGTCGCGCTCCTCGGCGGTGAGCCCGTCGAGCCCGTCGAGGATCGAGCGGAAGTACCCGGGGATCAGCGAGTCGAGGTGCTCGGCCGCACCGAGGGCCCAGAGCTCCTCGATGTCGGTGAGCCGCTGCACCTCGGGCGCGAGCGAGTGCAGCTCGATCGCCGCCCGGGCCGCCGCCGGCACGGACCCCAGCCCCTCGACCCGGTGGACGTAGCAGGCGGGGATATCGGCGAGCTCCTTCGGCCAGCTCGACAGCGTCCCGGTGCGCACCCGGAAGAAGAGCAGCCACCCGCGGTACACGTAGCCGAACGTCTCGCGCTCGGCGAGCCGCAGCCCCACCTCGCGCCGCCGCTGCTCGGGAGCCGACCCCGGTCGCACGAGTATCACCTCGAACGCGCTGTCGGGTTCGACTCCGAGGCCGGCGGAGACCTCGCCCAGCAGCGCCTGGCTCAGCCGCGTCGCGTTGAACAGCTTCGAGATGTGCTGCTCGGTGGCGAGCCGCGAGTCGCGCTGCAGAATGGCGACCTCCGCCAGGAAGGCCTGCTGCACGTCGTTCACGTAGTCGTCGAGGGTCGTCATCAGGAACTCGAAGTGCTGCACCAGCACCGACGTGCGATCGGGCTCTGCGAGCTCGAGCAGCATGCGCCAGATGATGCGCAGGTCGAGCCGGATCGCCTCGATCAGCCGGTCGAGCGGCACGCCCTGGCGGGCCCGGCGCTTGCCGAGCCGCTCGGAGAACTCCGCGAACGCGTCGGAGGAACCGCCGTGCAGCCGCGCGATCACCAGCCGCATCGTCTCGGCCGCGGTGCGCAGGATGTCCTCCTCGGCCACCACGTCCGTGTCGTAGAGCGCGCGGCCGAGCAGCTCGTCCACGAATGTGCGCGCGAAATCGGGGATCCGCTCCTCGAGTTCGTCGAGCAGCTGCAGCCAGTCCTCGTGCACCATGCCTGCTAGTGTCGCGCGCGATGGGCATATGCACAATCCCGCTCCGTCCGCGGCGACGGAATGGGGATTGCACCGACCGGGGAACGGCGATTGTATGAGGGGGACAGGCGAAGGAGCGGCATGCGAATCGATCTCATCATCGAGCGGGCGAGAATCTGGACCGGCGACCCCGGGCGACCGCGGGCCGGCAGGGTCGGGGTGTGGGGCGGGCGCGTCTTCGGACTCGACGAGCAGCTCGACGGCGTGAGCGCGGACCTCGTGCTCGACGCCGGCGGGGCCTTCCTCGCCCCGGGCTTCAACGACGTGCACGCGCACTCGGTCTGGTTCGGGCAGACCCTGCTCGAGCTCGACCTCTCGGGCGCCGCGTCGGCCGAGGAGATGCTGCAGCGGATCGCCGGGCACGCGGCATCGCTGCCCGAGGGCGCCTGGGTCGTGGCCTCGAACTTCAACCCGCTTGGGATCCGGGGTTCCGCGGCCTCGCGCGACGACCTCGACCGGGCGACGGGCGGCAGGCCGCTCTGGGTGAAGCACGCCTCCGGCCACGCCTACACGCTCAACGGGGCAGGCCTCGCCGCCGTCGGCATCGCCGATCACCCGAGCGGGCACATCGACGGCGGGCGGATCGTCACCGACGCCTCGGGCCGGGCGACCGGGCTGATCGAGGAGAACGCGATGTCGATCGTGCAGCGCTACCACCTCCCGGATTCCCGCTCCGACATCGTGAAGGCGCTGCGCGCGGCCACCGAGCGGTACGTGAGCGAGGGGCTGACCTCGGTCACCGACGCCGGGGTGGCCGGCGGGTGGATCGGGCACAGCCCGCAGGAGTTCGGCGCGTACCAGCTCGCGCGCGAGCAGGGTGCGCTGCGCACCCGCATGCAGCCGATGATCGCGCTCGACGCGCTGCACGATCTCGCGGGGCACGACGACGATCCCGTCGCGTCCGGGCTCGACGCCGGCCTGCGCACGGGGCTCGGCGACGAGTGGCTGCAGCTGGGGCCGGTGAAGGTCTTCACCGACGGCTCGCTGCTCGGCTCCACCGCGGCGATGACCGAGGACTACGAGCAGTGCCCCGGCAACCACGGCTACCTGCTCGGCGAGCCCGAGGAGCTGCGCGAGAAGGTGCTGCGCGCGGCATCGGCCGGCTGGTCGCTCGCGCTGCACGCCATAGGCGATCGCGCCGTCGACTTCGCGATCGAGACCATCGCGGAGGCGCAGCGCCGCTCCGGCGCCCCGGCGATCCCGAACCGCATCGAGCACGGCGGCGTGGTGCGCGACGATCAGCTGCCGCTCCTGGCCGAGCACCGCATCGCGCTCGCACCGCAGCCGTTCTTCATCACGACCTTCGGTGACGGCATGGCTGCGAAGCTCGGCTCCGGCCGGATCGAGCGCTCGTACCCCGCGGCGAGCCTCCTGCGGCACGGGGCGATGCTGCCCGGCAGCTCGGATCGCCCCGTCGCCCCCGGCGCCCCCCTCGGCGTGATCCAGGCCTTCGTCGAGCGTCTGACCGAGAGCGGGGCGCCCTACGGGCCGAACGAGCGCATCAGCGCCGAGCAGGCGCTCGCCGCCTACACGCGCGGGTCCGCGGAGGCCACGGGCTGGGCGGGCCGCAAGGGCGTGCTCGCCCCCGGCATGCTCGCCGACATGGTCGTGCTCTCCGACGATCTCACCGCCGTGCCGAGCGAGCGCATCTCGCAGCTGGACGTGCTCGCCACCGTGGTCGGCGGCGAGCTGCGGCACGGCTCGCTGGACGAGCGGGGCTGACCGGACCGATCCCGGCCTTCCCGGGGCCGAGCCCCATCCCGGCCGGGCCCGTCCCGATCCCCACCGCGACACCGCCCCCGATCCCGACACCGAACACCGAGAGAACCGAGGACCGCGCATGAGCACACCGTCTTCTTCCGATCCCGCAGCCGCCTTCCTCGCCGACTGGGCCGAGCACACCCGCTTCGGCGCCGTCGAGGGGACGAACGGCGTCGAGCGGCAGGCCGCGAGCGAGGCGGACGGCGAGCAGCGCAAGTGGTTCGCCGCGCTGCTCGAGTCGCACGGCTTCACGGTTCACCGCGACGCCATCGGCAACCAGTTCGGCCTGCTCGAGCTCGTGCCCGGAGCGCCCTACGTGCTCACCGGCTCCCATATGGACTCGCAGCCCACGGCCGGCCGGTTCGACGGCGCCTACGGCGTGATGGCCTCGGCGCACGCCTGCTTCCGCGTGGCGGACGAGCTGCGGGCCGATCCGTCGCGGGCGCGCTGCAACCTCGCGATCGTGAACTGGTTCAACGAGGAGGGCTCCCGCTTCAAGCCCTCGATGATGGGCAGCTCGGTGTTCACCGGCAAGCTGCCCCTCGCCGACGCCCTCGCCACCCGCGATCCGCGCGGCGTCTCGGTCGAGAGCGCGCTCGACGCGCTCGGCGAACGCGGCGACTTCGCGGGGCTCGACGTGGCCTCGTACGCGGAGATCCACGTGCAGCAGGGCCGCAGCATGGAGGAGGAGGGGGTCACGATCGGCCTCGTGAACGCGACCTGGGCCGCGCACAAGTTCGAGTTCAGGGTGCGGGGCGCGCAGGCCCACAGCGGCGCCACCGCGATGCCGGATCGCCGCGACGCCATGCTCGGAGCCGCCAGGCTGGTCGTGGCGGCGCGGGAGCTCGTCGACGAGTTCGAGCCCGGCGCGCTGCACACGGCGTGCGGGGAGCTGAACGCCTACCCCAACTCGCCCGTCGTCGTCGCCAGCGAGGTGCAGCTGCTGCTTGACCTGCGCTCGCCGAGCGCCGAGGTGATCCGGGCGGCGCACGCGTCGCTCATGAGCACGGTCGAGCGGGTGCAGCGCGAGGATCGCGTGGACATCGAGATCGTGGCCGAGCACAGCTGGGACCAGAACCCGTACCCCGAGGCCGGGCTCGAGCTCGCGCGCGAGGTCGCCGCTGAGCTGGGGCTCCCGCACGACCGGGTGATGACCGTGGCGGGCCACGACTCGACGAACATGAAGGACGCCGTGCCGACCGTGATGCTCTTCGTGCCGAGCGTCGACGGCATCTCCCACAACCTCGACGAGTTCACGCGCGACGAGGATCTGGTGGCCGGGCTGCAGCAGATGACGGGTGTGGTGCGCCGCCTCGCCGCCGGTGCGCTGGCAGCGTCCGGCGCCACGGCCTGAGACGCAGCAGGGGCCGGGGCCGTCATCGGACGGCCCCGGCCCCTGCTCGGCGAGGCGGCTACTCGGTGAGCAGGCCCTCGAAGGCGTCGGGGTTCTCCTCGATCCAGGCGTCGACGGCGCCCTCGGGATCGTCGGCGTACTCGTCGCTCGTGACGAGCTCCTCGAGCGCGCCGTAGGCGTCGTCGTCGAGCTGCAGCGACGCCATGAACTCGGCGGCCTCGGGGAACTCGTCGGCGAAGCCGCTCTTGCCGAGGAAGTGCAGTCCCTCGGGCTCGCCCATCGCGCCCTTCGGATCCTCGAGATCCTTGACGGGGAACGCGGCGTTCGCCCAGAAGGGGCGCCACAGCGTGACGACGATGTCGTCCTCGTTCTCGACCGCCTCCTGCAGCGTGGCGAGCATGGTCGCGGTCGACGAGGTGACGAGCTCGTACTCGCCATCGAGCTCGTACTCGGGCATCGCGACGTCCTGCGTCTGACCGGTGAGGCCGGCGCCCGGCTCGATGCCGATGATCTCGCCGCCGAAGCGGTCGGCCTGGCCCTTCAGGTCCTCGATCGAGTTCACGTCGTCCATGTACTCGGGCACCGCGAGGGTGAGCACCGCGCCCTCGTAGTAGGTGCCGATGTCCTCGATGTCGGCGCCGAACTCGTCCATGTAGTCGGCGTGGGTCACCTCGGGCCAGGCCGAGGGGAACATGTCGAAGTCGCCGTTCGACAGGCCCGCGTAGATGACGCCGGCGTCGGTGAGCTCCTCCATCTCGACGTCGTAGCCCATCTTCCCGAGCTGATCCTCGAGCAGGTAGGCCATGCTCTGTCCGTCGGTCCAGCTGGGGAGGAATCCGAAGGTGATGGTGCCCTTGTCACCGCCCTCCTCGCCGGCGCCCCCGGCGTCGCCCGAGCAGCCGGCGAGCGCGAGGCTGACCGCTGCGCCGAGGGCGAGCATTCCTGTGAGTCGCTTCTTCATGGGTGTCTTCCTTTCTTCTCGCGCGGATCCGCACGAGGGGTGGGGATGGTGTCGAACAGGTCTGGGTGGATCCTCGGCGCCGATCCCGCGATCAGAGGCCGGAGAGGCCTCCGGTCGCGGGCCGCAGCGACTGCTTCTCCCGCTCCGCGTCCTGCTGGGCGCTCTCGGCGCCGTCCTGCGGGGTGGAGGCGTGGGGGTCGGTGCTCGCCGGTCGTGAGGCGGCGCGCTTCTTGCGCAGCATGCCGAGCAGAGAGTGCCTGTAGTCGCTCGGGTTGCCGAGGGCGGCGGTGACGCGGTCCAGGAACACCGCGAGGATCACGACGCCGAGGCCCGCCTCGACGCCCTGGCCGATGTTCAGCGTCGATATGGCGGCGACGACCTCCTTGCCGAGGCCGTTCGCGCCGGCCATGCCGGCCACGACCGCCATCGACAGCGCGAGCATGATGACCTGGTTGATGCCGGCCATGATCGTCGGCGTCGCGAGCGGCAGCTGGATGCCGCGCAGGATCTTGCCGGGGGTGGCGCCGAAGGCGTAGCCGGCCTCGACGGTCTCCGCGTCGACGCCGCGGATCCCGAGCTCGGTGAAGCGCACGCCCGGGGGCAGCGAGAACAGCACGGTGGCGAACACGCCGGGCACGAAGCCGATGCTGAAGAAGAGCACGGCGGGGATCAGGTAGACGAACGCCGGCATCGTCTGCATGAAGTCGAGCACCGGCTTGATGACCGCGCTGAAGGTGTCGTTGCGCGCGGCGAGGATGCCGAGCGGCACGGCGATGACCACGGCGATCAGGGCCGCGATGAGCACGAGCGCGAGCGTCAGCATCGCGTTCTCCCACTGGCCCATGCCGACGACGAGCAGCATCGTCAGGGCCGTGCCCAGCGCGAGCTGCCACGAGCGCACGAGCCAGCCGATCAGGGCGAACACCAGGATCAGCGCCGGGAAGGGGATGGCGACGAGGATGTCGGCGAGGCCCTCCACCAGCCACTTCACGACGAGCGTGATGAAGTCGAGGAGCCACCGGAAGGTGTCCTTGAACCAGTCGAGGCCGTCGTCAGCCCAGGTCCCGACGGGAATGCGGAATCCGTCCATCAGCGAACCTCCTCGCTCTCGTCGGCGAACGCTCCGACGGCGCCCTCCGGGGCGCTGCCGTTGAGCGTGGCGGTGATCATCGCAGCGGGCACGTCGGGCGTCGGCTCGATGACCGGGATCTCGGTCGTCACGGCGGGCAGGTCCGCGAGCGCGGCGAGGAGCGTGACGCGCGGCACGACGCCGATCAGGCGATCCCGGCTGTCGGTGACCGCGATCGGGAGCGGGCTCTCGACCGCGTACTCGAAGAGCTCGGCGATCAGCTGATCGGGCTGCACGACGGACGGGGTGGGGCGCAGGCGCGCGGCGAGGTCGGTGTCGCCCTCGCGCACCTGGCGCAGCACGTCCTTGTCGCGCACCACGCCGAGCAGCCGCCGGTCGCCCGAGGTGACGAAGCAGGCCGAGGTCTGCAGGTCGCGCATGGTCTTGAGGGCCGTGCGGGGGCCCGCGGAGGCGGGGACCACCGCGTGCGGAGGCTCCATCACGTCGGCGGCCGTGAGCACCCGGGCGCGGTCCACGTCCTGCACGAACTGCGCGACGTAGTCGTTGGCGGGGTCGGTGAGGATGTCGTTCGGCGTGCCCACCTGCACGATGCGGCCGTCGCGCATCACGGCGATCCGGTCGCCCAGGAACATGGCCTCGTTGAGATCGTGGGTGATGAAGACGATGGTCTTGCCGAGCTCCTGCTGCAGCTCGACGATCTGCTCCTGCATCTCGCGTCGGATCAGCGGGTCGAGCGCCGAGAAGGCCTCGTCCATGAGCAGGATGTCGGTCTCGGCCGCGAAGGCGCGGGCGATGCCGACGCGCTGCTGCATGCCGCCCGAGAGCTCGCTCGGGTAGCTGTTCTCGCGACCGGCCAGGCCCACGCGCTCCAGCCACCGGGCGGCGCGCTCCTGACGCTCCGCGGGGGAGACGCCCTGCAGCTCGAGGCCGTAGGCGACGTTGTCGAGCACGGTCCGGTGCGGCAGGAGGGCGAAGTGCTGGAACACCATCGACATGCGGTCACGGCGCAGCTCGCGGAGCTCGGCCGCGCTGCGGCCCACGACCTCGGAGCCGAAGACCTTGATCGAGCCGTCGGTCGTCGGGTTGAGACCGTTGAGCATGCGGATGAGCGTCGACTTGCCCGAGCCCGAGAGGCCCATGACCACGAAGATCTCACCGGGCTTCACGTCGAAGCTGGCGTCGATCACCGCGGCGTTGCCGATGGCCTGCAGCTGCTCGCGGGAGGCTCCCGAGCGGAGGCGCTTCACCACCTCCTTCGGCCGCTTGCCGAAGACCTTGTAGACGTGGGACACCTCGATCGCGGGCGTATCGGCGGGGTCGCTCCTCTGCTCGGTGGCAGGGGCGAGGGGGGAACTGGTCACGATGCACTCCTTGCGGGCACGCTGAGGGTGCCCGGGCAGTGGTCCGGGTTCGCGGTGCGGGGACACTCGCGGCCCTGATCATCGGGGCCGGCGTCTTACCCACTGGGCGGCCATCGGGACCCCCCAATCACGGCGAACCATACGCCCCTCGCCTTCCGCTTCGGAAGCTCGTGCGATGGCCGCGGTCCGTGTGTTCGAGCGTTGTACGCTACCTCACGACGCTAACAACGCTTCGGTGAGCCGTGCAAGGCGAGACCCCTCGATTTCGTGTGAGGGTGGAGGGTTGGTTATGCGCTGACCTGGGGTTTTCTTCGATACACCATTGTTACCTACCCGGGCGGCGTCGCGCCTGGTTTCCGCTCCTGCCCCGCGGGAAGCGCCGCCCCGGGCGCTACAGGAGCCCGAGCTCGGAGGCGCGGCGAACCGCCTCCTCGCGACGGGCGACGCTCTGCTCAGGGGTTCGAGCAGGCGACCCTGCTCAGCAGGGCGAACTCCTAGGCGTTCACACCCAGATCCTGCTTGATCTTGGTCGTCGAGACACCCTCGGTGCGATCCAGATAGATCAGCTCGCAGTGATCGCGCAGCACCTCGAAGCGAGGATCGCCCTCCCAGTCGCCGCCCATCACCACGGTGTCGATCTCGTAGCGCTGCACGTCGCCGACCTTCTGCTCCCAGTCGTTCTCGGGGATCACGAGGTCGACGTAGCGCACCGCCTCGAGCATCATCTTGCGCGTCTCGAAGTCGTGATAGGTCTTCTTGCCCTTGCCGGCGTTGAACTCCTCGGTCGAGAGGGCCACGACCAGGTAGTCGCCCAGGGCGCGAGCGCGCTGGAGCAGGCGGATGTGCCCCCAGTGGAGGAGGTCGAAGGTGCCGTAGGTCAGGATGCGCTTCACGGCTCCATCCTATGCACAGCCTCGGAGCGCCGACCTCGACGCGGTGGGCGGCGGCTTCCCTCCCCGCGCGAAGCGGCGTACCCTCGCAGTAAGGGGGCGCCCTCGGGGTCGCGGGGCGCCGCGGGCCGAAGGAGGACGCCATGCGTGTGGAAGACAAGCGCGAGTTCCACGATCACGAGTCGGATCCGGCGCACAACGACGAGCTCGGGCACGAGTGGGTCGACGAGGGCGGTGCGTCGCACCTCGGCCCCGCCACCCACCTCGGATCCGGGCGTCCGGAGCGCGAGGAGGAGGAAGAGGCCGAGTAGCCGCGCAGCCGTTCGACATAGGCTGAGGCCATGACCGAGCCGCGCCACATCGTACGCAAATGGGTGAAGCCCGAAGACCTCAACCAGCACGGGGCCCTGTTCGGCGGGAGGCTCCTGCAGTGGGTGGATGAGGAGGGCGCCATCGTCGCCGTCACGCAGCTCGGCACGACCGACGTCGTGACGAGGCACATGTCGGCCGTCGGCTTCGTCTCGCGCGCCGACCGCGGCGACCTGCTCGAGCTCGAGTACGGGGTGCGCCGCTTCGGCCGCACCTCCGTGACGCTGAGCTGCCGCGTGGAGAACGCGGTGACGGGTGAGGAGGTGCTGACGCTCGAGAGCATCGTGTACGTCTCCGTCGATCCCGACGGCACCCCCGTCGCCCACGGCCGCACCGTCGCGACGGGCGGCACGGAGCGCCTGCGCGAGTAGGCGCGGGATCCGTCCGGCGATCCGGCGCCGGTGGGCTGCCCCGGTGGCGCTGGTCTGCCGCCCCGGTGGCACCCGGCACCGCGCGGGTGCATGATGGGGGAAACACCACTCATGCAGAAGGAGCAACCATGGCATCCACCGAACCCACGCTGCACCAGCGAGCGGTCGACGGCATGCGGACGGCACTCGGCGTCGGCGGCCTCGTCGCGCTCGTCATCGGCGTGCTGATCCTCCTCTTCCCCGTGCAGTCGGGCGGGATCGCGATGGGGGTCGTCGCGGCCATCGTCGCCCTCTACACGCTCGTCGTCGGGGCCGTCTACCTGGGGTCGGCGCTGTTCACCAAGTCGCTGAGCGGGTGGGCTCGCACCGGCAACCTCCTGCTCGGGGCGCTCTACCTCGTCGCCGGCATCGTCGTCATGATCAACCTCGGTGCGGCCGCCGCGTTCCTCGGCATCTTCCTCGGCGTGCTCGTCGGCGTGATGTGGCTGATCGAGGGCGTCATCGCCCTCACCGCTCTGAAGCAGAGCCCGAACCGCGTGTGGACGATCGTCTACGGCGCGGTGAGCATCATCGCCGGCCTGGTGCTGGTCATCGCACCGCTCATGGGCGCCGTGACGCTGTGGCTGCTGCTCGGGATCTCGATGGTCGTCATGGGCGCGATCCAGATGGGCCGCGCCTTCTCGCTGCGGGCGCACTAGGCTCCGGCCGTCGGCGCCGCGCGCCCGACCCCGCGCGCCCGGGTCGCGACTCAGCGCATGCTCTGCAGCAGCTCGGGCGTGATCTCCTCGTCGCCGGCCGCGAGCGCGACGTACTTGCGCAGCACGACGAGCGACGAAGGCGAGGCCTTGTCGATCTCGGCGGCCACGAAGCGGTCGGTGCCGATCAGCTTCAGCGCCTCGCTCGCCGGCATCATCGCGCCCTTGACCTGGTCCGCCCGGGTGTCGGTCACGGCCGCGCGCAGCTTCGCCATCGACGTGAACAGGGGCAGCACGAGCTGACCCTTCGTCGAGCGGATGGTGCGGATCCTCGTCCCCTTCTTGCGCCCCTTGGCGGGTGCGCCCGTGACGTCGACGACGAGGTAGCCGCTCCTCAGCGCCGTGAGGAACGCCGCGAGGTGCTCGTGATCGGGGGTCGCCTGGAGGGCCTCGAGCGCCTCGAGCGCGGCGACGTTCTCGTAATCGGCCGAGAGGTCCTCCGGAACGCCGGGGGCCGGAGCATCCGGCGACTCCGCGCCGTGCGTTGCGTCCGCGCCGTTCGGATGGTCCGCCTTGTTCGATGCGTTCGCGCCGTTCGCCTGAGCCATGCGTCCCAGCCTAGCCAGTCGCCCGCGGGGACCGAGCCGGCGGCGCCTCCTCCTCGCCGATGCCGCGCGCCTGCAGCGCCGCCCCCGTCTGCTGCGCGTGGGCCACGGTGCGCAGCACCAGGGGCACGATGTAGGCCCGAGGACTGCGTTCGAGCCCGCGTGCGCGCGCGGCGGCGCGGGTCTCCGCCGCGATCCCGAGCACCGAGGGGATCGCCCGGATCACGAGCGAGAAAGCGAGAGCCACACGGTCGGGATCGGCGCCGAAGCGTCGCAGGGGGTGCAGCGCCCAGGTGATCGTGTCGGTCACGTCGGAGGTCGCGGTCGTGGCGGTGAAGGCGCTCGCCGCGAGGATCAGCGCGAGCAGGGTGCCGACGACGGCGAAGCCCCGCTCCCACCCGCTCTGCCATGCCTGGAAGGCGAACAGCGGCACCGCGACCCAGGCGAACCCGCGGGCGACCCTGCCGAACTCGCGCGGGCGGAGCCCCGCGGTCGCGGCGAGGGCGACGGCGATGACGAGGGCGGCGACCGTGCTCGGGACGCTGCGCAGGGCGATGGCCGCGGTCGCGAAGACGAAGAGGCCGACCAGTTTCGCCCCGGGGCGGAGGCGGTGCAGGAGCGTGTCGCCGGGCAGGTAGGAGCCGAGCGGGGAGCGCATCACGGCCTCGCGCTCATCTCGGTGTAGAAGTCGACGGCGTCGCGCGGGTCGCCGTCGAACACGACGCGCGCGTCGTCGACGACGAGCGTGCGGTCGGCCCGTGCTGCGAGCCCGAGGTCGTGCGTCACCACCACGAGCTGCTGGGGCAGGCCCATGAGCAGGTCGCCGATCATCCGGCTGTTGCGCAGGTCGAGCAGTGTCGTCGGCTCGTCGGCGACGAGGATCGCGGGGTCGGTCGCGAGGACGCTCGCGATGGCCAGCAGCTGCCGCTGGCCTCCCGAGAGCGTGTGGACGGAGCGGTCCGCGAGGTGCGACAGCCCGAAGCGGTCGAGCGTCTCGACGGCGGCGGCGCGGCGCTCCCTCTTGCCCTTGACCGTGCGGCGCAGCGACAGCGCGACGTCCTCCGCGGCGGTCGGCATCACGAGCTGGGCACCGGGATCCGTGAACACGAAGCCCACCAGGCGGCGCACGGCGGGGCCGTCGTGCACGGTGTCGAGCCACGGCGCCTCCGCATCGGCCCGAACCCGCACCGAGCCCGCGGTCGGCTCGACGAGTCCGTTCAGCAGTCGCGCGAGCGTCGACTTGCCCGAACCGTTCGCCCCGATCACCGAGATGCGACGCTCCGAGAGGGAGAGCGTGGTCGGGGAGAGGATCGTCGCGCCCTCGCTGCCGGCATCGGTGCTCGCGGCGCCTGCGGCTGCGGCTGCGGCTGCGGCTGGGCCCGCGGTTGTGCCGGGGCGGGTGGCCGCGCGGGTGCGATCGCCGCCCGTGCGCGTGCTTGCTGCGTCGGCGGACGGTACGACGACGGCTGCATCGTGCAATTCGATCACTCGGGGAATCCTACGGGAGAGGGAACGGGGGGTGTGTGGTGCTCGCTGGAGGAGGTGCTGGGCTGCGGAGGGGCGGCGAGGTGTTGCGGAGGGGCTGGGGTGCGCCGCGAAGGGGCAGCGGCGCGAGGCTAGCGCCGCCGGGGGAGCAGGGCCGGGAACGCGCGGTGCACGGCGGTGGCCACGATCCCGACGAGCAGGTTCTTGACGACGTCGCCGGGCCAGAACGCGAGGTCGGCGATGAACGCCTGCTGCAGGGTGAGCCCGCCCAGCCACGACATGCCGAGTGCGCCGAGCGGATGGATGAACACGATGCTGCTGACGAACCCCGCGGCGAAGACGAGCGGCACGCTCGCCGCGACCTTCGTGCGGGGCAGGCGCTCGACGATGAAGCCGCAGAGCAGCGCCGCGAGCGGCATCGCGACGAGGTAGCCGGCCGAGGGGCCGGCGAAGGGGGCGAGGCCGGCCGATCCTCCGGCGAAGACCGGGAGGCCGATCGCGCCGACGGCGAGGTAGAGCAGCACGGCGAGGAAGCCCCGCCGCGCGCCGAGCACCGCGCCGGCGAGGATCACGCCGAAGGTCTGCAGGGTGATCGGCACGAGACCGCCGACGCTGATGGCCGGCAGGATCGCGCAGACCGCGATCAGCGCCGCGAAGGTCGCGATGAGCGCGATGTCGGTCGCCGTGCTGCGGCGACGAGGGCGCGTGCCGGGCGCGGCCTCCTCGGCTGCCGGGCCTGCGGCCGACGAGCCTGAGGTCCCTGCGGCCGACGGGCCTGCGGTCGCTGAGGCCTCGGGCGCAGTGGCGGGATCGTGCTGGGTCATGGTGTCGAGCTCCCGGGAGGTGGGTTCAGGTTCGAGGAGGACCTGAACAGTGTTCAACTGAATGGTGTTCAGGTTAGCGATAGGATGGAGTCATGCGCAACTCCCGCTCAGACGTCGTCTCCGCGGCGCTGCGCGTACTCGACACCCAGGGACTCGAGAACTGCTCGATGCGCCGAGTCGCGACCGAGCTCGGCGTGCAGCCGAGCGCGCTCTACCACCACGTGCGCGACAAGCAGACGCTGCTCGCCCTGATGGCCGACGAGATCGTCAGCGGCATAGGTGCGGGTGTCGCCCTGGATGTGGGCACCGGAGCCGGAGCCGGTGCCGGCACCGGCACCGGAGCCGGCACCGGCACCGAGGCGGGCGCGGCGGGCGAGACCGGCGCGAGGGAGGCTGCGCGGCTCCTCTGCCGAGACCTTCGCGAGGCGATGCTCGCGGTGCGCGACGGCGCCGATGTCGTGGCGACGGCCTCGGCCTTCCGGCTCGGGGCGTCGAGCGTCGAGACCCGGTTGGGCGCGCTCGTCGGCGACGACGGCGCCCGCACGCTGCTGCTCTACACCTTCGGACACGCGCAGTCGACGCAGACCCACCGCCAGGCGGCGGAGTTCGGCGCGCTCACGGGAGGAGCGGGAGATCCCGCCGAGGGCGCCGGAGCGGCCGGCGATCTCGACGCCTCCTTCGACCGGGGCCTCGACATCATCCTCGCCGGCCTCGCGGCCTCCTGATCCGGGCGCCTCGACCGCTCGGGAAGCAGCCGGGCGCCGCAGCGGTCGCCCGGGCGCTGCGCAGGCGACCGGACGAGCGCACTACGCGGAGCACGCCAGCAGCAGCCGTTCCTCGCTCAGCTCGGCGCGCGGGATCTCGGTGGCGAGAGTGCCGTCGATCATCACGACCACCCGGTGGCAGAGTTCGACCAGCTGCTCGTGGTCGCCGGAGACGAGGATCACGGCCGCCCCGGCCTCGGCGCGTGCCACGATGCGATCCATCAGCTCGCGCCCCGCCGAGGGGTCGACGCCCTGCGTGGGCTCGTGCAGCACGAAGACGCTCGGCTCGAGCTGATCCCACTTCGCGAACATCACCTTCTGCTGGTTGCCTCCGCTGAATGAGGTCATGGCGCGCTCGGGCTCCGCCGGATGCAGTCGCACCGTGTCGAGGAGTCCGGCCGCGTACCGAGACTCCGCGCTCCGCCGCAGCCATCCCCCGCGGAAGAACCGCGACAGCACGGGAAGGGTGAGGTTCTCCCGGGCGCTTCCCTCGACCCAGCATCCTTCGCGCAGACGGTCCGCCGTGATCCTGCCGATCCCCGCGGCGATGCCGTCGGCCGGATGCCGGAGGACGACGGGCCTTCCGTCGATCTCCACGCTCCCCGAATCGGGGCGCCGATCTCCTGTCAGCAGGGCGGGAACGGCCTCGTGCCCCATCCCGAGCAGGCCGGTGATGCCGACGATCTCGCCCGATCCGACGGAGAGCGAGAACTCCCGCACCGGCCCCCCGCTGAGCTCCGAGATACGGACCCTCGTCTCGTCCGACCCGAGTTCCGGCGGGTCGGGGAAGAAGCTCCCCACCCGCTGCCCCAGCATGTGCTGCACCACCGAGTTGTGGTCGAGCTCAGCGATGGGGCCGGAGTGCACGACCCTGCCGTCGCGCAGGACCGTGGCGCGATCGCAGACCGAGAAGACCTCCCGGAGGCGGTGTCCGATGAAGATCACGCCGGCTCCGCTCGCGGCGATACGACGCATGAGGCCCAGCACCACCTCGGCCTCCGCTCGTCCCAGGGTCGCGGTCGGCTCGTCGAGCACGAACAGCCGGCCTCCGTGCTCGCTGTCGAGCACGTGCAGGGCGCGCACCACGGCCAGCATCGCGACATCGGCGGCGCTCAGGTCGGCGATCTTGGCGTGGAGCGGGATGTCGAGCCCGAGATCGTCGAGAAGGGCGCGATAGACCTCTGTTTCGCGGGCGACTCTGACAGGGGACAGCAGCCCCGCTCCGTAGCCGGTGCTGGCCCCCAGGTTCTCCAGCACGGTCATCTCCGGTACGAAGCCGGTGTCCTGGTGCACGACCGCGATCCCGTGCGCGGCCGCGTCGCGCACGGGCAGGGGAAGGTGGTGGCCGAAGACCTCGACTTGTCCGGCGACCGGGGCGTACACCCCGGTGAGGCACTTCACCAGGGTGCTCTTGCCCGAGCCGTTCAGGCCGAGCAGCGCGTGGATCTCGCCCCGTCCCACCTCGAGATCGACGTCGTCGAGCACGGTGACGCCGTCGAACGCCATCTCGAGCCCACGGACGCGAAGCGCGGCTTCCGCATCGGTCATCGCACCCGCCTCCTCCGGTCGGCGATCTTCGCGGCCGTCACCGCGATGATCAGGGCGAGACCGTAGAACACGTTGGTCACCCAGGTCTGAGCGCCGAGCACCTGCAGACCGGTGATGCCGACGACCAGCAGGTAGACGGCGATCACCGTGCCGAGTGCGTTGAACCGACCCAGCACCACCGCCGTCGTGCCGAGGAAGGCCGCGGCCAGCGGCTGCAGCATGAACTGCGAGCCGACGCCGGGATCCACGGCGCCGAACCAGCCGAGGAACACGAGACCGACGAGCGCGGCGAGCAGACCCGAGACCAGGTAGGCCCCGATCCGGATCCGATCGACGCGGATGCCGGCCAGGCGAGCAGACGCGGGATTGCCGCCGATGAAGAGGAGGTACCGGCCCAAGGGCGTCTTCTCGTAGACGTACCAGAGGATCAGCGCGAGGAGCCACGCGAACCAGGTGGCGGCCGGGATGCCGAGGATCGGAGCGCGGACGACGCCCACCAACTCCTGCGGGGCGCCCGACACGATGCTGGAGCCCGTGACGAAATAGCAGAGACCGGCGAGCGCCGAATAGGAGCCCAGCGTCGTCACGAACGAGTCGACACCGACCTTCACCACCAGCAGGGCGTTGATCAGCCCGACCACCGCCCCGAGGCCGAGAGCCGCCGATACGCTGACGAGCAGCGGCACCCCGGCCTTCGAAAGCACGATCGTGATCGCCGCGCTCGCGACCATGGTCTGGGAGATCGACAGGTCGAAACCTCCGCTGCGCAGCACGACGGTGGCGACGAGCGCGAGCAGCAGGATCAGCGACTGCGAGTTCAGCATGCCCGCGATGAGGCCCCAGGAACGGAACTGCGGGATGGCGATCATGCACAGCAGGAAGAGACCTGCCAGGATCAGGACCAACACCCAGTTGGCGCCGATGAAGCGGGGCGCCCTGCTCCGGAGCGCGGCCCCGGTCTCGGGGGGCGGGGTCGTCGGCCCTGCGGTCGAGGCGACTTCTGCAACCATGGCGGTTCTCTTCCTTCCCTGCTCGGCGATGCGATGCGGACTACTGCGACCAGGCCTCGGTGAAGGCCGACTGGAAATCGACGTACTCGGGCGACACGTCGGCGATGCTCCCGTCTCCGACGTTCTCCTCGGTGATGAGGCGCGTCGGGATCACGTAGCCGGGGCTCTCCTCGCCGAGGATCGCGCGCGCCACCTCGTCGAACGCAGCCCAGCCGATCCACGTCGGCGGCGCCATCGCCAGGGTTCCCTGCTGATCCTGCCCCGACGCGATCAACTCGAGGCTCTCCGAGATGCCGTCGTGCGCGAACACCGTGATCGGCCGACCGGCCGTGGCGACGACGGGCGCCACGAGCGGGATCGCGCTGTCCCACACGGGGACGACGTAGTCCACATCCGGCGAGGTCTGCAGAGCGGTCTGCAGCTGATTGCCGAGGTCGTTCGCGATGTTCGCGGGATCGAGGTCGATCACCTCGACCGAGCAGTCCTCGGGGCAGAGCTCCTTCGTCGCGGCCTCGAAGCCCTTGGCCGCGAGGTCCCAGACGTGCACGGGACTCGACTGGACCACCACGGATTTCGAGGTGCATCCCGAGTCGTTCAGCACCCACTGGGCCATCAGCTCGCCGTCGGCCGTGTAGTCCGCGGTGAAGTTGCCGAAGGTGCCGGGCTCGACCGGTTCGGTCGGATCGCCGTTCAGCGTGCTGAGGACCTGGACACCGGCGGCCTCCGCCGCCTTCAGATCCTCGGCCACCACCGAGGGCTGGATCGCCATCAGGATGATGCCGTCCGCTCCCTGGGCGACCGCCTGGTTGATCCCCTCGCTGTAGCGGCTCGTGGAGTTCTGGCCGTCGAAGACGGTGATCTTCACTCCGGCTTCTTCGCCGGCCTCCTGGACTCCCGACGCCATCTCCGTCGAGAACTGGTTGTGGCTGTTGGTGATGTACCAGATGCTCTTCCCGCTGAGCGCGGCGAGATCGAGCGGAGCGCTCGGCGCGACGAGCGGGCTCGGGGCGAGCCCCTCCTCGACCGCGCTCGCCACCGCCGCGATGCACTCCTCGCTTCCGCCGGCGGACGCCTCGCCGCTCTCCGCATCGGCCGCGCCGCCCGCGCAGCCGCTGAGCGCCAGGACGATCGCCGCCGTTCCCGCGCATGCGCCGAGCAGACGCCTTCGATCATTCAGAACCATCATCGCTCCCTACCTCCGACTCCCTCGTCCGAAACCCTGCGCCTCTCGGGCCGCATTCCCTTGAGTGAACCCCGACCGCGCGGCGGAGGGAATGCAGAGGCCCAAAAATCAGCCGAAGGTATGACGCGCATCTCATCCCATCGGGTCGCCGAAGGGCGGATGTGCGGCAGATGGAATCGATCGACGATGGTTGCGAGCCCGCACCGCCGCGGCACGGCGACTGCCGGGCTCGTCGCAAGAGCCGGGACCACGGGAATCGGCACAGTACGAGACGGAAGCGAGGACCATACATGGCATACCGGGTTTCTGTGGATACGGGCGGTACCTTCACCGACGTCGTCGTCGCCGACGACCACGGCGCCCTCCACATCGGGAAAGCACTCACCACCTATCGCCGCGCCTACGAGGGGATCGAGCAGGCGCTCACCCAGATCGCGGCGGAGCTGGATCTGGGCGTCGGGGAATTGCTTGCGCAGTCGTCGCACTTCGCCTACGGAACGACGCGCTCCACCAACGCGATCGTCGAGGGCAAGACGGCGCGCACCGCGTTCTTCACGACCGAGGGCTTCCCCGACACGCTGCTGCTGCGCGAGGGCGGGCGGCTCGGAGGCGCCTTCTCGCCGCGCGAGTTCACCCCGCCGTACGTACCGAGATACCTCACCTTCGAGATCGCCGGCCGCATCGACAGCGACGGCGACGTCTTCGCCGCGCTCGACGAGCGCAGCGCGATCGAGGCGATCGCCGCGGCGAAGGAGCAGGGCGTCGAGTCGATCGGGGTGAGCCTCCTGTGGTCCACGGTCAACCCGTCGCACGAGCTGCGGGTCGCCGAGCTCATCGAGGAGCACTTCCCCGAGGCCACGTACACCCTCAGCCACCAGCTGAACCCCATCGTGCGCGAGTACCGGCGCGCGTCGTCGACGGTGATCGACGCGTCGCTCAAGCCGCTCATGCAGCGATTCCTCGGCGAGCTGGCCTCGGATCTCCAGGAGGCGGGGTTCGCCGGGAAGCTGCTGCTCTCGACGAGCTTCGGCGGATCGTGGCCGCTGGCCCGCATGATCGAGCGTCCGATCTACAGCGTCGGATCGGGGCCCTCAATGGCTCCCATCGCGGCGTTCGAGGCCGGGAGAACGTCCCTCGGAGACGAGCGCCCCGACCTCATCGTCTGCGACACGGGCGGCACGACGTTCGACGTCGGCCTGGTCAGCGCGGGGGAGATCCACTACAGCGTCGACACCTGGCTCGGAGAGAAGTGGACCGGCCACATCACCGGCACCAAGTCGGTGGACGTCCGGTCGATCGGGGCGGGCGGGGGATCGATCGTCTCGGTGGACGACGGCGGGCTCGTGCACGTCGGACCGGAGAGCGCCGGAGCCGATCCCGGGCCGGCGTGCTACGGGCGCGGCGGAACGCTGCCGACCGTCACCGACGCGGCGCTGATCCTCGGCTACTTCGACCCGGAGGGGTTCATCGGCGGCAAGCTCGCGCTCGATCTCGATGCTGCGCGCAGCGCGATGGCCCCCGTGGCCGATCGCCTGGGCATCTCGATCGAGCAGGCCGCCAAGGGCGCGCTCGTCATCGCGACGCAGAACATCGTCTCCGCGATCCGCGAGATGACCATCTCGCAGGGCCTCGATCCCCGGGATCTCACGATCGTCGCCGGGGGCGGGGCGAGCGGCGTGAACGCCGTGCAGATCGCCCGCGAGCTCGGCGTGGGCCGGGTCGTCCTCCCGCGCACGGCGGGCGCGCTGTCGGCGGCGGGTGCACTGAACGCCGACGTCATCAGCGACTTCGCTGCGAGCTGCTTCACCCAGGCGTCGGCCTTCGACTACGCGGGCGTCCGCGAGGCGCTCGCCGACCTCGACGCGCAGGGCGACGCCTTCGTCGCCGAGACCGCGACCCTCGACCCCCTCGCGGTGCGCAGGCAGTACTCGGTCGACGCCCGCTATCCGGGTCAGGTCTGGGAGCTCGAGGTGGCGGTCGAGGGCGACGGCGTCGGCGATGAGGCCGCGCTCCAGCGGCTGGAGCAGGCGTTCCACGCGGAGCACCTGCGGGTGTTCCAGGTGAACGATCCGTCGCAGCGGCCGGAGTTCCTGGTGTGGAAGCAGCGCGTGACCGCGGTGCTCGACCACCCGAGGGAACCGGTGCTCGAGAGCGGAACCGCGGGGGCCTCGCCCGTGCGCACGAGGACCGTCGGTTTCGCGCTGGAGGAGGTCGAGGAGACGCCCATCTACCGCGGCGACGACCTGGTACCGGGGACGGAGCTGTCCGGTCCGGGGATCATCCTCGAGCCCACGACGACCCTCGTGCTCGATCCCGGCGCGGAGCTCGTCGTGGCCCGCAGCGGGGACTACATCATCTCAGTTGGAGTGAACGCGACCGCGAGCGAACTCGTCGGCGCTAAGGAGGCACAGCGATGAGCACCGATCCGATCCTGATGGCCGTCATCTCGAACCGGCTGGACAGCATCGTCCGCGAAATGGAGAACACGCTGCTGCGAACCGGCCGCAGCGGGGTTCTCAACATGGCGAGGGACTTTTCCTGCGCCATCACCACGGGCCAGAACGAACTGCTCTCCTCCGCCGAGGGGCTGCCGTGCCACATCTTCGGCGCGCATCTGATGACGGAGGCCATGACATCACTGCACCCGGATCTCGCCGACGGCGACGCGTTCCTGCACAACGACCCCTATCGGGGGAACTCCCACGCCGCCGACCACACGATCCTGGTCCCCGTCCTCTTCGAGGGCGAGCACATGTTCACGGCGCTCGCGAAGGCGCACCAGGCCGACATCGGCAACTCCGAGCCCACCACCTACATGCCCTTCGCGAAGGACGTCTATCAGGAGGGCGCCCTCATCTTCCCCTGCGTGCGCATCCAGCAGGAACGCCGGGACGTCGACGACATCATCCGCATGTGCCGCTCGCGCATCCGTGTGCCCGACCAGTGGTACGGCGACTACCTCGCGATGGTGGGAGCCGCACGGGTCGCCGAGGCCCGGTTGAAGGAGCTGTGCGAGCGCTACGGCCGCGATCTCGTGAAGGGGTTCATCCGGGACTGGCTCGACTACTCCGAGCAGCGGATGATCCAGGCGATCGCGGAGCTGCCGAGCGGATCCGCCGTCGGAGTGGGACACCACGACCCCGTGGAGGGCATCCTTCCGGACGGCATCGAGATCACCGTGAAGGTCGACGTGGAGGCCTCGGAGGGCCGGATCGCGGTCGATCTGACCGAGAACATCGACTGCATTCCCGCGGGTGTGAACGAGTCGGAAGCGTGCACGGTCAGCAACGTCATGGCCGGTGTCTTCAACTCGCTGCGTCCCGGTGTCCCGGCGAACTCGGGCGCGTTCCGACGCATCGACCTGCGGCTCCGGGAGAACTGCATCGTCGGGAGGCCCCGCTTCCCCCACTCGACGTCCGTGGCGACCACGAACGTCGGCGACCGGCTGACCGTCACGACGCAGAAGGCCATTGCGGACGCCTGGGCCGGTTTCGGCGCCGCCGAGGGGGCGACGGGGCTCGGACCCGGCTTCGCGGTCGTATCGGGAACGGATCGCAGGCTCGACGGCGAACCGTACGTGAACCAGGTCTTCCTCGGGTCTCAGGGCGGTCCCGCTCACGCCGACATCGACGGCTGGGTCACCTACGGCCTCGCGGTGGCCGCCGGTCTGATGTTCCGCGACAGCATCGAGCTCGCCGAGCTCAAGTACCCGTTCCGCGTGAGCGAGCTGCGCATCCGCGCGGACTCGGAGGGGGCGGGGCGCCGTCGAGGCGCACCGGGGGCCTCGGTGCGCTTCGGCCCGAAGTGGGATCCGATGGAGGCCGCCTATGTCACCGACTGCGTGGTGTTCCCGCCGCGAGGCACGCAGGGCGGGGGCGACGCGGCCGGGAGCGTGGCCTACATGCGCGACCGGGACGGGGCCGACCACGACATCCCGCCCCTGGGGTCGTTGCTGCTGCAGCCGGGCGAGGAGATCGGCCAGCACTCGACCGGCGGCGGCGGATACGGCGCGCCGCTGGAGCGCGAGCCGGAGCGCGTGCTCGCCGACGTGCTCGCCGGGTTCGTCTCGTTCGAGCGCGCCCGCGACGTCTACGGAGTCGTCTTCGACGGGGACGGCGCCCGGGCGGATCTGCGGGTCGACGCCGACGCGACCGCCCGACTGCGCTCCGGGCGAGGCGACGGATAACGATCGAGAAGTTCCCCGGGGGTGCGCACCCCCGGGGAACTACTATGTATGAGGTGGAACGGGTGTTCAACGACGACAATCTCGATCTCGCGCGTTCGGTGCTGAATCAGCTCGCGACGCCCGTCGCCGTCTTCGCGTGGGCCGCTGACGAGCCTGAACCGCTGCGGTTCCTCGCCGGCAACCGCGGCTTCTCCGAGCTGTTCTCCCGGCAGGAGCCGGAGATCGACCGGGCCATCTCGCGGCTCTCGGAGGGCATGGCCAGGGTGATCCGGGGCATGGGTCCCGACGACGACACCGTGCACACCGTCGTCGTGCCAGACGAGACCGGGACCGGGCACCTCAGGATCATGCTGCAGTTCGCGGGCTGCGCCCCCGACCATCCGGCACGGGTGATCGCGGAGTTCCAGCGGCTGAGCGACCACGAGAACGACACCCAGAACCTCCGCTCGCGCGTCAGGCAGCTCCAGGACCTCGCCGACAACTCGACCGCGCTGATGTACGTGAAGAACCCGGCGGGGCAGTACACCATCGTCAACCACTACTTCGCCCGGCAGTTCGGTCGAACACCGGAGGAGATCCTCGGGAAGACGGACCACGACCTCTTCGACACGACGAGCGCGGACGTCTACCAGGAGAACGATCGCCGGGTGCTCGAGAGCGAGCGCGCGGAGGAGGTCGAGGAGCCGTTCTCCCAGATCGGAGGCCTCACCGACCCCGACGAGGATCGGCGCTGGCTCTCGATCAAGTTCCCGCTCCTCGACGACTCGGGGGTGCCCTACGCCCTCGGGGCGATCTCGACCGACATCACGGCGCGGAAGCGGGCGGAGTCAGCTGCGCGTCAGGCGATGCACGAGGCCGAACGCGCGAATCAGTCGAAGAGCCTGTTCCTCTCGCGCATGAGCCACGAACTCCGAACACCGCTGAACGCGGTGCTCGGGTTCGCCGAGCTGCTCCGCGACCCCGATGCCGACCTCGAGCACCAGGAGTCGGTGCACCACATCCTCGAAGCCGGGCGGCACCTGCTCACCCTCGTCAACGACGTGCTCGACATCAGCTGGATCGAGAGCGGAGCTCCGGGAATCGAGCCCGAGCTGGTGCCGGCGAGCGTTCCGATCCATCAGGCGCTCGAGATCGTCCGTCCGCTCGCGAAGCAGCACGGGATCGAGATCGCGAGCGATCTGCACGGGGCGGTGGGCGTGGACATCCGGGTCGATCCCCACCGGCTGCGGCAGGTCTTCTTCAACGTCCTCGGCAATGCCATCAAGTTCAACCGACCCAGCGGCGCGATCCACGTCGGGACGAAGATCCAGGGGTCCGCGCTCCGGTACCTCGTCACCGACACGGGCAACGGCATCGGCCCCGAGGAGATCGGCCGGCTCTTCTCCCCGTTCGAGCGGCTGAGCAACGCGGACGGCATCGAGGGCTCCGGCCTCGGCCTCGCGCTCAGCCGCGGCCTGATCGATGAGATGGGCGGCCGGCTGGGGGTGCTCCACACCGCTCCGGGGGAGGGGACCACCTTCTACATCGACATCCCGATCGCTGAGGCGGGCGGCGAGGCCGGCCTGCTCAGCGCCGTCGAGCTGCCGGATCCCGCCTCCGCGGAGGTGCTGGTGGAGGCGACGGTGGTGCAGATCGAGGACACCGTGGTGAACCAGCTCCTGCTGCAGCGGGTGCTGGGCCGCATGGGAGTCGGCCGCCTCCGGAGCGCGAGCAGCGGAGCCGAGGGCATCGCCCTCGTCCGGTCGCTCCTCCCCGACGTGGTGCTGCTCGATCTCAACCTGAAGGACATCTCGGGGGTCGAGGTGCTCGCACAGCTGCAGCGGGACGAGGCGCTCAGCGATATCCCGGTGGTGATCCTCTCGGCGGATGCCACTCCCGCCCGGATCTCCGAGCTGCAGTCCCGAGGCGCCTTCGCCTACCTGACCAAGCCGTTCGACCCGGGGACGCTCCAGGCCATCCTCGTCAGCGCCGTGCAGGTGCGATCATGAGACGGCATCGTGTGGTCGTCGCGGACGACCATCCGGTCTACCGCGACGGTCTGGTCCGCCACTGGGCCGATTCCGATCGGATCGAGGTCGTCGGTTCGAGCGGAGACGGGGTGCAGGCGCTCGAGCTGATCCTCCGAGAGCGTCCGGACGTCGCCGTGCTCGACCTCCGCCTCCCCGGCATGGACGGCCTGTCGGTGCTCGGGCAGCTGCGGGACCGGGGCAGCCGGACGCGCGTGCTGATCCTCACCGCGTATGTGGACAGCTCCACGGTGTTCCGCGCGTTCTCGCTCGGAGCTCGGGGGTTCATGGAGAAGGTCGCGTCCTTCGAGGAGATCGCGGACGCCGTGACCATCATCGCCGAGGGGCGCACGGTCATGGCCTCGGTGGCGCAGGACATCATCGCCGACGAGCTGCGCGAGCGTGAGGGCCGGGAAGCGCGGCCGTCGCTCACGACTCGCGAGATCGAGATCCTCCGGCTCGCGGCGGAGGGCAACTCCTCGCAGCAGATCGCGGTCGGCCTGCACATCTCGATCGCCACGGTCAAGACGCATCTGCAGCACATCTACGAGAAGCTCGGGGTGGGGGATCGCGCCGCGGCGGTCGCGCAGGCGCTGCGCAGCGGCATCCTGTCCTGAGCGCGGCCGGCGATCCTGCGTCGGAAGCCCGTCAGGGGCGCCCGCTGGGCAAGCCCGCCACCCGTCGCGAGCTCCCAGCCCGTCGCGGTCCGGCCCCGCACCGCTCAGAACAGCGTGTTCTTGTCCTCCATACCGCGCATCGCGTCGTAGTCGAGCACGAGGCAGCGGATCCCGCGGTCCTCGGCCAGCGTGCGCGCCTGCGGCTTGATCTCCTGCGCGGCGAACACGCCCTGCACGGGCGCCAGCACGGGATCCCGGTTCATGAGCTCGAGGTATCTCGTCAACTGCTCGACGCCGTCGACGCCCCCGCGACGCTTGATCTCGATCGCGACCGAAGCGCCCCGCTCGTCCTTGGCGAGGATGTCGACCGGGCCGATCGCCGTCATGTACTCGCGGCGCACGAGGGTGTGCCCCTCGCCCACGAGCTCGATCTGCTCGGCGAGCAGCTCCTGCAGGTGCGCCTCGACGCCGTCCTTGATGAGGCCCGGGTCGATGCCCAGCTCGTGCGAGGTGTCGTGCAGGATCTCGAACAGCGACACGACGAGCTTGTCGGCGGTCTTCGCGTGCGTCACCTGCCACGCCTCGACGATGCCGGCCTCCCGCTGCTCCTCGCTCAGCTCCACGGCCGAGAGGGCGCAGGGCGGGCTCATCCAGTTCAGCGGCTTGTAGGAGCCGCCGTCGGAGTGCACCAGGATGCTGCCGTCGTTCTTCAGCATCAGCACGCGCCGCGCGCGGGGCAGGTGGGCCGAGAGACGGCCGGCATAGTCAACAGAGCAGTCGGCTACCACGATTCGCACCGTGACAGCCTACCGGGTGCCGACGGTCAGCGCGCCGACCGCTCCGGCTCCCGCGCCGCGCCCGCGAGGAGCGCGCTGAGGAGGGCGACCGCCGCGAGCACCCAGAACGAGGTGAGCAGGCCGATGTGCTCGCCGAGGAACCCGAAGGCCATGGGCCCGAGGAGCAGCGCCGTGTAGGCGATGGAGGCCACGGCGGCGACGTCGCGCACGGCCGTCGCCGGCTTGTCGGCGGCCGCCGAGATGGCCACCGGGAAACCGAGCGCGCAGCCGATGCCCCAGCACAGGGTTCCCGCCACGATGCCCCAGGTGACGGGTGCGAGGATCACGATGACGACGCCGATCCCGCAGAGCACGGCGCCGCCGCGCAGCACGGCCACGCGCCCGAAGCGGCTCAGGATCGGCGATCCGGCGAGGCGGGTGAGCGTCATCGCCACGAAGAAGGTGCCGAGGATCAGCGCGCCGACCTCGTTGGCGACGCCCCGCCCGTCGGCGAGCGCGAGGGGGAGCCAGTCGGCCGAGGTCCCCTCGGCGAGGCTCATGCTCATCGCGATGAGACCGATGAGCAGGATCCGCGGGTCGCGCCACGGGCTGCGCGCCGGCTGCCGAGCGGCTCCTCCGCCGGCCGCCGCATCCTCGGCACCCGCCGACGATCCCGCGACGACCGGGATCGCCCCGGTGATGGTCGGGACCGACCCCGTGACGACGGGGACCGACCCCGTGACGGTCGGGATCGGGCCCGTCTTCGTGGAGTGAGCGGCGGGGCCCGGCTCGTCGGGGCGCTCGTCCGGAGCCTGTTCCTCGCGCGGCACGAGACGCAGCGAGAGCAGCCCAGCCACTGCGATCGCGCCGAACACGATCGCGAGGTGCGCGGGCACGGGCAGGCCGAGCGACTCCGCCGCCGCGCCCGCGCCCATCGCGCTGACGCTGCCGAGGCTGAAGCCCGCGTGCAGCATCGGCATCCGGGGTCGCCCGAGCGCCCGCTCGGCGGAGGCGCCGCTGACGTTCATCGCGACGTCGGAGGTGCTGAACACGAAGCCGAAGCAGAAGAGCACGGCGAGGCCGGGCACGAGCAGGCCTCCCCAGATGAGCAGGGCGGCCGAGGGCATCGCGAGAGCCTGCACGACGATGCCGGCGGCGAGCGTTCGGCGCGGCCCGAGCCGGGAGACGGTGCGGCCCGAGAAGAGCAGACCCGTCACCGATCCGAGCGCCAGGCAGAGGCCGTAGACGCTCATCTCGAGGGTCGTCGCGCCCAGGTGGTCGCGAATGGCGGGCAGGCGCGAGAGCCAGCTGCCGAAGCCGAAACCGAGCAGCGCGAAGACGGTCAGGATCGCGAAGACCCAGCGGCGCACGCGGCGCTCCTCTGCGTGGGTGCGGTCGGTCACGGCTCTCCAATATCGGCGGGTCGAGTCGGCCGCGGCCGACGTCTCAGCCTATCAACGGGCCTGCCGTGGGGCGTCCGGCCTCACGCGCCGAGGACCACCCAGCGATCGCCGCGGGCGCGGATCCCGAGCGTCACGGCCCGCGCCAGCATGAACGCGATCGCGAACGCCGCCGTGAGCGCCACGAGCGCCAGCGTGCGGCCCGCCCCCTCGGAGCCCGCGCCGGGCCCGGGGGTCGCCGCGGTGATCGCCCACAGCACCGGCAGATAGACGGCGAGGTTCACGAGGCTCGTCCACGCGAGGTATCGGGCGTCGCCCGCTCCCATCAGCACTCCGTCGAGCACGAAGACGAACCCGCCGAGCGGCAGGGAGATCCCGAGCACCACGAGCGCCGGGGGCAGGATCGCCAGGACCGCCTCGTCCCCCGTGAACACCCGCCCGAGCACCGGGCTCGCCGTGACGAGCAGCAGCCCGATGCCGCCCCCGCACACCAGCCCCCAGAACACCGTGCGGCGCAGCACGAAGCGGGCCCGGTCGGCGTCGCGCGCGCCGAGGGCGTCGCCCACGAGCGCCTGCGCCGCGATCGCGAGCGCGTCGAGGGCGAAGGCCGCCGTCGAGAAGATCGTGAACACCACCTGGTAGCCGGCCGTCGCGACGGTGCCGTGGCTCGCGGCCGCCGCCACCGTGAGCAGCAGCGCCGCACGCAGGCCCGCCGTGCGGATGAACAGCCACCACCCGCTGCGGCCCGCCTGCGCGAGGCCGTCGCGATGCGGCAGGAACCCGGCCCCCACCCGTGCGGCGTGACGCCGCACGACGAGGAGGTAGACGAGCACCATGCCCCACTGCGCGATGACGGTGCCCCAGGCGCTGCCCGCGATCCCGAGCCCCAGGCCGTAGATGAGCAGCCAGTTGAGGAGCGCGTTCGCCGCGAAGCCGACTCCGGCGACCGCGAGGGGCGTGCGGGTGTCTTGCAGGCCGCGCAGCAGACCCGTGGCGGCGAAGACGACGAGCATGGCGGGCAGTCCGAGGCAGGAGATGGAGAGATAGGTGCGGGCGGCCTCCGCGGCCGCCGGGTCGACGCCGAAGAGGGCCACCGCGGGGAGGTGCCCCGCCCACAGCGCCAGGGCGAGCAGGATCCCGATCCCGAGCGCCAGCCAGAGGCCGTCGATGCCCGCCTGCACCGCGCCGCGCATCTGCCCGGCCCCGCGCCTGCGCGCCACGAGCGGCGTGGTCGAGTAAGCGAGGAAGACCATGAGGCCGACCGCGGTCTGCAGGATCGCGCTGGCGATCGCGAGGCCCGCGAGCGGTCCGGCGCCCAGGTGGCCGACCATCGCCGAGTCGACGACCAGGAACAGCGGCTCCGCGACGAGCGCCCCGAGCGCCGGGATCGCGAGGTGCGCGACCCTGCGGTCGATGTCGCGGCGGGCCGCGCGTCGCGTCGCCCGCTGCACTGCGTTCTGATCGGTCTGCGGCGCGGCGGGCTGGCCAGCGCGTTGCGCCGCTGCGTGCTGATCGGGGCTGGAATCCGGCATGCCGACCACGTTAGCGGTGGCCTCCGACGCTCGTGGTCCTCGGCGGGTGCGATGCACGCAGACCGACGACTCACGGGTGAAGTTCGGAGTGAGATGCCTGTTGCGCACCGAGCGTGCTCAATGTGCTCGCCCAGGCCGAGGAGGCGTAGCCCGGCAGGCCAAGTCGGGGGCGCTTCCGTGCGCTTCGCCGCGCTTTGCCGTGCCGAAGCGACCCCGAATGTGCCGATGCGGCCCCGCAGAACCATGTCGGAAGCCGCCGATAGGGTGGTCGCATGAGCAACGCAGCACCCGTTTCGGGTATCGACACCGCAGAACTCGACCCGGCGATCCGCCCGCAGGACGATCTGTTCCGCCACGTCAACGGCAGGTGGATCGAGCGCACCGAGATCCCCGCCGACAAGGCCCGCTACGGATCCTTCGCCGTGCTCGCCGAGAACGCGGAGGAGGCGGTGCGCGACATCATCATGAGCACCGAGGCCCCCGCCGCCGGCCTCATCGAGGGCGGGGCCGACGCCGAGGCCGACAAGGTGGCGGCGCTCTACGCGAGCTTCATGGACGTCGAGTGCGTGGACGCCCTCGGCGCTCAGCCCGTCGCGGCCGACATCGAGCGGGCGCTCGCCGTCGGCTCGGTGCCCGAGCTGGTGGCGCTGGTCGCGGAGCTCGAGCGTCAGGGCCTCGGCGGCTTCTTCGGCATGGGCGTCGACAACGACCCCGGCGACCCCTCCCGCTACATCGTCTTCGTCATGCAGGGCGGCATCGGCCTGCCCGACGAGTCCTACTACCGCGAAGAGCAGTTCGCCGAGCTGCGCGAGCAGTACCGGGCCCACATCGCGCGCATGCTCGGCCTCGTCGGCATCGCCGAGGGCGAGGCCGAGCACCTCTCCGCCCTCGCCTACGACCTCGAGAGCCGCATCGCCTCGCACCACTGGGACAACGTGGCGAGCCGCGACATCCAGAAGCTCTACAACCTGCGCACGTTCACCGAGCTGCAGCAGATCACCCCGGCCCTCGACTGGAAGGCGTACCTCTCGGCGATGGGCGCCCCGGAGGCCGCCTTCGCCGAGGTCGTCGCCGGGCAGCCGGACGCGCTCGAGGGGCTCGCCTCCCTGCTCGTCGACGATGAGCTGGAGGCGTGGCGAGCCTGGCTGGTGTGGAGCATCGTCCGCGGCTCCGCCGCGCTGCTCTCCCAGCAGATCTCGCGCGCCAACTTCGACTTCTACGGCACCGCGCTCACCGGCGCCACCGAGCAGCGGGACCGCTGGCGCCGCGGCGTCTCCTTCGTCGAGGGCGCGATGGGGGAGGCCGTCGGCCGCCTCTACGTCGAGCGGCACTTCGACGAGACCGCGAAGACCGAGATGGACGGCCTGGTCGAGCACCTCATCGAGGCGTACCGCGAGTCGATCGAGCGCCTCGACTGGATGGGGGAGGAGACGAAGCGCCGCGCCCTCGAGAAGCTCGATCGCTTCACCCCCAAGATCGGCTACCCCGTGAAGTGGCGCGACTACTCGGCGCTCGCCGTCGACGCGGGCGATCTCGTCGGCAACTCGCGCCGCGTCGCCGAAGTCGAGTTCGGGCGCGAGCTCGGCAAGGTGGGCAAGCCCATCGACCGCGACGAGTGGTTCATGACCCCGCAGACCGTGAACGCCTACTACAACCCCGGCTTCAACGAGATCGTCTTCCCCGCCGCGATCCTGCAGCCCCCGTTCTTCGACAAGCGCGCAGACGCCGCCGCGAACTTCGGGGCGATCGGCGCGGTCATCGGGCACGAGATCGGCCACGGCTTCGACGATCAGGGGTCGCGCTACGACGGCGAGGGCAGGCTCACCGACTGGTGGACCGAGGCCGACCGCGCGGCCTTCGAGCAGCGCACGAAGGCGCTCATCGGCCAGTACAACGCGCTCTCGCCCGAGGGCGCCGACGGCCAGACGGTCAACGGCGAGCTCACGATCGGCGAGAACATCGGCGACCTCTCCGGCCTCGAGATCGCCTGGAAGGCGTACCTGCGCTCGCTCGGCGGCGCGGAGTCGCCCGTCATCGACGGGCTCACCGGCGCCGAGCGGTTCTTCCTCTCCTGGGCCCAGGCCTGGCAGCAGAAGTCGCGGCCCGCCGAGGTGGTGCGGCTGCTGACCATCGACCCGCACTCGCCGAACGAGTTCCGCTGCAACCAGATCGTGCGCAACCTCGCGGCGTTCCACGAGGCCTACGGCACGAAGCCGGGAGACGAGCTGTGGCTCGATCCCGAGCAGCGCGTCAGCATCTGGTAGTCGTCCCGGTGCGGTCGGCGCCGCCTGAGCGTTCGGTGCGGTCGGCGCACCGCGCCGTTCCGAGCGTCGGGAATAGCGGCCCCGGGCCCGCGGTTGCAGCCCGTGCCGCACGCTTTCGATTTCAGAATGTGTAACATTCACGATCTTTGCAAGCGGCGCGGAGGAGAATGGAGCATCATGACGGCAGATTCACGGGCGACCGAAGCCCCTCCCCAGCTGGATGAGATGGCCGAGGCCGCGCACGAGGCGTGGCACCGCGCGCGCGAGGCCGAGGTGGCTTCGGCGACCGGCAACCTGAGCCTGACGCTCACGAGATGGTTCCCCGCCGGCACCCCGGAGGACGCAGCGCGGGCCGCGGTCGAGGCCGAGCTCGCCGAGCGGCGCGAGGATGCCGAGCGGCACGGTCGTCCGGCCGACAGCGTCGTCGTCACGGCGCTCGAGCGGAAGAACATCGACACGGGCGAGCCCGAGCGGGGGCTGCGCGTCTGGGACGCGCACTCGCCGGCCATCGAGGCCTTCGAGGGGATCGACGCGTTCCCCTACGACCCGGAGTGGGTCATCGAGGCGGAGTTCGTGCCCGCGGGCGCCGGGCGCACCCTCGCGTTCGAGCACATCAGGGACGCGGGGGCCACCCGCGAACTCGTGGCGCCCGGAGACATCGTCTTCGAGCGCGACGGGCGGCGCTTCGAGCTGTCGGCCTACGACAGCAGCGGTCGGCTGCTGCTCGTCTTCGGCGATCTCACCAACGGCGACGGCGAGGAGGGGAGCTACGCCCCCGGTCGCTTCCTCGCGGTGGATCGGGATCCCGCGCTCTTCGGCGAGGGCGGCCCCGTCACGCTCGACTTCAACCGCGCCTTCGTGCCGCCATGCGGCTTCTCGGCGCAGTACAACTGCCCCATGCCGCCGCCGCAGAACCGCCTGCCCTGGGCGGTCCGCGCCGGCGAGAGGCAGCCCCGCTTCCGCGACGGCTTCGACCTCTACGCGCTCTGACACGCTCCACGCGGTGCCACGCCCCGCACCACGCGCCGAGCGTCACGCGACGCCAAGCTCCACGCCCCCGCCCCGCCGAGACCCGAAGGAACAGCAGAACACACCATGAAGAAGAGAACCCTCTGGGCCGCGAGCGCCGTCGTCGCGGCGGCGCTCGCGCTGACCTCCTGCGCCTCCTCGGGCGGGGCCGGCACCGGCGACGGGGGCCCCGACGCGACGATCTCGATCGGCTCGCTCTACGAGCCCGTGAACCTCAGCAACATCGCGGGCGGCGGCCAGGGCGTCACCGAGGCGTTGACCGGCAACGTCTACGAGGGCCTGTTCCGCCTCGATGACGACGGCGAGGTCGAGCCGGTGCTCGCGGCCGAGCACGAGGTGAGCGACGACGGGCTGACCTACACCTTCACGCTGCGCGACGGCGTGACCTTCCACTCGGGCAAGGAGCTCACCTCGGCCGACGTCAAGGCGAGCATCGAGGCGGTCATCGGCCCCGACTCGCAGTCGGCCCGCAAGTCGAGCCTCGAGGTCATCGATCGGGTCGAGGCCCCCGACGAGCGCACGGTGGTCGTCACCCTGCAGCAGCGGTCGATCTCGTTCGTCTACCTGCTCTCCTACGTCTGGATCGTGAACGCCGACGCCACCGACCTCGAGACGACGGCAGACGGCACCGGCCCGTACACGTTCGGCGAGTGGAAGCGCGGCAGCACGCTCACGCTCGAGCGCTGGGACGACTACTGGGGCGAGCCCGCGAAGAACGGCGGCATCGTCTTCACCTACTTCACCGACGCCAACGCCGAGGCGACGGCCCTGCAGAGCGGGCGCGTCGACCTCATCACGAGCGCCCAGAACCCCGACTCGCTGCCGCAGTTCGAGGACAGCGGCGAGTTCACCATCAACGACGGCCAGTCGACGACCAAGGAGCTGCTCGCCTTCAACGACCGCGTCGAGCCCTTCGACGATCCCCGCGTGCGCCAGGCGATCTACTCGGCGATCGATCGCGAGAAGCTGCTGAACGCCATCTGGGGCGACTACGGCACGGTCATCGGCTCGATGGTGCCCCCGAGCGATCCGTGGTACGAGGATCTGAACGATCTCAACCCCTACGACCCCGACCGCTCCGAGCAGCTGCTCGAGGAGGCCGGGCTCCCCGACGGGTTCTCGTTCACGCTCGACACCCCGAGCTACGACCCCCACCCCGCGGTCGCGGAGTTCCTGCAGTCCGAGCTCGGCAAGATCGGCGTGGACGTGCAGATCAACACCATCAGCGCCGACGAGTGGTACACGAAGGTGTTCCAGGAGCACGACTTCGAGGCGACGCTGCAGGAGCACGTGAACGACCGCGACGTCGTCTGGTACGGCAACCCCGACTTCTACTGGGGCTACGACAACCCGCAGGTGTCCGCCTGGATCGAGCAGGCCGAGCAGGCCTCGTCCGAGGAGGAGCAGACCGAGCTGCTCAAGCAGGCGAACCGGCAGATCGCGGGCGACGCCGCGAGCGCGTGGCTGTACCTGTACCCGCAGGTGGTCGTCGCGTCGAACAGCGTGTCGGGGTACCCGGTGAACGGCCTCAACTCGCAGTTCTTCGCGTATAACATCGTCAAGGAATGACCGGGCGGGATCCCGCCGCCGCCACGGCGCGGCTCCGGGATCCCCCGCACGATCCGAGAGGCCCATGCTCCGCTACCTCGTCCGCCGCAGCGCCCTGCTCCTGGGCTCCCTCGCACTCGCGATGATCGTGATCTTCGTGCTGCTGCGCCTGCTGCCGGGCGATCCCGCGAACGCGCTGCTCTCGGTGAACGCGACGCCCGAGCAGATCGCGGCGGCGCGGGCGCAGGTCGGCTCGGATCGTCGGATCCTGGTCCAGTTCTTCGCCTGGGCCGGCGACATGCTCCGCCTCGACCTGGGCACCTCGCTGCTGAGCAGCACCGAGGTCGGCCCGGAGGTCGCCGCCCGGCTGCAGGTGACCCTCCCGCTCACCCTGCTCGCCTTCCTGATCGCGCTCGCGCTCGCCTGCGCCGCCGGCGTGACGAGCGCCCTGCGCGCGGACCGCTGGTACGGGATCCTGCTGTCGGGCTTCGCGCAGCTCGGCATCGCGGTGCCGGTGTTCTGGGTCGGCATCATCCTGGTGTGGATCTTCGGCCTGCGGCTCGGGTGGTTCCCGACGGGCGGCTTCCCCGTCGGATCCTGGGGCGATCCCGCGGGGGCCGTCTCGTCGCTCGTGCTGCCCGCCGTCGCCATCGCGATCGTGATGGGCGCGTCGCTCACGCGCTACGTGCGCTCGGCGACCCTCGACGTGCTCGGCAGCGACTACCTGCGCACCGCCCGCGCCCACGGCTCGGGCTTCGGCGAGGCGCTGTGGCGGCACGGCGTGCGCAACGGCTCGGTGCCGGTGATCGCGGTGCTCGGCATCGAGCTCTCGACGGCGCTGCTGGGCGCCGTGGTCGTCGAGAGCGTCTACGCGCTCCCCGGCCTCGGCAGCTACCTGGTCGACGGGATCGCGCGACACGACTTCGCCGCGATCCAGGGCGTGCTCGTGGTGACGACCCTGATCGTGCTGCTCGTCGGCTTCGCCGCCGACATCGTGCAGCGACTCGTGGATCCGCGGCTGCGCCGCAGCGTGGGGGTGGACCGATGAGGCGGAGGATCGGGCGCCGCAGCGTCACCCTGACCGTGGGCCTCGCGCTGACGGGGATCGTCGTGCTCGTCGCGATCGTCTCGCTCTTCTGGCTGCCCTACTCGCTCTCGGACACCTCCGGCGGGCGCCTGTCCCCGCCCGGCGCGGAGCACCTGCTCGGCACCGACCGCCTCGGCCGCGACCTGCTGAGCCAGCTGATGGTCGGCGCGCGCATCGCCCTCACCGTCGGGATCGGGTCCGTCGCCATCGCGGCCGCCATCGGGGTCACGGTCGGGCTGGTCGCGGCCTTCGCGGCGCCGTGGCTCGACGACGCCATCTCGGCGATGCTCGACGTGGCGATCGCGTTCCCCGTGCTGCTCACGGCGATGCTCATCGTCGCGCTGCAGCCGGCCTCGCTCGGCTCGGCGATCCTCGCGATCGGGCTCGCGCTCTCCGCGGTGGTCGCCCGCATCTCGCGGATCCTCGCGAAGCGGGTCGTGAACGCCCAGTACGTCACGGCCGCGCGCACGAGCGGCACGAGCACGCTCGGGATCGTGCGGCGGCACGTGATCCCGAACATCGCCCCCACCCTCGGCGTCGCGCTCGCCCTGCAGTTCGGCGCCGCCGTGCTCGCGGAGGCGAGCCTGTCGTACCTCGGACTCGGCGCTCCGCCGCCGAACGCGTCGTGGGGGCGCCTGCTGCAGGAGGCGCAGGGCACGGTCATGACCGCTCCCGTGGGGGCGATCGCCCCCGGCATCGCGCTCGTGGTGCTGGTGCTGGGCGTCAACTTCATCGCGGACGGGCTGCGCGACGCGGCCGATCCGACTCGACGGGGGAGGGGGACGCGATGACGGCCGAGGCGCTGCTCGAGGTGCGCGGGCTGGGCATCGCGGTCGCGGACGGTCGCGGTGCCGCAGAGGGGGCGGGATCGCCGCCCGCCGCCCGTGAAGCGGGATCGCCGCCCGAGCGTGCTCACCGCCCCCTCGTGCGCGATCTCTCCTTCTCCGTGGCCCCCGGCGAGCGGGTCGGCCTCATCGGCGAGTCGGGCTCCGGCAAGTCGTTGAGCTCGCTCGCGATCCAGGGCCTGCTGCCCGCGGGCCTGGAGGCGAGCGGCTCGGTGAGGCTCGCCGGCGTGGAGACGGTCGGCGCGCCCGACGCGCGGCTGCGCCCGCTGCGGGGACCGGTCGCCGGGATGGTGTTCCAGGAGCCGATGACGGCGCTCGACCCCCTCATGCGGGTCGGCAGGCAGGTCGGGGAACCGCTGCGCCGCCACCTCGGGCTGCGCGGCGCCGAGCTGGCGCGATCCGTCGCCGAGGTGCTCGCCGAGGTGCGGCTCGAGGATCCCCGGCTCGCCCGCGCCTACCCCCACGAGCTCTCGGGCGGCCAGCGGCAGCGCGTCGCGATCGCCGTCGCCATCGCCGCGCGGCCGAGGCTGCTCATCGCCGACGAGCCGACCACCGCGCTCGACGTCACCGTGCAGTCGGAGATCCTCGACCTGCTCGACCGGCTCGTCGCGGAGCGCGGCACCGGCCTGCTCTTCATCAGCCACGATCTCGCGGTCGTCTCGCGCATGACGGACCGGGTGCACGTGCTGCGCGGCGGAGCCTGCGTCGAGGAGGGGCCGGTCGACGCGATCCTGCGCGAACCGCGCGACCCCTACACGGCGCAGCTCGTCGCGCATGCGCGGGCGCTCGACGCGGCGCTCGACGGCGACGGTCCGCGCGGTCCCCGCGGCGACGGGACCGGTGCGCGCGGGTCGGACGGGGCGGTGGGCCCCCTCGCGGAGGCCGATACGGACGAGGGGGAGCGATGACGGTGCTCGAGGCGCGGGGCGTCGACTTCTCGTACGGCAGGCGACGGATCCTGGAGGGCGTCTCGCTCGAGGTCGGTGCGGGGGAGTCGGTCGGGATCGTCGGCGAATCCGGGGCGGGCAAGTCGACGCTGCTGAACCTGCTGCTCGGCCTCGAACGGCCGTCGGCGGGCGAGGTGCGCTTCGACGGGAGCCCGCTGGCGGTGCGCGATCGTGCCCTGATGCGCGGCTTCCGCGGCAGCGTGCAGGCGGTGTTCCAGGATCCCTACTCGTCGCTCGACCCGAGACAGCGCATCGGCGCGATCGTGTCCGAGCCGCTCGAGTCGCTGGGGCTCGCGCGCGGCGCGGACGCTCGCTCGCGGGTGGGCGAAGCGCTCGCGGCCGTCGGCCTCGACGGCGACGCGGCCGAGCGCTACCCGCACGAGTTCTCGGGGGGCCAGCGGCAGCGCATCGCCATCGCGCGCGCCGTCGTCGTGCGCCCCCGGGTGCTCGTCGCCGATGAACCCGTGAGCGCGCTCGACGTGAGCACGCGCACCCAGGTGATCGAGCTCGTGAACGAGCTGCGGCGCACGACCGGCCTCGCCCTCCTCATGGTCTCGCACGATCTCAGCGCCGTGGCGGCGGCCTGCGAGCGCACCGCCGTGCTCGAGCGGGGCCGGATCGTCGAGCAGGGCCCGACGGCGGCCGTGCTGGCCGAGCCGCGCGACCCCTACACGCGCCGCCTGATCTCGGCGATCCCGCGCCTCCCCGCATAGGGCGGGATCGCCCCGCGCGTCTACGCGTCAAGCGGCACGGGCTCGACGCGTCGGGCTTCAGCGCTTGGGGCCGCGGGCGACGTAGCGCCCGATCGGGTCGCCCACGACCTCGCCGTCGGCCAGCACGCGGTGGCCGCGCACGAAGGTGTCGGTCACAAGCGCGTCGAGTGTGAAGCCGTCGAAGGGCGTGTACTCCTGCGTCGACTCCGAGTCCTGCGGGCGGATCACGGTCGAGCCGGTCGGGTCCACGAGGGCGATGTCGGCGTCGTAGCCGACCGCGATGTCGCCCTTGCCCTCGAGGCCGTAGCGGCGCGCCGGGTTCCAGGCCGCGAGCTGGGCGATGCGCTGCTCGCTGAGGCCGCGTTTGAGGCCGGCGCCGACCAGGCCGGGCAGCAGGTACTCGGCTCCGCCGAAGCCCGACTTCGCCATGAACACGTCGTCCCGGTGCTCGCCCTCGCCGAACTTCATCTCGTCCTTGCAGCAGGCGTGGTCGCTGACGACCCAGTCGATGTCGCCGGCGATCAGATGCTCCCAGAGCGCCTCCACGTCTTCCGGGGACCGCAGCGGCGGGTTCACCTTGCCGCCGATGTTCGCCGCGTTCGTGTAGTCCGCGAGCAGGTGCCCGATGGTGACCTCGCGGCGGAAGTTGATGTGCGGGAAGGCCTTCGCCATCGTGAGTGCCGCCTCCAGCGCCTTCGCGGAGGTGAGGTGCAGCAGGTTGATGTTCGGCAGCGTCGTCTCGTGCGCGAGGTAGGAGGCGATCGTGATCGCGAGACCCTCGGAGTGGGGCGGGCGTGCAGCGCTGTACGCCTCGAGCCCGCTGAGCCTGCCCTCCGACTGCACGATCTGCGTGTAGGCCCGCATGATCTCGGCGGTCTCGCAGTGCAGCGACAGCGAGATCTCGTCGGCGTACTCGGGCAGCTCCTCGCGCAGCTTCTGCACACCGCGCATCACGAACTCGAAGTGGGCGATGTCGTAGTTCTCGTCCTCCGGCAGCATGAGGAACTCGCGCTGGCTCGACGACGCCCCGTGCAGGCCGAAGCCGCCGTAGAACATGTAGATCTTGAACGAGGTGACGCCGAACTCCTGGGCCAGCGCGGGCAGCTCGTCGATGTGCTGCTTCGACATGGGCGCCACGTGGAACGCGTAGTCGATGTGGGCGCGGCCCTCGCACGCGCCGAGCACCTTGGGCATGAACTCCTCGTAGGGGCCGCCCTCGTTCAGGTAGTACTGACCGGTGCGGGTGTAGTTGATGCCGGTGGTCACGCCGCCCTGCGCGGAGGCGCGCGACTCCGAGACGGCGTCCTCGCTCAGGTGGTTGTAGATGCCCCAGTGCTGGTGCGCGTCGATCGCGCCCGGGAAGGCGAGCCTGCCGTCGCCCTCGACGACCTCCGTCGCGCGATCGGCGTCGATGGAGGCGGAGATCTCGGCGATCCGGCCGTCCTTCACGGCGATGTCGCCCGTGACCGGGTCGTCGTTCGCGCTGATGACGCGGACGTTCTTGATGAGGAGATCGAACTCAGACATGTGTGCTCCTTCGAATGCTGTCTCAGTTGGTCATGGAGGGGAGGAGGCCGTCGGGGGCGCGCGCGGCCCCGGCGGGGAGGGGCGCGCCGCCCACGGGGGGGTGGGCGATGCGGGGCCGGGG
>NZ_JAEHOH010000016.1 GCF_016522505.1 Leucobacter chromiisoli | reverse complement strand
CTTTCCACGGCTTACGCTGTGGGTCTGGGGGGGCGGGGGCCCGGGGGGCCCGCGCGCCCCCCCCACGTCGAGGGCCTCGCCGACATCGTCGAGGTGCTCGAAGCGGGCCAGGACGTCGCGCATCCGCTCGATCGACTCGGGGCCCAGCACGCGCTCCGCGTTGTCGCGGAACTTTGCCCCGAGCTCCTCGAAGGTGAGGGGGCGCCCGGGGCCGCCCCGATTGACGAGCACCCGCTCGACGAGCTCGCGGCCGTCGACGGTGCGCACGCGCAGGATGCCGGGGAACTGATGAGGGAAGATCGCGTCGCACTCGGCGTCGGCGACGACGCTGACGGCCGACATGACCGTGCGCAGCTCGGGATCCGCGGCGCGCTCGTCGGTGAAGTCGTCGAGACCGAGCCCGAGTCCGCCGCCCCCGCTCAGCGCGGCGGCGATGACGAACGGCGCGCTGAACTGGGCCATGTAGCCGGTTTGCGGCGCACGTTTGACCTCGATGGGCTCGCCGACGGTGCGGACGGTGGCGGCTGCGACGCCGAGCTCGATGCGCTCGACCTCCTCCGATCGCAGTCCGCCTGCGCGGAGCGCGAGGGCGGCATCGATCGCCGCGTGGGTGAAGTGGTTCGCGGGGTAGGGCTTGAAGAAGATGTCGGGGACTGCCCACTCCTCGCCGAGACCGCGGGTGATCTCGGCGGGATCGAAGTTGCCGTGGAGCCAGGCCTGGAAGAAGCCGAAGCGCCCCTCGAGCACGGTCGGCGGGCCGGTGAAGCCGAGCGCGACCAGCTGCGCCGCGGAGACGGCGGAGTGCGCGGCCCAGCCGCAGTGCATCCGCTTGACGGTGCCCCCCGTGCGGTTCGACTCGATGATGCCGGAGGCCATCGAGGCCGCGACCCCGAGCGCGTTCGAGATGCCGTCCTCGTCGAGGCCGGAGAGCATGCCGACGGCGACGGCGGAACCCATCGCCCCCGCGATCGAGGTCGCGTGCTGGCCGTGCTCGAAGAAGGTCGAGTTGCCCGCCTGCCGGTCGTAGCCGGCCATGCCGATGCGCACGCACACCTCGATGCCGACGGCGATGGCGGCCATCGTCTGCGCGCCGGTCGCGCGGTTCGCCTCCGCTGCGGCCAGCGCCGCGGGCACCACCGAGGCGCTGGGGTGCAGCACCGAGGGGAGGTGGGTGTCGTCGTAGTCGAGCGAGTGGGCGAGCACGCCGTTGACGAATGCGGCGCTCGTGGCGGGAACCCGTTCCCGCAGGCCGAAGGCGGTGGCCTGGGCGGCTCCGCCCTGCGTCTCCGCCCAGCGCATCGCCGCGCGGCTCGTCGGCAGGGGCGTCGCCGCAAGGCAGATGCCGAGGATGTCGAGGATGCGCCCGCGGACGCTCTCCACCACATCGCTCGGAAGCGTCTCGAAGGTCGTCTCCGCTGCGAACCGCGCGAGCCGCTGGGAGAGGGTGGGGGTCTGCGGCTCACTCACCGGAGACCACCGCCAGAGGGCGCACGGGCGAGCCGGTCGCGCCGAAGATGTTGAGGGGCACCAGCACGAGCGTGAACTCGTGCACCCGCGCCGCCGAGATCTCCTCGAGGTTCATGGCCTCGATGATGTAGATGCCATGCTCCACCAGGAAGATGCGGTGCACGGGCAGCAGGCCGTGGCCGGCTCCCGGCCGCAGGCACTCGAACGCGATCGAGTCCGCGCCCGCGGCGTGGATTCCCTGCGCCGCGAGCCACTCGCCGACCTCCTCGCCGATGCCGGGCACCCCCGTGGCGCCGCCGACGAAGGCCTGACCCTCCTCGAACCTGGCTCCCCATCCCGAGCGAATGAGCACGACGTCGCCTCGTCGGATCTCCGTGCCCTGCGCCTCGAGCGTCGCCCGGAAGTCTTCGAGCGTGATCTCATAGCCGCCGTCCAGAGTGGTGACGCCCCGGTGGGCGGCGACGTCGACGAGCACCCCGCGCCGGATCATCGGCTCGATCGTGTGCACGCCGTGCTCGACGTACTTGCCGCCGAGGCACGCGTCTCCGGCGTCGCTGCCCCCGTAGAGCTTGCCGTCCTGGCTGACGTGGGCGAGCGCGTCGATGTGCGTGCCCACGTGCGTGCCGGTCGTGATCATGTCGTTGGCCGCGCTGCCGCCGTCGGATCGGACCATGTCGCCGTGGCGACGGGGGAGCACGTGCCAGAACTGCGGGTGGTTCGGCGACTGGGGCATGCCCACACGGAACTGGCGGGCGAGGTCGTAGGTCGTCACGCCTCGGGTGAGCGCGTCGAGGAGCTGATCGGTCACTTGATCGCACCGCTTTCTCTGAGGGCCTGGATCTGTTCGTCTGAATATCCGACTTCGTGCAGCACGTCGTCGGTGTCGGCGCCGTGCGCGCGGCCGGTGAAGCGGATGGCGCCGGGCGACTTCGACATGCGCCACATCACGTTGTGCTGCAGCAGCGGCCCGAGGTCGGGGTCGTCGACCTCGGTGAGCATCTCCGTCTGGCGGATGTGCGGGTCGTTCACGACGTCGGATGCGTCGTAGACCGGGGCGATCGCGGCACCGGCGTCGGTGAAGGCCGAGACGACCTCGTCGAGGCTGCGCGCGCCGATCCAGTCTCCGACGTAGGCATCGAGCTCTTCGACGTGCCGCACGCGGCCCGCGCCGCTCGCGAACCAGGGCTCGTCGATGACCTCGGGGTGACCGACCAGCCGCATGACGCGCTCCGCGATGCTCTGCGCGCTCGTGGAGATCGCCAGCCACTTGCCGTCTGCGGTGAGATAGGTGTTGCGGGGAGCGTTGTTGACCGAGCGATTGCCGTTTCGGTGTCCGATGATCCCGAGCTGCTGGTAGACGGTGGGCGACGGGCCGACGGCGGTGAGGATCGGCTCGAGGATGCTCATGTCGACGACCTGACCCTCGCCCGTCCGATCGCGGTGCCGCAGCGCCATCAGCGCGGCCGAGGACGCGGCGATGCCGCAGATGCTGTCGGCCAGGCCGAAGGCGGGCAGCGAGGGAGGGGCGTCGGCGGGGCCGGTGAGGTGCGCGAAGCCGCTCATCGACTCCGCGAGCGTGCCGAAGCCTGCGCGGCTCGAGTAGGGCCCGGTCTGACCGAAGCCAGTGATGCGCACGATGACGAGGCCCGGGTTGATGCCCTGCAGGATCTCCGGGGCGAGCCCCCAGCGCTCCAGAGTTCCCGGGCGGAAGTTCTCGACGAGGACGTCGGCGTCCGCGATGAGCCGCTTCAGGATCTCGGCGCCGGCGTCGGTGCCGAGGTTGAGCGCGACGTCGCGCTTGTTCCGGGAGATCTCCTTCCACCAGAGCGGGTGGCCGTCCTTCTGGTGGCCGTGGCCGCGCAGCCCGTCGGGCTTGACCGGGTGCTCGATCTTGATCACGTCGGCGCCGAAGTCTCCGAGCAGCTGGCAGCAGATCGGCCCGGCGATGATCGTCGAGGCGTCGATGACCGTGAGGCCTTCGAGCGGCATCGGGGCGTTCGCGCCCGGCGGAGGGTGGGATGTCATGGAAGCCTCCCGGCGGGTGGATGGGCGTGGGAAGAGTCGTCGGGGTGGTAGCCGAGCTCTGTCGAGATCTCGTGGGCGTGCTCGAGCAGCACCCCTGACATGCTCTCCAGCACCTCGACGGAGAGCCGGTCGATGGGGCCGCAGATGGAGATGGAGCCGACGACCTCGTCGTCGAGGTCGAAGATGGGCGCTGCGACTGAGCCGGCACCGACCTGGCGCTCCCCCTGCGATACCGCGTATCCGACCTCGCGGATGCGCTCGCAGTCCGCGCGGAGCGCGTCCGCGTCGAGGATCGTGTGCGAAGTGATGCGAGGCAGCACCGTGTGCAGGAGGTGCTCGCGGCGATCCTCGGACAGGTAGGCCAGGATCACGCGCCCCGAGGAGCCCGCGTTGAGAGGGAAGAGGCGGCCGAGCTCGACCGCCATCTTGATCTCGCGCAGGCTCTCGATCTGGTCGAGGTAGACGCGCTGCTCGCCGACGAGGCTCGAGAGCGTGACGGTCTCGTTCGTGGCCGCATGGAGTCGCTCGAGCACCGGCCGCGCGACCCGGCGGAGGTCGGACGAACGCATCCCGGCTGCGCCGAAGGCGGCCGCGGCTGGACCGAGGGTGTACTCGCGGGTGCCGCGGTTCTGCGTGAGGAAGCTCTGGGCCGTCAGGGCCTGCAGCATGCGGTGCACGACGGCCTTCGACAAACCGAGCTCGCGGGAAATCTCGGAGACGCCCCAGGCCCGCTTGCCTGAGATGAAGAGGAGCAGGAGCGAGGTCACCCGCGTCGCCGACTCCGTTCCGCTGGACTTCTGGTTCTCTGCCACCTGTGTCTCTCCTCTCCGGTTCATCGTGTTCGACACTCTATCATCTGTTCCGCTAGGCGGATCGATTTGCGAGGCTGCTTGTCGTTTACTCAACCACACAATTTCATTGAAACCAAGGGGATGTTAAGTTTACATTTCGTGCGTTGACGAATGCCAGTGCGAGTGGCAGGATTGGAAATGTGATCTTAGTTCCGCTGAGCGGAACGGTACCGCTCGCGATTCGAGCGTGTGGGCCGCGGGGTCGCAGAAGGCAAGTCGAGTCGCAATGATGCGCTCGAAGAGAGGTCATGATGAAGAAATCGAAGCTACTGAAGCTCGCTGCCGCGGCGACCGCGGTTCTCCTCGCCGCGGGCTGCGCGTCGAACGGCGGACCGGACGACGAGGGCGGCGGCGAGGGTGGCGGGCCCACGACCGTGACGGTCGCGTTCGCGCGCAACACGGTCACCGCGGGCGAGGAGACCTTCACCTACGCGGTTCCCAAGAAGCTCGGCTTCTTCGAGGAGGAGGGGCTCGAGGTCGACATGGTCACCTCGGACGGCTCGACCGCCGCGATCCAGGCGCTCGCGAGCGGAAGCGCCGACGTCGCCTACGCCTCCTCGGCGAACATCCTCGCCGCGATCGAGCAGGGCGTCCCGGTCAAGGCGTTCGCAGCGCTCACCGTGCACTGGCCCTACTACATCGGCGTGCCGTCTGGCAGCGACATCTCGTCGATCGAGGATCTGAAGGGCAAGCGCGTCGGCGTCATCAGCCTGGCCTCGGCCTCCTACTCCGACCTCAAGGCGAACCTCGCCATCGCCGGTCTCAGCGAGGACGACGTGGAGATCATCCCGGTCGGCTCGGGCACCTCGGCGGCCGCGGCGCTGCAGAACGGCGAGATCGACGCGGTCGACTCGTTCACCGATTCCTTCACCGTGATGGGCAACAGCGGGGTGGAGCTCGAGCTCCTCGACCGCCCGGCCGAGCTCGAAGAGCTGTTCAGCGTCACGATGGCGACTACCGATCAGATGCTCGAGGAGCACCCCGACGAGCTGGCGGGCTTCGTGCGCGCCGCCTACAAGGGCATCGTCTACTCGCAGGTGAACCAGGAGGAGGCCCTCGCCCTGAGCTTCGAGGAGTTCTCGGTGCTCCCGGGTGCGAGCGACCCCGAGGGCGAGGAGGCGCAGCAGACCCTCGAGGCCATGCAGATCGCGCTCCTCGATTCGCTCCCCACCGATCCCGCCGAGGATCCCGAGGAGTGGGGCGACTGGCTCCTGCTCGACGACGAGCGGTGGCAGGCCGTCATCGACTACGCGCTGATGACGGATCAGATCACGACCGAGTTCGAGGTCGACGAGGTCTGGGACGGTTCCCTGTCGGATCAGTACCTCGACTTCGATCGCACCGCTGTCGCGAACACCGGAAAGTAACGCAGGACGGGGGCCGACGAAATGGCAACACCGATGAACACCGGAGACCCGCTGATCGAGGTGCGCGGGCTGACCAAGACCTACCGTCCGCGTCGTTCGACGCCGACCGTGGCGCTGGACGACGTGGACCTCACGGTCGGTCAGGGCGAGTTCATCGCGCTCGTCGGCCCCTCGGGCTGCGGCAAGACGACGCTGCTGAAGATCCTGGCGGGCCTGATCCCCGCCTACGACGGGGAGGTGACGCTGGGCGGCAGGCCGGTCTCCGGCCCGAGCTCGGAGGTCGGCGTCGTCTTCCAGCAGCCGACGCTGCTGCCCTGGCGCACGATCCTCGAGAACATCATGATCCCCATCGAGGTGCAGGGGCTGGATCGGAAGGCCGGGCTCGAGCGGGCTCGCGAGCTGATGTCCACCGTCGGCCTCGACGGCTTCGCCGACAAGTACCCCAAGGAGCTCTCGGGGGGCATGCAGCAGCGCGCGGGCATCTGCCGCGCGCTCGTGCACGACCCCAAGGTCCTGCTCATGGACGAGCCATTCGGGGCGCTCGACGCCATGACGCGCGAGTTCATGAACGAGGAGCTGCAGCGAATCTGGCTCGCCAGCGGCAAGACGGTGGTCTTCGTGACGCACTCGATCCCCGAAGCGGCCTTCCTCGCCGACCGGGTCGTGGTGATGACCCCGCGACCGGGGCGCATCGCGGAGATCGTGGGCGTCGACATCCCGCGCCCGCGCAGCCTCGCCGACATGGCCACCGAGACGGCCGGCGACAGGCTCGAGCGCATCCGCGTTCACTTCAACAACAGCTCGATGGTCGACTGAGAACAGGAGAGACGCTGATGACGGAAACAGTCCCGGTCGCGGTCGTCGAGGCCGACGCGCTGTCGAAGAGAACGCAGGGCGGGTTCGGAGCCCTGCTTGCCAGGAAGCCCGAACTGTACCTCGTGCCGATCACGTTCGTGATCATCATGGCCCTGTGGGAGGGAGCGGTGCGCCTCCTCGAGGTGCCCGAGTTCATCCTCCCCGGGCCCTTCACGATCTGGGGGTCCCTGACCGGCCTCTTCGGCCAGGACACGTTCTGGAGCAACCTGTGGGTGACCGGCAGCGAGGTGCTGCTCGGCTACGCCTTCGGCGTCGTGATCGCCCTCGTGCTCGGAACGCTCATCTCCCAGGTCAAGGTGCTCGAGCGCTCGCTCATGCCCTACGTCGTCGCCTTCCAGACGATCCCGAGCGTGGCGCTCGCCCCGCTGTTCGTCATCTGGTTCGGCTTCGGCGAGCTCTCGAAGGTCGTGATGGCCGCGATCATCTCCTTCTTCCCCATACTCGTGAACGTCATCGCGGGGCTGAAGGCCTCCGACCCCGATCAGCTGCAGATGATGCGGTCGTTCGGCGCCCACGCGGGGCAGGTGTTCTGGAAGGTGAAGATCCGCAACTCGCTGCCCTACGTGTTCACCGGCCTGAAGATCGGCACGCTGTTCGCCCTGGTGGGTGCGATCGTCGGCGAGTTCGTGGGCGCGAAGAAGGGTCTCGGCTACCTGATCCTGCAGTACAACTACCAGTTCAACATCGCCGGCATGTTCTCGGTGCTGATCGTGCTCGCGATCATCGGCATGGCCCTGCACGGCATCATCGGCTTCATCGAGCGCCGCGTCGTGTTCTGGACCGGAGAGGACAGCCATGCGGCTTGAGACGACGACCCGCGGTTTCACGGGTTCCCTCGCCTACCGCGAACGGGCGCGGCAGGTGCTCGCCAGGGGGGTCTCCTCCTCGCCGCGAGCGTCGCAGCTGCCCGTCGCGATCGTGCAGGCGTCCGCGTCCGGTTGCCGCGTCACCGACGTCGACGGCAACGAGTACCTCGACTACGCGCTGGGCTACGGGCCGCTGCTGCTCGGGCACAGCCCCCGGCCCGTGATCGACGCCGTGCGCGCCGAGCTCGAGCGGGGTCTGCGCACGGGCGGCGTGACGAGCGGCGAGGCGGAGCTCGCCGAACGCGTCGCCGCGTGCCTGCCGAGCGCCGAGGTGACGACGTTCCTCAGCTCGGGCACCGAGGCCGTGCAACTCGCGCTGCGCATCGCCCGCTCGCACACCGGCAGGCACCGCGTCGTGAAGTTCCGCGGCCACTACCACGGCTGGTCCGACGGCATGCACGTCTCGAACGCGCCGGGAAGCGACGCGCTCACGACCGACGGACAGGATCCGCTGGCCGTCCGCAACGTGATCTCGCTCGACTGGGGCGACCTCGATGGCCTGCACGCGGTGCTCGACGACACGGTCGCGGCGGTGATCACCGAGGCCGCAGCGGTCAACGCCGGCTGCTTCGAGCCAGACCCCGGGTTCCTCGAGGGGCTGCGCGAGGCGACGGAGCGCCACGGATCGCTGCTCGTCTTCGACGAGGTCATCACCGGGTTCCGCCTCGGGCTCGCCGGTGCGCAGGGCCGCTACGGCGTGACCCCCGACCTCACGGTGCTCGGCAAAGTGCTCGGCGGTGGCCTGCCGATCAGCGCCGTCACCGGCAGCGCGAGGGCGATGGAGCCGGTCTCGTCGGGCCGGGTGCTGCACCGCGGCACCTACAACGGCAACCCAGTCTCGGTCGCGGCGGGCAACGCCTGCCTGCGCTACCTCTCCGAGCGCGCCGACGAGCTCTATCCGGACATGGAGCGGCGGGGCGAACGCCTCACGGACGGGATCCGCGAGGCGGCGGCGAGGGCCTCGGCGCCGCTCGCGGTGAACCGCGTCGGCACCTGCCTCCAGTTCTTCGTCTCGGATCGACCGCTGGAGCGGCTCTCCGATCTCGTCGGGCTCGACAAGGACGCCACGCTCGCCTTCTCGGAGCTTCTCGTGGAGCGCGGCGTCATGACGCTGCCCCGCGGGCTCATGTACCTCTCCGTGGAGCACACCGACGCCGATATCGACACCACCATCGGCGCATTCGAATCAGCGCTCGGCGCATTCGCGGGATGACCCGTGGATCGCAGGGCGGACAGCAAGGAGTAGCGAACATGACACTGGATCCCCGTCATCGGCTGACCCCCACGACCGACCCCGAGATGACGATCGGCGGCGACGCCGTGCGCGGCGGCGGGCCCGTCATCGAGGTGTTCAACCCCGCCACCGGCGCACCGCTCGCGGAGGTTCCCTCGGCCTCGGCCGAGCAGGTCGACCGCGCGGTGACGGCGGCCGCTGCGGCCTTCCCCGCCTGGAGCTCCGCACCGCGCGAAGAGCGCTCGCGCCTGATCCACCGCTTCTGCGACCTCGTCGAGGCGAACGCCGACCGGCTGATCTCGACGATCATCGCCGAGGTCGGCACCCCCGTCACCCTCGCCGAGACGCTGCAGATCCGCTTCCCCGTCGATCAGATGCGCTGGTACGCGGATCTGATTCTGCAGGACGACGCCGTGGACCTCGGCGAGACCGACTACGGGGTGCGCCGGCGATCCGTCGTCTACAAGCGACCCGTCGGCGTGGTCGCCGCGATCTCCGCCTACAACTACCCGCTGCACCTCGGGCTCTGGAAGGTCGGCGCCGCGCTCGCCGCCGGCTGCACCGTCGTGCTGATGCCGTCGCCGCGCACGCCGCTCTCGGTGCTCGCGGTGGGCCGGCTCGCCCGTGAGGCGGGCCTCCCCGACGGCGTGCTGAACGTGATCGTCGGCGGCCCCGAGACGGGGCAGGCGCTGACCGAGCATCCGCGCGTCGACAAGATCTCCTTCACCGGCTCCGACACCGTCGGGCAGAGCATCATCTCCCAGTCGGCGGCGGGCATCAAGCGCGTCACTCTCGAGCTCGGGGGCAAGTCGCCCGCCATCATCCTGCCCGGTGCGGATCTCGGCGTCGCGGCGAACCAGGTGCACCGCCGCTACACCCGCAACGCCGGCCAGGGGTGCGCGTCGCCCACCCGGCTGCTCGTCCACCGCGACGCGATCGACGAGTTCGTGGCCGCCACCGAGCAGGTCTTCGCCGACCTCGTCGTCGGAGACCCGTGGGACCGCGCCACCGATGTCGGTCCCGTGATCCGGCCCGAGCACCGCGCCCGCATCGAGGGGATGGTCTCCGACGCCGTCGGACGGGGCGCGCGCATCGCCGTCGGCGGCGGGCGGCCCGACTTCACCGAGGGCTGGTGGGTGAACCCGCACATGATCGCCGGGGTCGACAACGCGGACCCGATCGCGCAGAATGAGATCTTCGGCCCGGTCTCGGTGATGCTCCCGTACTCCGACGTCGAGGAGGCGATCGCCATCGCGAACGACTCCCGCTTCGGCCTCAACGGTTACCTCTACGGAGATCCGGCCCTCGCAGCCGAGGTGGCCCCGCGCCTGCGCGTCGGCACCGTCGCGATGAACGAGGCGAGCGGCCTGCGGCCCGACGCCCCGTTCGGCGGTTTCGGCTACAGCGGCATCGGCCGGGAAGGCGGGATCTGGGGCATCTCCGCCTTCCAGGAAGTCCAGCACATCCAGTACCCGATCGCGAAGGGCGAGTAAATGTCGAAGTTGCACCACCGCGGCGGAGTGATCGTTCCCCCCGCCAACCCCACCGTCGAGCCCGAGTTCCGCGAGCTCATCTCTCCCGAGCTGGCGATGCACACGACCCGCTTCCCGGTGTTCACCGGGTGGGATCAGCAGCAGCGCAACCAGGGCTACCTCGACGTGCTGCCGGAGTCGGTGGCCGATTTCGGCAGCCTCGCGCTCGACTCGGTCTTCATCGCGTGCACGGGCTCGCACTACCTGCTCTCGCCGCAGGAGGACGTGGCGCTCTGCGCCGATCTGGGCGAGCAGCTCGGCACCGCCGTGCGCTCGGCCACGCTCACGATCACCGACGCGCTGACCGCCCTCGGGGCGACGCGGATCGTCGTGGCCTCGCCGTACGAGACGTGGCTCACCGAGCTGTCGCACCGATACTGGGAGGCCGCCGGCTTCGAGGTCGGCGACGTGGTGCGGGTGCGGGCGCAGACCGGCTACAACCCGTACGACGTCACGGAGGAGGCGCTCGCCGAGCAGGTCGAGGCGGCGGGCGTCGCCGACGACGCCGTGATCCTCTTCACGGGCACGGGCATGCCCACGATCGGCGCGATGACGCGCCTCTCCGCCGGCACCGAGCGCAGGGTCCTCTCCTCGAACCTGTGCGGCGCGCGCTGGCTGCAGCGCGACCTTCCCGCCGGCGCGTCCCATCCGCTCCTCGCGCGGCTCGCGGCGCAGACCGCCGAGGTCGCGGCATGAGCGAGCACCGCGGGGTCCTGGTCGTCGGAGCCGGCCCGGTCGGCCTGTTCGGGGCGCTCCGCCTCGCGCAGCAGGGCGTCGACGTGCTGGTGGTCGAGGCCGGATCCGAACTCGGCACCACCTCGAAGGCATCCACCTTCCACCCCTCCACGCTCGACCTGCTCGACGAGGCCGGGGCCGCCGAGGAGCTGCTGCCGCTGGGGGTGGTGGTCGACGAGATCCAGTGGCGCGACCTCGCGGGAGACATCCTCGCGAGCGTGCCGTTCTCGGTGCTCGAGGGCCGCACCGGCTTCCCCTACCGCCTGCACGCCGAGCAGACGCTGCTCACGCCGATCCTGCTGCGCAAGCTCCGCGAGCTGAACCCCGACTCGGTGCGCTTCTCGTCGAGGTGCGTGAGCGTCGAGCAGGGCGACGGGAGCGTCACCGCCACCATCGCGGGGTTCGACGGCGCCACCACCGTGACGAGCGGCTTCCTGCTCGCGGCCGACGGCGCGCACAGCGAGATCCGCAAGCAGCTCGGGATCGGCTTCCCGGGCGCCTCCTACGAGTCGCGCGCGCTCCGCGTCGTCACGAAGGAGGATCTGCGGGAGCATCTGTCGAACCTCACGGGGATCGCCTACGTCCGCGACGAGCGGCAGTCCTGCAGCCTGCTCCACATGCGCGATCACTGGCGCTTCATCTTCCGGGTCGCCGGCAAGCAGAGCGACGCAGAGGTGCTGGATCCCGAGGCGGTCCGCGAGTTGATCGACGCGGTGGCCCCGGGCGTGAGCATCGACTTCTCCGAGGTCTACAGCAATCGTGCGCACATCGCCGAGCGCTACGTCTCGGGTCGCGTCGCGCTCGCCGGCGACGCCGCTCACGTCACGACCACCGCGGGCGGTATGAACATGAACTGCGGGCTGCACGACGCCTACGCGTTCGCGCGCGCGATGGCCGAGGTGCTCGGCGGAGCCCCGCTCTCCGCGCTGGAGGAGACGGGCGCGGCGCGGCGCGGCGTCGTCAAGGACGTGATCATCCCGCGCACCGAGTCGCGCGCCGCCGGATCCGACGGTGACGCCGACGCGCTCGCGAGGGCCGTGGCTTCGACGAGGGAGCTCGCAGCAGATCCCGAACGCGCGTTCCGGTTCCTCTACGAGGCCTCGATGTTCGATACGGCGCCGAGCCTGCGAGGGGAGAGGTAGGCATCATGCGGATCTGGTTCCAGAAGCACACCGTCGAGGGGCGCATGCCGCTGCTCGACCAGTGGTACGAGGAGCACCTGCGGCGGATCGCCAGGCCGGGCACCGTCGTCGACGTGCACACGCTGCCGGGCGAGGCCTATCCCAAGACGATTCCCGAGGGCGTCGTGCGCTACGGCGCAGTCGAGATCTTCTTCAGCCAGTTCTTCGCCCGGCAGGCGTTCGAGGCCGAGCGCCAGGGCTACGACGCCTTCGTGATCGGCACGTCGCAGGATCCGGGCCTCCGCGAGGCTCGCGCCCTCGCCGGGATCCCAGTGCTCGGCTACGGGGAGACCTCGTTCCACGTCGCAGCGATGACCGGGCACGACTTCGCCATCGTCGGCTTCATCCCCGAACTGGCGGAGCCGCTCGCCGAGAACGTCGCCGCTGCCGGCCTGCAGCACCGCTTCCGCGGCTTCAGCTACATCGAGGACGGGGCGACGATCGTGCCGAACGCACTCCAGGGGGACATCGCGCCCTTCCTCGCGGCCTTCGAGACGGCGGCCAGGCGGGCCATCGCCGACGGGGCCCAGCTCATCATCCCCGGCGAGGGCCTCCCCAACGAGATCCTCATCTCGGAGGGCGTCACCGAGATCGACGGCGTGCCGATCCTCGACTCCGACGGCCTCATCGTGAAGATGGCCGAGAGCCTCGTCGACATGGACCGGATGGGCATCCTCTCGCGCTCCACGGCCGGCTACTGGATGCGCCGGCCCGATGCGGCCTACCTGGACCACCTCGCCGGGGTGTTCTGGAAGTGATCGGGATGCGCAGCCTGCTCTACGTGCCCGGCGACCGGCCAGACCGACTCGCGAAGGCCTGGGAGCGCGGCTCCGACGGCCTGATCGTCGACCTCGAGGACGCGGTCGCCCCCGCCCGCAAGGCCGAGGCGCGCGCGACCGTCGGCGAGTGGCTCGCCGGGCAGGGCGCCTCGCGCTCGCAGCGCGAGCTGCGAGACCGGGTGTGGCTGCGCATCACCGCGGAGAACCCCGGGGCCGACATCGCGGCGATCAGCGCGTCCATCGGTGCGGTGATGGTGCCGAAGGCCGAGCCCGACACGGTGGCCCGGGTCGCGGCGCTGCTCGACGGACACGAGGCCGCGGCGGGTCTCGAGGCCGGATCCATCTCGCTCGTGCCGCTCATCGAGACCGCTCGCGGGCTGCTGGACGCCCCGCGGCTCGCGGCGATGCGGCGCGTGCGAACGCTGGCGATCGGCCGCGCCGATCTCGCGGGCGACCTCGGCTTCCGGGGGGACCTCGACGGTGCGGAGTTCCGCGGTCTCATGCTGCAGCTCGTCGTGGCATGCGCCGCGGCGGGCATCGCCGCCCCGGTCGCGCCGACTTCCACCGACTTCCGGGATCTCGACGCGTTGAGGGAGTCGACGGCGCGGCTGCTCGCACTCGGGTTCCGGGGGCGCACCGCGATCCACCCCGCCCAGGTGCCCGTCATCAACGAGGTGTTCTCGCCCTCCGAGGAAGAGGTGGTGCGTGCGCGACGGCTCGTGGAGGAGTTCGAACGATCGGTGCGCGAGGGCAGCGGCGTGTTCGTCGACGAGGGGCGCATGGTCGACGCCGCCGTGATTCGCGGGGCGCGCGAGGTGCTGAACCGCGCCGGGTGAGGCGGTCGGCGCGCGTCTACGCGTCGGCGGCGGTCTGCCCGAAGAACTCGCGCTCCCACACCGCCGCGGCCTCGAACGCCCGCCGCATGCGCTCCCGGGTCGCCGGGGTCGCTTGGGCCGCGGCGCGGGTGACGAAGCCGATGGCCGTCTCGGTGTCCTCGGCGAACACGGGGTCGTCGTAGGTGGCGAGCCACTCCGCGTAGGGGTGGTCGGCGGATCGCGCGAACTCCCCGAAGGCGCCGCCCGTGAGGCGCGCGCCGAGATCCGCGTACATCCAGAAGCAGGGGAGCGTCGCCGCCGCGGCCTCCTCGTAGCCGCGCGTGCTCGCGGCGAGCAGGTGGTTGATGTAGCCCGTGGTCGTGGCCGAGGGCTCCGCATCGCGGGTCCCGGCGGCACCGGGCCCCGCCTCGAGCCTCGCCCGATGGAGCTCGAGCTCGCCGATGATCGCGCCCTGCGCGCACTTCGCCCAGAACGCCTGCTCCTCGGCCGACGGCGCGAGCGCCGACACCCGGGCGAGCACCCGCGCGTAGGCGCCGAGGTACAGCGCGTCCTGCGCGACGTAGTCGAGGAACTGCTCCCGGGGCAGCGTGCCGTCGGCGAGGCCGCGGATGAAGCGGAGATCGTCCGTCTCCCGGCGCACCCCGGCGATGCGCACCCACCAGTCCTCGCGGATCGCCTCCGCCGTGGGCGCCGTCGGTCCCGGGGGCGCCGTCGGGGCGGCGGCCGGCGCCCCCGGTGCCGCGGGCGCGGTGTCGAGCCCGCCTCTCGTCCAGAGGCCGGAGAAGTGGTGGAGGGGGCCGTGCCCGGATCCGACGTCGAGCCGGTCCGACGCGGCCAGGCTCTCGCGCAGCCACGCCTTCGCCTCGGCGGTCGCGCCTCCCCAGTCCGCCCCGTTCCGAGCCGCCCGCGTCGCGATGGCGGCGGAGAGCGAGCAGCCCGTGCCGTGCGTGTTCGAGGTCGGGATCCGCGCGCCCGGGAAGTCGAGAACCTCGCCGCTCGGCGAGACGAGGGCGTCGGGGGTCTGGTCGCCCGGCAGGTGCCCGCCCTTCGCGAGCACGCGCACGTCGGCCTCCGCGGCGACGAGGCGCGCCTGCCCCAGCGCCTCCTCCCAGCACCCTGCGGGATCCCGCCCCGCCACGATCGCGAGTTCTGGCAGGTTCGGGGTGATGAGATCGGCGAGCGGGATCAGCCGGCGCAGCGCATCCGTCGCGTCCGCATCGAGCAGCCGGTCGCCGCTCGTCGCGATCATCACCGGGTCGAGCACCGTCACGGGCGGCCGCACCCGCCGCAGCCACTCGCCGACCGCCTCGATCACCTCCGCGCTCGCGAGCATCCCGATCTTCACGGCATCGATGCGCACGTCGTCGGAGACGGCGTCGAGCTGCGCGGTGAGGAAGGCGGTCGGGGGCACGTGCACCTCGCGCACCCCGCGGGTGTTCTGCGCCACGAGCGCTGTGACCGCGGCCATGCCGTAGCCGCCGTTGGCCGCGATCGACTTGAGATCGGCCTGGATCCCGGCCCCGCCCGTGGGGTCGGTGCCGGCGATCGAGAGAACGTTGACGACGGTCACCGCGGCGCCCCTTCCGCGCCGCCGAACCCGGGGCTGGGGAGAGCGCCCTCCTCGGCGCCGTTCCGTGCGTCTCGGCTCCGCGTGGCCCGGCTCGGCGTGGCCCGGCTCGGCATGGCCCGGCTCCACGCGGCGGCGAACCGCCGGGCCGCGGCAGCGGGGTCGGGCGCGGCGCAGAGCGCGGAGACGAGGGCGACCCCTGCGGCCCCGCCCTGTCGGAGCTCGGGGAGATCCTCGATCCGCACGCCCCCGATCGCGACGCAGGGCAGCGGTGACGCCGCGGCGAAGCGGGCGAAGCCGTCGACGCCGAGCGCCGGCGGGTGGTCGGGCTTGGTAGCGGTCGGGCGGATCACGCCCACGCCGAGGTAGTCCACGGTTCCGCTCGGCAGCCGCAGCACCGCGTCGAGGTGCTCGGGGGCGTTCGCCGTGAGGCCCAGGATGGCGTCATCGCCGAGCTCCGCGCGGGCGGTGCCGACCTGCTCGTCGCCCTGGCCGAGATGCACGCCGTCGACGGGCAGGCCGCGATCCCGAGCCGCGACCGCGACGTCGAGACGGTCGTTGACGACGAATCGCGCCCGGCCCTCGATCGCGACGGCGAGCTCCTCGACCTGCCGCAGCTGCTCGTCGAGGCTCGCATGCTTCTCGCGGAGCTGCACCATCGCGACCCCGCCCTCCACCGCGAGGCGCACCGTCTCGGCCACGCCGCGCGCGCCGCACAGCGCGCGGTCGGTCACGAGGTAGACCGAGGGATCGAGGAGCGCCGCGGTCCCGGCCGGTACTGGGCTGCCGGCCGGTGCCCCGGCGCGGGAGCGGCTCGGGATCGCGGCGCTCACGAGGCCGTCTCGATCCGCGCTGCGGCGGCGGCCTCGTCCGGCGTCACGTTCGCGAGCGCGTCGAGGAAGTGCGCGGCGAAGGATCCCGGACCCTCCGCGCGGGAGGCGGCGTGCTCGGCCGCGACGCCGTAGACCGCGTGCGCCGCGACGACCGCCTCGAGCGCGCTGCGCTCGCCGCGCACGGCGAGGAACGCGGCGATGACGGCGCCCAGCGCGCAGCCGCCGCCCGTCACTCGCGTGAGCAGCTCGTGACCGTTGGCGACGCGAACCACGACGGAGCCGTCCGTGATCAGGTCCTCGGGACCCGAGACCGCCACCACGCTGCCGAATCGACGGGCCAGGGACAGCGCCGCCGGGGCCGCCGAGTCGGGGCTGTCGGCGCTGTCGACGCCGCGCCCGCCCGATCCCGCGCCGGCGAGGGCGAGGATCTCCGAGGCGTTGCCGCGGATCGCCGTCGGCCGGGCCTGCGCCACCTCGTGCGCGAGCTCGGTGCGGATCGGCAGCGAGCCGATCGCCACCGGGTCGAGCACCCACGGGGTCCCCGAGGCGGTCGCGCCGGCGACCGCCTCGCGGATCGCCCCGCGCTGCTCGGGCGTGGGCGTGCCGAGGTTGATGAGCATGCCGCCGGCGACCGCCGCGAACAGACCCGCCTCGCCGACGATGTCGACCATCGCGGGCGCCGCGCCGAGGGCGAGCAGGGCGTTCGCCGTGAAGTTCGGCACCACGTTGTTGGTGATGCTGTGCGTCAGGGGGCTCTCCCGGCGCACGGCCGCGAGGAGGGCGCCGGTTCTCCCGCGGAGACCGGGCGCATCGGCGAGACCGCCCGTGACCGGCGGCGCTGCGGCCGGCGGTGGGGTGCTGGGAGGTGCGGCTGCGGCTGCGGCGCCTGGTGCGGTCGTTGCAGCGGTGCCGGTGGTGCGGGCAGGGTCGGAAAGAGGATCGCTCACTGCGACATCCCTTCGCTAGTACGAACTAGATCAGGTTCGACGGGTGTGTTCTCAGCCGCTGCTGCGCGCAGCGGCACCCCGTGTCACTGGAAGCGAGTGTAGCGCGATCCATCAGCCGCGTGCGTCGGAGATGCCGGCTATGTCGGAGCGAAAGGGGGCGGATCCGGCGCAAGCGGAATCTCCGAGGCACGGCGATGCTCTACGGGCGGGCGGTGCGCTCCGCGTCCGAGCCGCTGTGTTCTCGACCCGCCGAGCCGCTGCGCTTCGCGTCCGCCGAGTCGTGATGCTCCCGGCACGGGGCGCCCACGTGCTCCGCACACGCCGCGAACCGGGAGCGGCACGACGCCTCCGCGCAGTTCGAGAGCCGGTTCGACGGCGTCCCGCAGACCGCGCACGCGCCGATCACCGCTGCGCCCGGCGCGAAGTCGACGGTCTCGCGCCCGTCGAACACCGCGAGCGACCCCTCCCAGAGGCCGTCGTTGCCGAAGGCCTCGCCGTAGCGCACGATCCCGCCGTCGATCTGGTAGACCTCCTCGAAACCGCGTCTGCGCATGGCGGCCGAGAGGATCTCGCAGCGGATCCCGCCCGTGCAGTAGGTGACGACGGGCCGGTCCTTCAGCTCGTCGAAGGCGCCCTCCTCGATCTGCGCGATGAAGTCGTGCGTGGTCTGCACGTCGGGCACGACCGCGCCGCGGAACCGCCCGATCTCGGCCTCCCACGCATTGCGCCCGTCGAAGAACACGACCTCCTCTCCGCGCTCGGCGACCAACTCGTTCACTGCTTTCGGCGAGAGGTGCTCGCCGCCGCCGACGACGCCGTTCTCGTCGACCTCGGTCTCGTCGGGGATCCCGAACGCCACCAGCTCGTCGCGCACCTTCACGCTGAGCTTCGGGAAATCGGCGATGCGCCGCCACGGCGCGCGGCGGTCGACACCGCGGAGCGGCTCGGGCGTCTCGGGATCGAAGCCGGTGCCGTCGCTCCACTTGGCTTCGAGCTCGGCGAACGACCCGTACTCGCGCGTGCGCCGCAGGTACCGCTTGCAGGCGTCGAGCTCGCCGCCGACGGTGCCGTTGATGCCGTGCCTGGAGACGATGATGCGCCCGCGCAGACCCAGGGATTCGCAGAGCTCCCGCTGCCACAGCCGCACCGACTCCGGGTCGGCGACGGGCGCGAACGCGTAGTAGAGGAGGATCTTGGGCTCGGTCACCCGTCAATCGTACGCACCCCGCTGACGGGCGACCGGGCCGAGGGGGCGAGGGGTGAGGAGCGAGGCGCTACTCGGGCGCCGAGATGTCGGCGACCGTCGCGTCGTATGCGCGGATCAGGTCGTCGGCGTCGACGAACAGGCTGGAGCCGTGCGCGCCCGCGCCCATCGCCACGCGGCGTCCCACGATCGTCTCGTCCGCGAACACCGGCCACGCGGTCGTGCTGCCGAGGGGCGTGATCGTGCCGCGCTCGTACCCGGTCGCCGCGAGCGCCAGCTCCGCCTCGGGCAGGCGCAGCTTGTTCACACCCACGACGGCGCGGAGCTTCGGCCACGATATCGACCGCCCTCCGGGGATGAGCGCGAACAGGTAGGTGTCGTCCGAGCGCTTCACGACGAGGGTCTTCACGATGTCGGCGGGCTCGATGCCGAGCACCGCCGCGGCCTCGGCGAGGGATCGCGCCTGCGGTCGCTCGACGATCTCGATGTCGAGCCCGCGCTCGACCGCGGCGTCCCGGATCCTGCTGTGCGTTTCGGGCACGTTCCCCTCCCGTCGATCGATGCGGTGAGGCCCATCCTGCCAGAGGAGGGCGAGGGCGGTGTCGGTCGCCGAGCCGCGCTCGCCGCCGCGGGTGCGCGGCCTGCTCCGCCCATCCGCTCACACACCGCTTCGAGTGCTCTGCTGAGGAACGGCCTGTGGACGACCTCGCGGACGTCCGAGGCGGCTGGCATGATCGAACGCATGGACACTCGGGATCGGACCCCAGAGCAGGCGGCTCGGCAGCCGGAGCAGCCATCCGGCGCCGAGGGCTCGACGGCTTCCCGGGCTCTGGCCCTGCTGCGCCGGTTGACCGGTCGTGACGACGCGGTCTTCCACGAGGGGCAGTTCGAGGCGATCAGCGCCCTGGTCGACCAGCACCGCCGCGCGCTCGTCGTGCAGCGCACCGGCTGGGGCAAGTCAGCGGTCTACTTCGTCGCCACCGCCCTGCTGCGGCAGCGCGGTGCGGGGCCCACGCTGCTCGTCTCGCCGCTGCTCGCGCTCATGCGGGATCAGGTCGCCGCGGCCGAGCGCGCGGGCGTGCGCGCGGCCGCGATCAACTCCGCGACGGCCGACGAGTGGGAGGAGGTCGAGGCGCGGCTGGCCGCCGACGAGGTGGACGTGCTGCTGGTGTCGCCCGAGCGGCTGAACAACCCGCAGTTCCGCGAGCGGCAGCTGCCCGGCCTGCTGGCCCGGATGGGCCTGCTCGTCATCGACGAAGCGCACTGCATCTCCGACTGGGGCCACGACTTCCGCCCCGACTATCGGCGCATCGCGTCACTGCTCGTCGAGCTCGATCGCAGCGTCCCCGTGCTCGCCACCACGGCCACGGCCAATGCCCGAGTGGTCGACGACGTGGTCGAGCAGCTGGGCGACGACGTGCTGACCCTGCGCGGCTCGCTGGCCCGCGCTTCGCTGCGACTCGGCTGTCTGCGGCTGCCGTCCGCTCGCGACCGCCTCGCCTGGCTCGTCGCCCACCTCGGGGACCTCCCGGGCAGCGGCATCGTCTACGCGCTCACCGTCTCTGCCGCGGAGGACACGGCTCGGCTGCTGCGGGACGCGGGCCACGAGGTCGCCGCCTACACCGGACGCACCGACACCGAGGAGCGCGAGCGGCTGGAGGCAGCGCTCAAGTCCGACGAGGTGAAGGCGCTGATCGCCACCAGCGCGCTGGGCATGGGATTCGACAAGCCCGATCTGGGCTTCGTCGTGCACCTGGGTGCCCCGTCGTCGCCCGTCGCCTACTACCAGCAGGTCGGCCGTGCGGGGCGAGCCACCGAGCACGCCGACGTACTGCTGCTGCCCGGGCCCGAGGACACGGCGATCTGGCACTACTTCGCGACGGCGTCGATGCCGGATCCCGACCGGGCCGCCGCGGTGCTCGCCGCGCTCGGAGCCCCCTCGGATCCCTCCTCGTCCGCTGAGCCCTCCGGCGCGGCCGTCGAGCCCGCCGCCCTGGGACACGGTGAGCGCAGCCCAATGTCGACTCCGGCGCTCGAGGCGCTCGTCGACATCCGCCGGACGCAGCTCGAACTGCTGCTCAAAGTGCTCGACGTCGACGGGGCCGTGCGCCGCGTGCGCGGTGGCTGGGTCGCGACGGGCCGGCCGTGGGTGTACGACGCCGACCGCTACGCCAGAATCGCCGCAGCCAGGAAGGCCGAGCAGCAGTCGATGCTCGACTACGAGCGGGGCGAGCGCTGTCGCATGGAACTGCTGCAGCGGGATCTCGACGATCCGAACGCGGCGCCGTGCGGGCGCTGCGACGTGTGCGCCGGCCCCTGGTATCCGACGGAGGTGTCGGGGAAGGCGGCCCGGCGGGCAGCGGGCCAGCTGGAGCGGGTCGGCGTGCCGGTCGAGCCTCGCGGGCAGTGGCCGACGGGCGCTGATCGGCGCGGGCTGCGGGTGAGGGGGAGGATCCCTCCCGATGAACGGCCCGAGACCGGTCGCGCCGTCGCGCGGCTCACCGATCTCGGCTGGGGTGGCGCGCTGCGCGAGGTGTTCGCGGCCGGTGCCGAGGATCGACCGATCGACGACCGGCTGCTCGAGGGCGTGATCGCGACCCTGCGCGACTGGCCGTGGGCCGAGCGCCCGGTCGGAGTCGTGGCGATGCCCTCCCTGGGGCGGCCGCAGCTGGTCGCGAGCACGGCCGCGGCCATCGCGGAGCGCGGCCGGCTGCCGCTGCTCGGTGCGCTCGAGATGGACCCGTCCGTTCCCGTGGCGGGGCCCGGGGGCAACAGCGCCTTCCGGCTCGCGTCCGTGTGGAACCGCTTCGCGGTCGGCGCCGATCTCGCCGACGTGGTCGGCCGTGCACCCGGGCCGCTGCTGCTGGTCGATGACCTGGTCGACAGCCGGTGGACGCTCACCGTCGCGGCCCGTCAGCTCCGTCGCGCGGGCGCCCCGTCCGTGCTCCCCTTCGCCCTCGCCTCGGTGGGGTGATCCTGCCGAACACGATGCCGTTCGGATGATGCGGCGACGTCGCTCGGGTGATGCTGCCCAGACCGACTCCCGCGTTCGTCGAGGGGATTCATCCACTGCTTGACATTGACGCAGCGTCAACCTCTACCGTCGTAGGTGACGGCGAAGGGAGGCGTGATGGAGTACTCGATACAGGACGTGGCGCGAGCCGCAGGCACTACCTCGCGCACACTGCGCCACTACGACCGCGTCGGTCTCGTGCCTCCGAGCCGCATCGGCTCGAACGGGTATCGCTACTACGACGACCGGGCGCTCGTCCGGCTGCAGCGCGTCCTGCTGCTGCGCGAGCTGGGCCTCGGCCTGAGCGCGATCGGCGAGGTGCTCGCCGCGCAGGATGCCCAGGCTGCGGCAGGGATCGGGCGGAGCGCCGGTTCCGCCGATGCCGCGCGCGCCGAAGCCGGCATCCTGCGCGCCCACCTGGAACTGCTCGAGCAGGAATCCCGACGCGTCGCCGCCCAGATCGGCGCGGTAGAGCGCACCATCGCCGCGCTCGAGGCAGGCGTACCGGGCGCCGGCACGGAAGAAACCGACGCCGCGGGCGTCGGCCCAGAGGGCGGCTGCCCCGGCGACGTCGATCCCGGCGACGTCGATCCCGATGGGGGAGCGCGCGCAGGCGAGCGCGCTCCCGACACGACCGACAGGCACACGGAGGAGAGAGGAGACCTGATGTCTCAGAACATATTCGAAGGGTTCGATCACACGCGTTACAAGGACGAGGTGGAGGAGCGCTGGGGCAAGCACGCCTACGCCCAGGGCGACCGCTGGTGGCGGAGCCTCGGCAGCGAGGAACAGGCGGCGTGGCAGGAGCGCGTCGCTCGGCTGTCGTCCGACTGGGCGTCCGCCGCAGAGCGGGGCGAGGATCCGGAGGGCGAGGCGGCCCAGGAGCTGGCCCGCCGCCACGTCGAGTGGCTGAGGAGCATCCCGGGCACGCCGGTGAATTCTCCGGGAGGCGACCTCGCCGGCTACGTGCGCGGCCTGGCCGAGATGTACGTCGTCGATGAGCGCTTCGCCGCGAACTACGGCGGCACCGCCGGTGCGACCTTCGTGCGCGACGCCCTCCGCGCGCACGTCGAGCAGGCGCTGTAGCGCTCCGGGCCTCTCGACCCCGCGGTGCGGCCGCCTCAGCCCTCCGGCCGGAGCGCCCGCGCCGCAGCGTACGCGTCATCGCGATCGCCCACGGGCTCGTCGAAGATCCGGCTGGGTCCCGCGCCGTCCTGGTTCGGCGCCCAGCCGGGATCCCCGTCGCGGGCGAACGCGACCAGAGCGCCATGCACGGCGTCGGCGAGCGACTGCGGGGGCGCAGCCCCCGCCACCCGGTCGACGCCGGGCCCGTCGAGGCGATCGAACGCGAAGGGCACGTCGATGCAGTGTCCGGCGCGCGGCGGATCCTCGCCGTGCCAGGCGAAGCGGTAGGTCCACGTGGGTCCCGGATCCGGTCCTTCGGCCGGCGCGGCCACGGCGTCCCGAGCAGCGACGTCCGCGGCGGCCCCGCCGCGCGCAGCGGCACCGCGCGAGGCCGCGATGAAGGGGATCCAGGAGCGGAAGACGGCGTCGGTCGCGTACCGGCCGAGCATGGCCGCGGTGCCGCCGGCTGCAGCCTCGGGGTTGGCGGCGAGCCAGCGTGCGGCAGCGTCCGCGGGGGCGCCGAGCGTGCGCAGCAGGGCGTGCTTCGGTGCGCGGTCGAGGAAGCCGCCCGGAGGGAACAAGCCGCAGATCTCGTCGTCGACCGTGCCGAGCACGATCGGCACCGAGGCGTTCGTTCCTCGGACGACCGCCTCGGAGATGCCCGTCTCGAGCACCTCCCCGTCGGCGACGGGACCGAGCATGAGGCCTTCGCGGAGCAGGCCTCGCACATCGCCGAGCACGTGGGGCGCCCGTGGACTCGCCACCCGCTGCTGCAGTGCGTGCAGCCGCTCCGCGGGAACGCTCGAGAAGCCCGCCAGATCGGGCTCGACCCCGGCGAGCCGTGCGAGTCGCCTCGCGTGCCTCCGCGCAGCCTCCGGCGAGGGGTTCGGCACGGCGGGCGACATGGCGTAGGCCCCGTGGAAGAGTCCCCGGGCGCCCGGGGCGCCGAGCAGGGCGAGCGCCGCTCCGCCGCCGGCCGACTGGCCCGCCACGACGACCCGGCCGGGATCGCCGCCGAACGCCGCGATGTGATCGCGCACCCACTCGAGCGCCCGGATCCAGTCGAGCGCCCCGCGGTTCTGCACGGCACCCTCGACCCAGCCGAAGCCCTCGAAGCCGAGGCGGTAGGACAGGCTGACGAGCACGACGCCGTCGCGCGCGAAGGATCGCCCGTCGTACCAGGGGCTGGTCGGTGCTCCCGAGACGTAGCCGCCGCCGTGGATCCACACGACGACCGGCAGAGCCGCCCCGGGCTCGGGCGCCGGCGTCCAGACGTTCACGCTGAGGGTGTCGTCGCCCGGCACGGAGGGCTCCGGGATCAGGGTGATGCCGACGTCGCCCCGCTGCGGAGTCGCCCCGAACGACGTCGCGTCCCGCACCTGCGTCCAGGGCGCCCGTGGGCGCGGCGGCCCGAAGCGGAGCGGCCCGACGGGCGGTTCGGCGACGGGGATGCCGCGGAACACGGCGACTCGCGCCGGCGAGGGGGCTCCGGAGCTCGTGCCGGGGCCGGCTTCGGAACTCCTCGCCTCGACCTCCCAGACGCCCAGCACGCGGCCGGAGGGCGTGGCGACGACGGGACCGGGGGCGGATCCTGCCGGGTCTGAGGCGTGCATGCCCCCATCGTAGAGCGCGCCGCGCCGCCGCTCACTCCGCCAGGGAGACGACGGTGCGTCCGCGAACCCTCCCGTGCAGGATCGCCTCCGCGCGCGCGGGCACGTCGTCGAGGGGGATCTCCGTGGTCATCTCGTCGAGCAGGTCGGCGGGAAGGTCGCTGGAGAGCCGCTCCCAGGCGCGCTGACGCAGCTCCCGCGACGCGGTGACCGAGTTGATGCCGACGAGCGTCACCCCTCGCAGGATGAAGGGCATCACCGTCCCCGGCAGATCGGCCCCCTGAGCGAGCCCGCACGCCGTGACCGCCCCGTCGTCCTGCGTGCGGGCGAGGACGTTGACGAGGGTGTTCGAACCGACGGTGTCGACGCCCGCCGCCCAGCTGCGCTTCTGCAGCGCCGGCCCCGCCTCGGAGAGCTCGCGGCGGTCGAGGATCTCGGCGGCGCCCAGGCGGTGGAGGTACTCGGCTTCGCTGTCGGCGCGCCCGGTCGCGGCGATCACCCGGTAGCCGAGGCTCGCGAGCACGGCGACCGCGACGGATCCGACGCCTCCGGCCGCGCCGGTCACGACCACGGGGCCGCGCTCCGGATCGGCGCCCTCGTGCTCGAGGGCGAGGATCGAGAGCATCGCGGTCAGACCGGCGGTGCCGATCGCCGCGGCCCGCCGGGCGTCCAGCCCCTCCGGCAGCGCGACCAGGTAGTCGCCGGACACGCGGGCTCGGGCCGCGAGGCCGCCGTGGGTCGCCTCGCCGGCGCCGCCCCCGGTGAGCACCACGGTCTCTCCGACGGAGAACCGATCATCGGCGGAGGCGGACACCCGCCCCACCAGATCGATGCCGGGGATCAGCGGCGAGGTGCGCACGACCCCCGGCTTGCCGGACACCGCGAGGCCGTCCTTGTAATTGACGCCCGAGTACAGCACGTCGACGTCGACGGGGGCGTCGCCGCCGGATCCGTCGAGGAAGCTCTCGGGCAGGTCGCGCAGCTCGGCGCTGTGCTCCCGGATCCGGCCTCCGTCGACGGTCTGCTCGATCACGATTCCGCGAAAGCCCATGCGCAACCCCTCCTCCTGAACTCGATGATTCCCTGTCCGTCGGTGCTCCGGGCCGCGCACTCGCCGCGCTTGCGCATCGCCGGCCCGCTAACTCCGGGCGAGCCGCCCGTCCGCCTCCTCGCGCGCGGTGTCGATCCGCTCCTGCTGCTCGGCGGTCCGGGTGAGCGGCGGCACCACCTCGTGCTCCGCCGTCACGATCACCACGTCATGGTCCACGTGATCCGCCATCGAGTGCACCGCGTCGATGAAATCCCTGCGCCTGATCGCGTCGAGCACGCGGGCGTGATCCCGCTCCATCTCGGCCCCCGTCGCGACGTTCGCCAGCCGGCCGCGGTGCGCGGGAGTGCGCAGCTGGTCGTTGATGCCGGAGTAGAGCGCCGCGAGCAGGCGGTTCTTCGCGGCGTCGAAGAGCAGCCGATGGAACCGGCTGTCGAAGGCCGAGTTGTCGTCGCCCAGCCCGAGCACCGGGCAGCGCGTGCATCCCCGCTCCTCGGCAGCGGCCCGCTCGAGCGCGGCGACGTCCTCCTCGGTGCGGTGCATCGAGGCCTGCTGAGCGGCCTCGATCTCGAGCGCCCGGCGATAGCTGAGGATCTCCTCGAGCGTGAAGTCGTTGAGGAACTCGTTGAGCAGCGTGCTCGTCGGGGTGGCGGATCGCACGAAGGTGCCGCGGCCCGGCAGCGTCTCGAGCATGCCGATGTTCGCGAGGGATCGCACCGCCTCGCGCACCGTCGACCGGCCCACGCCGATCTGCTCGGCGAGCTCGGGTTCGATCGGGATCCTGCTGCCGACCGGCCAGGCGCCGGTCGTGATGTGGCGGCGCAGGAAGGCGAGGGTGGATCTTGCCCGCTCCGAGCCCGTCGTCGTTGCCATGCTCAACCTCGCTTCGCTCGCCCCTCGCCGCGACTGGGCCAGGACCATCGCCGAAGTCCCAAGTATAGTCCGCCGGGGTGGTTCTCCGGCTCTGGAACCGGCGCCTCCGAGCCCCTAGGCTGAACGGAACCCGCAAGGGCGGAGACCGGCAGCAGCGAGATGAGGGAGCGGCGATGACGCAGCACAGCCACGGAACGATCGACCCGTACGCGGGGATGCGCGAGGTGCCCGCATTCGAGGTCACGAGCACCGATATCCAGGACGGCGAGCCCCTGCCCGACGAGCTGTACGGCGAGGACGCCGGCGGCGCGAACCGCTCGCCGCAGCTGAGCTGGTCGGGCTTCCCCGAGGAGACCCGCAGCTTCGCGGTGACCTGCTTCGACCCCGACGCGCCGACCGGATCGGGTTTCTGGCACTGGGCGGTCGCGAACATCCCCGCGAGCGTCACGGCGCTGCCGGCGGGTGCGGGATCGCCGGGCTCCGCCCTGCTGCCCGAGGGCGCGATCGCGATGCCGAACGAGAAGCGCGAGCCCGCGTTCACGGGGGCGGCGCCCCCGCCGGGCACCGGGGTGCATCACTACTGGTTCGTCGTGCACGCGCTCGACGTGCCGCGCATCGACGTCGACCCCCAGGCGACGCCGGCGGTGCTGGGCTTCATGATGCGCGACGCGGTGATCGCGCGGGCGGTGCTCGTGGCGACCGGCGAGGCCGAGGCCAGGTAACGGGCGGGCGGAGGAGACGAGGCGCTCGCGCGGCGACCCGGCAGGGGCGCCTCGGCGCAGACGGGAGTCCGAGAGACGGGGCGGGGCGCACGGCGCGACTCGCCGCGCCGGTTACGATGCTGGGGGCGGTGCTGTTCTCGCGCTGCCTTGCCAAGTTCCGGCGGCAGTGCCCGCGGAACCACCAGCGAAGGACTGATACATGCGACAGACTCCGTTCCGCCGCCGTGCGCTCGCGCTCGCCGGCCTCACCGCTGCCGCGGCGCTGACCCTCAGCGCCTGCTCCTCCGAGGGCGGGGGCGACGGCCCCGAGAAGCTCACGATCGGCATCAGCCAGCTCGCGCCCCACCCGGCGCTCGACGCCGCGACCGAGGGCTTCAAGCAGGCGTTCATCGACGCGGGCTATGTCGAGGGCGACACGGTCGAGTTCGACGTGCAGAACGCTCAGGGCGAGCAGGCCACCGCCGTCACGATCGCGCAGGGCTTCGCCGCGGAGGATCTCGACCTGGTGCTCGCCGTCGCGACGCCCGCCGCGCAGGCCGCCGCGCAGGCGATCACCGAGGTGCCGGTGCTGTTCACCGCCGTCACCGACGCCGAGTCGGCGGATCTCGTCGACTCGAACGAGGAGCCGGGCGGCAACGTGACCGGCACGAGCGACCTGGCCTCGATCCCGGATCAGATGGATCTGCTGAAGGAGATCGTCCCCGACGCGAAGAAGGTCGGCATCGTCTACAGCTCGGGCGAGGTCAACTCCGAGGTGCAGGTCGCCGCGGCCGAGGAGGCCGCCGGCGAGCGCGACCTCGAGATCGTCACCCAGACCGTCACCACGGCGAACGACATCCCCCAGGCCACCGAGGCCCTCGGCGACGTCGACGCGATCTACGTCCCGACCGACAACATGGTGGTGAACGGCATCTCGTCCCTCGTGCAGGTCGCGGAGGACAAGCAGATCCCCGTGATCGGGGCCGAGGCCGGCACCGTCGAGGGCGGTGCGATCGCCACGCTCGGGATCGACTACACCGAGCTCGGCAAGCAGACCGGCGAGATGGCGCTCCGGATCCTCACCGAGGACGCCGACCCCGCGACGATGTCCGTCGAGACCGCCACCGAGTTCGCGTACGTCGTGAACCCGGGCGCCGCCGAGCGCATGGGTGTGACGCTGCCCGACTCCATCCTCGACGAAGCCGAGATCGTCGAGTAACTCGGCCTCCCGCAAGTCATAAGACGAAGGACCACCGCATGATCGGCGCACTCGAGCTGGGGCTCATCTACGGCGTGATGGCTCTCGGGGTGTATCTCACCTTCCGCGTGCTGAACTTCCCCGACCTCACGGTCGACGGCAGCTTCACCACGGGCGCCGCCGTCGCGGCCGCGCTGATCACGAACGGCCACAACCCCGTCCTCGCCACCCTCGCCGGCGGCGGGGCGGGGGTGGTCGCGGGCGCCATCACGGGCGTGCTGCACACCAAGGGCAGGATCGACGGGCTGCTCGCGGGAATCCTCACCATGATCGCCCTCTGGTCGGTCAATCTGCGCATCATGGGCACGGCGAAGGAGGGGGCGACCAGCGCGGCGAACCTGCCGCTGCTGCGCGCCGAGACCGTCTTCACGCCGCTGGACGACGCCGACCTGCTGCGCACCTGGGGCAGCGTCGCGATCATCGCCCTCGCCGTGCTCGTGCTCAAGTTCATCGTCGACTGGTTCCTGTCGACGAACCTCGGCCTGTCCATCCAGGCCACGGGCGACAACCCCGCGATGATCCGCAGCTTCGGCGTGAGCACCGACCGGACGACGATCCTCACCCTGGCCGTCTCGAACGGGCTCGTCGGTCTCTGCGGCGCGCTGGTCGCCCAGTACCAGGGGTTCGCCGACATCAGCATGGGCATCGGCCTCATCCTGGTCGGTCTCGCCTCCGTGATCCTCGGCCAGGCAATCCTCGGCCAGCGCTTCATCTGGGTCGCGAGCCTCGCCGCGCTCGTGGGCGCCGTGCTGTACCGCCTCATCATCTTCTTCGCCATGCGCGTGGGCCTTGACCCGAACGACATGAAGCTCGTCACGGCGCTGCTCGTCGTCGCCGCGCTGCTGCTGCCGCGCTGGGGCTTCCTGAAGCGGGTGCCGTCGCTGCGGGGGCGCGGCGGGCGCGTGCCTCCCCGCGAGCCCGTTCCGGATCCGGCGACCGGCCCCGTGCCCGCGACGAGCGCCGCGGTCACGACAGCACCGGCCGATCCGGCGCCCGTCGACCCGGCGCCCGCCGGTCGGGCGCCCGCCGATCCGGCCCCGACCGAGAACCAGGGGAGGTAGCGGCATGCTCTCCATCGACCGCATCGAGAAGACCTTCTTCCCGGGCACCGTCAACGAGCGCCGGGCCCTCGCAGGCCTGAGCCTGCGCCTCGACGAGGGCGACTTCGTGACCGTCATCGGCTCCAACGGCGCGGGCAAGTCGACGCTGCTCAACGCCGTCGCCGGTCGCCTCGGCGTCGACTCCGGCAGCATCGAGATCGACGGCAGGCGCGTGAACCGCCTCAGGGAGTTCCAGCGCGCCCGCTACATCGGCCGCGTCTTCCAGGATCCCATGGCGGGCACCGCGCCGAACCTCACGATCGAGCAGAACCTCTCGCTCGCGGTTCGCCGCGGACAGTCCCGCGGCCTCGGCAGGAGCCTCACGCGGAAGCTGCGCGACCGTTTCCGCGAAGAGCTCGGCTCGCTCGAGCTCGGCCTCGAGAACCGCCTGACCGCGAAGGTCGGCCTGCTCTCGGGCGGCCAGCGCCAGGCGCTCTCGCTGCTCATGGCGGGGTTCACGCACCCGAGGATCCTGCTGCTCGACGAGCACACCGCGGCCCTCGATCCGCAGCGCGCGGCGCTCGTCACCGACCTCACCGAGCGCATCGTGTCGCAGGGCGGCCTCACCACGCTGATGGTGACGCACAACATGGAGCAGGCGCTGCAGCTCGGCAATCGCCTCATCATGATGCACGAGGGCAGGATCGTGTTCGAGGCCGACGCGGAGCGCAAGCGGAAGCTCACGGTCGCGGGCCTGCTCGCCGAGTTCGGCAAGATCAAGGGCGCGCAGCTCGACGACCGGGCGCTGCTGACCTGAGGCCGGTTGCCGGGGCGCTTCCTTGGTGCGCGCCGAGCATCCGCGTGCCCTGCCGTGGCGGGGCGGGCTGTCCGCTTAGAGTGGGCCCATGGCAGAGGATCGCGGTGACGACGCGCGCGTCGAGGGGGGCATCGCCGAGGCGGCCGTGAACCGCGCGGCCGGGTGGATCGAGCAGCTGCGGTCCGGCGGATCCGGTACGGGCGAGGGGATCGGCGCCGATCCCCTGGGCGGCGCCCGCCAGGACGCCGACGCGCTCGACTTCACGCGCCGGCTGCTCGACCTCGTCATCGGATCGGATGACGCGTTCGTCTCGGCGCTCGGGCTGCGAGACGTCTCGCGCGAGCTTCCCGAGTCGATGCCGGTGCGCGACCGCATCGCGATGCGCGCCGGCGGCATCGCCTCGCTCGGGCTGCCCTGGGCCGTGCTGCCCGCGGCGAGACGCCGCCTGCGCGATCGCCTCTCCCACCTCGTGCTCGCCGCGAAGCTGCCCTCCGACGGCGGATCCGCGCGCGCCGCCGCGCTCCAGACCGCGCTGCGCCGGTACACCGAGGGCGGGGTCGGGGCGGACCTGGCGCTGCGGGGCGACGCGGTGCACGGCGCCGCGGGGGTCGAGCGGGAAGTCGTGCGCCTGACCGCGCTCGCCGCGTCGCCGGGCGTGACCCACCTGGTCGTCGACCCGGCGCGCCTGGCGCCCGGCGGGAGCGAGTGGTCGTTCCACGACGATGTCGCGGCGGCCGTGCGGGCGCTGCGGCCGGTGCTCGAGGTGGCGAGGGATCACGACACCGCCGTGACGCTCGAGGCCGACGGCGTGCGCTGGGCCCGCCTCGCGCCCGAGGTGCTCATCCGCGCGCTGGCCGACCCCGAACTCGGCCGAGTGCGCGCCGGCGTCGCCGTGCTCGCCGAACTGCCCGAGTCGCGGGATATCCTCGAGCGGCTCGCCCGCTGGGCGCTCGACCGGGTCGCCGAGGGCGGGGCGCCCGCCGAGGTGGTCATCGGGGTCGGCGGTGTCGGGGGCGCCGAGCGCATCTCGTCGCTGCAGAGCGGGCTGCCCGTGCCGGTGCTGGAGGGGCGCCTCGAGACCTCGGCGCAGCTGCTGCGGCTGGCGGATCTCGCCCTGAAGGCGGCGAGCGCACCGGCGCTGCGCCCGGTGGTCGCGAGCGACGATCCCCACCTCATCGCCGCCGCCGTGGAGCTCGCCGCGCGCCGGGGCACCTCCGGGCTCCTCGCCGTGCGCCTCCGCAGCGGCGTCGCCCCCGCCCTCGCCGAGCTCCTCGCGGGGGAGCTGCCGCGGGCCCGGATCCTGCTGCCGCTGACGGCCCCGCAGGAGTTCGGCGGGGTGGTGAACGCGGTCGTCGCCCTCACGGCCGAGGCGACCGATCCCGAATCGGCCCTCGGACGGCTCGACGCGCTCCTCGCCCCGGCCGGGGACTCCGCCGAGGATGCGGCCCTCCACGCGGAGACGCTCGCCGCCGAGCGGGAGCACCTCGCGGCCGTGGCCGCCGCTGCGGAGAAGCCGTTCCCCGCGTCCCGCCGCACGCAGCTGCGCGCGCGGGAGTGGGACCCGAGCGAGCGCGACAGCGCCCTGTTCTACCGGCGGCCCGACGAGCCCGCGCGCTTCGACACGGGCGGCCTCACGGCGGCCGTGCTCGGCCTCAGCCGCGGATCCACCGGCGAGCTCCGGCTGGAGACGCTCGTGCCCGAGCGCAGCGTGCCCGTCGTCTCGGCCTCGGGCTTCGCGAACGAGCCCGAGACGGATGCCGGGGTCGCCGCCAACCGCGACTGGGCTCGTGCGCTGCTGCGCCGGGCGGCGGAGGAGGCCGCGACCGCGGACGACGTCGACGCGACCGTGGCGCTCTCGCGAGCGGACCTCGATCCCGCCGCCGCGGTGGCCGAGGCGCGGGAGGCCGCCGAGGCCTGGTCCGCCCAGGATCACGCCACGCGGGCCTCCCGGCTGCGCCGCACGGCGCTCGGCGCCGTCGCGGCCCGCGACCGGCTGATCCAGGCGCTCGCCGCGGACACCGGGCGGCCCATCGGGGAACTGGACGCCGAGGTCGACGACGTCGTCGACGCGGCTCGCTACTGCGCGCAGCTCGCGGAGGGGCTCGCGACGGTGCGGGGCGCGAGCTTCCACCCGGACCGCCTGGCGATGGTCGTCAGCGATGCGCACACCCCGCTCTCGGTACAGGCGGAGGCAGTGCTGGCCGCGCTCGCCGCGGGCAGCGCGGCGCTGTGGGCGGTGCCTCCCGCCCTCGAACGCTCGGCGGGGGTGCTGGTCGAGGAGTGGGAGGCGGCCGGCCTGCCCCGCGGTACCGCGAGGGTCGTGCCCGCCGCGGCCGAGGGCACGCTGCCCGCGCTCGTGGCCGACACCGGCATCGACCGGGCCACCGTGCTGGGGGATCGGGAGGCCGCTCGCGACCTGGCCCGCCGCCGGCCCGATCTGCGGGTCGAGGGCCGCTTCCACGCGGCGGGATCGATCCTCGTGACGCCCTCGGGCGACGTCGATGCGGCGATCCGCGACATCGTCGCCTCGGCGTTCGTCGGTGCGGGGGCCGCGCCCCGCACCGCGCACGCCGTCGTGGCCCTCGGCAGCAGCTACCGTTCGAAGCGGCTGCGCGAGGGCCTCGCCGATGCGGTGCGGGCGATCCGGGTGGGCGACACCGCCCGGCCGGATACCGCGGATCCGCTCGGATTCGGGCTCGGCCCGCTCGCCGCGCCGCCCGACGAGGCGGGGCTGCGCGCGCTCACGACGCTCGGACGCGGCGAGGAGTGGCTCGTCGAACCGCAGCGTCTCGACGAGGCGGGGCGCCTGTGGAGCCCCGGCGTGCGGATCGGGGTGGCCCCCGACTCCGCCTTCTGGGCGGACTCCCGCAGAGTTCCGGTCATCGGTATCGTCCACGCCCGCACGCTGGCCGAGGCGATCGCGCTGCAGGAGCGCGTGGGCGGCGGCGAGGTCGCCGGTCTGCAGTCCTTCGATGTCGACGAGATCCTGCCGTGGCTCGACCGCGCTGCGGCGGCGTCGCTGGTCGTCAACCGGCCCACCACGGGGGCGCGTATCGAGCGCCTGCCGAGCGGGGGCTGGGACCGCGAGGCGATGGGCCTCGCCCCGCTCGCCGGCGGGCCGAACCGGCTGGTCCCGCTCGGATCCTGGCGAACGCGATCCGGGACGCGCAGCGACACCCTGCACCTGCGCGGCCTCGACCCGGAGGTGCAGCTGCTCATCGAGATGGCGCAGGGCTCGCTCGCCTACGAGGAGTTCGACGAGCTGCGCCGCGCAGCGCTCGGCGACGCGCTCGTCTGGCGCACCTCCCTCGGTGCGGCGCGCGACGTCGCCGGCCTCGGCGTCGAGCGCAACGTGCTGAGGCACCATCCGGTCCCGGCGCAGCTGCGACTCGCCGAGGGCGGGCGGGCGGTGGAACTGCTGCGCGTCGTGGCCGCGGCGCTGCTGGTGCGGGCGCCCGTCTCGGTCTCCACGGGTGAGGTGCTGCCGCACGAGGTGACGGCGTTCCTCGCGAAGCAGGGCATCGAGGTGTCGCTCGAGCGCGACGACGACTGGCTCGAGCGGCTCGCGGTGGGCGGGCCGACCGTCGCCGCGGACGGCCTCCTGCCCGTCGGCGAGGTGCGCCCCGTCGAGGGCGGGGGCCCCGACGGGGTCGTCGGTGGTGGCGCGGGTGCCGCGGACGCCGGAGGTGGTGCGGGCCGGGGTGCTGGTGGTGGTGCCGGCCGGGCTGCCGGTGGCGCGGTATCCGTGCCGGCGGAGCGGGTGCGGCTCATCGGCGGAGATCGCGTGCGCGCCGCGGAGTGGCTCGGAGGTCTCGACCGCGTGGCGCTCTGGGCGGAGCCCGTGACGATGGCCGGGAGCGTCGAGCTGCTCACCCTGCTGCGCGAGCAGTCGGTCGCCGTGCGGGCCCACCGGCACGGCCTGGCCGAGACGATGCCCGAGATCGACGAGCTGCTGGGGGTGCTGGGCCCCTAGGCGTTCCGCCTGACTGCCCGTCCACCCGATCCGTCGCGAACATCGCCTCGGTCCGCGATGCGGGTGCCGTGCCCGGCGCGCCTCTCGACGCCGTCTACCCGCGTCGCATGGGTGTGTGGGGGATGCCGTCCTCCACGAACTCCGCGCCGTCGGGCTCGAATCCGAAGCGGGCGTACCAGTGGGCGAGGTGCGACTGCGCGTCGAGCACCATCGGATGGCCCGCGCACTCGTCCATCGCCGCACGCATGAGCGCCGCGGCGATGCCCCGGCCCCGCCACTCGGGGGCGGTGGCGACGCGCCCGATCCGGCGCAGGCCCGCCTCGATGCTGTCATCGTTCAGGATCCGCAGCGTGGCGACGACCCCGCCCGACTCGTCGGCGATCCAGAGCTGCACCGTGTCGGGTTCGAGGTCGCGCCCGTCGAGTTCGGCGTAGGCGCATTCCTGCTCGACCACGAAGACCTGCTCCCGCAGTCTCAGCAGGCGGTAGAGGGTGGCGGGGTCCAGCCAGGCGATGCCGCGGCGACGGTGGAGGCTGAGGCCCGGGGCGAGGTCGGTCATCCCTCGATCCTGCCACGCGGGCGGGCTCCTCGGCTGGTCGACGCGGATTTCCGTTCCGGCCCGGCAGGCAGTATTGTTGATTCCTGGTTGTGATTCACGGCCAATGGCGGGTTACCCGAGCGGCCAAAGGGGGCTGACTGTAAATCAGCTGGCACTGCCTACGGGGGTTCGAATCCCTCACCCGCCACCACGAGAGAATAGCCCCTGACCAGGAGTGAAAGCTTCAAGGTCAGGGGCTTTTCTGTGTCTATGGGGCGAAATATGGGGCAAGCTTTACCCGAGGAGCGCGGCGAACCGATCCGCTGCTGCTCGCTGAAGCGCCCTGGGTCTGATGGAGACTCGCGCTATTTGATTCCGACCAGCAGGTTGTGGTCGTTGGGGATAGCATAGAACGCGTTCTCGAACTCTGCGAGCGGGACGTCGCCGAGGTAGCCGTGGAGGCGCTGCGTGTTGTGCCAGTGCACCCAGCCGAGCGTCGCGAGCTCGAGATCCTCGACCGTCTTCCATGGCCCTGTGCGTGCGGGTCCGCGGACGAGTTCGGCCTTGTAGTAGCCGTTCACCGTCTCGGCCAGGGCGTTGTCGTAGCTGTCCCCGACGGTTCCAATCGACGGCGTGG
>NZ_JAEHOH010000015.1 GCF_016522505.1 Leucobacter chromiisoli | reverse complement strand
CACGCCCCTTTTTTTATGCCCCGAAGGGCCCGACGAGAGGGGCTAGCCTCGAGGCATGGGGGAAGCGCAGTCGGCGGCCGTCATCGGCTCCGGGCCCAACGGGCTCGCAGCGGCGGTGACGCTCGCCCGCGCCGGCGTGCCGGTCACCCTGTTCGAAGCGGCGGAGACGATCGGCGGCGGCACCCGCACGAGCGAGGCGGTGCGGCCGGGCGTGCTGCACGACGTCTGCTCCGCGATCCACCCGCTCGCGCTCGCGACCCCGTTCTTCCGCGAGTTCGAACTCGAGCGGCGGATGCGGTTCGCGGTTCCCGACGCCTCCTACGCGAATCCCCTCGACGGGGGAGCCGCGGCGGTCGCGTTCCGGGACATCGATCGTACCGCGGCCGAGCTCGGCCGCGACGGCGAGGCCTACCGTCGCTTCTACCGGCCCGTGCTGGACCGACTGGAAGGGGTGGTCGACTTCGCGCTCGGCGGGAGCGTGCTCCGGTGGCCGCGTGACGTTCCGGGCGCGGTGGTCGCCGCTCTGCGGACGATCGAGCAGGGCGGGCCCCTCTGGAACCTGCGCTTCCACGAGGAGGCGGCCCCCGCGCTGTTCGGCGGCGTCGCCGCGCACACCGTCGGCAGGATGCCGGCGCTCGCGGGCGCGGCCGCCGGCCTGCTCCTGGGGGCGCTGGGCCACGCGCGCGGCTGGCCGGTGCCGGTCGGCGGCTCCCGGAGGATCTCCGACGTGCTCGCCGACGATCTGCTGAGGCACGGAGGCAGGATCGAGACCGGCCACGCGATCGACGACGCGCGAGAGCTCGGCGGATACGGCGCGCTGCTGTTCGACACCTCGGCGCGGGGGCTGGCGCGCATCGCCGGCGAGCGGCTGCCCCCGAGGTATCGGAGGGCCCTCGAGCGCTTCGAGTACGGGGATGGTGCGACGAAGCTCGATCTCCTGCTCGACGGGCCGATCCCCTGGGCCGATCCGCGCGTCGCGGAGACGGCTACCGTGCACATCGGGGGCTCCCGATCCGAGATCGCGGCGGCGGAGCGCGAGGTGTCCCGTGGAGCCCACCCCGAACGGCCCTACGTGCTGCTCGCCCAGCCGACGGCGTTCGATCCGGGGCGCAACCCGGCCGGGAGTCACGCGGTCTGGAGCTACACGCATGTGCCGCGGGGGTCGCGCCTCGACATGCGCGAACGAGTGATCCGGCAGATCGAGCGCTTCGCGCCCGGGTTCCGCGACAGGATCGTCGGCGTGCAGCAGACGACCGCCGCCGAACTCTCCGTGTACAACCGGAACTACGTCGGCGGCGACTTCAGCTCGGGCGCGGTGCGGCTGGGGCAGCTCCTCGCGCGGCCGGTGGCGAGTCGGGATCCCTGGCGCTCACCCACGCCGGGCATCTACCTCGCCTCGTCCTCGGCGTCCCCGGGCCCGGGCGTCCACGGGCTGTCGGGCTGGTACGCGGCGATCTCCGCGCTCAGGAACGAGTTCGGCCTGCCCGCGCCCCGTCTCGGCCTGGACGTGCCTCCGCCCCCGCGGCCGTGAGCGCTCAGGCGACCCGGGCCGCTCCGGCGGCTGAGCGGCGAGGCGGAACGTCACTGCATCGTCGCCTCAGCGTCGGGGAGCGGCGTAGCCGATGGCCTCACCGGGCTGTTCGAGCTCGTCCAGGGCCTGCTGCACCGTCTCCGCGTACAGGGCGCCGCCGCTCGGACCGGGATGGATCCCGTCTCCGGCGAGCAGATCGGGATGCGGCGCGATCGTGCCGTCCCAGTCGGCCAGGACGACGCCGCGGTGGGCGGCCGCGTAGTCGGCGAGCAGCGCATTGACCCCCGGGATCCAGTCGCGCTCGCCGTGGGCGTTCACCAGCACGATCGGGCGGTCGCCGACGAACTGCCGGATCGCGTCGAGGTCGGCGGCGTCGACCGGGCCGTTCGTTCCGAGCCCGATCACGATGACGCTGCGCAGCGAATCCTGGCCCGCCTGCTGCTCGACGATCCCGACACCGGCGCCGAGGCCTCGGGAGACGGCGGCGTCGACGCTGATGCCCGGGAAGGCCTCGTCCAGCTCGGGCAGGCTGGCGAGCATCACCGAGTCGCCGATCGCGAACATGTCGCGGCCCTCGACGTCCACGACCTCGGGCGCCGGCTCGTCGGCGCCCTTCTCGGAGCCGGGCTCGGCCTGGTCCTCGGCCTGGTCCTCGGCCTTCTCGGCATCCCCGCCCTCCGCGTCGCGCTCGTCCAGGGCCTCCTGGCCGCGCGCGATGGCGTCGGCGGCGGAGCTCCGGTCGGGCGCGTTCACGACGGCGACCACTGTCGCGGGAACGGTGACGAGCAGCACGGCCCCGAGCGCCGAGGCGACCACGAGGCGCCGGCGGCTCCTCTTCCGCGGAGCGAAGAGCAGCGCGATCGACCTGCGCAGCCCGAGTCGCCTGATGGGCTGCTCCACATAGCGGTACGAGAGCGCCGCGACGGCGATCGTCACGACGAGGGTGAGCGCCCCCACGGCGAGGAGTGGGAGACCCGCACCGCTGCGGGGCCCGAGCGCCTGGGTGAAGATCACGAGCAGGGGCCAGTGCCAGAGATAGATCCCGTACGACCGTTCGCCGATCCAGCGCAGCGGCGCCGCGTCGAGGGCGGTACCGGCCCACGCGCCGGGACGTGTGACGGCCCACACCGTGGCCAGGGAGGCCGCTGTCGCGAGCTGGAAGCCTCCGCGGAAGCTCTCGGGGCCGGCCTCGGGCAGCGTCGCCGAGAGGTATCCCAGCACGGAGAGGCCGGCGGCCGCCGTGAGCAGGCACCCGATCTGCCTGCCGACCGTCTTTGCGCGGGATGCGGGGATCCGGATCACCGGTATCGGGTCTTCGGCCTCCACGACGGGCTCAGGCTCCGCCGCGGCTCGGGGCTCCCGCTGCACGGCGCAGGCGAGGGCGGCTCCGAGCAGCAGGCCGAAGACGTGCGTGTCAGAGCCGAAGTAGATCCGGGTCGGATCCTGACCGGCGGCGGAGAGACCGGCCATCAGCACCGCGGAACCGAGGCCGAGGACCATGAGCGGGACCACGAGCGCCGCCCGCCGCCTGAACCGGATGAGCAGGAGCAGCAGCAGCGGGAGCGCGAGGTAGAACTGCTCCTCGATCGAGAGCGACCACGTGTTGCGGAAGAGCTCCGGCGTATCCCGGGCGAAGTAGTCGGCCCCCGTCGCCACGAACACCCAGTTGCTGACGAAGAGCGCCGCGCCCGCGAGCTGCCCGCCGACGCCGACGAGCGCGTCCCCGCCCGCGAGGAGGCCCAGCGCCGTTCCGACGAGGAGCGTGAGCCCGAGCGCGGGCAGCAGACGTCTCGCGCGGCGGCGCCAGAAGGCCCCGAGGCGGATGCCGCCCGTGAGCTGCAGCTCGCGGAGCAGCAGCGACGTGATCAGGAAGCCGCTGATGGCGAAGAAGACGTCGACTCCCAGGAAGCCGCCGCGGAGCGCTCCGGGGAAGAGGTGGTAGACGAGCACGAGACCCACGGCGATCGCGCGGAGCCCGTCGAGCCCGCCGAAGCGACGGAGGCTCGGGGTGGCCGGGCGCGCGGTCTGAGGCATTGGGGGCGATCTCCTGGGGCGGGAACACTGCTGCGACGTGCGCGGCGGTGATGAAGCAGGGGTTCCGGGTGTCCCTGGGTATCGGATCATCTTAACGATCGGGCCTGAGAGGATTTCTGGCAGGATCGGGGTGTGGACACGCCCGCATCACGCCCTGCACCCGTTCCCGGCTCCGCCCCCGGGCCGCCGGGCGCGACGACTCGCGAGGGCGGCGCGCGCCGCCTGCGCCTCGACCTCGGGTACGACGGCACGGACTTCCACGGCTGGGCCGGTCAGCCCGGGCTGCGCACGGTGCAGGGCGAGCTGGAGGCGGCGATCGCGGTGCTGCTGAGGGTGCCCGCCGAGTCGGTCTCGCTCACCGTCGGCGGGCGCACCGATGCGGGGGTGCACGCCCGCGGTCAGGTCGCGCACGTCGACGTCTCGGAGAGTCAGCTCGAGAAGTGGAGCGGCCGGCGGGCTCGCGCCGGGGACCCGGACGCGGGATCCGCGGAGGCCGCGCGGCTCCGCGCCCGCCGCGTCAACGGGGTGCTGAAGCGCAGCGCCGCCGACATCGTCGTGCACTCGGTGCGCGAGGTCCCCGCCGCCTTCGACGCCCGCTTCTCGGCGCTGCGCCGACGGTACGAGTACCGCCTGCGCGGCGAGGGGAGCCGAAGGGATCCGCTCACGGCCCGGTTCACGGCGGACGTGCCCCGAGAACTGGATCTGCACCGCATGCGACGGGCGTCGGAGAGGCTGCTCGGCCTCAACGACTTCACGAGCTTCTGCAAGGCCCGCGACGGCGCGACCGCCGTGCGCACGCTCCTCGACTTCAGCTGGCGGGTGACCGACGACGGAGCATACGCGGCCCGCATCGAGGCGGACGCCTTCTGCCACTCGATGGTCCGCGCCCTCGTCGGCGGCGTCGTCGCGGTCGGGTCCGGCAGGATCGCGGAGACGGAGCTCGACGAGCTGCTGCACGCGCGCCGGCGTACGAGCCGCTTCACCGTGATGCCCGCGCACGGGCTCTCGCTCGAGGAGATCGCCTACCCACCGTACACGGAACTCGCCGAGCGGGCGGAGCGCACCCGGGCGCGGCGCGCGCCACTGGCCCCCTCCGGCGCGGGCCCGCAGAGCGCCCCGGCTCCGCAGGGCGGCCCCGACCCGCAGAGCGATCCGCCGGCCGCGATCCCGAACCTGTGATAAAGTAGATCCTTGGTGCGCAAGCATCCGATTTGTTGAGCCCTCCACGGCCCGAGCACCCGTCAGGGACCGGGCACGGAGCGGGATCCACGAACACCTCCATTTCGACAGAAAGCAGCACGATAGTGACTCGCACGTACTCGCCGAAGGCAGCTGAGCAGAAGCACGACTGGCTCGTCATCGATGCCACCGACGTGGTTCTCGGCCGCCTGGCCTCGACCGCCGCCGCCCTCCTCCGCGGCAAGCACAAGACCACCTTCGCCCCCCACATGGACATGGGCGATCACGTGATCATCATCAACGCCGACAAGGTCGTCCTGACCGCGAACAAGGCCGAGCAGAAGCGGGCCTACCGCCACTCGGGCTACCCGGGCGGCCTGCGCTCGGTCAGCTACACCGAGCTGCTCGAGAAGAACCCCGAGCGCGCCGTCGAGAAGGCCATCCGCGGCATGCTCCCGAAGAACTCGCTCGGTCGCGACCAGTTCCGCAAGCTGAAGGTCTACGCGGGCGCCGAGCACCCGCACGCGGCCCAGCAGCCGACCGCCTACACCATCGGCCAGGTCGCGCAGTAACGCGGCTACCAGACTGTTACGACGAGAGAAGAGACTTCAAGTGACTGAAGAGCAGACCGTGGCCCCCGAGAGCTACACCACCGAGACCCCCGCCGGCCAGGCCGGCGCCGCCGCGCAGACCCCCCGCCCGGCGCTCACCGTCCCCGGTGCGGCCGTCGGCCGTCGCAAGCAGGCCATCGCCCGCGTGCGCCTCGTGCCCGGCAACGGCACCATGACCGTCAATGGCCGCGAGCTGGCCGAGTACTTCCCGAACAAGCTGCACCAGCAGCTGATCACCGACCCCTTCACCGTGCTCGAGCTCAACGGCTCGTACGACGTGATCGCCCGCATCGGCGGCGGCGGCCCCTCGGGCCAGGCCGGCGCGCTGCGCCTCGCGATCGCCCGCGCGCTCAACGAGATCGACGCCGAGCACAACCGCCCGACCCTGAAGAAGGCCGGCTTCCTGAGCCGCGACGCCCGCGTCATCGAGCGCAAGAAGGCCGGTCTCAAGAAGGCCCGCAAGGCTCCGCAGTACTCGAAGCGCTAACCAGCGCCGGGACTGCCTGCACTATGGCACGCCTGTTCGGCACCGACGGGGTTCGGGGTCTGGCCGGGGTCGATGTGACCGCCGAGCTGGCCCTGAACCTCGCTCACGCTGCGGCTCTCGTTCTCGGGCGCAACGCCCGGAGCGAGAGCCGTCGCGCTACCGCCGTGGTCGCGCGCGATCCGCGCGTCTCCGGCGAGTTCATCTCCGCCGCGGTCGCGGCCGGCCTCGCCTCGGCGGGCATCGACGTGCTCGACGCCGGGGTGATCCCGACCCCCGCCGCCGCGTACCTCGTGGCCGACACCGGTGCGGACTTTGGGGTGATGGTCTCGGCCTCGCACAACCCGGCGCCCGACAACGGGATCAAGTTCTTCGCCCAGGGCGGGCGCAAGCTGCCCGACGAGGTGGAGGATCAGATCGAGGCCGCGATGGGCGGCCCGTTGGTCGGCACCACCGGCCGCGAGGTGGGCAGGATCCGGCTCTTCGCCGACGCCGAGGACCGCTATCTGGTGCACCTGCTGGGCACGCTCGAGGGCGTGCGGCTGGACGGGCTGCACGTCGTGCTCGACTGCGCGCACGGCGCGGCGGCGGGCATCTCTCCCGACGTCTTCACCGACGCCGGGGCGAGGGTCACGGTGATCGGCAACGACCCCGACGGCTTCAACATCAACGACGGCATCGGATCGACGCACCTCGAACAGCTGATCGAGACGGTGCGCGAGACCGGTGCGGACCTCGGCGTGGCGCACGACGGCGACGCCGACCGCTGCCTCGCCGTCGACGGCCGCGGCAACGTCGTGGACGGCGACCGGATCATGGCCATCCTCGCCCTCTCGATGGCCTCGCGCGGCAAGCTCGCGAAGAACACGCTCGTCGCCACGGTGATGAGCAACCTCGGCCTCAAGCTGGCCATGGCCGACAACGGCATCGACGTCGTCGAAACCGGTGTGGGCGATCGCTACGTCCTCGAGGAGATCAACGCCAACGGCTACTCGCTCGGCGGTGAGCAGTCCGGCCACGTGATCATGAGCGAGCACGCGACGACGGGCGACGGGATCCTCACCGGCCTGCACATCGCGGCCGAGGTCGTGCGCAGCGGCAAGAGCCTCGAGGAGCTCGCGCAGTGCATGACCGTGTACCCGCAGGTGCTCGTCAACGTGCGCGGGGTCGATCGCTCCGGCGTGCACGGCGACGCGGTGCTGCAGCAGGCGGTCTCGCAGGCCGAGATCGTGCTCGGCGGCAAGGGTCGCGTGCTGCTGCGCCCATCGGGCACCGAACCGGTCGTGCGGGTCATGGTCGAGGCCGAGCACGAGGACCAGGCCCATCGGCTGGCCGCCGATCTCGCCGCCGTCGTGAAGGACCGCCTGACGGTCTAGCGCCAGGCGTTCGGAGAGCACGACCGCGATCTCCGGTCGCGATGCTGCGTTGACGGCTCGACGAAAAGCGGCCAGGCTGTCGGTAGATCGCCCGGATCGAACGAACGAGGAGGCCGACATGGGTGTCGCCCCCGACGCGGGCCTGGAACTGAGCGCCGCGGCGAAGACCACGGCCAGGGCCTGGATCGATGACCACCTCGAGCGCCTCACCGAGTGGCACACCCGCATCTGGGAGTACGCGGAGCCCGCCTGGCGCGAGTACCGCTCCGCCGACTGGTACGTGGAGCGCCTGCGGGCCGAGGGCTTCGAGGTCGAGGCCGGATCCGGGGGGATGCCGACGGCGTTCAGCGCCGTCTGGTCGAACGGCGACGGGCCCACCGTGCTCAGCTACGCCGAGTACGACGCCGTGCCCGGCAACAGTCAGGCCGCCACGACCAGCGAACAGCCCCAGGAGGGCCTCAGCCGTTTCGCTCCGGGCCACACGGATCCGCACTCGGTGCTCGGCATCTCCACGCTCGCCGGCCTGCTCGGAACGAAGCACGCCATGGAGACGCACGGCATCCCGGGCACGCTGAAGTACACGGGCGAGCCCGCCGAGAAGATGCACGGCTCGAAGGTGGTCCACGGCCTGCGCGGGTACTACGACGACGTCGACGCGATCGTCAGCTTCCACCCCTTCTACATGCTGCCGCTCTGCAACACGGCTCGCTGGGACACCCAGTGCGGCGCCTACTACAGCAAGGTCTACACCTTCACCTGCGACAGCGCGGAGACCTGGCAGGTCTCCGCGGATCCCAACTCGCCGATCCCCGCCTCCCACTCGGCCGCGCGTGCGCCCGGGGCCAACGTGGCGCTCATGCAGATGTACACGGCCTCCCGCGTGATGCAGGACGCCATGCTCCCGAGCGTCGGCGGCTGGAGCATCTCGGACGCGATCCTGCTCGACGGCCAGGCGACCGCCGACAACCTGCCCGCGCGCGCGGCTCGGATCCAGTTCTCCTGGCGCACACCCGACATCGAGATGGCGGAGCACGTGCTCGCCGTGCTCGACCGCAACGCGAGGCACGCGGCCGAGGTGGCGCACTGCGGGCTCGAGGAGACGTGGGTGGCACGCAGCCGCCCGGGCCGCACCAACCACGCGATGGCCGAGGTGCTCTACGCCAACCTCGAGGAGATCGGGGCGCCGATCTACGGCGCCGAGGCGGTCGAGGTCGCCCGCGAGATCCAACGCGAGCTCGGGATCGAGCCGATGGAGCGCCCGTTCCTCGCCGAGACCGAGCGGCTCATCGCCCCGCAGGACGCCGAGCGCGCGCTGCGCGAGCACATGCCGCCCTGGCAACGCAACTGGACGAGCGACGACTATGTCGAGATGACCCACTACGCCCCGACCGTGCGGTTCTACGTCTCGCGCCCGGCGCTGCGGCCGGCGCCGGGCCGCGGCGCGTACTCGGCCTGGGTGATGAACGCGCTCGGCGGCATCCCCGCCACGATCAGCCCAACGATCGACGTCGCGGGCAAGACCGTGGCCGGTACCTTCATCGACCTGCTCACCAGGCCCGGGCTGCTCGATGCCGCGAAGACGGAGTTCGAGGAGCGCACCGCGGCGGATCCCATGCCCGCGCTGCTGCCGAGCGACTTCGAGGCGCCGATCGATCTGCCCTGGCCCGACTACCGCGGAAGCGGCGAGCACCGCCGCTGGTAGCGGGCACCTGGTCGAGCCCGAGGATCGGCGTCTCACCGAAACGCAGCGGATCCGTGTCGATCGGACGCGCCGGAAGGCGGTCAGGAGCGGCGCGCTTCCGGGCCCGCGGTGAGGCGAGCCCCTCGTCGCCCGAGCACGCCGGCGGTGAAGAGGAGGAGGATCGCGATACCCATCGCGATCCAGCCGGGAACGCCGAGCGCGGTCGCGACCGCGGGATCCGCGTCCGGCGTGATCCAGAGCAGCGTCAGGGGCGTTGCGGCGTTGAGCGCGCCGTGGCCGACCGCCGCCGGCCAGACGTTGCCCGTCCAGTAGCGCGACCACTGCAGCAGCACGCCGACGAACAGGGTGAAGCCGCACATCCACGCGACCCCCGTCCAGTCGGGGCGGAGGTAGTTGTAGCCGAGCATGATGATCGGCGCGTGCCAGACGCCCCACAGCACTCCGGTGATCAGCGCGGTGGGCCAGAATCCGAGCGGGGCCAGCGCCGTCGTCAAGAAGCCCCGCCAGCCGAGCTCCTCGCCGAACGCGGCGAGCGTGGCGATGATCGTGTTGAGCGGCAGCGCGGCGAAGCTGATCCCCAGATACACCTCGGTCGACGCGCCGGGCGGCAGCATCGAGGAGATCGCGGACAGCGACCAGTCCGGCGTCGTCCAGCCGAACCAGACCGCGAGCAGGAAGGCGCCGAACCCGGTGACCAGCCAGAACGCCGGCCACAGCAGGAAGAGTGCGATCTTGCGACCGACGGGGCGGAACGGCACGAGCCCGAGGTAGCGCGCCCTCCGCGTCGGCCTGACCATGACGAAGACCACGAAGAGGGCGGCGATCGCCGGCGTGTACATCATCACGGGCAGGAGCAGGAGGAAGAGCGGGGATTCGAGCCCGTCTCCGAGCCACAGGGGGAGCACCGCCAGCCAGGCGAGGGCGCAGGCGAGGGCGGCGTAGACGGTCACCGCCGCCCAGGGAACGCGGGTGGGGAGCGGATTCTGCGAGGGGAGAGAGCCGGTGTCCATACCCCCAGCCTTGCTCCTGAGGGCGTCGCCCGGTTCCCCCTCTCGGGGGATTTCCGCCTCCGCCCCGCGACGGAGGCCGCGGTTCCGCACGGGACCGCGCCGCACCTAGAGCTTGCGGAGGAGCACCTTCTGCACCCGGTGGTCGGCCTCCTTGCGCAGCACGAGGGTGGCGCGCGCCCGAGTGGGGCGGATGTTCTCGATGAGGTTCGGCTCGTTGATGTTGACCCAGAACTCGTCGGCGAGCGCGAGCGCCGCGTCGTCGTCGAGGCCGGCGAAGCGGCGGAAGTGCGAGCTCGGGTCGCTGAAGGCGCTCTCGCGCAGGCGCAGGAAGCGGCTCTGGTACCAGCGCTGGATGTCGGAGGTGCGGGCGTCGACGTAGACCGAGAAGTCGAAGAGGTCGCTCACCGCGAGCGGGTGCTCCATGGAGGCCGGCTGCAGCACGTTGAGGCCCTCGACGATGAGGATGTCGGGGCGGCGCACGGACGTGTACTCGCCGGGCACGATGTCGTAGAGCAGGTGGCTGTAGTGCGGGGCCCGCACCTCTTCGACGCCGGCCTTGACCTGCGTGACGAACCGCAGCAGCGCGCGGCGGTCGTAGGACTCGGGGAAGCCCTTGCGGTGCGCGATGCCGCGCCGCTCGAGCTCGGCGTTCGGCAGCAGGAACCCGTCGGTCGCGATGAGCTGCACGTTCGGCGTCTCGGGCCAGCGGGCGAGCAGGTCGCGCAGGATCCTCGCGACCGTCGACTTGCCGACGGCGACGGATCCGGCGATTCCGATGACGAAGGGGCTCTGCGTCTCGTCGTCGCGGCGCAGGAAGCCGCGGGTGCGGCGATGCATCTGTCGCGTGGCGATCGCGTACTGGTTGATGAGCCGGCTGAGCGGACGGTAGACCTCGCTGACCTCGGCCATGTCGAGGGGCTCGCCCAGGCCGCGGAACGCCTGGATCTCCTGCTCCGTCAGGGGCATGGGGGTCTCGCCGGCCAGCCTCGACCACTCCGCTCTGCCGATCTCCGTGAAGGGAGAGGTGATATCGGGCCGGATAAGGGCGTGCGTGTCGGTGCTGATCTCGCTCATCGGTACTCATCGTGCCACTAAACTGGTCCACATGTGTGGAATCGTCGGATATGTTGGCCCGAATGACACCGTGGATGTCTTGATCAGCGGGCTCCGCCGCCTCGAGTATCGCGGTTACGACTCGGCGGGCATCGCGGTGCTCGACTCCTCGGGCGAGGTGGCCGTGCGCAAGCGCTCCGGGAAGCTGGTGCGGCTGGAAGAGCTGCTCGAGGCCAGCCCCGTCGCCGCCGGGAGCACCGGCATCGGGCACACCCGGTGGGCGACGCACGGCGGCCCGACCGACCAGAACGCGCACCCGCACCTCGGGGACGATGGCCGGCTCGCGCTGATCCACAACGGCATTGTCGAGAACTTCGCCGAGCTGCGCAGCGAGGTCGACGCCGCGGGTATCGAGCTGCTCAGCGAGACGGACACGGAGGTCGTGGCCGCGCTGCTCGGCATCGAGGTGGCCCGCCTCGGCGACCTCGAGACGGCCTTCCGCTCGGTCGTCGCGCGGCTCGAGGGCACCTTCACGCTCCTCGCGATGCACCGCGACGAGCCGGGCAAGGTGGTCTCCGCCCGGCACCACTCGCCGCTCGTCGTCGGCCTGGGGGAGGGCGAGAACTTCCTCGGCTCCGACGTGGCCGCGTTCGTCGGCTTCACGCAGCGCGCCGTGGCCGTGGACGAGGACAATATCGCCATCATCACCGCCGACGAGGTCCGCATCACGGACTTCGCGGGCAATCCGGTCGCCTTCACGGAGTACGAGGTGGCCTGGGACGCCGCCGCGGCCGACAAGGGCGGCTGGTCCTCCTTCATGGCGAAGGAGATCACCGAGCAGCCGGAGGCGGTCGCCAACACCGTGCGCGGGCGCCTGGTCGATGGGCACGTCGAGATCCCGGAGCTCACGGCTCTCGGGGACGACCTCCTGCGCGAGATCGACCGGATCGTCATCATCGCCTGCGGCACCGCCTCCTACGCGGGCATGATCGGCACGTACGCGATCGAGCAGTGGGCGCGGGTGCCCGTCGAGGTGCAGCTGAGCCACGAGTTCCGGTACCGGGATCCCGTGCTGTCCGACCGCACGCTGCTGATCTCGGTGAGCCAGTCGGGCGAGACGATGGACACCCTCATGGCCGTGAAGTACGCGATCGAGCGCGGCGTCACGACGGTCTCCGTCTGCAACACGCAGAGCGCGACGATCCCCCGGGAGTCGGATGCCGCCGTGTACACCCACGCGGGCCCCGAGGTCGCCGTGGCCTCGACGAAGGCGTTCGTCGCGCAGATCACCGCCCTCTACCTGATCGGCCTCCACCTTGGCCGCGTGCGCGGCACCCTGAGCGGCGACGACGCCCGGCGGGCGGCCGAGCAGCTGGAGGAGCTGCCCGGGCTGCTCGGCGAGGCCGTCGACACGCACGATCAGATCGCGCAGCTCGCCCACTGGATGGCAGACACCCGCTCGGTGCTCTTCCTCGGCCGGCACGTGGGCTACCCGACGGCGCTCGAGGGAGCGCTCAAGCTCAAGGAGATCGCCTACATCCACGCCGAGGGCTTCGCGGCGGGAGAGCTGAAGCACGGCCCGATCGCCCTGATCGACCACGGTCAGCCCGTCTTCGTGCTCGTGCCGAGCCCGCGGACCTCGCCGCTCATGCACTCGAAGGTCGTCTCGAACATCCAGGAGATCCGCGCCCGCGGCGCCCGGGTGATCGCCATCGTCGAGAAGGGCGACACCTCGGTGCTGCCGTTCGCGGACGACGTGATCCGCCTGCCGCTGACCGACGTCCTCTTCGAGCCGCTGCTGCAGGTGATCCCGCTGCAGTGGTTCGCCCTCGAGCTCTCGGCCGCGAAGGGGCTCGACGTCGACCAGCCCCGCAACCTCGCCAAGTCGGTCACGGTCGAGTAGCGCGGCGAGAGGCGCTCAGTGATCGTCGGGATCGGCGTCGACACCGTCGACATCGGCCGCTTCGCCGGCCAGCTCGAGCGCACCCCGGCGCTGCGCAGCCGACTCTTCACCGAGGGCGAGCGGACGCTGCCCCTCGCCTCCCTCGCGGCCCGGTTCGCCGCGAAAGAGGCGCTGATCAAGGCGCTCGGCGATTCGGGCGGCCTGGGGTGGCACGACATGTCGGTGGTCAGGGACGGGGATCGCGCGCCGAGCTTCGAGCCCACGGCCCGCCTCCTCGCGGAGCTGCGGCGGCGCGGAGCGGACCGCGCCCACCTCTCGATGACGCACGACGGCGGGGTGGCGACCGCCTTCGTCGTGGTCGAGACGGATGTCAGCGGCGCGCGGTAGCCTCGGAACCGCACCACCACCACAACAGAATCGGAGACCCCCGATGAGAACCGGATCGATGCGCGTCGCGGAGATATCGCTGCCGGCGATCAGGCACAACGTGCGCTCGATCCGGAAGCGCACGGGGGGAGCGATCATCGCCGTGGTGAAGGCGAACGGGTACGGCCACGGCGCCGGGATCGTCGCGCGCGCAGCGGTCCAGGGCGGGGCCGACCTCATCGCCGTCGCCGACCTCGAGGAGGCGGTGCAGCTGCGCGACGAGGGGCTCGAAGCGCCGCTGCTCTGCTGGCTGCACGGCTCACGCGCCGACTTCTCGGAGGGCGTGGAGCGCGGTATCGAGATCGGCGTCAGCACCCCGCAGCAGCTGGAGGCCGTGGCCGAGGCCGCGCGTCGCCTCGACAGCACCGCGGTAGTCCAGCTCAAGATCGACACGGGTCTCAGCCGCAACGGCCTGCCCCCGTCCCTCTGGGACGAGATCTTCACGCGGGCCGCGCAGCTGCAGGGATCGGGCCTGCTCCGGGTGCGCGGCATCTTCAGCCACCTCGCGAACGCGGGCCCCGAGAACGACCGCGCGCAGGCCCGGGTGTTCGACGACGCGGTGGCGCGGCTGCGGGCCGCCGGCGTCGAGCCCGAGATGATCCACCTCGCGGCGAGCGCGGCCATGCTCTCGTCGCCGCACCTGCACTACAACACGGTGCGGGTCGGCGTGGCGGTCTACGGTCTCAGCCCGTTCCCCGATCGGACGTCGGCCCAGCTCGGACTGATCCCGGCGATGACGCTGAAGTCGGAGATCGTCGCCCTGCGCAGCGTGCCGGCCGGCACCGGCGTCTCCTACGGCTTCAATCACGTCTGCCAGAGCGACACGACGCTGGGTCTCGTGCCCGTCGGCTACGCCGACGGGATGCCGCGCGCGCTCAACGGCGCCGGGGCGACGGTCACGGTGGCCGGCGCGCACTGCCCGATCGTCGGAAGGATCGGCATGGACCAGTTCATCGTGGACCTGGGCGCGCTCGGCAGCCGAATCGGCATCGGCGAGCCCGTCGTGCTGTTCGGCGATCCCGAGCGGGGCGTCACCCCGGTCGAGCTGTGGGCCGAGCTGCTGCGCACGATCAACTACGAGGTGGTCGCGGGGATCGGCCAGCGCGTGGTGCGGGTGCCGGTGGACGGCGACGATGCGGCAGAGGATGTCGCCGCGGCGGCCGAGGGCGTCGGCGCAGCCGACATCGACGGCGGGGCCCCGGGCGCGGAGTGGCGCGTCGAGGTCGACGATCCCGAGCAGATGCACGACCTCGGGCGGCGCTTCGGCGAGCGGCTCGCAGCCGGCGACCTCGTGGTCCTGACCGGTCCGCTGGGCGCGGGCAAGACGACGCTGACCCGGGGCATCGGCGAGGGGCTCGGCGTCCGCGGTCCCGTCACGAGCCCGACGTTCGTGCTCGCCCGCACGCACCCCTCGCAGGTCGGCGGCCCCCCGCTCGTCCACGTCGACGCCTATCGCCTGGCGGATGCGACCGAGCTCGACGACCTCGACCTCGACTACGAGGGCTCGGTGGTCGTCGCGGAGTGGGGCTCCGGTCTCGTCGAGGAGCGGGGGTCGTGGCTCGAGATCGTCATCGAGCGGCCCACGGGAGCCGGGGCACGCGCGGGGTCCCACCCCGATGCGACCGACGGCGCTGCGACCGACAACGGTGCGACCGACGATGGTGCCGCCGCCGACGTCACGACCGGTGCGACCGCGCCGGGCGAGGGCGACGAGCCCGACTGGTCGGAGGCGCCGATCGAGACCCGGCTGGTCTCGGTGCGGGGCTACGGACCCCGCTGGGCCCGGGGGGTGCCGCGGTGAGCGCCTCGAACGCGGTCGAGATGCTCAGCGCGAGCCCCGTCGAGCGGGTCCTGGAGGCCGAAGAGCAGGGGGCGGGCGCCCTCCTCGCGATCGACACCGCGCTCGGCACGAGCGTCGCGCTCGGCGTATCGGGTCGCGTGTACGAGGCGGTCAGCGACGATCCGCGGCGGCACGCCGAGGCGATCGGCGGGCTGCTCGCCCGGGTCTTCGCGGCGAGCGGAGCCACGGTCTCCGCGGTGACCGGAGTGGTCATCGGCGTAGGCCCCGGTCCGTTCACCGGCCTGCGCGTCGGCATCGCGGCAGCGCAGGCCTTCGCGCTCGGCAGGGGCGTTCCGCTGCTGCCGCTGCAGGGGCACGAGGCCGTGGCCCTCGCCGTGCTCGAGGCCGGCGCCGCCTCCGGGGTGCGCGTCGTGCAGGACGCCCGTCGTCGCGAGCTGTTCGTCACGGAGTACTCGGGCCTCGACTGGGCCGGGGTGCCCGTGCGCAGCGAAGAACCGCATCTCGTGCCACGCGCGGAGTACCGGGAGGCCAGGAACGAGGTCTGGCCCGAGCGGATCCCCGCCGCGAGGCTCGTGCAGCTCGCGGCAAGAAGGCTCGCGTCCGGGCGCCGTTTCGAGGCGGAGCAGGCGCTCTACCTCCGCGCGCCCGACGTCAAGCAGCCCTCCGCGGTGAAACGGGTGAGCGCGTGAGCGAGCTCACGGCGGGCCGCGCGGCGGGCGGGGAGCCGCTGAGCGGGGACGCGGGCCGCACGGCGGGCGAATCGGCCGGAGCGGCCGACCCGGCCGATCCGGCTGCAGGGCTGGTGCTGCGCCCGGCGACGGAGGCCGACCTCGACGCGATCTGGGCGATCGAGTCGAGCGTGTTCCGGGGCGAGGCCTGGAGCCTCTCGATGATGCGCGAGGAGCTCACCGCGGCGCACCGATGCTACTTCGCCCTCGTGGACGAGGCCGGGGCCGTGCACGGGTACGGCGGGCTCCTCGCGGTGGGCGCCGAGGGCGACATCCAGACGATCGCCGTCGAGCCGCACGCGCGAGGCGCCGGGCACGGCAGGCGGATCATGAACGCCCTGCTCGACGAGGCCGCGTCCCGGGGCGTCCGGGAGGTGTTCCTCGAGGTGCGCGCCGACAATCCGACCGCGAGGGGCCTCTACCTCTCACTGGGCTTCGCCGAGATCGGGGTGCGCCCCCGGTATTACCAGCCCGAAGGGATCGACGCCATCGTGATGCGTCTGGACATGAAGGAGCGCGTATGACGAGCATCGCCGAGAGCCCCCGCGGTGCGGCCGCCGAGCCCCTCGTCCTGGGCATTGAGACGAGCTGCGACGAGACCGGCATCGGGATCGTGCGGGGTCGCACCCTGCTGGCCAACGCCGTCGCCTCCTCGATGGACGAGCACGCCCGGTTCGGCGGCGTCGTGCCCGAGGTCGCCGCGCGCGCCCACCTGGAGGCGCTGCGCCCGACCATCGAGCGCGCCGTCGCCGACGCCGGGATCCGGCTCGAGGAGCTCGACGCCGTCGCCGTGACGAGCGGGCCGGGCCTCGCCGGTGCACTCATGGTCGGCGTCGCAGCGGCGAAGGCTCTCGCGCTCTCGCTCGGCACCCCTCTCTACGCGGTGAACCACCTCGTCGGGCACGTGGGCGCCGATCTGCTGCAGGGGGAGGGCCTGCGGCCCGCGAGCGGTCGACACGGCGCCATCAGCACGGTGGGGGAGCTCGAGCTGCCCACCGTCGCCCTGCTCGTCTCGGGCGGGCACACGTCGCTCCTGCTGGTGCGCGACCTCATTGGAGACGTCGAACTGCTCGGCGAGACCATCGACGACGCCGCGGGCGAGGCCTTCGACAAGGTCGCCCGGCTGCTCGGGCTGCCCTACCCCGGCGGGCCCCACATCGATCGCGTCGCCGCCGACGGCGATCCCGACGCGATCCGCTTCCCCCGGGGTCTCACCCGTCCAGCCGATCTGGAGCGCCACCGGTACGACTTCTCCTTCTCCGGGCTCAAGACCTCGGTGGCCCGCTGGGTCGAGAAGCGCCGCGACGCGGGGGAGGAGGTGCCGGTCGCGGATGTCGCGGCGGGCTTCCGCGAGGCCGTCGCCGACGTGCTGATCGGGAAGGCCGTGGCCGCGTGCCGGGATCTCGGAGTGCCCCGGCTGCTGCTCGGCGGCGGAGTCGTCGCGAACGCCCGCGTCCGCGAGCTGGCCGAGCAGCGCGCCGCGGACGAGGGCATCGCCCTGCGGATCCCGCCGCTCTCGCTCTGCACGGATAACGGCGCCATGATCGCCTCCCTGGGGGCGCAGCTCGTCGCCGCGGGCCGTCCGCCCTCCGGTCTCGACTTCGGCGCGGACTCGACCCTTCCCGTCACCGAGATCCAGGCCTGATCCCGAGTCGGAGGCGCTGCGCCGCGATCCGCGGCGCCGGGGGACCAGGGACGAATCCTGCGCTGCGCCGCCGGAAATCCCCGCGTCATCCATCCGACCGGTACGATTGATGGCCGGGGCGGATGCCCCGTCGAGTTTCCCTGGGAGAAGGAGCGACCATGTCCAGCAACCTGCCCGGCAACGAGCCGGAGAACAACGAGCAGCCCGAGCAGAACGCTCCGGCCGCCGGCAGCACCCCCGAGCCCCCGTCGGCGCCGCAGGCGCCCTCGGCGCCCGAGGCCCCCGGCGCTCCCGTGCCGCCCCAGACATCGAGTGCTCCGCAGGCTCCCGGCGCTCCCCAGGCGCCCTCCGCGCCCCAGGTGCCGAGCTACGGCGCTCCGCAGGCGCCCGCGTACGGCGCCGCCCCCGCGGCGACGGAGTCGAAGGGCCTCGCGATCGCGGGCCTCATCACCGGTATCGCGGGCCTCGCGATCTTCTCGTGGCTCGTGCCGGTCGTCGGCCTGATCCTCGGCGTCCTCGGTCTGGTGTTCGGCATCCTCGCGCTGCGCAAGCGTCAGTCGAAGGGCATGTCGCTCACCGGCATCATCACCGGCGGCGCCGCGATCGTCTTCTCGATCATCTGGTGGATCGTCGCGGCGGTCATCCTCGCGGCGGCGTTCTCGGAGTACGGCTACTGAGCGGCGTCTGCTCGAACGCAGAGGGAGTCCCGGCCGACGGCCGGGGCTCCCTCTGTCTATCGGACGGGCGGGGACTCCGCGGCATCCGCTGCCGTTGCGCGGTTCCGGTGCCGGTGAGGCCGCGCGATCCCGGGTACCGGTGAGGCCGCCTCACGCCCGCTCAGCGAGCAGCGCGACGTGCCTGCCCGAGACGCGGGTGAGGAAGAGCGTCGCGCTCTGCGAGCCGCGCAGACGCAGCCTTTTGCGCAGCGCCGCCGGGTCGACGTCGGCCCCGCGCTTCTTGATCTCGAGCACGCCGACATCCCGCGCGACGAGTGCGCGGCGGAGCTCCTTCTCGCGCGCGGGCAGCTGCTCCACGATGCGGAAGGCCTGCGCGAAGGGCGTGCGCACGAGACGCTCCCCCGAGAGGTACGCGATCCCGTCGCTCACCGTGCGCGCACCGATCCGCTCCGCCAGCAAGCCGATGAGCCTCGCCCGGATCACGGCTCCGTCGGGTTCGTAGAGGAACTCGCCGAGCGGCCCGTGCCCGGGGTCCGGGGCGTCGCCCGCGGCGGTGAGCTCCGCGGTCTCGTCTCCGCGCAGCACCAAGGCCGAACGGCGGACCCCGGGGCGCGCGACGGAGCCGAACCACAGGCCGGTCTCGACGAGTTGCCCGTCCGCCGACACCCACTGCGCCTCAGCGTCGTCGGGGATGAGCTCCCGGTCGAGGCCGGGGCCGAGCTTGACACCGGTCGGGAATCGTTCGGCGAGGCCGAAGGCGAAGGTCAGCGAGGGGGAGTAGTCCTCGGGGGCGGCCAGCCGCCTCGTGTCGCGATGGCCGGACGTTCTGCGGGCGGGGTCGAGGAAGACACCGTCGACGCCGTCGAGGGACCACGGGGGTCGCGCCGCATCGCCCTCGGGCCTCGGCGCGATGGCGGGCGGGGCGGAGGCGCGAAGGGCGGAGCCGAGCGCCTCCGCGTCGCCGATCCGCACGGCCGGCGACGCGAGAGCGTTCCCCGCCGCGCCGTGGATCGCCGCCGCGACGGTGAGATTGTGCTCGGCGAGCCGCGCCGTGAACGGATCGAGCTCCACCGCCCGCACCGACAGCCCGGCGCCGAGCATGGCGAGCGACTCGGCCCCGATGCCGCAGCCGAGATCCGCGACGGTGCGGCAGCCCGCGTCGCGGAACCGCTCCGCATGCAGCGCCGCGACGGGTGCACGTGTCGCCTGTTCGAGGCCGGCCTGCGTGAACAGCAGCCGCTCGGCGAGCGCGCCGAACTTGCCGCGAGCCCGCCTGCGCAGCTCTGCCTGGGTCAGCAGGGCGGCGACGCGCTCGGGCGAGCCGCCGTGCTTGCGGAGCCGGGCGCCGACGGCGACGCTGTTCTCGCCGGACGCCAGCGCCGCGTCGACGTCACTCAGCGCCGCCAGGCCCTCGGCGGTGAGGAGGAACTCCCAGCCGGGGAGCGCCTCGCCCGACGAAGCGGTGCGCACAGCAGACACGACGTCCTTCCGGAAAGCCGTCGGCCCCGAGGCGAGCCCCGGGGCCGACGAAGCGGCGAGTGCGGAGCGGCGAACCGCGCCCCGCTCTTCGCGGATCAGTAGGTGGAGGAGTACGACTCGTACGACAGCGCGCTGCCGATCGCGACCGCGATGAAGCCGAAGTAGAGCACCCAGAACAGGAGCAGGAGGCCGGTGAACACGTAGCCGACGATGAGGCCCGTGAGCGCGAGGCCGCGGCCCGCGTCGCCGGTCCGCTTGACCTGTCCGAGCCCCATGTGGCCGAAGATGATGCCGAGGATGGGGAAGATGAAGCCGAAGAGGATCGCGAGGAAGGCGAAGGTGTTCGTGGCACCCAGCGTGGTCGCCTGCGAGGCCTGCGGCGGACGCGCCGGCGTCGGGCCCTGCGGCGGTCGAGGAGGCTGGTGGGCCTGCGAGCCGGGCGCCTGCGGAGCGGCGTAGCTCGGCGGCTGGGATCCGGGTCGCGGCGGCACGGGCGGCTGCTGAGGCGAGTTCGGGGGCAGTGGGGATGACATGCTTCCTCCTGGTGAGCGCCGACATCGTCGGGAGTGCGACGCCTGGGATCGGTACACCCCAGTATTCCACACGGCTCCGCCGGGCCTCCGGGCGGCCGTTGTTCGCTGCGGGCGAAGGGGGCCGACGCCGTTGGCACTCGCCTTGCGAGAGTGCCAACCGGAGCTCTAGACTGCTGGGGGAGCGCACCCGTACGGAGCGCTCGCGAATTCTTCTTCCATACCGAGAAAGAGGTCAACCGTGTCGGTCGCCATCAAGCCGCTCGAAGATCGTATCGTCATCAAGCAGGTCGAGGCCGAGCAGACCACCGCGTCTGGTCTGGTCATCCCCGACAGCGCCAAGGAGAAGCCCCAGGAGGGCGAGGTCGTGGCCGTGGGCCCCGGTCGCGTCTCCGACAGCGGCACCCGCATCCCGCTCGACGTCAACGTCGGCGATGTCGTGATCTACTCGAAGTTCGGCGGCACCGAGGTGAAGGTCGGCGGCGACCACAACCTGGGGCTCTGGGCGCGCCCCACCCGCGGGGTCGCCACCCCTCACGCCCCCCCGGGCGGATCCTCCGCCGGAACGGCCCGGGAACGCGGGGCCGGTGCAACTGCACCGGCCCCGCGTTCCGTCTGTCAGCGCCCTTCCGCCCGCTCATCAGCGAGCGCGGCGAGGAGGTCGTCCACGTGCCCGGGACGCGTGTCGAAGGCGCACATCAACCGGGAGAGCCCCGGTGTCTCCGGCCACGAGCCGAACGCGAAGCGCTTCCGGGCCCGCGCCGCGGCCTCGGGCGGGATGAACGCGAAGACCGCGTTCGACTCGACGGGGTGGGCGATCCCGTATCCGGTCTCTCCGTCGCGGCGCGCAAGCTCCTCGATCCCGGCGGCGAGGCGGTCCGCCATCGCGTTGGCGTGAGCGGCGGAGCGCAGCCAGAGGTCGCCCTCGTAGAGCGCGGTGAGCTGCGCGGAGACGAACCGCATCTTGGAGCCCAGCTGCAGATTCGTCTTGCGCAGGAACGGCAGACCGGGAGCGGCGCCGGGGCGCAGCACGACCACGGCCTCCGCTCCGAGGAGGCCGTTCTTCGTGCCGCCGAGGCTGAGCAGGTCGGCTCCCGCCTCGCTCGTGATCTCCGCGAGCGAGACGCCGAGGTGGGCGGCGGCGTTTCCGAGCCGCGAACCGTCGACGTGCAGCACCATGCCGTGCGCGTGCGCCTGCTCGGCGAGCGCGGCGACCTCGTTCGGCGTGTAGCAGGTGCCGAGCTCCGTCGCCTGCGATATCGAGACGGCGAGCGGCTGCGCGCGGTGCTCGTCTCCCCATCCCCACGCCTCGCGCGCGACGAGCTCCGGGGTGAGCTTCCCGTCCGGCGCGTCGACGGCGAGCAGCTTGAGGCCTCCCGTCTTCTCGGGCGCTCCGGTCTCGCCGGTGTTGATGTGGGCGCTCCGCGCGCAGATCACGGCGCCCCATCGGGGCAGGGCGGCCTGCAGCGAGAGCACGTTCGCCCCCGTGCCGTTGAGCACGGGCAGGGCCTCGGTATCCGGGCCGAACAGACGCCGGGCGACCTGCTGGAACTGCACGGTCCAGGGGTCGCCGCCGTAGGACCTCGTGTGACCGACGTTCGCGGCGAAGACGGCCTCGAGCACCTCGGGGTGGGCGCCCGCCCAGTTGTCGGAGGCGAAGGAGATCGGGTGGTCGCGGGGGTCGCTGCTCGGAGGCGGGTCGAGGTGGCTCATCCGTTCAGCCTACGGGTCGCGCTCCGCCTGCCGGCGCATCCGGGCGATGGGGCGCTCCCCTAGACTGGGGCGGTGAATCGACGGGCGGGCTACGGATACGGACTGACCGCGTACCTGCTCTGGGGTGTGCTCCCGCTCTATTTCGTGCTGCTGGGCGCCATCGATCCGTTCGAGGTCGTCGCGGGCCGGATCCTGCTCACCCTCGTGTTCTGCGGCCTGCTGCTCACCGTCCTGCGGCAGTGGGGACCCGTGGCCGCGATCCTTCGAGATCGGAGCGCGCTCGCAACGCTGGCCGCCGCCGGGCTCGTCATCTACGTGAACTGGCAGGTGTTCGTCATCGCCTCGTTCACGGGGCACGTCGTCGACGCCTCGCTCGGCTACTTCATCAACCCGGTCGTGACGGTGCTCTTCGGCGTCGCGCTCCTGGGCGAGCGGCTCACGGCGGCGCAGTGGGGCGCCGTCGGGGTCACCGTGATCGCGTTCGTGACGATCGCGATCGGCTACGGGACGTTCCCCTGGATCGCGGTGCTGCTCGCCTGCTCCTTCGGGCTGTACGGCTACCTCAAGCGCAAGGTCGGGGCCGACGTCCCCGCTCTGCCCGGCCTCTTCGTCGAGACGCTGGTGCTCTCGCCCCTGGCGGTCGCGCTGCTCGCGCTCATCCCCGTCTTCACCGGCGCCGGCTTCCTGGGGGCCGACGGTTCGACGCTCGCCCTCTTCTCGCTCGCGGGCATCGCGACGGCGATCCCGCTGCTGCTGTTCGCGGCAGCGGCCCGCCGGCTGCCGCTCGTCGCCCTCGGCTTCATCCAGTACGTCGGGCCGACGGTCATGCTGCTCATCGGCTGGCTCGTCCTCGGGGAGCGCATCCCGCCGGCGCGCTGGATCGGTTTCGGCCTCGTCTGGGCCGCGCTCGTGCTGCTCTCGGCCGACGGCCTGCGCAGGAGACGCGCGCGGCCGTAGCGGGGCGGGATCCGCACCGCCCTCGCCGTCACGGCCGCGGGCATACTTTTGCCCCGGCCAACGTTTACGATGGATGGCAGGGGTCTCATCCCGACCGCTCCAACGACGTTTCCGCCTTCGACCAGAAAAAGAGGTCTCATGGAACAGCGTGATCCTTTCGCGTTCACCGGTCTCACCTACGACGACGTGCTGCTGCTCCCCGCGCACACCGACGTGATCCCGAGCGAGGCGGATACGTCTACTCAGCTCACCCGCCGGATCCGGCTCGGCATCCCGCTCATCTCCGCGGCGATGGACACCGTCACCGAGACGCGCATGGCCGTGGCGATGGCCCGCAACGGCGGGCTCGGGATCCTGCACCGCAACCTGTCCATCCAGGATCAGGCCGAGATGGTCGACCGCGTGAAGCGCAGCGAGGCCGGCATGATCACGAACCCCGTGACCACGACGGTCGACGCGACCGTCGCCGAGGTCGACGCGCTCTGCGGCGAGTACCGCGTGAGCGGGCTGCCGGTCGTCGACAAGCAGGGCCTGCTGCTCGGGATCATCACGAACCGCGACATGCGCTTCATCGCCCCGAACGACCGATCGCAGGTGCGCGTCGAGGACGCGATGACGAGGATGCCGCTCGTCACCGCGCCCGCCGGCATCAGCCGCGAGGACGCCGCGAACCTCTTCCGCAAGCACAAGATCGAGAAGCTGCCCCTGGTCGACGAGACCGGCAAGCTCACGGGCCTCATCACGGTCAAGGACTTCGACAAGGAGGAGGAGTACCCGAACGCCGCCAAGGACGAGGCGGGACGTCTGCGCGTGGGTGCGGCCGTCGGGTTCTTCGGGGACGCCTGGAAGCGCGCCACAGCGCTCGTCGAGGCGGGCGTCGACGTGCTCGTGGTCGACACCGCGAACGGCGACAGCAAGGGCGTGCTCGACATCATCGCCAAGATCAAGGCCGACCCCGCCTTCGCGGGCGTCGACGTGATCGGCGGCAACGTCGCGACCTACGCGGGCGCCAAGGCGCTCATCGACGCTGGAGTCGACGCGGTCAAGGTGGGTGTCGGGCCCGGCTCGATCTGCACGACGCGCGTCATCGCGGGTGTCGGCGTGCCCCAGGTGACGGCCGTCTACGAGGCCGCGAAGGCGGCGACTCCCGCAGGAGTGCCGGTGATCGCCGACGGCGGCCTGCAGTACTCGGGCGACGTCGCGAAGGCGCTCGTCGCCGGCGCGAGCTCCGTGATGATCGGCTCGCTGTTCGCGGGGACCGACGAGAGCCCCGGCGACCTCGTGTTCATGGGAGGCAAGCAGTACAAGAACTACCGCGGCATGGGATCGCTCGGGGCCCTGCAGACCCGGGGCGAGCGCACCTCGTACTCGAAGGACCGCTACTTCCAGGCCGACGCCTCGAGCGACGAGAAGCTGATCCCCGAGGGCATCGAGGGGCAGATCGCCTACCGGGGCCCGCTGCGCTCCGTCGCCCATCAGCTCATCGGCGGCCTGCGCCAGTCGATGATGTACGTGGGAGCGCGCAACGTCGACGAGCTCAAGCAGCGCGGAGAGTTCGTGCGCATCACCGCGGCGGGATTGAAGGAGAGCCACCCGCACGACGTGCAGATGGTCGTCGAGGCCCCCAACTACAAGCGCTGATCGCGCAGAAAGACAGGCTTGATTCGTGAGTAACGAGATCGAGATCGGCCGGGGCAAGCGCGCCCGCCGCGTGTACACCTTCGATGAGATCGGGATCGTGCCCACCCGGCGCACCCGGGATCCCGAGCTGGTGTCGACCGCATGGTCGATCGACGCCTTCCAGTTCGAGATCCCCGTGCTGGGCGCGCCGATGGACTCCGTGATGTCGCCGGCGCAGGCCATCGCCCTCGGGCGACTCGGCGGCCTCGGCGTGCTGAACCTCGAAGGGCTGTGGACGCGGCACGAGGACCCGCAGCCGCTGCTGGACGAGCTCGCCTCCCTCGGCGATGACGAGGCGACGATCAAGCGCATGCGCGAGCTGTACGCGGCTCCGATCCAGCCCGACCTGATCCGCGCGCGTCTGGGCGAGGTCCGGGAGGCGGGCGTCACCGTCGCGGGGGCGCTCTCGCCGCACCGCACCGCCGAGTTCTGGGAGACCGTGATCGGCGCGGGCGTCGACCTCTTCGTGATCCGCGGCAACACCGTCTCGGCCGAGCACGTCTCGGTGGAGGGGCGCGAGCCGCTGAACCTGAAGCAGTTCATCTACGAGCTCGACGTTCCGGTGATCGTCGGCGGGGCGGCGACGTACCAGTCGGCTCTGCACCTCATGCGCACCGGCGCCGCGGGCGTGCTCGTCGGCTTCGGCGGCGGGGCCTCGTCGACGACCCGGGCGACCCTCGGGATCCGCGCGCCGATGGCATCCGCGATCGCCGACGTCGCCGGGGCGCGCAGCGACTACCTCGACGAGTCGGGCGGCCGCTACGTGCACGTCATCGCCGACGGCGGCCTCGGCACCTCGGGCGACCTCATCAAGGCGATGGCCTGCGGCGCCGACGCGGTGATGCTCGGCGCCGCCCTCGCACGCGCGACGGATGCGCCCGGTCAGGGGTGGCACTGGGGGCAGGAGGCGCACCACGACGACCTGCCGCGCGGCAAGCGCGTGCGCGTGGGCGGCGTCGCGCCGCTCGCGGAGATCGTCAGCGGGCCCGCGCACGTGGCCGACGGGACGGCGAACCTCGTGGGCGCGCTGCGCCGTGCGATGGCGACGACCGGCTACTCGGAGCTCAAGGAGTTCCAGCGAGTAGGCATCGTCCACGCCGAGCGCTAGGGGTGCTGCCGGCCCGATGGCCGGCTCGCGGCCTCTCAGGTTCCAGTCCGAGATCGGGGTGGGGGGGGGGGGGGGGGGGGGGGGGGGGGGGGGGGGGGGGGCGGCCCCCCCCCCCCGGGGGGGGGGGGGGGGGGGGGGTTTGGGGGTTCGCTAGTTCCTGAAAACCGCTTTTTTGCCGTGCCGAAGCGACCCCGACTCGTCGGTGGGGTGAGCGCTCGGGGAGCGGGTCAGGAAACACGCATGAGACCTCGATATCATGCCTGCAGAGGCACGGCCTCGCCCGTCATGGCCTGCCCGTCGAGGAGCGCAGCATCATCACCACCCATTCGCCCCAGCGCAGGCCTGCGTACGCGGGGGATCCGACGCTCGGGCGGGTGATGCGCCGGCCGCTCTGGATCCTCGCGCTGCTGCTCGCGCTCGCCGTCGCCGCCGTGTTCGCCTGGCTGGGGCAGTGGCAGATGGGCCACGCCATCCGCATCGACGCCGAGCAGGCGATCGACACCGAGACCCCGCACGCCCTCTCCGACCTCACGACGCCCGCGGAGGGCGTGAAGGAGGACGCGGCCGGGGTCGTCGCACTCGTCGACGGCGCCTTCGTCCCCGGCGACTCGCGCCTCGTCGAGCAGCGCATGAACGGCGGCGAGAACGGGGTCTGGGTCGTCGGGCGCCTCGCCACGGGCGACGAGCTCGCCGACGCCGGCGCCCAGCTCGCAGTGGCGATCGGCTGGGCACCGGACCGCGCCGCGGCCGAGGAGGCGCTGCGGAGGCTCGAGGCGGATCCCGCCTTCGCCGAGCCGCTGCGCCTCGAGGGCCGCTACATGCCGGCCGAGGGGCCGGAGATCCCCGGCCCGGGCGAGGACCCGCACCTCATGCGCACCATGATGCCGGCCTACCTCGCCAACACCTGGTCGGACGTCGACGGTCCCACCTACGCGGGCTTCCTCGTGCTGCACGCCTCGGGCGGGGCGGGCGAGGGCCTGCTCGCCTCCGCGGGCCTCGACGCGATCGACTCCGTGCCGCCGCTCCCGCCCGAGAAGGTCAACTGGCTCAACGTGTTCTACGCGATCGAGTGGGTGGTCTTCGCCGGGTTCGCGATCTTCTTCTGGTACCGCCTGGCGCGGGACGCCTGGGAGAAGGAGCACGAGCTCAAGCTCCTCGCCGACGGGCGCGACGCCGTCGCACCCTAGCTCGCCCCCTACGTAGAATGGAAGATATGGTTCTGCAGCCCAAGCCCGCCGACTACCTGCGCATCCGTCGGGCGCTGAAGGTCTACAAGGTCACCTCCGTGATCACCGGCGTCATGCTGCTTCTGCTCTGTGCCGTGATGGTGATGCGCTACGCCTTCGGCGTGGAGCTGTTCCTCTTCACCCCCGCGGGCTTCGCCGAGTTCCTCCCCTCGATCCCGAAGGGGCAGGAGGCCGAGTTCGCCCGCGAGGGCTTCGACCTGTTCAAAGCGATCCTCATCGCGCACGGCTGGTTCTACGTCGTCTACCTGATCTCGAACTTCATGCTGTGGAGCCCGATGCGCTGGAGCTTCTGGCGCTTCCTGCTGCTCGCCCTCGGCGGCGTCATCCCGTTCATGTCGTTCTTCCTCGAGGCGCGCGTCGCGCGCGAGGTGAACGGTTTCCTTGCCGCCCGCGAGTCCGCCGACGCCGGAGCCGATGGCCCGGGGCCGGGCGACGCGGGACGAGGCGGGGCGCCACTCCCGGGCGCGCGCGGCGGCGCCTCGCAGACCACCCTCGTTGACCCCACCGCGGCGAACGCCGCCCCGACCTCGGAAGGCACTCGATGACCGACCAGACTCACACCGGGCATCGCCCGGTTCTCGTGGTTGACTTCGGCGCGCAGTACGCGCAGCTGATCGCACGCCGCGTTCGCGAAGCGGGGGTGTTCTCCGAGCTCGTCCCGCACACGATCACCGCGGCCGAGGTGCGCGAGAAGAACCCCCTGGGCATCGTGCTCTCCGGGGGACCGTCATCGGTGTATGAGGAGGGGGCCCCGCAGTTCGACGACAGCATCTTCGACCTCGGCGTGCCGACCCTCGGCATCTGCTACGGCTTCCAGGTCATGGCGCGCGCGCTCGGCGGCGAGGTGGCGAACACGGGCGACCGCGAGTACGGCGCCACCGACGCCCTCGTGGTCGGCGACGGCGGGGCGATCCTGGGCGGCCAGCCCGAGACGCAGAACGTGTGGATGAGCCACGGCGACGCCGTGCAGCGGGCCCCCGAGGGCTTCGACGTGCTCGCGCGCACCGCGGTGACCCCGGTCGCCGCGTTCGGCTCCCTCGAGCGCCGCCTGTACGGGGTGCAGTGGCACCCCGAGGTGCGGCACTCGGATCACGGGCAGCAGGTGCTCGAGAACTTCCTGCACACGGTCGCGGGGATCGACCCTGATTGGAACGCGGGCAACGTGATCGCCGAGCAGGTCGAGCTGATCCGCAAGCAGGTCGGATCCGCCCGCGTGATCTCGGCGCTCTCGGGCGGCGTGGACTCGGCGGTCTCGACGGCGCTCGTGCACGAGGCGATCGGCGACCAGCTCACCGCCGTGTTCGTCGACCACGGCCTGCTGCGCCAGGGCGAGCGCGAGCAGGTGGAGCAGGACTACGTCGCCTCGACCGGCGTGCGGCTCATCACGGTCGACGCCGAGGAGACCTTCCTCGGCCACCTCGAGGGCGTCACCGACCCGGAGGAGAAGCGCAAGATCATCGGCCGCGAGTTCATCCGCGCCTTCGAGCAGGTGCAGCGCCAGCTCGTCGACGAGGCGAAGGCCGAGGGCGAGCCCATCAAGTTCCTCGTGCAGGGCACGCTGTACCCCGACGTGGTCGAATCCGGCGGGGGCTCCGGTACCGCGAACATCAAGAGCCACCACAACGTCGGCGGGCTTCCCGAGGACATGAAGTTCGAGCTCGTCGAGCCGCTGCGCGACCTCTTCAAGGACGAGGTGCGGGCGATCGGGCGCGAGCTCGGACTGCCGGAGGCCATCGTGGGCCGCCAGCCGTTCCCCGGCCCGGGCCTCGGCATCCGCATCGTCGGCGAGGTCACGAAGAATCGTCTGGAGACCCTGCGGGCCGCCGACGCGATCGCCCGCGCCGAGCTCACGGCGGCCGGCCTGGACGCCGAGATCTGGCAGTGCCCGGTCGTGCTGCTCGCCGACGTGCGCTCCGTGGGTGTGCAGGGCGACGGCCGCACCTACGGTCACCCCGTGGTGCTGCGCCCCGTGTCCTCCGAGGACGCGATGACCGCCGACTGGACCCGGGTGCCCTACGACGTGCTCGCGCGGATCTCGAACAAGATCACCAACCAGGTGCCCGAGGTCAACCGCGTCGTGCTCGACGTGACCTCGAAGCCGCCGGGAACCATCGAGTGGGAGTGAGCTCCCGCTCGTGACGGGCGCCGCCGCGTGAGCGCGACCCCGCCGGCCGCCGCGTGAGCGCGACCCCGCCGGCGACCGGGCGAGCGGAACGAGGAGGAGCGGGGGGGCCGGACCGCGCGGGGCGGCCAGCCGAGGCGGGGGGCGGGGGGCGGTCTCGTGGTTGCCCCCCCCCGCCCCCCCCCCCCCCCCGCTCCTCCGTCTCCGGAGGCCGGGCCCGGAGCCCGGGCCCGGGGTGTGCGCCCTAGCCGAGTTCGGCGCTGACGTCCGTCGGCTTCTCGTACCGCTTGTCGGCGATGCCCTCCAGCGCGCGCATCACCTCGTCGTCCGCGCCCGAGGCCTTCGCCTGGTCGAGGATCTCTTCCTTGGACGCGGGGTAGTCGATTCCGCCGAGGTGCTTCTGCACCTGAATCGGGTTCGGCGTGTTCGCCATCATCTCTTCCTTTCTTCCGAGCGGGCGTTCGCGAGGGCCGTGAACGCCTCGACGTCGCGGTTGTCGATCGTGGTGGGGGCCTCGAGGTGCACGGCGCCGCTGGGCAGGATGCCCGCGCCGCCGAACCGCTCCATGACCCGCCACTGGGCCACGACGTCCTCGCCGACGTGCTCCCGGGGGAGATCGTGCCAGAAGCCGAAGCCGCCCGCTGCGAGCAGCGCGCTGCGGCGGAACATCGCGCAGCCGCCCACCCATGCCACCCGGTAGGCGCGCCAGGATCCCTCGGGGACGTCCTGCTCCGCGGCGGCGTGGGCGAGGTTCGCGGCGTTGTGCAGGCGCCAGCGCTCGAAGGCGGGAGTGCCGCGCTCGACCTTCTCGGGCAGCACCTGCCCCCGCCAGAACTCGAGCGGTTCGCGCTCCCGGGGGCGGTCGTCGTCCAGATAGGAGAGCCCCTGCACGGCGGAGCCGACGAAGCCGCATCCCAACGCCGTGATCGCGTCGAGCAGCCGGGCGATGCTGCCCGGCTCCAGCCAGACGTCGTCGTCGAGATAGAGCACGTAGTCGGCGCTCGCCCGGTCGAGGAGGAACTGGCGCTGCTCCGCGAGCCCCCGCCTGGGGAGGTGGCGCTCCACCCGCGGCTCCCGGCCCTGCGCCGTGAGCACGCGCAGCATGGCGGCGACCGCGGGCGCCTGCGCGACCCCCTCGTCGGACTGGTCGCTGATCACCACCCGGAAGGCGGGCTCGTCCTGACCCGCGAGCCCGGCGAGCGTGACTCCGAGCTCGGCGATCCGGCCGACGGTCGGGATCAGCACGTCGACGAGCGGGGACCGCGTCTCCTCCGGGGGCCGCGCCCACGCCCCCGACCAGCGTCGGCTCGTCATCCCACGCCTCCGGGGACCGTCGTCGGCCGGTGCTCGCGGATCTGCTCGACGATGCCGCTCGTCGAATGGGCCTCGACGTAGTCGAGCATGCTCACCAGGCCGCCGTAGCCGCGCACGACGGCGGTCTCCCGGAGCATCTCCGGCGTGTAGTCCCCGCCCTTCGCGTAGACCTCGGGCTGCAGCCGCTCGAGCAGGGGGATCGGCGTGTCGCTCGAGAACACGGCGACGTAGTCGACGCACTCGAGCGCCGCGAGGACGGCGGCGCGGTCGGTGGCCGTGTTCACGGGACGGTCGGGCCCCTTCAGGCGGCGCACCGAGTCGTCGTCATTGATGGCCACGACGAGCACGTCGCCGAGCCGTTTCGCCTGGCGGAGCGACGCCGTGTGCCCGCGGTGCAGCACGTCGAAGCAGCCGTTCGTGAACACGATCCGGCGGCCCTCCGCGCGGTGCTCGGCGACTCGCGCTTCGAGCGTGTCGTGATCGACGGCCGCGTCGTCCGCGGGGGCGAGCTCCGCGCGCAGATCGTGGGCGGAGCACACCGAGGTGCCGGGGCGGCGCACGACGATGTCCGCTGCGAGCTGGGCGAGGTCCGCGGCGTCCGCCAGGGGCAGGCCCCCCGAGAGGGCGAGTGCCAGACCGGCGGTGAAGGTGTCGCCGGCCCCGGAGGCCTGCCGCTCCGTCGCCGGGTGGGCGAAGGTGCGGTGCACCCCGCCCTCGGGGCTCAGCGTCACGCTTCCCTCCCGGTCGAGCGTGACCACCGCGGAGCGCGCGCCGCTCGCCTCGAGGAGGGCCTCGCGCCGAGCGGGCACCTCCTCGGCGCGACGGCCGGGATCGAGACGGCCGCACAGCTGCTCGAACTCGCCGGCGTTGGGGGTCACCACGTCGGGCCGCAGGATCCGCGTGCGGCGCAGGTCGTGCGCGTCGACGATGCAGGGTCGCGGTCTGCGAACACGGCGCGCGAGCCGGGCGGTCAGGGCTGGGACGAACAGTCCGCAGCCGTAGTCGCAGATCACCTCGAGCTCGGCCCAGCCGGACGACGCCTCCGCGGCCTCCGCCGCGGCTTCGAGCGCCTCCTCCGGGTACGGGTCCCCGTTGACGTCGTCGAGCCGCACCAGCACCTGCTCGCCGCTGACGACGCGGTTCTTCGCGACGGTGCGGCCCGCGGCGGTCTCGACGAGCCCTCGGGTGTCGACGCCGGAGGAGCTGAGGATGGATCGCAGCTCGCGACCGGCCTCGTCGTCCCCGATGACGCCGACGATCCGCACGTCGGCGCCGAGCGCGGCCAGGTTGACGGCGGTGTTCGCCGCTCCCCCGGCAGCGAAGCGCCGTCGGGAGATCTCCACGACCGGGGCGGGGGCCTCCCGGCTCATGCGCTCGGCCGCTCCGTCCCACCATCCGTCGAGGATGAGGTCGCCGATGACCAGCACCCGGGGCCTCATCGCGGCCAGCTCGGTGACCACCCCCGCGTTCAGCGCGTAGTCGCGCGAGCGGGTCGTCGCGTCCGTCGTCGTCATGGTGCCTCCCGTCGTCCCGTTACCGCTCGGGTTACCCCCTTCGTCGAGGTTCTAATCGTCCGCTTGCTGGGGGTTTGCCGACGGCTCCGAATGGGAAGAGGGACAGCGACCGAGGAACGAGAGGAAGCGCATGCTCACGGATCCGGAGGCGGCCCGCCCGGCCGCAGCCTTCGCCACGCCCCACCGGCCCTTCGACGGCGTGCGCTCCATCGCGGTGCTGCGCGGCGGCGGGCTCGGCGACCTCATGTTCGCGGTTCCGGCCCTCGAGGCCCTGCATGCGACCTACCCCGGGGCGGAGATCGTGCTGCTCGGCTCGCCGCTGCACGCCGAGGTGCTGCCGGGCCGCTGCGCGGCCGTGCACCGCGTCGAGGTGCTGCCGGTGGCCGCCGGCGTGCGCGACGGCGAGCCGGATCCGTCGGCCGTCGACGCCTTCTTCTCGAGGCTCGCGGGGAGCGTCGACCTCGCGGTGCAGGTGCACGGGGGCGGCCGCAACTCGAACCCCTTCCTCAAGCGGCTCGGGGCACGGCACACGGTCGGCACGCGGACGGAGGACGCGGAGCCGCTCGAACGCGCTCTGCACTACGTCTACTACCAGCACGAGGTGATCCGTGCGCTGGAGGTCGCGACCCTCGCCGGCGCCGCTCCCGTGTCGCTCGAGCCGCGCATCGTCCCGACGCGGGAGGACCTGCGCGCGGGGGAGGCCGCCACCGCCGCACTGACCGGCCCGGTGCTCGCGGTGCACCCCGGGGCGACGGATCCGCGGCGCAGGTGGGCGCCGGAGCGCTTCGCGGAGATCGCCGCGAAGCACGCCTCGGCGGGCGGCGGCGTGGTGGTGATCGGAGGCGAGGCCGAGGCGGAGACCGCCGCGAGGATCGCGGGGCTCGCGCGCGACGCCGCGGGTGCGGAGGCGGGATCCGTCGCGCTCCGCGCGGGAGACCTCTCGATCTCGGAACTGGTCGGGATCCTCGCGACGGCGGACGTCTTCGCCGGGAACGACAGCGGGCCCAGGCACCTGGCGCAGGCCGTGGGCACCGCGACGGCCTCCGTGTACTGGTTCGGGAACCTCATCAACGCGGGGCCGCTGGAGCGCGGCAGGCATCGGGTGCAGCTCGCCTGGACGACGCACTGCCCGGTGTGCGGGCGGGACGCCACGCAGGTCGGCTGGACCGCGGAGCACTGCGGGCACGACGTCTCCTTCGTCGACGACGTGCCCGCGGCCTCGGTGTGGGAGGACGTGGCCTCGCTTACGGCCAGGACTCCTCTTCCTCATGGCAGATGACGAGCTCGCGCACCTCGCATCCCCTCGGCTGGCCCAGCGCGAAGACCACGGCGTCGGCGACCGCCCGGGGATCGTTGAGGTTGGCGTCGCTCGGCGGCTTGTACTTCTCCTCGCGGTCGTCGAAGAAGCGCGTGCTCATTCCCGACGGGATGAGCGTCGTGACCCCGATCTGACCGCGGGTCTCGGCCGCGAGCGCGCGTGAGAAGCCGAGCACCCCGAACTTGGACGCGCAGTACGCCGTGGCGTCGGCGACCGCGCGGAGAGCCAGGCTCGAGGCCACCGTCACCACTCGGCCGTGGGAGGCCATCAGCGAGGGCAGCGCGGCTCGGACCACGGCCGCCGTGCCGATCAGATTGACGCCGATCACGCGCTCCCACTCATCGGGATCGACGTCTTCGAGTCGACCGCAGCGGTCGATGCCCGCCGCCGTCACGACGCCCTCGAGCCCGCCCTGCTCGTCCGCTATCCTGCGGACGACCTCCTCGACGGCGCGCCCATCCGAGACGTCGGCCTCGTATGCGGCGACGTCTCCCGCGGAGCTGATGTCGCGGTCCAGGATGATCGGCGTGCCGCCGGCGGCGCGCACCGCCGCCGCAACGGCCGCGCCGAGGCCGGATCCGCCGCCGGTGATGAGGATGCGGCCGCTGAGTCCCACGTTCACGGGATCTGTCATATCGACTGTCCTTTCTCTCGTTGCCTAGCCGACGCGTTCGATCGCGCTGGCGAGTCGGGTGGTGGAGCGACCCGGGTGGTAGGGGACCGTGACCGTGCGGCCGCCCCACTCCGCGACGGTCTCCGCCTCCGGGAGCGCGGCGGCGCTGTAGTCGCCGCCCTTCACCCAGACATCCGGCTGCAGGCGCCGCAGGACGGTGTCGGGCGTGTCCTCGTCGAAGACGAGCACCCCGTCCACGCAGGCGAGCGACGTCAGCAGATCCTCCCGATCCGCCTGGGTCATGATCGGACGCTCGGGGCCCTTGAGCCGCCGCACCGAGTCGTCCGAGTTGAGGCAGACGATCAGGCAGTCGCCGAGCTCGCGCGCCGCGGCGAGCGTGCGGGCGTGCCCGGCGTGCAGCAGGTCGAAGCAGCCGCCCGTCGCGACCACCGTGCCGCCCCTCGCGCGGGTGTCGCGAGCGACGCGGAACGCGTCGGCGACCCTGGTCCGCAGGGGGACGACCTCCGTGTCGAGCGACGCCACACCGCCGGCGCCGAGGAAGCGGGAGGTCGCGTCGACGGCGTGCGTGACGGCGGCCGAGAGATCCTCTCCGCCGCCGAGCGCCAGCGCGACCGAGGCCGCGAAGCGGTCGCCGGCCCCGCAGGAGTCGACGTTGCCCACGGCGGGCGCCGAGACGTGCACCGGGAGCGCCTCCTCCTCGCGCGCGACCACGACTCCGCGTTCGCCGACCGTGACCGCCACCGCCGCGCAGCCCCACCGCTCGCGCAGGATGCGCCCCGCCTCGAACGCGCTCTCGAAGGAGGCCGGCACCCCGGCCGCCGCAGCGGCCTCGAAGAGGTTCGGCGTGACGACGCTGCTCGTCTCCACCGGAGGAGCACCCCTGGGGTGGGGATCCCAGACGATCGGAACGGTGCGCCCGCGCTCGCGGAGCGCCTCCCGCACCGGCTCGTTGCGGGTGAGCCCGCGGCCGTAGTCGGCGACCATGATCACGTCGGCGCCCTCGATCTCGGCGAGCATCGCCTCCGTCGCCTCGGGGACGGGCGCCGGAGCGCAGCCCTCGTCGATGCGGACGATGGGGTGCCCCGCGACCCCGACCCTGGTCTTCACGGGAGTCGGCGCGCCCGACGGTCCCGCGACGACGCTGACGCCGCGCAGAGCCGAGCGGAGCTCGTCCGAGCTCTCATCGTCCGAGAGGACGGTGACGAGGCTCACGTCGGCCTCCGCCGCCAGCATCGTCGCGACGAGACCGGCGCCGCCGGCCCGCCTCCTCGTGTACGCGACGTCGACGACGGGCACGGGCGCCTCGGGGCTCAGCCGCTCCGACGTGCCCGTGACGTCGCGATCGAGCAGGACGTCTCCGACGACGACGAGCTTCATGACCGCCCCCGTTCCGCGGCCGCCGCCACCGCGGCGTCGAAGACGCGGCAGATCGCGTGGATTGCGACGAGCTGCGCCTCCTGCACGTTCGCCGAGGGGCCGGGCAGGCACAGCGCCTCGTCGACGAGGCTCGAGAGCGGGTTCGGCCCCTCGCCGGTCAGGGCCCACGTCGTCGCACCGCAGGCGCTCGCCGCCTCCGCGGCGAGGAGCAGGTTCCGGCTGGCGCCGCTCGTGGAGAGCAGCAGGAGGATGTCGCCGTGCCGGGCGTGGCCCGAGACCTGCCGGGCGAACACCTCGTCGTAGCCGTAGTCGTTGGCGATCGCGGTCACGGCCGAGGTCTCCGCGTGCAGGGAGATGGCCGAGAACGGACGGCGCTCGCCGTCGAACCTGCCCACCAGCTCGGCGGTGAGGTGCTGCGCCTCCGCGGCCGATCCGCCGTTCCCCGCGGCGAGCAGGCGCTGACCGCGCAGCAACCGCTCAGCGAGCGTCTCGCCCCAGCGGCCGATGAGCGGCGCCTCCGTCTGGAGCACGTCGAGAACGGGCCGCAGCGCGTTCACGTGCGTCTCGACCCGGTCGCGGGTCGGGCTCTGGATGCTCTGTTCGGTGATCATGAGGTTCCTCCGCTCGCGACGGTGATCGAGGAGGGGCGGGCCGCGGCGGCTGCGCGGTACACCCGGGCGCTCTCCTCGGCGATGCGCCCCCACGAGTAGCGCGATTCCACGCGCGCGCGGCCGGCCGCCCCGTACGCGCGACGGGCTTCGTCGTCCCCGAGCAGAGCCTCCAGCGTGCGCGCGAGGGCTTCCGGATCCCTCGGAGGCACCAGCCGGCCCGTCTCGTCGTCCCTCACCGTGTCGATGAAACCGCCGACCGCCGCGGCGACCACCGGGACGCCGCAGGCCATCGCCTCGAGGGGCACGATCCCGAAGGGCTCGTACCAGGGCGTGCACACGACGGCGTCCGCCGAGCGCAGCAGCGTCGGCATATCGGCGCGGGAGACCTGACCCGTGAAGGTCAGCCGATCCGCGACCCCGAGGTCCGAGGCGAGGGCGAGCAGGCGCTGCGCCTCGGCGTCGGCCAGCGTCTCCGCCACGTCGCCCGGGCCGCCGACGACGACGAGCTCGACGTCGAGATCCCGGTTCAGCCCGGCCAGCGCCTCGATGACGGTGTCCGCGCCCTTGCGCCGCACGAGGCGCCCCACGGTGACGATGCGGTGGCGCCGAGGGCGCGTCGCGATCGGGCCCTCGGGGGTGAACGCCTCGAGATCCACGCCGCAGGGCACCACCGAGATGCGGTGCGGCGGCACGCCGAGCGCCTTCAGCTCGAAGGCCTCGTCCGAGCAGGTCGCGATGACGCCGTCGGCCTCCCGCCCGACCCGCGGCTCCAGCCATCGCCGCTCGGGCGGGCTCGTGTCCTCGACGCCCTGATGCCGGCGCTTCACCACGCCGAGGGCGTGGAAGGTGTGGAGCAGGGGCACGCCCAGCCGGTGGGCGGCGTCGAGTCCCGCGAGGCCCGACATCCAGAAGTGGCTGTGCAGCACGTCCGGCCGGGCGCGATGCCGGTCGGCCACGACCCCGTCCGCGAGCTCGCCCATGTAGGGCAGCATCTCGTCCTTCGGGATCGGCTCGATCGGGCCGGCGTTGACGTGCACCACCTCCACGCCCGGCGCCATCGGCACGCGGTCGGGCAGGGCAGCGTCGTCCCGCCGCGTGTACACGGTCACCTCGTGGCCGAGCCGCCCGAGGGCGATGGACAGCGCTGCGACGTGGACGTTCTGCCCTCCCGCGTCGACGCCGCCGAGCACCGCGAGCGGGCTGGCGTGCTCCGAGATCATCGAAACCCTCATGAGGCCGTCCTTCCTGTCGGTTGGAGCGCTTTCGCGCGTTGCGCCGCCGCGGCGACGACGTCTTCGAGCACCTCGTTCCAGCGGGCGAGGAATCGGGGGAGGCCGTAGTGCTCGAGCGCGAAGGCCCGTGCGACGGCGCCCCGCCGGCGCGCCTCGTCGAGATCCTCGTGGAGGTCGCGGGCGGCGCGAAGCAGCTCGCGGACATCCGTCGATATCGCGCCCGCCTCGGGAGGCACGGCACGGTACGCCTCGGTGGTGCCGAGGGCGACGACGGGCATGCCGAGGTGCATGGCCTCGAGGAGCGACAGGCCGAGCGAGGTCCACCTCGTGGTGTGCAGGTAGGCGCGGTGGGAGGCCAGCTCCGCGTGCATCAGCCGCGTCGGCAGATCCCCGGCGCCCGCGACGGCCCGGTCGGGGAAGAACTCCCGCAGCTCCTCCGTGCCCATGCCGTAGACGTCGACCGGGGCGACCCCGGCGAACTCGCCGAGCAGATCGGTTCCGCTCACCCGGCGCCGGCGCACGGGCTCGTTGATCACCGCGGCGAAGCGCTCGAGCCCTCCCGAGTACCGCTGCCCGGGATCCGGGATCCCGTGCTCGACGACCGTCGTCGGCGCGCTGCCCGTGTCCCACATGAGCGAGTTGAAGTGGGTGACGTGGACGACCGTCACGTCGGAGCGATCGGCTAAGGGGTGGATGCTGTTCGGCACGTCGCCCTTGGGGGTGTTGTGCTCGACGAACACCGCGGCGACGTCGCGCCCCAGCCGCCGATTCAGCCAGCGCTCGGCGAGCTCGAACTCCTCGAGCCGCTGGAGCACGACGACGTCGACCTCGGCGTCCGCGAGATCCTCGGGAGCGACCTCCACCGCGTTCTCGGGCCAGTCGCGGTCCGCGCGGCCGAGGCCGAACGGGCCCCGATCCGGGGTCGTCGGCAGCAGGTACCTGTGGGGGCCGCGCACGAACGCGTCGGCCCATCCGCCGTGGGCGTGCCAGAAGAGGATGTTCACCTCTGCGCTCCTTCCGTTTCGCTGATGAGACGCTCGCAGGCGTCGGCCACCGTCGCGGGGTCGACCTGCGAGAGGCACGGGTGACCGGGGACCGGGCACACGCGGGCCCGGCTGCCGCGGCACGCCGCCTCCTGATCGCCGAGCACGATCGTCGGAACCCCCCAGGGCGCCCATCGCACCGCGGGCACGACCGGGGAGAACAGGCTGACGATCGGGGTGCCGACCGCGGCGGCGAGGTGAGCGGGGCCCGTATTGCCCACCACCGCGGCGTCCGCGCCCGCGAGGATCCCCGCGAGGCCGTGGAGGTCCGTGCGACCGCCGAGATCGATGCCCCGGGATCCCGCGACGCGCGCCGTCAGCTCCGCCTCCGCGGGCGTGCCGGTCACGAGGACGGTGCGCCCGCGCTCGCTCAGCTCCTCGGTGAGGCGCCGGTGATGCCCGGCGGGCCACTCCCGTGCGGGCACCGATGCGCCGGGGTGCACGACGACGTAGGGGCCGTCCGGCACGAGATCGGAGACGTCGGGGAGGTCGCGCACGGCGAGCCGATCGTCCGGGGGAGCGGGGAACCCGGCCGCTCCGGCGATCGCGAGCGCCCGCAGCGCCTCGGGCTGATCCTCGGGGAAGTCCTCGCCGGGGGTGAGGCGGACGTCGAGGAGAGAACCGGCGTGATCCACGGAGGCGCCCGCGATCCGTGACACTCCCGCGAGCCTGAGCATGGCGGCCAGCGGCAGCGGCGACTGGTGGAACGAGGTGAGGATGACGGCGGAGTCCGGCCGGCACTCGGCGATCAGGCCGGCGAGCTCCTCGGCGCTCTCCGGGGTGAAGGGCGGTGCGGGCGAGACGATCCACGGCGCCGCCCAGGTCAGCACGCGATCGACTCCGGGGAGCAGCTCGGCCGCCGGCGCGCCCGTGGGCCCGCAGAGCATCCAGACCTCGTCGGCCCCCGCGGCGATCGCTCGGACGGCGGGGCCCGACAGCAGCACGTCGCCCACGCTGTCGAGCCTCGCCACCAGCACCCGCGTCATCGGGCCTCACCCCCGGGGAAGAGCAGCGCGACCGCCTCGGCCACACTGCCGGCGACCTCCCGCGCCGCCGCGACCTCCTCGGGAAGGGTGACGGGCGTCGGCACGAGCACGCCCCGCGCTCCGGCTGCCTCGGCGGCCTCGACGTCGATCCCGATGTCGCCGACCATCGCCACCCGCTCCACGTCGACGCCGAGTTCGGCGGCCGCGCTCTCGATGAGCCCGGGCGAGGGCTTGCGGCAGGCGCAGGCGTCCGCCGGGCCGTGCGGGCAGACCTGCCAGGTGTCGAACGGGCCGAGCAGCTCCTCGACGCGACGGTTCACCGCGTCCACCTGCTCGCGGGAGAGGAGGCCGCGCGCGATGCCCGACTGGTTGGTGACCACGCCGACCTTCACCCCGAGGCCCCGCAGCCGCTCGAGGGCCGACGCCGCGGTGGGCATGGGGACGACGGCATCGGGGTCGCCGTTGTACGGCACGTTCTCGATGAGGGTGTCGTCCCGGTCGAACAGCACCGCCGCCGGTTCAGGAATAGTGCTCATGGAGTTCTTCTTCCCGCCCGCGGCGCCGGGCAAACCTCTTCGCGGGAATCTCCTGCCGCGTCCCGCGAGAACGACGCCGGCCCCTTGGAGGAGCCGGCCTCTTCTGTGAGAGTGGATCACATGTCCCATCGAGACCCCGACGCGCCCCGTCTCCTCGCGCTGCGCGCGCTCAAACTCGGCGACCTGCTCGTCGCCGTCCCGGCGATCCGCGCGATCCGCCGCGCGAGGCCCGATCACCGCCTGATCCTCGCGATGCCCGAGTGGCTCCGCCCGATCATCGACCTCATCGGGGGAGTGGACGAGCACCACGCGGCGCCCGGGCTCGACGAGCCGCTGCCGATCGCGCCGGGCCGCATCGACACCGCCGTGAACCTGCACGGCAACGGCCCGGAGAGCCGGGCCGTCATCGACGCGCTCGAGGCGCGAGCCGTCGTCGCCCACGGGGACCGCGTGCCCTGGCTCGACGGGATCCTCGAGCGGCGTCGCTGGGTGCGGCTCGTCGAGGCCTTCGGGATGCCGGGGGATCCCGACGAGGTGCGCATCGAGAGGCCGTCGGTCCCGCCGCTCGTCGGGGGCGGCGCCGCGGTCGTGCACGTGGGCGCGTTCTACGGCTCGAGGCAGTGGCCGGCCGAGCGCTTCGGCGTCGTGGCCGAGTCGCTCGCGAGCGAGGGACGGCGGGTCGTCTTCACGGGAAGCGGTGCGGAGCGGGCACGGGCGCTCGACGTGGCGCGGCTCGCCGGGCTGCCGGAGGACGCCGTGCTGGCGGGGCGCATGAGCCTCGGCGAGTTCGCCGCGCAGATCGCCGACGCCGAGCTCGTGGTCTCGGCGGACACCGGGGCCGCACACCTGGCGTCGGCCTACGGCACTCCCTCCGTCGTCCTGTTCGGTCCCGCCCCGCCGGAGGAGTGGGGGCCGCCTCCCGGGCCCCACATCGTGCTCACCGACGCTTCGCAGCGTCGGGGCGAGACGTTCTCGGAGGAGCCCGATCCCGCGCTCCTCGCGGTCACCGCCCGGGACGTCCTGGCCGCGGTGAGGGATCTGCCGCGCCGCCGCGCCCCCGCGATCCCTCAGGCGATCCGCCGTTCGACGGCGTGAAGGGTCTCCCGCCGCGCGGGGTGGGCCTGGGCCTCCCGCCGTGCGGGGTGCGCCGCCTCCCGTTCGGTCGGATGCGCCGCCTCTCGCCCGGCGGGATGGATCGGGACGACGGGACGCCCCTCGGTGAGCGCCGCGCGCAGCTCGCCGAGTGTGCGGCTGAGCAGCCGCGAGACGTGCATCTGCGTCACGTGGACGGACCTCGCGATCTCCTGTTGGGTGAACTCGCGGTAGAACCGGAGGTAGAGGATCTGGCGCTCGCGCCGTCCCAGGCGCTGCAGCGCGGGCGCGAGCGTCGCGACGATCTCGGCCCGCTCGAACGTCTCGTCGTCCTCGGCGATGCAGTCCGCGAGGCTGTCGCCGTCCTCACCGAGCGGTGCGTCGAGCGAGAGGGGCTGCATGCTGTTGTGCGACTCGAGGGCCTCCCACACCTCCTCGGGGCGGACGCCCAGCCGTTCGGCGAAGTCCTCGGCGGATGGCTCTCGCTGCAGCTCCTGGGTCAACGCATCGCGCGTCTTCGCGATGCTCAGATGCAGCTCCTGGACCCTCCGCGGAGGGCGCACGAGCCAGCCCTGATCGCGCAGGTGTCGCTTCAGCTCGCCCGAGATCGTCGGTACGGCGAACGAGACGAAGTCCTCTCCCTTGTCGGGGTCGTAGCGGCGGGAAGCCTTCACGAGCCCCATGTACGCCACCTGGCGCAGGTCGTCGATGTCCCGGTGCCCGGCCGTGAACCGCCAGGCCAGCGCCTCGGCGACGTCGAGGTGGGAGACGACCCTCTCGTTCGAGCGGCTCTGCTGCGCGTCGTCCGAGGACGAGACGTCGACCGGGTGCAACGGCAATGCTGTGATGACCGACATACCAGACTCGTTTCTCTGTGGTGGGATCGCTCCACCGCGCGACATGCGCCGCGCCGCCCGGAGTGCGGGATGTGCGTGCGTCCGTGCCGCGGTGAAGAAGAAGTACAGTCCTTACGGAATCACTGCTCCTACTGCTCCTCAACCCCTTGCGGGAAGCAGGGGCCTCGGCTAGAAGGAGGGCTCGGGCCCCGCGGCGCTCCCGACGCCCGCGAACCCGGCGGGCCGGGACCGTGTGGCAAGATGACGGAGTGCTCGGGGAACGGATTCGCGGTAGGCGTCAGGAGATCGGGATGACGGCGCAGCAGCTGGCCCGGGCGGCCGAGCTGTCGCCGGCGCAGGTGAGCCAGATCGAGCGCGGGCACAGCGACCCGAGCCTCGAAGCGCTCCGTCGGATCGCCAGAGCGCTCGGCACGCCCCTGTTCGACCTGTTCTCGGAGGGGGAGGAGAGCCCGGTCCGGGTGATCCGCGAGGCCGATCGGATGATCGTGCGCTCGCCGCACGGCGGCATCTCCTACTCCCGGATCTCCCCAGGGAGCGGCCGCCTCGAAGTGCTCGCCGGGGAACTCGCCCCCGGGGCCGCCTCGAGCGAGGAGCCGTGGGCGCACCCGCCGAGCGAGGAGTGCGTGCTGGTGACCGACGGCGTGCTGACCCTCGAGGTCGACGGCGTCGCGCACGCCCTCGCCACGGGGGACAGCGCGTACTTCGCGTCGGCGCGCCCCCACCGCTTCGTCAACCGCACCACCGGGATCGTCCGCTTCACGCTCTCCGTGTCGCCGCCGAGCTACTGAGCCTCGGAGGGACCGCCTCGCGATCCCGGAAATTCAGTGGAGTTGAAGTTTGATTCATTTCAGATAGGCTCGGGGCGGTGCGCGGCGAAGCCTCGCATCCGGTCCCTCGGAACCCCGCGAGGGCCGCAGTTGCTCAGACCGAAGGTGCTCCATGAGTGATGACCAGAACCCGCAGCCCCTGACCTTCCGCATCGGCCTCTTCGGGGCGTTCATCGCCCCCATCGTCTTCGCCGTGGCGACGATCGCCTTCTTCGTGGTGTTCCGGGCCTTCGACATGAACGCCCTCACCGCTGCGGCGCTGGTCGGCCTGCTCGTCGCCGCCCCCTTCGCGCGCGGCTACGAGGCCTTCTGGGAAGCGGTCTTCCGCGGCATCGCGTCGAAGACGGCCGTCACGCTGATCATGCTGCTGCTCGCGGTCGGCGTGATCTCCCAGCTCATCAAGTCGACGGGCCTCTCCGAGGGGTTCATCTGGCTGTCGCTGGCGACGGGGGTGAACGGGGGCGTGTTCATCGCCATCGCCTTCGTCGCGGTCTGCGCGATCGCGATGTCCACCGGATCGTCGCTCGGCACCCTGTTCACCGTGTTCCCCATCTTCTACCCGGCCGGCGTCGTCGTCGGCGCCGACCCCGTGCTGCTCGCCGGCGCGCTGCTCTCGGGCGCGCTCTTCGGCGACAACGTCGCGCCGATCTCGGACTCGACGATCATCTCCTCTGCGACGCAGCGCTACCGCACCAAGGACGGCACGGCCGAGGTGCCCGGGGTGGTCGGCAGCCGCCTGCGCTACTCGCTCACGGCCGCGGCCATCGCCTGCGGCCTCTTCCTCGGCGTCGGCGTCGCCGTCTCCTCCGGGGGCGACGCCGTGGCGAACGTCTCCGCGGGCGACTTCTCGGCGCGGGGCCTCTGGATGCTGCTGGCGGTCGCGGCGCTCATCGGCACCGCGGTCGTTACCCGGAACATCTTCAAGGCGGTGACCGCGGGCATCGTCGTCGGCATCGCGGTCGGCCTCCTCAGCGGAGTGCTCGCGCCGGCCGGCATCGTCGGCGTCGAGGGCGACGCCATCACGGGCTTCTTCGTCGAGGGCGTCGCCGGCATCATCCCGATCATCGGGCTCAACGTGGCCGTCTTCGCGATGCTGGGCGTGCTCGAGAGCGCGGGCGTGCTCGACCGGCTCGTGCACCGCGTGGTCTCCAGCGGCTGGGTGACCACGCCCCGCCGCGCGGAGATCGCCATCGGCGGCGGGATCCTCGCGACCACGACCCTGTTCGCGAGCGTCAACGGCCCCTCGATGCTCGTGTTCGGCCCCATCGCCGACCGCCTCGGAGCCCGGGTCGGGCTCCACCCGTACCGCCGCGCGAACGTCATGGACTGCTTCGCCCTCGGCCTCGGCAGCGTGGTGCCCGTCGTCAGCTCGTTCCTCTTCATCGCCAGCCTGCTCACCGTCGATCAGGGCGACGCTCCGGCGCTCGGCCCGATGTCGATCTTCACGGGAGCCTTCTACCCGCTCGTGCTCACCTGCGTGATCGCCGTCGCCGTGATCACGGGGTGGGGGCGTCGCTACGAGGGCGTCGACGGCGCCGTCGAGAAGGACGCCGCGCGGGCCGTCATCACCGCTTCGGGCACGGCGGAGGCCGCCTACGGCGGGGCCGCCGAGACCGCGGGCTCCGCGCCGGCGCGTCGGCAGGCCCGAGACTAGACCCCATCAGATCCACCGTAGGGAGAATCCTCATGTCAGCACCGATCGCACCCCTGAGTCCGGCGCAGTTCCGCCTCGGCTTCCCCGCGCTCGACGAGGCGCCGCACTTCGCGAGCTGCAGCCAGGGAGCGCTCTCCGACCGACTCGCGCACACCATGCAGCGCATGACCGCGGGTCTCATCGACGAGCAGGCGCCGTGGGGCGCGTGGGTGGGCAAGGTGGAGGAGTACCGCCGTCTGGCAGGTCGCTTCCTCGACGTGGACGGCGAGAACGTGGCCGTGCTCTCGTGCGCCTCGGAGGGGGCCTACCAGGTCGTCTCATCCCTCGACTGGAGCGGGGAGCGCAACCGGCTCGTCACCTCCGACCTCGAGTTCCCCTCGGTCGGCAACGTGTGGCGGGCGCAGCACGCACCCCTCGACGTCGTCAACGTCGAGGGCGTCGAGGCCTCGCTCCACGCCGACAACTGGATCCCGCTGATCGACGAGCGCACCAAACTCGTCTCGATCCCGCTTGTCAGCTACATCAACGGCACCCGGCCCGAGATCGATCGGGTGATCGAGCACGCGCACTCCGTGGGCGCGCTGGTGTTCGTCGACGCCTACCAGGGCGCCGGCGTCCTCCCGTTCTCGGCCTCGGAGCTGGGCTGCGACTTCCTCGTCACCGGCAACCTGAAGTACCTGCTGGGGCTCCCGGGGATCGCGATGCTCTACGTGCGCGACTGCGTGAACGTGGAGCGCGCCGCGCAGCTCACCGGATGGTTCGGTCGGGTGAACCCGTTCGCCTTCGACCCCTCCGGCGTCGACTACCCGCAGAACGCGCGCCGATTCGAGATGGGCACGCACCCGATCCCGTCGGCCTACGCCGGCGTCGCGGGCTTCGAGACGATCGCGCAGGTCGATCCCGCGGACGCGTGGGAGCACGTGGTCCGACTCCGCGAGCGCCTCGCGGACGAGCTCGCCGGCCTCGGCCTCACGGTCGACTACCCCGATGATCCCGCGCACCGCGGCCCCCAGGTCGCCGTGCTCGACGAGAACCCGGACGCGCTCGCCGGCCGGCTCGCGGAGCACCGCATCGGCACCTCGCCCCGAGGGCAGCGCCTGCGCCTCTCGCTGCACGCCTACTCGGCCGACCGCGACATCGACGCGCTGCTCGCCGCGCTCCGGGCCGTCCGGTAGGGCGGCGCTCGGGATCGCCGAGGGGCGCCGAGGGGTCGCGTTCCGCGCCCCCTCGAGGCTCCGCATTCCGGGCGAAGGCAGGGGTCCTGTCCGCAGGGAACCGCTGGAGAGCCGGCAGACGCAGGTGGAGGGGGGGGGGGCCCCCGGGGCCCCCGCCCCTCCACCTGCGAACGGCGACTCGCCGCGGGAGTCGGTCTCCGCTGCGAGTCGGGCTGCGCTACGGGTCGGGCTGCGCGGCGATCGGTCCCCGCACAGCCCCGGAGATCAGTCCCCGCGCAGGATGGCGAGGATGCGCAGGATCTCGACGTAGAGCCAGATCAGCGTGACCATGAGGCCGAACGCCGCCGACCAGGCCCACTTCTCGGGCACGCGGTTGCGCACGCCGTTCTGGATCATCTCGAAGTCCATGACGAGCGAGTAGGCCGCGAGCAGCACGGCGAGCGCGCCGATGACGAGGCCCAGCGGAATGCCGAAGACCGTGGCACCCCGCATGCCCCAGGGGTCGCTGTTCACGCCGGTCAGCATCAGCACGACGTTGACGACGGAGAAGGCGAGGTAGCCGACCATCGCGATCATGAAGATCTTGGTCATCTTCGGGCTGGTGCGCACCTTGCCGCTGCGGAAGAGCAGCAGCGTCACGCCGAAGACGGCGAGGGTGCCGATGACGGCCTGCGAGACGATGCCGGGCCACCGGCCCTCGAAAATACCCGAGATGCCGCCGAGGAACACGCCCTGCACCGCCGCGTAGAGGACGATGAGCGGGACGCTCGGCTCCTTCTTGAAGGCGTTGACGAGCCCGAGCACGAGCCCCGCGATCGCCGCGGGAAGCGCGAGGAGGGGCATGAACCAGCCGACGGCGCCCGTCGCGAGCACGATGAGGAACAGCATCACCGTCTTGGAGATGGTGTTCTCGTAGGTCATCGGCTTGTCGGAGGGGGCGATGGCGGGCGGCTGCTGCGCACCGAAACCGCCCTGCGGCTCGGGATCGATCCCCGGACGCTGCGTCTGCGCAGCCGGCTGATCGTAGATGCGCCGCAGCTCGTCGGCGGTGAGCGTCTTGCCGTTCAGCGCCGGATTGTTGTTGAGAGCAGGATTGCTCATGTGTCGGGCTCCTTCAGCGGGGTCGGACAGGTGATACCCAGACTAGTGGCGCACGGTGACGGATGGCTGGGTATCCGGCGCATATCTTCGGATATCCGCCGCTGTTCGCCGCGGGCGGAGCGGCCGTAGGCTGGACGCATGACGGCATCCGATCCCGCGCGCCCGCTCGTCATCGGACACCGCGGCGCCCCCGGGTACCGCCCTGAGCACACGGCCTCCGCCTACCGGCTCGCCTTCGAGCTCGGGGCGGACGCGGTCGAGCCTGACGTGGTGGCGACGCGAGACGGCGTGCTCGTCGTGCGCCACGAGAACGAGATCTCCGGCACCACGGATGTGGCGGATCGCCCCGAGTTCGCGGACCGGCGCACGCGGCGGGTCGTCGACGGCACGCGCATCTCGGGGTGGTTCGCGGAGGATTTCACGTGGGAGGAGCTCGCCGCCCTCCGCTGCCGCGAGCGGCTGCCCGAGCTGCGGCCGCGCAACCTCGCCTACGAGCGCAGCGAGGGGATCCTGCGCCTGCGCGACGTGCTCGCGATCGTCGACGAGGAGAGCGCGCGTCTCGGCCGAGAGCTCGGAGCGGTCGTCGAGATCAAGCACGCCCGCTTCTTCGAGACGAGGGGGCAGGATCTCGGCGCCCTGCTGCTCGCCGAGCTCGCCGCGGCCGGCTGGGACGCGCGGCCGGAGAGGCTCGTGATCGAGTGCTTCGAGCTGGGGGTGCTGGATCGGCTCCGCGCCTCGGGCGTCGCGGCCCGCCTCGTGTTCCTCACCGAGCGCGTCGGCGCCCCCGCCGACGAGCCCGTCGCGGGCGCGCCCTCCCGCAGCTTCGCGTGGTATCGCAGCGACCCCGGACTCGACCTGCTCGCGGAGCGTGTCGACGGCATCAGCGTGGCGAAGGGCAGCCTGCTCAGGCTGAACGCCCTCGGCCGCGCGACGGGCACGACGGACCTCGTGGAGCGGGCCCACGGCCGCGGGCTCGAGATCTACGCCTGGACGCTGCGGCCCGAGAACCGCTTCCTGAACCTGCGCTTCCGCACCGCGCCCGGCGGCGCCGACTGGGGCGACTGGCGCGGCGAGTTCGGCCTGCTCATGGGCAGCGGGATCGACGGCGCCTTCCTCGACCATCCGGATCTCGGCGTCGAGGTCCGCGACGCCGTCGCATAGGGCTACTCCGCCGGCGTCCGCTCGCCCACGAGGTTGCGCGTCATCTCGGCCATGAGGCCCGCGCCCTCGAAGCCCGCGTCGAGGAGGAACCCGAGTTTCGCGAGCGCCGCCTCGACGGTGAGGTCGCCGCCGTCGATGACGCCCGCCCTGGCGAGTTCCGCCCCCACGGCGTACCTGCCCAGGGCGACGCCGCCGGCCGCGCACTGCGAGACGGCGACGACGGGCATCTCCGCGCAGACGGCCCGCAGCGCCTCCGGCACACCAGGCCGGCCCGTCGGGGCAGTGCCGCTGCCGTAGCACTCGAGCACGAGCCCATCGGGGCGCCCGCCGACGGCCGCCCGCAGATCCTCGGCCGTGACCGACGGCACGAGGCGCATCGAGAGCACTCGCGCGGGTCCGCGCGCGGGGCTCGGCCGATCCCGGTCGTCGGGGGGAGCGGACACGCCCTCCCGCCTCGGCGCGAGCGGCTGCTCGGCGCGGAACGCCCGAGGCGAGACGCTGTCGTGCTTCGTGGCCCGCACGGCGGGCAGCAGCTCCCCGCCGAACGCGATCGAGACGGGCGCGCCCAAAGCGGCCCGCACCGCGGCGCGGAGGGCCAGGGCGAGGTTGGCGCCGGCGTCGGAGCCGGGAGCGCCGTGGGGGAGCTGGCTGCCCGTGACGACGACGGGGGCGCCGAGGTCCGAGAGTTCGAAGGCCAGCCGCGCGGCGGTGAAGGCGAGGGTGTCGGTGCCGTGCAGGATCACGACGCCCCTGGGCTGCTGCGTGCGCACGCGGGCGCGGACCGTTCGAGCGATCCGCGGCGCCGTATCCGCGTCGGCGTTCGCGCTGTCGATCGCCGGGAGCAGGTGGTTGACGCGGGGGTCGATGCCGAGCGGCCCGCAGATTCCGTCGACGAGCGACTCCAGGATCTCGGGGAAGTCCGGGTCGGGGGCGAGGCCGGCGTCGGTCTGCCGCATGCCGATCGTGCCGCCGGTGGCGAAGACGAGGACGGAGGGGCGCTGCGAACCGATGGGGGTCATCCCACCATTCTTCCGCACCCGGCGGCGCATCGGACGCGCGGCGAGGCGCGACGCTTCGCGGGCGGAGCGCGTCTCACAGTGCGGTGGCGAGCCAGACGAGCGCTCCGTACACGACGCCGAAGCCGACGGCGAGCAGGAGACCGAGGCTCGCTCCGCCCCGCAGCCGCCGGCCGGCGAGTGCCGCGCCGCCTGGACGCTCGGCCAGGAGCCTCGGGGCGGCGCTTTCCGGCGGCTCTCGGCGATCGTCCCTCCAGCGTCGCCACTGCCGGGTGCGCCCCGCGAGGGCGCTGACCGCGTCGGCGAGGGTGAGCCAGACGCCGGGATCGGTCGTGACGAGATCTTCTCGCGAGCGCAGGATCAGACGGTCGTCGATGATCTCGACGTCGAACTCGCGCGCACCGTCGATGAGGGCGGCCATGACGTCGGGCGTGAGCAGGTAGAGCGCGTCCCGTTCGTAGCCGCGCGGGCAGTAGACGTCGAAGTACCTGTTGAAGTCGCCTTCGAGCTTCATCCGCTGCCCGCGGTCGGGGGCGCTGAACGCCGAGAACGTGGGCGCCCGGAATCCGCGCCGCACGAGGAGGAGGTGCGGGAGGGCCGCCGGGAGACGGAACTCGCCGAATCCCGAGAACTGCGTGACGGGAGCCACGGAGTCGCGCGGCTGCTGCGCGACCTTCACGGCGTTCGCGATCTCCCAGCCGTGCTCCGCCCGGAGCCTCCGGGTGAGTTCGTTGCCCCGCTCGTCGCTCACCGGCCCCGGGGTGTAGCGGAAGCCGTTGGCGGCTGCGAACCGGGCGAGACGCAGGTGATCGGCGGCCGAGGTCACCTGCCGCCAGCCGCGAGAGCCGATCACCCCGAGGATGCCGTAGCCGAGGATCAGCAGGGAGAAGAACGCCGCCATGCCGGCGATCTGCCTCGGGGCGTCGGATCCCGCGACGTAATCCTCATCGGTGAAGGCGATCGGAATCAGCAGGGCGATGAGCGGGGCGCCCACGAGGAACAGCGTCTTGAAGAGCAGCATCCGACGGCGGAGGCCGTCAGGAGCGCCCCCCGCGACCCTCCGGGCCTCGCTCCGGCTCACCGGACGCAGCAGCGGGCGCACGTCGAACTCGACGGCGACCTCCCCTGCGGTGCTCCTGACCGACGCCACTCCCCGCCAGGCGGCGCGCAGCCGTTTCGGGCCGCGGCGGCCCGACGCCCGCTCCGCGATCGCTCCGAGACTGCTCCCGAGCCCGGTGGCGGGGAGCAGGGAGGCGAGCAGGACGTATCGATCGTCGGGCGTCGTCGCGACCCCGAGGAGCAGCGCGGTGACGGCCAGCGGCAGGAAGACCGAGAGCGCCAGCTGCCACCAGGCGTTCGGCGATCGCCTCCGCCACAGATGGTATCCGAGCAGGACGCCGATCACCGAGAGCGAGACGGGGACGGCCTGCTGGCCGGGGTCCGCGTACGCGATCGCGCTCGCCAGGAGCGCCGCGCACGCCACCGGATCGAGGGGGCTGCGCCCGAGCAGCGCGAGCGGCGTGAAGTCGATGCGGTGCGGGCCGTCGGAGCGTCCGCGGCCTGCTCGGTCGCCGGCCCCGGGGCGAGCCGGGCGCAACCCGAGCAGGAGGGCGAGGCCGGCGAGCGCGCAGAGGACCGCGCCCGCGACGACGCCGATCCGCCGACCCGCATCGTCGGCGGGGATGCCCGGCGCGCAGAGGACCGCGACCCCGGCGAGCGCGTAGAGCGCGGATCGGATGACGGGCCTGCCGAGCCGGGAACGAGCGGCCGCATCCGTCATCGATCGCACCTCCGTCCGCGTTCCCGCTCCGCGCCCCAGCCTAACCGCCGGGGCGCCCGCGGCGGCGACGGGGTCGCGCGGAGCCCGATGTCGGGGGTCGCTCCTAGACTGGAGGGCACGATGAGCGAATTTGAACTTCTCGATCCCTCCGGGATCCCCCTCGGCCGCCCCTCGACAGGTTCGGGGGCCGGTGGCGCGAGCCCGGGCGCCGGCGCCGCAGGGGGCGGCACCGACCCCCTGCTCGACGGGCTGAACCCCGCCCAGGCGCGGGCCGTCACCGCGCGCGGCCCCGCGCTCCTCATCGTGGCCGGCGCCGGCTCGGGCAAGACCCGGGTCCTCACCCACCGCATCGCGCACCTCATCCGCGAGCGGGAGGCGTGGCCGAGCCAGATCCTCGCCATCACCTTCACCAACAAGGCGGCTTCCGAGATGCGCGAGCGCATCGAGGGCCTGCTCGGCGACGCGGCGCAGGGCATGTGGATCTCGACGTTCCACTCCGCATGCGTCCGCATCCTGCGGCGCGAGGCGGAGCGCTTCGGCTACGTGTCGGGGTTCACGATCTACGATTCGGCCGATTCCCGGGCGCTGCTCAAGCGCATCATCAAGGACCTCGAGGCGGACACGTACGGCTTCACCCCGGCGAACACCGGTTCGAAGATCTCGCGGCTCAAGAACGAGCTCAGCGGCGCCGACGACTACGCGGCCACCGCCAACGAGAGCGACCCGCGCGACCGGCTCTTCGTCGAGATATTCCGCAGCTACGAGCAGGAGCTGCGCCGCGCCAACGCCTTCGACTTCGACGACCTCATCGGGCAGACGGTGCACCTCTTCCGCTCCCACCCCGATGTGGCCGCCGTCTATCAGCGCCGCTTCCGGCACCTGCTGGTCGACGAGTACCAGGACACGAACCACGCCCAGTACGCGCTGATCCGCGAGCTGACGCGTCCCGTCGAGCCCGAGCAGGTGGAGCGCCTGACGCCCCCCGCGCGCGCCGCCGAGATCGACGCGATGGGCCGCATCGCGGCGGCGAGCCTCACGGTGGTGGGCGACTCCGACCAGTCGATCTACGCGTTCCGCGGCGCCGACATCCGCAACATCGTCGAGTTCGAGCGGGACTTCTCGGGGGCCGAGGTCGTGAAGCTCGAGCAGAACTACCGCTCGACGCAGAACATCCTCAGCGCCGCCAACGCGGTCATCGGGAACAACTTCGACCGCCAGGAGAAGCACCTCTGGACGGCGGAGGGCGACGGCGCGAAGATCGTCGGCTTCACGGGCTACTCGCAGCACGATGAGGCCCGCTTCGTCGCCGAGGAGATCGAGGATCTGCATCGCGAGGGCGTGGCCTACGGCGACATCGCGGTGTTCTACCGCACCAACTCGCAGACCCGCGCCCTGGAGGAGCTGCTGATCCGCTCCGCGGTCCCGTACCGCGTGCTGGGCGGCACGAAGTTCTACGAGCGCGCCGAGATCAAGGACGCGATGGCGTACCTCACGAGCATCGCCAATCCCTACGACCCCATCGCGTGGTCGCGCCTGCTCGGGGCCCCCAAGCGGGGCATCGGGCCGATGGCGGAGGCGCAGCTCGCGAACTTCCAGGAGGAACGGGACATCTCCTTCCACGAGGCGATGCTCGCCGCTCCCGACCTCGGGTTCGGGCCGAAGCTGCGCGCGACGATCACGGGTCTCGCCGAGCTGCTGCACCGCGCGGCCCGCATGGCCGCCGGGCTTCCCTCGACCGCTTCCGCAGACGGCGCGGCCCCGGAGGGCGATGCGGACTCCGCGGACGACCCCGCATGGGCGGAGGGCGAGAAGAGGCCCGCGCCCGTCGCCGACGTGCTCAAGCTGATCCTCGACGAGACCGAGATGATCGAGAAGCTGCGGGCGAAGCGCGACCCGCAGGACGAGGCCCGCGCGGAGAACCTGGAAGAGCTCGTGGCCGTCGCCCGGGAGTTCGACGTCAAGAACCCCGGAGCGGGGCTGCTCGCGTTCCTCACCGAGGTGAGCCTCGTCGCGGCCGCGGACGATCTCGACGACACGAGCGGCACGGTCTCGCTCATGACGATGCACACCGCCAAGGGCCTCGAATACCGTGCGGTGTTCATCACCGGCGTCGAGGAGGGCCTGCTGCCGCACCAGATGTCGGTCGACGAGATCGGCGGCGTCTCCGAGGAGCGCCGGCTGATGTACGTGGGGATCACGCGAGCCCGGGAGCGCCTGTTCCTCACGCTCGCGTCGACGCGTGCGCAGTTCGGCGACATCTCGGTGGCGATGCCGTCGCGCTTCCTCCAGGAGATCCCCGAGGCGCTGATCGACTGGCGGCAGTCGCCCGGCGAGGTCACCGGGCGCGGCGGAACGGAGTCGCGGGCGCTCAACGCGCCGCGCGGCGGTCAGGGCTCGGCGTCCGGATCCCGAGCGGGCCGCGGAGCGACGCGCACCGACTCGTCGGTGTCGTTCGGGGCGTCGACGGCGGGGCGAGGCGGATCGGGCTCGGCCGCGGTCTCTGAGCCCGCGAGCGGCAACATGCAGTCCGCCCTCGACAAGTGGCGCGAGCGCAAGCGGCTCGCGAAGGAGGCGCAGAGGGCCGGGGGCGGCTTCCCGAACCTCATCGACGGCACGGCCCGCGACAACGGGGACCTGGAACTGACGCCGGGCGACCGGATCCGACACGACGACTACGGCGAGGGGCGCGTCACGGGCGTGACCGGCGCGGGGTCCAAGCGCATCGCCCATGTGGTGTTCGATTCGGTGGGGGAGCGCAAGCTCCTGGTGAAGCTGTCGCCCATCGCGAAGGTCGAATGACCGTACTCTGAGGGGTTTCGCAGGCGCGGACGCGCGGACCGTCAGCAGACGGGTGTCGAATAGGGGTATCGTTCTCGGCAACAGGGGAATGCCAGGGGCCGGGGGACGCTCGATACATCATGCTGAGGACGCCGTACGCCGCCACGCCTCCGTGGGTGATGAGGGCGTTCGGCGGGCATCCCTACCGCCTCTGGGAGCGGCAGGACGCGCACTCGCTCTACCTCGCGGTCGCAGCGCTGCTGCTGGCGGTCACCCTGGTGATCGACCTGATCTTCCACCGGGAGGTGCTGAACGTCTGGCTGCTCTGGGCGCTGCTGCTCGTGTGCATCGGCGGCAGCGTGATCGCCCTCCTGCTCGGCCCCCGGTTCCCACGCTGGGCCGGCCTCCTCTCCGTGGGGACGTTCATCGGGGCGCAGGTCTACTTCATGAGCGACTTCGCCGACGTGCAGTCGGCCATCTCGGCGCTGCAGGAGCTGCCGATCCTGTCCTTCTACCTCGGCTGGTTCATACGCCCGCTTCCGGCACGGCTCCTCATGGTCGCCACGCAGGCGATGCTCGCGGCGACCATGATCCCGAACCCGGCCTTCGCACCCGACGGCCCGCTCGGGGTCCCATCGGCGGTGCATGGCATGGTCGGCGCGATGCTCTGCTTCGAGATCGGATCGTACCTGCGACGCCGCGTGGAGCAGCGGGCGCACACCGACCAGCTCACGGGCGCGCTCAACAGGAGGGGCCTGATGGCCCGACTCGAGAACGAGCTGCGGCCCCGGCTCGGGGCGACGAATCCGCTGACCCTGGTCGTCGTCGACTTCGACGACTTCAAGCTCCTGAACGACACGCTCGGGCACGCCGCCGGCGACAGCGCGCTGCGCGAGGCGGTGAGCGAGTGGCGGGCCGGCATCCGCGCGCGCGACCTCATCGGCCGCACCGGGGGCGACGAGTTCGTGCTGCTGCTGCGCCGCACCGGCCTCGCGGGCGCCGTCGCCGTCATGAGCAGACTGCGGCGCGACTCCGCCCACGAGTGGTCGTGGGGAGCGTCGGAGGCGGCGCCGGGCGACACCCCCGAGTCGCTCATCCGGCGGGCCGACCTGGCCCTGTACCGGCAGAAGAGAGCGCGGCAGGCGTGAAGATGCGCAGGGGGGACGACCGGCTGACGGCGCTGCTCGGCGCCGTGCGCTCTCGCGTGCGCCGCGCGATCGCGTGGCAGACCTCGTTCTCCGTCGTGAGCGCCCTCATGGCCGGCCTGCTCGCCACCGTCTTCCTGGTCGACCTCGTCGTCCGGCATCCGGGGTTCCAGGAGCGCCCGGTGAGCTTCTGGTTCCTCTCGTATCTCGCGGCCGCGCTGCTGCCGCTGATCCTCGGGCGCCGGTACCCGCCGCTGATGGGCCTGCTCGTCGTCGGATTCATGAACGTCTGGACGTTCTACTTCGTCGCCTATGCCGGCCACGCCCACGGCGAGGTCAACGCCCTGCTGCAGATGCCCATCATCGCCCTCTACCTGGGCTGGTTCTACAGCGCGAGCCTCGGCAGGTATCTCATGCTCGCGACCTTCGCGGTCGCGATCCTCGCCGGCGTGCTCAACCCGAACACGGAGGGGGACCCGTTCTCCACCATCATCACGGTGAGCTATGCGGTCGCGATCGCGGGGTTCTGCTTCGAGGGCGCCCGGGTCGTGCGGCGGCAGTCGGAGATCGAAGCGGTGCTCGACCCGCTGACCGGCGCTCTGAACCGGCGAGGGCTCGTGGAGTTCGGCGAGGACGTCATCGCCGCGGCCCAGCGCCGGCGCGCGCCCCTCACCCTCATCGTGATCGACTTCGACGACTTCAAGCTCCTGAACGACGCGGCCGGGCACGCCGCCGGCGACGCGGTGCTGGTGGACGCCGCCGGGCTCTGGAGGGACGCCGTGGGCTCGAGGGGCATCATCGCCCGTTCGGGCGGCGACGAGTTCGTGCTGCTGCTGCACGCGGAGCTCGAAGCGGCGCGCGTCGTGGTCGGCGATCTGCGCGCCGCCGCCGCGCACCCCTGGAGCTGGGGCGCCGCCGAGCTCCGGGCGGGCGAGGGACTCGACGAGCTGGTCGCCAGAGCCGACGAGGAGCTGTATCGCGCGAAGGAGGCGCGGGCGCGGGAGTAGGGACGGTCGTCGCCGGAGGGCGATCGCGGCCCATGAGTGCGGACTGCGGGGGAGCGGCGAGGACCCGCATGCGCCGGGATCGGCTCCCATCGCCGGGTGGTAGAGTGAGGAACTGGTCGATTTCTCTCGGCGTCGAGACATTTTTCTGCCTCGGAATCACCCGAACTCACAACCGAAGGACAGTACGTGGATCTGTACGAGTACCAGGCACGAGATCTTTTTGAGCGATACGGAGTGCCGGTGCTTGCCGGCGTCGTCGCCGACACGCCGGAGGAGGTGCGCGCAGCGGCCGAGAAGCTCGGGGGCGTCGTGGTCGTGAAGGCCCAGGTGAAGACCGGCGGTCGCGGCAAGGCCGGCGGCGTGAAGGTGGCGAAGACCCCCGACGAGGCGTTCGAGGCGGCGCAGGCGATCCTCGGCCTCGACATCAAGGGCCACGTCGTGAAGCGCGTCATGGTGGCGGCCGGCGCCGACATCGCGCAGGAGTTCTACTTCTCCGTGCTGCTGGATCGCGCGAACCGCTCCTACCTGTCGCTGTGCTCGGTCGAGGGCGGCATGGAGATCGAGCAGCTCGCGGTCGAGAAGCCCGAGGCGCTCGCTCGCATCGAGGTCGACCCGGTGACCGGCATCGACGCGGCGAAGGCCGAGGAGATCGCGCGTGCGGCGCGATTCCCCGAGGAGCTCGTGAGCAAGGTCGTCCCCGTCTTCCAGAAGCTCTACGAGGTGTACACCGGCGAGGACGCGACCCTCGTCGAGGTGAACCCGCTCGTGCTGACCGGGGAGGGCGAGATCATCGCGCTCGACGGCAAGGTGTCGCTCGACGAGAACGCCGAGTTCCGCCACCCCGAGCACGCGGAGCTCGCGGACAAGTCGGCCGAGGACCCCCTCGAGGCGAAGGCCAAGGCTCAGGATCTCAACTACGTGAAGCTCGACGGCGAGGTCGGCGTGATCGGCAACGGCGCGGGCCTCGTGATGTCGACGCTCGACGTGGTCGCCTACGCGGGCGAGAACCACGGGGGCGTGAAGCCCGCAAACTTCCTCGACATCGGCGGCGGCGCGTCGGCGGAGGTCATGGCGGCCGGCCTCGACGTGATCCTCGGCGACCCGCAGGTGAAGTCGGTCTTCGTGAACGTCTTCGGCGGCATCACGGCGTGCGACGCGGTCGCCAACGGCATCGTGGGCGCGCTCGAGAAGCTCGGCGACGCCGCGAACAAGCCGCTCGTCGTGCGTCTCGACGGCAACAACGTCGAGGAGGGGCGCCGCATCCTGAACGAGGCCGCGCATCCGCTCGTGACGCAGGCCGCGACCATGGACGAGGGCGCCGACAAGGCCGCCGAGCTGGCGAACGCCCGCTGATCCGCTGACGAGACTCGGAAAGAGAGCAACAACCATGTCGATCTTCCTGAACAAGGATTCCAAGGTCATCGTCCAGGGCATCACCGGCGGCGAGGGCACGAAGCACACGGCGCGCATGCTCGCCGCGGGCACGAACATCGTCGGCGGCGTGAACGCGCGCAAAGCCGGCACCACGGTCTCGCACACGAACGCCTCGGGCGCGCAGGTCGAGCTGCCCGTCTTCGCGTCGGTCGCGGAGGCCATGGAGAAGACGGGCGCCGACGTCTCCGTCGCGTTCGTGCCCCCGGCCTTCACGAAGGATGCCGCCGTCGAAGCGATCGACGCGGGCATCGGCCTGCTCGTCATCATCACCGAGGGCGTGCCCGTGAAGGACTCGGCCGAGCTGTGGGCGCACGCGAAGGCCACGGGCGGCAAGACCCGCATCATCGGCCCGAACTGCCCCGGCATCATCACGCCCGACGAGGCGCTCGCCGGCATCACCCCGGCGACGATCACGGGCAAGGGACCGATCGGCCTCGTCTCGAAGTCGGGCACCCTGACCTATCAGATGATGTACGAGCTGCGCGACCTCGGCTTCTCGACCGCCATTGGCATCGGCGGCGACCCGGTCATCGGCACCACCCACATCGACGCGCTCGAGGCCTTCGAGGCCGATCCCGAGACGAAGGCGGTCGTGATGATCGGCGAGATCGGCGGCGACGCCGAGGAGCGCGCGGCCGACTTCATCAAGGCGAACGTGACGAAGCCGGTCGTCGGCTACGTCGCGGGCTTCACGGCGCCCGAGGGCAAGACCATGGGCCACGCCGGCGCCATCGTCTCGGGCTCGGCCGGCACGGCGCAGGCGAAGAAGGAGGCCCTCGAGGCCGCCGGAGTCAAGGTCGGCAAGACCCCGACCGAGGCCGCCGAGCTGCTGCGCGCGGCGTTCGCAGAGCTGTAAACGCGGCAGCGTGTAGAGCAAACGCCGCGGTGCCGCTACTGCGGCAGCCCACGGAGCGAAGCGAGGGTGGCCGCGCACCAGGGGCTGTAGCGCCCCGCGGGCGGTCCACCGCTCGAGCAGCCTCTCTGCTCCGGCGGCGGGAATCCCTTCTACTGGCTTTTTTCCCCGGCGACCCCCCGGCCCCGCAGTCAAAACCCGCCTTTCGGCCGTGTGGGCGGACGCGGGATGCGGTGCCCGGGATCGACCCCGCGAGCTTCTAGACTGGTCCGCATGAGCGAATCACGCGCCGCCAGCGACCATCCCGGCGATCACGACGGAACGCCTCGCGTTCCGTCCGGCGCCCCGGCCCGGGTGGTCGGCGCCCACCTCGTCGGCAGCATCAACTTCGACGACGCCGAGACCACGATGCGCACCGCCGCCGAGCACCTCGGCGACCGGCTGAAGCGCATTCCCGACGGCGAGGTCGGCGAACGCTTCCACTGGATCGTGTTCCAGGCGGATCGGCTGGGGCAGGCGGACGGGATCGAGCGCGTGGGCGACACGCCGATCCCGCTGCGCATGCTCGACATGCGTCCCGTGCGCATCGCCGACGGGGTGCGCGCGCAAGACCTCGTGCTGCCCCCGCTCGGATACGCGGACGCGGCGCTCGAGTCGTACGCCGTCTTCTCCCGGCTGCAGCGCGAGGGCGTGATCCCCGTGGGCACCCGCTTCCAGGTGTCGCTGCCGACACCGCTCGGCGTGGTCGGCAGCTTCGTCCGGGCGCAGGATCGCGAGGCCTTCGAGCCCGTCTACGAGCGCGCGCTCGCGGGCGAGCTCGACCGGATCCTCGACGGGGTCCCGCACGAGGAGCTGGCGATCCAGTGGGACGCCGCGCTCGAGTTCGCGATGCTCGAGGGGCTGACGGGCTTCACGGGCGAGCGGTACGAGTGGTTCGACGACGTCTGGGCCGGCACGAGCGAGCGCCTCGCCCGTCAGATCGATCGCGTGCCCGCCGACGTGGAGGTCGGCGTGCACCTCTGCTACGGCGACGTCGCCGAGAAGCACTTCGTGGAGCCCTCCGACACCGGCAACCTCGTGCGCTTCGCGAACCTCGTGACCGGCGCGGCCCACCGCCCGCTCACCTGGCTGCACCTCCCCGTGCCCATCGAGCGCGACGACGACGCCTACTTCGCTCCGCTCGCGGAGCTCGGGCTGCCGGCGGAGACGGAGCTCTACCTCGGGCTCGTGCATCGGGAGGACGGCGCGGAGGGCGCGGCGAGGCGCATCCGGGCGGCGACGCGCAGCGTCCCGAGGCGGTTCGGCGTCGCCACCGAGTGCGGCTTCGGCCGGGCTCCCGAGGGCACGACCGTGCCGCTCTTCGAGGCCCACCGCGCCGTCGCCGCGGCCTGGTAGACGGGCCGATCGGACCCGGCGGCGGGCCGGGGGGGGGCGCGCGCCCCCGCGACGCGGCGGCCGCGCCCCCGCGGGGCCCCGGGGGGGGGGGGGCGGGGGGCCCGGGGGGCGCGGGGGGCGGCCCCCCCCCGGCCGCGACCGCCGGATCGCGTCCGTCCGCGACCATCGGGCCGCGGCGCCGTCGGCCACCGGGCCGCGGCGCAGGCTCACCCGATGACCGGCAGGTCGATCCCGAGCTGCGTCGCCCCGGCCCGCGCCAGCAGGAACCCGATGATCCCCATGATCCACGCGGTGTTCTCGGCGCCCGTGCGCTGCAGCCAGTCCGCGAGCCGCCGCAGCGGCCGGTCGACGGCGCGGGCGGCCACGATCCGCGCCGCGAGCAGCACGAGTGCCGGCAGGATCATGACGAGGCAGTAGCCCGCGAGCATCGCGAAGCGGGCGGGCATGCCGAGCGGCGCATCCGCGAGCATGGTCATGCCGAGCAGATAGGGGAGCATGCTGGCCACCTCCACGAGGCCCGCGGCGAGGGCGACCCCGATCACCGCCCCGCGGCTCGTGCGGTCGGCGAGCAGGCGATCCCGCCAGCGCAGGATCCGGCCGCCCGGCTGCACGGGAGGCCTCGCGGCCGCCTCCGCGGTCCGGGTCTCCGGCAGCGGTCCGGATCCAGCCGCTGCCCCGGGGGCCGGGACCGACCCTGCCCCGGCCTCCCGCGGTCCGGATCCCGCAGCGACGTGCGCAGTGGCGCGTGCGGCGGCCTCCTTCCGCCGTCGGGAGTCCGCGATCCCCGTCAGGATCCCGCCCGCCAGCAGCGCCAGGCCGACCACGAGGAGCGCCGTCTGCCCGAGTGCGGAGTCGAGGAACTCCCGCCCCGCGTCGACCACGTTGACGAGGCCGAGGGTGAAGAGCACCCCGATCGCGAGGTAGAAGAGGGTGATCGTGCCCAGATAGAGCATGATCCTGGCGACGCGGGGCCTGCCCGGGGCGATGAGGAGGAAGACGGGGATCAGCAGCGTGCCGACGCTGAGCCCGTCGAGCAGCGCCAGCAGGGCCAGTGCCGCGGGAAGCGGGATGCTGTCGAGGAAGTCCATGCGATCAGCCTCCCGGGTGCGGAAGCGCAGGGGATCGGGAGGAGGGATGAGACGGCCTCATCCCTTGGTCTGAGACGAACGGCCGCGGGGCCTGCTTTGATGGAGGCATGTTCCAGCAGCACGTCTCGCACGCCGGGGCCCTGCGCCGCCTGTTCGGCCGCCCCTCGGTGCAGGCCGCGGCCTACCTGCTCGTCGCGGCGGCCGTCGTCGGTTTCGGCCTCGTCAGGTTCTGGGACGTGTTCTCGCTGGTCCCCGACGACGCCCGCCCGCCCGGGTGGGCGGTCGCGGTGCCGTTCGCGTCGTGCGGGCTCGTGCTGCTCAAGCGGCGCGCGCCCCTGCTCGGCCTCGTGGCGGCGGCGGTGCTGTTCGTGAGCGATCTGCTGCTGCTCGGCAGCATCGTCACGCTCATCGTGCTGCTCGAGATGCTCCACTCCTACACGGTGGTGCTCGGCGGTGCGGGGCGCCGGCGCGTGCTGCTGGGCGTCGCGATCGCGACCGTGGTGCTCGCGGCAGCCGCCTGGGCCGTCACGGGAGAGCTGCGGATGGGCGTGCTGATCGGCCTCCAGTTCGGTGCGATGCTCGGGTTCGCCTTCTGGTACGCGAACTCCATCGCGCAGTCCCAGGAGCTGGTGGGGCTCTACCGGCAGCGCGCGGAGGACGCCTCGCGGCTGGCTGAGCTGGATCGCGAAGCGGCCGTTCGGAGCGAGCGCGAGCGCATGGCGAGAGAACTGCACGACGTCGTGGCGGGGCACGTGGCGGCCGTGGCGATCCGGAGCGAGGCGGCGCTCACGGGCGCGGGTTCCGACGCGGATGAGCGGATCGCGAGCGGGGACCGGACCGGCGGCCGGGAGCGCGAGGCGGAGGACGGTCGGGACGGCGGCCGGGAGCGCGAGGCGCTGCGGGCCGCCCGAGACGCCAGCCTCGATGCGCACGGCGCGCTGCGCTCCATGATCGCGGTGCTGCGGAAGGGGACCGACGACATCGCGGCCCCCGTGGGGCGCGAGCTGATCCCGAAGCTGGTGGAGGAGGCCCGGCGCTCGGGGGTGCGCGTGACGCTGATCGACGAGGCGGAGGGCCCGCTGGCGCCGCCCGTGGATCACGCGCTCGGGCGGGTGGTGCAGGAGGCTCTCGCGAACTGCGCCCGGCACGCCTCGGGGGCCGACGTCGAGGTGCGGCTGGAGGCGGACGGGCGTGAGATCGTCGCGAGTGTCGTCTCGCGCGGCGGCCGGGCGCTCGCGCGGCCCGGATTGGAGGGCACCGGCATGGGGCTCGAGATGCTGGCCGAGCGGGTCAGGGCGACCGGGGGCCGCTTCGAGGCCGGCGCGGAGGACGGCGGCTGGGCCGTGCGCGCGAGGCTGCCGAGGGAGGAGCGGCGATGACGGGGCCGGAGGCGCCTCCCCGCGTGATCCTCGCGGACGATCACGGCATGATCCGCGAGGGCCTGCGCATGATCCTCGAGAGCCACGGCGTGGAGGTGGTGGGCGAGGCGGCCGACGGCGCCGCGGCGGTGGGCAACGCCGCCGCGCTGCGGCCTGACGTCGTGCTCATGGACCTGCGCATGCCGGGCCTCGACGGCGTCGCCGCCACCCGGGAGATCGTCGCTGCGGGGCATGCCGATGTGCTGGTGCTCACCAGCTTCGACGAGGACGAGCTGGTGCTGGGAGCGATCCGCGCGGGGGCGGCCGGCTTCCTGCTCAAGACGACCGAGGCGGGGCCCCTCGTCGAGGCGGTGCGCCGCGTCGCGCGCGGCGAGGGCGTGCTCGATCCGCGCGTCACGAGGCGGGCGCTCGCCGCGGTGGCGGCGCAGCCGGGCGGCGGAGCGGGACCGGAGGGCGACGCCGAGACTCGGGAGGGGGCGGGCTCTGGACGGGGTTTCGCCGGGTTCTCCGAGCTGACGGCGCGCGAGCGGGAGGTGCTCGACGCGCTCTGCGAGGGCCGCTCCAATGCGAGGATCGCCGCGCGCCTCGGGATCTCGATCCCGACCGTCAAGACCCACGTCTCGAGCATCCTCGTGAAGCTGGGCGCCGAGAGCCGGACGCACGCGGTGGCGCTCGCCCGCAGCGCCCGGCCGCGGTGACGGGCAGGCGGGCCTGCGAACACGCGAGGGCGGGCTCCTCTCGGGGAGCGCGGGGGTCGGGAGGATAAGCTTCAGAGCGATGAGACCCTTCCTGACCGCAGTCGTCGCCGCGATCGAGGCGGCCGCCGTCGCTCTCGCCGGGCTGATCGCGCTCGCGATTCCGGCGGTGGTGCTGTGGGCCGCCACGTTCGAGCTGGCCTCGGATCCGGGAGAGGTGTTCGGCGGCGCGGCTGCGGTCTGGCTGCTCGCTCACCTCGTCCCGCTCTCTCTCGAGGTGAGCGCGGAGACGGCGAGCGGTCTCGGGCTCGCGCCGGAGGCGCTCGGCGTGCCCCTCTCGCTCGCGCCGCTCGGCGCGACGCTCATCACCGTGCTGCTGGCCGGCCGTTCGGGCTGGCGCCTCGCCGCGCGCGGAGGAACGGGGGCGGCCGGAGTGCTGGGCGGCCCCGCGGGGTTCGCGGTGGTCGCGGCGCTCGCCGTGCCGTTCGCCAGGCCTCTGCTGGACGCGCCGGCGTGGGCCGCGATCGCCCTGCCCTCCGCCGTCTACGCGGCGAGCTCGGCGGCGGCGTTCCTGCTGCGCTCGGCGGTCGACGGCAGCGAGTGGTGGCTGCGAACGGTGCGCGGGCTGCAGCTCGGGCTCGAGCGCAGCGGGCTTCCCGGCGTCGCCGTCGCCGCCCTTCCCGGTCATCTCCGGGAGACGTTCCGGGTGCTGCTGGCCTCGGTCGCCGGGCTCGTGGGGCTCGGAGCGCTCGGAGCGGGCGCCGCCCTCGTCATCGGCTACGTCGAGATCACGGCGCTGGCGCAGGGGCTGCAGCTGGACCCCCTCGGCGCCGTGCTGCTCTTCCTGCTGCAGCTGGCGCTGCTCCCCATCGTGGTCCTGTGGGCCGTCGCGTGGTTCACCGGGGCGGGCTTCGCGATCGGAGAGGCGACCTCCGTCTCTCCGTTCGAGACGATGCTCGGGCCGCTGCCCTCGCTGCCGCTCCTCGGCGCCGTTCCGCAGGGGTGGGGAGAGGCGGGCGCCCTCGCTCCGGCCCTCGTCGTGCTGCTGGGGGTCGGGATCGGCCTGCTCGCCGCGAGGCGCAGCGAGCTGAGGCGCAGCTCGTGGCCGGCGGCGCTGGTGACGACGGCGCTGGCCGCGGCGCTGACGGGGCTCGTGGTCGCGGGGGGCGCGGCGCTCGCGATCGGGGCGGTGGGGCCGGGGAGGCTCGCCGTGACGGGACCGGAGCCGTGGCTCGTGGGCGGCCTGGCGGCGGCGGAGCTCGGCGGCGGACTCCTGCTCGGCGTCTGCGCGGGCCGGGCGGACCGGGCGCGCCTGCGCGCCGCGCTCCCGGTGCCCGGCGACCGGCGTCGCCGTTCTACCGTGGCGGCGGATCTCCCGGCTGCTGCGGATACTCCGACCGGAAACGCCGATCTCCCGTCCTCGGCGGCGGATCTCCCCTCCGCGGACGCCGATCTCCCGACCGAGGATCTCTCGGGCGTGCGCGAACCCGCGAGCGATCCGCGCTCGCGCCTGCTCAGCCGCGCCGCGAGCTGGTTCGGCGGCTCGCGAGCGGGCGAGGCTGAGGCGAGCGGCCCCGATCCGACGGGCTCTGCCCCCGGCCAGCGAGGTCGCGCGGATGCGGCGGAGGAGAGCGACCCCGTCGACGCGACGCCTCCCGTGGCTGCGGGCTCGGGCGACGAGGCGGACGGGCATCTCGACCGGAGCGCCCACATCGAGGAGGAGGACCGCGGGGAGCACGACACGGAGGCGCTGCTGCGGGCCTATTCCTGGGACCGCGCTCCCGAGCAGGAGCCGAGCGAGGCGCGGAAGCGGCCCGGTTGGCGGTCGCCGCGCGGAAAGCGATAGACTGCGAGGGCAATCCACGGGGGCCCGGACGCGCCGGGCTGAGATGGGGCACGCGCGCCCCGACCGTTCAACCTGATCTGGGTAATGCCAGCGGAGGAAGGAAGCCTCGATGACGTCTGCACGCATGAACCGCACCACGCGCCGATCCGGAGCCGCGCCAGCCGGAAGGGCGGTGGGAATCGCGCGATTCGCGCGCCTGGGAGGCGGCACCGTCGCCTCCGCCGCCGCGCTCGGCCTCGCCCTGACCGGCTGCTCCGCCGCCGACACCGGAGCCGACGAGACCGACCGGAACTCGGTGACGATCGTGGTGCACGATTCGTTCCCCAACGACGCCTTCGCCGAGGCCGCGAGCGAGGCCACGGGGTACGACGTCGAGGTGGTGAGCGCCGGCGACGGCGGCGAGCTCACCAACAAGCTCGTGCTCACGAAGGGGGCGCCCCTCGGCGACGCGTTCTTCGGCGTCGACCAGGTGTTCGCCTCGCGGATCATCGACGAGGAGGTCGCGGAGCCCTACGCCCCCGACGAGCTGCCGGCCCGCGCGGCCGACTACCTCGCCGACGGTTCGGACGCCCTCGTGCCCGTCGACTTCGGCGCGACCTGCATCAACGTCGACACCGCCTGGTTCGAGCGCGAGGGCCGCGAGGCCCCCGAGTCCTTCGAGGATCTCGCCGACCCCGCCTACCGCGACCTCACCGTGCTGATGGATCCGACCGCCTCCTCGACCGGGGCCTCGTTCCTCATCGGCACGGTCGCGCACTTCGGCGAGGACGGCTACCTGGGCTACTGGGAGGACCTCATGGCGAACGGCGCGCGCATCGAACAGGGGTGGAGCGACGCCTACTACGGCCAGTTCAGCGGAAGCGGCGAGGGCGGCACCCTGCCGATCGTGCTCTCCTACAGCTCCTCGCCCGCCGCGACGCTGAGCGAGGACGGCGCATCCTCCACGACGGCGGCGCTGCTCGACACCTGCTCCAGCCAGGTCGAGTACGCGGGGGTGCTCGCGGGCGCCGCGAACCCCGATGGGGCCCGCGCGGTCGTGGACTACATGCTGTCGGGCGAGTTCCAGGACACCATCGCCGAGACCATGTACATGTACCCGATCGACGAGGGCGCGACGGTGCCCGAGGCATGGGTGGACTACGCTCCGCTGCCGACCGAGCCGAACGACCTGAGCGCCGCCGAGATCGGCGCCGGTCTGGACGGATGGCTGAAGGCCGTCAGCGAGACCACCGGGCTGTGATGCCGCGGGCCGGGAGGATCGGCTGGGGGATCGCGGCCCTCCTCCCGCTCGTCTTCCTCGCCGTCTTCTTCGTGTGGCCGGTGCTCGCCCTGCTCGCCACGGGCTTCACCGATGACGGCCGGGCCGATCTCGCGGGGATCCCCGAGGTGTTCGGCGAGGCGCGCACCTGGCGGGTGATCGGCCAGACGCTCGCCCAGGCGAGCCTGGCGACGGTCGTGGCGCTGCTGCTCGGGATCCCGGCGGCGTTCGTGCTGTACCGTCTCGAGTTCCGCGGACGGGGCCTGCTGCGGGGTCTGCTGACGGTGCCGTTCGTGCTGCCGACGGTCGTCGTCGGCGCCGCGTTCACGGCGCTGGTCGGGCCGGGAGGGCCGCTGCAGTGGACCGGTCTCGATCGGAGCATGACCGTCATCGTCCTGGCGCTCGCGTTCTTCAACGTCACCGTCGTCATGCGCACCGTCGGCGGGTTCTGGGGCAACCTCGACACGCGCCCCGAGCAGGCGGCCCGCACGCTCGGTGCGGGCCCGGTGCGGGCCTGGTGCACCGTCACGCTTCCCGCGCTCGCGCCGGCGATCGCTTCCGCGGCCTCGCTCGTCTTCCTCTTCTGCGCGACGTCGTTCGGCGTCGTGCTCGTGCTCGGCGGGCGAGAGTTCTCGAACATCGAGACCGAGATCTACCGCCTCACCGTCCAGTTCCTCGACCTGAGATCGGCGGCAGTGCTCTCGCTCGCGCAGTTCGCGATCGTCGCCCTCGCGCTCGTGGTCTCGTCGCGGCTGCGCCGGCGCCGCGAGCACGCGGTCGCGCGGCGGGCGGAGAGCGTGCGGCCGACGCGTCGCCACGCACCCGTGGTCGCGATCTTCGCGGCGACGGTGCTGGTGCTGCATGCGCTGCCGATCCTGACCCTGCTGCTCCGCTCCTTCCGGGGCGCGGGCGGCGGGTGGACGCTCGGAAACTACGCGAACCTGATCTTCCCGCCGCCGGAATCGCCCATCGAGGGGTCGGTGCTCGGCGCCGCCGCGCTGTCGCTGCGCATCGCGCTCGCCGCCACCGCGCTCGCGATGCTGCTCGGCCTCCTGGTCGCCCTGGTCGCCTCGCGCCGCCCCAGGTCGCGGACCCTGCGGCGCGGGATCGACCTCTTCGACGGCCTGATCATGCTGCCGCTCGGCGTCTCGGCCGTGACGCTCGGCTTCGGCCTGCTGCTCACCATGCACCGGCCGCTCGGCATCGGGTTCGACCTGCGCAGCTCGGTGGTGCTGATCCCGATCGCGCAGGCCATCGTCGCCCTGCCGCTCGTCGTGCGCACGATACTGCCGGTGCTGCGCGGGATCGAGCCGCGGCTGCGGGACGCCGCGGCGACGCTGGGCGCATCGCCGTTGCGGGTGCTCGCGACGATCGACTTCGCGATGATCGGCCGATCGGCCGGCCTCGCCCTCGGCTTCGCCTTCGCCGCCTCGCTCGGCGAGTTCGGGGCGACGGCGTTCCTCGTGAGGCCGGGGGCGCAGACGCTTCCAGTGGTGGTCGCCGAGCTGATCGGGCACCCGGCGAGGGGGAGTTACGGCACCGGCCTCGCGGCGGCGGTGCTGCTCGGCGTGCTGACGGCCGGGATCATGATGCTGGCGGAGCGCTGGCGGACCGACAGTGCAGGGGAGTGGTAGAGGTGACGAGGAGCAACGGGCTGAGCGTTCGCGACATCGTGGTGCGATACCCGGCCGAGGGGCGCAGCGGCCGTGCCGCGCCCCCGGCGGTCGACGGGGCGAGCTTCGCGGTCGGCCGCGGCGAGGTGCTGGCGCTCCTGGGCCCCTCGGGCTGCGGCAAGTCGACGCTGCTGCGCGCCGTCGCCGGGCTGGAGCCGCTCGAGCGGGGCACGGTCGAGTGGGACGGCGAGGACCTCGCCGCCGTGCCCACCCACCGCCGCGGATTCGGGCTGATGTTCCAGGACGGCCAACTGTTCGCCCACCGCAGCGTCGCGGAGAACGTCGCCTACGGGCTGCGGGTGCAGCGGCTGCCCCGGGATCGGCGGGAGGCGAGGGTGGCGGATCTGCTGGCCCTGGTCGGGCTGCCCGGTATGGGATCCCGCGCGGTGACGTCCCTCTCCGGCGGAGAGCGTCAGCGGGTGGCGCTCGCCCGGTCGCTCGCGCCCGAGCCCCGCATGCTGCTGCTCGACGAGCCGCTGTCCGCGCTCGACCGCGAGCTCCGGGTGCGGCTGGCCGACGAGCTCGCGGCGCTGCTGCGCGAGACGGGGACCACCGCGATCCTCGTCACCCACGACGAGGAGGAGGCCGCGACGATCGCGGATCGCACGATCCGGATGCGCGAGGGGCGGCTCGTCGCGTGAGCCCCGCAGGCCTCCGCGGCGGCGAGCGGTGGCTCGCCCGAGTGCTCGCGCTGCGCGGCGGTCCGCCGCCCGGAGCGGTGCTCATCGACGGCCGCTCGGGTTCGGGCAAGACGACGCTCGCCGCGACGATCGCGGCCGCACTCGGCGCCCGGATCCTGCGGGTCGAGGATCTCTACCCCGGTTGGGACGGTCTGGCGGCCGGATCCCGCGCGGTGCCGACGGTGCTCGAGACCGGGCGGTTCCAGCGGTTCGACTGGCACGTCGGCGAGTTCGCGGAGTGGCGCGCGCTGGATGCCGGAGGGCCGATCGTGGTGGAGGGGTGCGGAGCGCTCTCCACCTCGAGCCTCGATGCGGCGAACCGCTTCGCGGCACGGGCCGGCGGAGGGCCGGCCTGGGGCATCTGGGTCGAGTGCCCCGACGAGCGGCGCAGGCGGCGCGCTCTGACGCGCGACGGCGACGTCTTCCGGCCGCACTGGGAGCGCTGGGCGGCGCAGGAGGAGGCGCGCTTCGCCGTGACCCGGCCCCGGGCGCTGGCCCGGGAGACCCGGTACACCTAGCGCGTCTCCTCCCGCTTCCTCTTCCGCGCCCCGGTCACTCCATCGCGGCGTTGCCCGCGTCCTGCGCCTCGCGCAGCTTCGCCGCGACGTCGGAGCCGCCGAGGAACATGTCCTGCAGGATCGGGACGATCTCGTTGGCGCCCGCGTTCACCTCGGGGCCGACGGGCGCGGGGGTCGTCTCGCCGTTCGCCGCCTCGATGAAGGGCGAGACGTCGACGCCCTCGGCCTCCCAGTAGTCGACGAACGCGTCCTGCGCGTCGACCGCGCCCGGGAACGAGACGCCCTGCTCCGCGAGCGGGGCCTGGCCCTCGGCCGAGCCGAGCCACTTCAGCACCTCGACGGTGGCCTCGGGGTGCTCCGTGTCGGCGTTGCCCAGGGCGGCGACGCCGTGCACGACCGAGACCCGGCCCTCGGGGCCCGCGATCTGGGGCGCGATGCCCCACTCGAAGTCGGCGTTGTCTGCGATGTGGCGCAGCGAGTAGGGGCCCGACTGGAAGAGGCCCATCTTGCCCTGCACGAAGAGGTCGCGGGCGGCGTCGCCGTTCGTGTTCGTCTCGGCGGCCGAGGGGGCGACGTACCACGTGTTGATCGTGTCGACGAGGTACTGGAACGCCCGCTCGCCCTCGGGGGAGGCGAAGGCGAAATCGTCGTTCTCATCCTGGAAGAGGCCGCCGGCCTCGGCGATCCAGTTCACATAGATCGCCTGCAGGTCGGCCGAGCCGTTGTAGCCGTAGGTCTGGCGGCTGCCCGGATCGAAGCCGGCGTCGTCCGGGTGACGGCCCTCGGCGTCGGTGGTCAGCGCCTTCGCAGCCTCCAGGAAGGTGTCGTTCGCCGACCCGTCCGACCAGGTGAGATCGGAGGGATCGACGCCGGCCTCGGCGAGGAGGTCCTCGTTGGTGAAGAGCGCGATCGAGTCCCACAGCTGGGGCACGCCCCACAGAGAGCCGTCGCGCTCGTAGAGCGACGTCACCGACTCGACCCACTCGTCGTGGTCGTCGCCGATCTCCTCGGAGATGTTGATGACGTTGCCGTTGTCGACGTAGCGGCCGAAGTTCGAGGTGTTCGTCCAGAAGATGTCGGCCATGTCGCCCGACTGGAAGTCGAGCGGCAGGCGCTCCCAGTAGTCGTCCCAGGGCACGACCTCGACCTCGACGTCGATGTCGTCGTGCTGCTCCATGAAGGCCTCGAAGGACTCCTCGTAGGCCGGGGCGGCGACGTCGTCCCACAGGCGGAAGGTGACCGTGGTGCCCGATCCCTCGTCCGAGGTGTTCTGGGACGCTCCGGGGGAGCATGCGGCGAGCGAGAGGGCGAGGGCGGCCGCGCCGGTCAGAGCTGCGATCCTGGTAGGGGACTTCATAACACTCCTTATTGAAACGACAACTATTCCATTCTGCGCGTCCGAGGGGTCGCGAGGCGCCGTGTTGCCCCCTGTGACGGTCACGATTCGGCAACGCCCGGAGGATCCGGCGCGGTCGGGGCTCGGTCTCGGGCGTCGCGCACCCGCCTCCAGCGGAAGATCTGCCGTCGGCGGAACTCGGATCGGAGCGTCGGTTCCGCTGGCGGCAGATCTTCCGCCGGCGGGCGCCGAGACGGGATCAGCGCACGCCCGTGATCCCGATCGAGCGCGTGATCTGGTTCTGGAAGACGAGGAACAGGACGATGAGCGGGGCGAGCGCTACCGTCGTCGCCGCCATCACGAGGGTCCAGTTGCCGTCGTACTGGGACTGCAGGGCGGCCGTCGCCACGGTGATGACGCGCCACTCAGAGGCCGGGGCGATGATGGAGGGCCACATGAAGTTGTTCCAGTGCGTCACGACGGTGATGATGAGCAGCGTCGCGAGGATCGGCTTGTTCATCGGCAGCACCACGGAGACGAGGCGGCGGATCGGCCCCGCGCCGTCGATGCGGGCGGCGTCCAGGATCTCGGCCGGCGTCGACCGGAAGTTCTCGCGCAGCAGGAAGATCGCGTACGGCGAGCCGAACATCAGCGGCACCACCAGGCCGGCGAACGAGTTGCGGAGCCCCGCCTCCGACATCATGACGTAGAGCGGGATGATCGTGACCACGGCGGGGATCATCAGGGTGGAGACGTACACCCAGAAGAGCGCATCGCGCCCGGGGAACCTGAGCGTCGCGAACGCGTACGCCGCGAGCACGGAGGAGACCATCTGGCCGATGACCATCACGACCACGACCTGGGCGGTCACCGCGATCGGCGTCCAGAACTGGTACTGCGGGGTGAAGAGCGTGAGGAGGTTCTCCGCGGTCGCCGGGTCGGGAAGGGTGAGCGGTGGCGCGGTCGCGAACTGGCGCGGCGTCTTCAACGCCGTGACCACGGAGAACACGAACGGCAGCACCATGATGAGCGCGCCGGCGACGAGCATGAGGTAGGTGAGGGCCAGGGAAGCCGCCCGGCCCAGCCTCACGGGGCGTCTTCCGGCGGGGCGGGCATCTGCTGCGGAGGTCACGGTGCTGCCTTCCTCACGACATGTCGTAGGTGGTCCGGCGGGAGAAGTACCGCTGCTGAACGACGGTGACGACGACGAGGACGGCGAAGAGCGCGAGCGCCATGACCGACGCGCGGCCCAGGTTCAGCGAGACGAAGGCCTCCTGGTAGATGCGCGTGACGATGACGTCGGTGGATCCCGCGGGATAGCCGGCCGCGGAGCCCGTGAGTCCGTACACGAGGTCGAAGACCTGGAACGAGGCGATCACGGAGGTGACGCTGACGAAGAAGGTGGTCGGGCGCAGGAGCGGCAGCGTCAGGGAGAACAGCGTCCGCACGGGCCCCGCGCCGTCGATCTTCGCGGCGTCGTATACGGAACGGGGGATGTTCTGCAGCCCCGCGAGGAAGAACAGCGAGATGTAGCCCACCTGCGTCCAGACGTAGACGAAGGCCACCGCCGGCAGCGCGAGCGACGGGTCGCTCATCCACTCGATGCGCCGGCCGAACAGCACGTTGACGGCGCCGTTCGCGGGATCGAGCAGCCAGCGCCACACCACCCCGAGGGCGAGGGGAGCGCACACCCACGGCAGCACGTAGACGATCCGGAGCAGGTTCGATCCGGGCAGGCGCCGGTTGAGGCCCAGCGCGAGCAGGAGCCCGAGCGCCACGGAGGCGGGGATCGCGAGCAGCACGAACGTGGCGGTCACCAGCAGCGAGTTCCAGAACCGTCCGTTGCTCGCGAGCCACTCGTAGTTCGCGAGGCCGACCCACTGGGGAGGCGAGATGAGATCCCACCGCATGAAGGTGAGCACGACCACGATGAGCACGGGGACGACGAGGAAGAGCCCCACGCCGACGAAGCTGGGGATCAAGAGGGTGTAGGCGGTCGCGGTCTCCCGGCGGCGCCGGGCGCGGTGCCCCTCGCGAAGTGCCGCTGTCACTCTCGCTCGCTTTCTGGAGGTGGATCACGTAGGGATGCGCGTCGATCAGCCTATCGAGGAACTCGGGTCGGCACCGGTCGGGGCGCGGGTAGACTGTGCTGGTGCTGAAACTCGCGGTACTCATCTCCGGCGGCGGGAGCAACCTCAAGGCGCTGCTCGACGCCGCCGCCGATCCCGCTTACCCCGCCCGCGTCGTGGCCGTCGGCTCCGACACCGACGCGGCCGGACTCGCCCACGCCGAGGCGGCGGGAGTGCCGACCTTCATCGTGCGGCCCCGCGACTACGCCACCCGCGAGGAGTGGGGGCAGGCGCTCGCCGCCGCGATCCGGGAGCACGGCGTCTCCGGCGTTTCCGCCCCCGGCCCGGCTTCCGGTCCGGGCTCGGCCTCGGGTGCGGGCTCGGCTTCCGGTCCGACCTCCGATCCGGACCCGGTTCGCGACGCCGCCCGGGAGCCCGGTCTCGTGGTGAGCGCCGGTCTGATGCGGATCCTGCCCGCCGGCTTCGTGCGCGCGTTCTCGCCGAACCTCATCAACACCCATCCCGCGCTGCTGCCGCTCTTCCCCGGGGCCCACGCCGTGCGCGACGCGCTCGTGGCGGGCGCGACCGAGACCGGTGTGACCGTCCACGTCATCGACGAGGGCGTCGATACCGGACCCGCACTGCGCCGCGCCGCGGTGCAGGTGCGGCCGGGTGAGACCGAGGAGGAGCTGCACGAGCGCATCAAGCAGCTCGAGCGTCCGCTCCTCGTCGAGACCGTGCGCGAGATCGCCGCGGGCGAGCTCGACCTGCGGATCGCGGCGTCCGGCGCCGTCGACGAGACCGACCACCGACGAGACCGATCTCCCGAGACCGACCACTCCACCCCATGCAAGGAGCGCACACGATGGCAGTGAAGAGCCACGATCCCAGCCTGTACGAGCACCGCGACGTCGTCCCCGTGCGGCGCGCGCTCATCTCGGTGAGCGACAAGACGCGCCTGCTGGACCTCGCAGCCGCCCTCGCGGAGGCCGGGGTCGAGATCGTCTCGACGGGCTCGACCGCGTCCACGATCCGCGAGGCCGGGCACCCCGTCACCGACGTCTCGGAGGTCACGGGCTTCGCCGAGGCGCTCGACGGCCGCGTGAAGACCCTGCACCCCGCCGTCCACTCGGGCCTGCTCGCCGACCTGCGCCTCGCCGACCACCGCCGCCAGCTCGAGGAGCTCGGATTCGCGCCCTTCGAACTCGTCGTCGTGAACCTGTACCCCTTCGACGAGACGGTCGCGGCGGGCAAGCCGGCCGCCGACATCGTCGAGAACGTCGACATCGGCGGCCCGGCGATGGTGCGCGCGACCGCGAAGAACCACGCGAACGCCGCGATCGTCGTCTCGCCCCTCCGCTACGACGAGGTCATCGAGGCGGTGCGCACCGGCGGCACGACGCTCGAGCTGCGCCGCTCGCTCGCCACCGAGGCCTTCGTGCACACCGCCCAGTACGACGCCTCGGTCGCGAACTGGTTCCTCGAGCAGGAGGAGCGCGCCTGGAGCGACGCGACGCTCGACGATGACGCCCAGGCGGACGCCTCGGTCGACAGCATCTTCGAGGGCGCCGACGGCTACGTCGGGTACGAGGTGTTCGGCCTGCGCGAGGCGGTGCTGCGCTACGGCGAGAACAGCCACCAGCGCGGCGCGCTCTTCACCGAGAGCGACGGCACGGGCATCGCGCAGGCGACCCAGCTGCACGGCAAGGAGATGTCGTACAACAACTTCGTCGACGCCGACGCGGCGCTGCGCGCCGCGTTCGACCACGAGCGGCCGGCCGTCGCGATCATCAAGCACGCGAACCCCTGCGGCATCGCGGTCGCCCCCGAAGACGCCGCTGATCCCATCGCCGCGGCGCACGAGCTCGCGCACGCCTGCGATCCCGTGTCGGCCTTCGGCGGCGTCATCGCGGCCAACCGCGTCGTCACCGCGCAGATGGCGGAGACGGTCTCCGGCATCTTCACCGAGGTGATCGTGGCGCCGGGCTTCGAACCCGAGGCGCTCGCGATCCTCACGAGGAAGAAGAACGTCAGGCTGCTCGTGCTGCCGGCCGACTTCGCGCCCAACCCGGTTGAGCTGCGCCAGGTGTCGGGCGGCTTCCTGCTGCAGGACGCCGATCGCGCATTCGCGCCCGCCGCGGAGTGGGAGCTCGCGACGGGCGAGCCCGCCGACGCCGAGACCCTCGCCGAGCTCGAATTCGCCTGGCGCGCCTGCCGGGCGGTGAAGTCGAACGCGATCCTGCTGACGAAGGACGGCGCCTCGGTCGGCGTCGGCATGGGGCAGGTCAACCGGGTCGACTCGTGCCGCCTCGCCGTCGAGCGGGCGGGGGAGCGGGCCGCGGGGTCGGTGGCGGCCTCCGACGCCTTCTTCCCCTTCGCCGACGGCCTGCAGGTGCTGCTCGACGCCGGGGTGCGCGCGGTCGTGCAGCCGGGCGGCTCCGTGCGGGATCCCGAGGTCGTCGAGGCCGCGAAGGCGGCCGGCGTCACCATGTACTTCACCGGCGAGCGCCACTTCTTCCACTGAGTCCCGCCGATCCGGCACATCGGTACCCCGGTCCCATGCGCTTGGGACCGGGGGCCGACGCGCCGCGCCGCGGCGCGGCCGTAGCGTCGAGGCATGGAGATTCAACCGAGCGATATGGGCCTCGTCGCCCGAGTCACACACCTCAGCAAGCACTACGGCGCCGGGGAGCACCGCGTCACCGCCCTCGACGACGTGTCGATCGGGATCCGGCGCGGGCAGTTCACCGCGATCATGGGCCCCTCGGGATCCGGCAAGTCCACCCTCATGCACGTCATGGCCGGGCTCGACACGCCCAGCGAAGGGCGGGCCTGGCTGGGCGACGACGAGATCACGGGCCTGGGCGATGCGGCACTCACCAAGCTGCGGCGGCGCCGGATCGGCTTCGTATTCCAGGCCTTCAACCTGGTGCCCACGCTCGACGTGCGCGGCAACCTGCGGCTGCCGTTCGAGCTCGACGGGCGCGGGCCGAACGCGCAGGAGCGCGAGCGCATCGACTCGCTCGTGCACGCGCTCGGCCTCTCGGAGCGCACCGCCCATCGACCGCACGAGCTGTCCGGCGGCCAGCAGCAGCGCGTGGCGATCGCCCGCGCGCTCGCGACGCGGCCCGACGTCATCTTCGCCGACGAGCCGACGGGCGCGCTCGACTCGCGGACGGGGCGCGAGGTGCTCGGGCTGCTGCGCGCGGCCGTGGTCGACGCGGGTCAGAGCATCGCGATGGTCACCCACGATCCCGTGGCGGCGAGCCACGCCGATCGTACCCTGTTCCTCGCCGACGGGCGCATCGTGGCCGATCACGGCGCGATGACTCCGGAGCGGATCTCCGAGGCCATGCTGAACCTCGAGGCGAGCGCGGGGGCCGAGGTATGAGGGCCGGCCTCCGCGAGCACGCCGCCACCGTCGTCGTCTCGGCGCTGTCGAGCCTGTTCGCCGTCACCCTGATCCTGTTCACCGGGATCCTCACCGCGTCGATCGACCCGGCCCTCGTCGAGAGCCAGGGCACCTTCTACCTGGTGCTCATGATGGTGGCGCTGATCTTCATCCTCATCGCCCTCTACGTGGGAGCGATCGTGACGGCCAACACCTTCGCGACCATCATCGCGGGGCGCACGCGCACGATCGCACTGCTCCGGCTGGTCGGAGCCACCTCGAACCGGGTGCGCGCCGGAGTCGCCGGCGAGGGGCTCGTCATGGGCGCGATCGGCGCCGTCATCGGACTCGTGCTCGCGGAGGGGCTCTGCGCCGCGGCCGTCGCGTGGGGCCCGTCGCTCGGCTGGCTGCCCGAGGGGCGTGACTACCCGCTGTTCACCCCGCTCGTGATCGTCGCCGTCGCCGTGGTCGTGCTCACGACGTGGGCCGCCGCCTGGTCGGGATCCCGTCGCGTGGGGAAGGTCTCGCCCATCGAGGCGACCGGAGCCGCCGTGGAGCTCCGACCGGAGGAGGCGAGGCGCCGCAGCGGGCGCACCGTCTGGGCGATCGTCCTCATCATCATCATCGGCGTCTCGCTGCTCGCGCTCGGGATCCTGCTGGGGCTCATCACCCCGCTCGGGCTCTTCGTCGCGTTCCTCGGCGGGCTCTTCTCGTTCACCGGCATCGCTCTCGGCGCGCACCTCGTCATGCCTCCGCTGCTGGGCCTCGCCGGGCGTCTGCTCGGGAGCGGGCCCGTCGGCCGTCTCGCCGCGGCGAACGCGGTGCGCTTCCCGGATCGGAGCTCGCGGGCGACGATCGGGCTGGTCATCGGGGTGACGCTCGTCACGATGTTCGCGGTCGCCCTGGCGAGCTACGAGAACATGGTGCTGTCGGCGTTCGCGCAGGATCCGGACATGGCGGCGACGTTCCGCGAGACGCTCGCGATCACGACCGCGGTCTTCACGGGTCTCGTCGGCTTCTCTGCGGTCATCGCGGCCGTGGGCATGGTCAACACGCTCTCGCTCGGCGTGCTGCAGCGCACCCGCGAGCTCGGCCTGCTCAGGGCGCTCGGTTTCACCGGGGACCAGGTGCGGGGCATGGTCGTCGCGGAGAGCGTCCAGATGACCTTCGCCGCGCTCGGGTTCGGACTGCTGCTCGGCGTCTTCTACGGCTGGGCCGCGGCACAGTCGCTCATGGGCTTCGAGGTCGGGCTCGTGGCGCCCGCGATCCCGTGGCCGATCCTCGCCGGGGTGGTGCTCTTCGGGGTGGTGCTCGCGCTCGGCGCCGCCGCGGTGCCGTCGAGGCGCGCGGTGAGGGTGTCGCCGGTCACCGCGCTCGCGTTCGACTGATCGGCCGGCTGCGGCGAAGAAGAGCCGAAGGCGCGGGCGACCAGGGTTTCGTTACCCGGCGCCGGATACCCTGGAGACATGGAGATTCTGAAGGGCGTCCTCGTCGTACTGCACATCGTCGGCTTCGGAGTGGTGATGGGCGGCGCGCTCGCCCAGCTGCCCAATGTGAAGGCGGGCACGGCGAAGGTGAGCAAGGGGATTCTCCACGGCTCCCTGCTGCTGCTCGTGACGGGGCTGGCGCTCGTCGGCATGCTCTACGCGCTCGGCGGCGCCCCGAACAACGCGAAGATCGGCGTGAAGACGGTGGTGCTGCTCGCCATCATCGTGCTCGTCCTCGTGAACCGCAAGAAGCCGAGTGTCTCGGGAGGCGTGCTGGGCGCGATCGCCGGGCTGTCGGTCGTCAACGTCTGCCTGGCGGTGCTCTGGTAGGAGCCGCGGAGACGGCGAGGGCGGCGGGGTCATCGGATCCCGCCGCCCTCGCCGTTTTGCGGTACTCGACATGTCTCGGTGTTCCGCCGTGCCCGGCCCTCAATCGGTCCGTTCGAGGGAGCCGATCTCCTCGTCGTTCTCGTCGTAGAAGGTCATGGTGGCCGGCGATCCCGGCTCGATCCTCGCGGTTCGGGCCAGGGAGAGCCAGGTGTCGACGCCCTCGCAGAAGATGAGCGTCGAGCGCATCATGCCGAGGTCGATGAGGTCGCCCTCGACGGTGTACTCGCCGCCGAGGCGGTTGCAGCCGTCGGTGCCGGTGTAGTCGCCGCGCTCGGCGCGCTCGGCGCCCTCCGCGTCGGCCGGCTCGAACTCCAGCGACGGCAGCTCCCGGGCGTCGGGGCGGCCCCAGGAGCCCTCAGGGCCGTCGGGCCCCTCGCCCGAACTGCACGCGGTCAGGGCGAGGCTCGCGCCGGCCGCGACCGCGGCCAGCGCGAGCGGGATTCGGAGCGGTGCGCGGATCATGCGCCCACCCTAGGCCCCGGGCCCGGGAGGGGCCTGGGATCCTCTGTCAGACGCCGGTCTTCGGCTGCTGCTGGGTGATGCAGTGGATGCCGCCGCCCCGGGCGAAGAGGGGGCGGGCGTCGAGCCCGATGACCTCGCGACCCGGGTACACCTCGCGCAGCACGCCGAGGGCGCGATCGTCGGCGGGGTCGTCGAAGGCGCAGGCGAGCACGGCGCCGTTGATGACGACGTGGTTGATGTAGCTGTAGTCGACGAAGCCCTCCTCGTCGTGCAGGGTCTCGGGGGCGGGCAGGTCGAGGATCTCGAAGCCGGCGGAGGTGTCCGTCAGGTAGCGCTCGGCGACGGCTCGGTTCTCGCGGGCGATCGCGTGGTCGGGGTGCGACTCCGCGTCCTGCCGGTGCATGAGGAGGGTGTCGGGGCTCGGGAACACCGCGAGGATGTCGGAGTGCCCGCGCGTGCCGAAGGTGTCGTGGTCGCGGAAGAGGCCGCGGGGCAGCCACAGTGCGCTCGTGGTGCCGATCGTGCGGGCGAGCTCGGCCTCGACCCGCTCCTTCGTCCAGCCGGGATTGCGACCCGGATCGAGCTGCACCGTCTCGGTGAGCACGACGCGGCCGGCCCCGTCGACCTGGATGCCACCGCCCTCGTTCACCATCTCGGAATCGATCAGCTCGGCACCCGAGGCCTCGGCGACGAAGCGCCCGATGTGCTGGTCGTTGTCCCACCGGGCCCAGTCCTGGCCGCCCCAGCCGTTGAACACGAAGTTCACGGCCCCGAGCCGGCCGTCGTCGCCGATGACGAAGCTCGGCCCGATGTCGCGCATCCAGGCGTCGTTGAGTGGAGCTGACACGATGTCGATCTGCCCCGAGAGGTACGTGCGCGCGATGCCCTCGTCGCCCGGGTGCACCACGACGGTCACCGGCTCGTGCTCGCTCGCCGCGTTGGCGACGGCGGCCCAGGTGCGGCGGGCCTCCTCGGCCTCGGCCTCGGTGTCGCCGAGGGTGTAGCCGGTCGTGGGCCAGGCGAGCCACAGCCGTTCCTGCTCGTGGCCTTCGATGGGCATCTTCCACGTGGTCATACTGGTGCTTCTCCGCGGTGTCGTGACGTTGATCGGGATCGGCCCAGTCTACTGGGCCGGACCGTCCGGCGGATCCTGCCCGCCCCGCCGCCCGCCTGCCCGCGTCCCCCCGTCCCCCCGCCCCCGCCCGCCCCGACCCCCGCCCCGACCCCCGCCCCGCCGTCCCACCGTCCCCTCCCGCCGTCCCCTCCCGCCGCCCCACCTTCCTCCTCCAGTGGATGCATGCCTCGCGAGCGGACGCCTGTTGTGCGGTACGACGGGCATCCGCTCGCGGCATACCCATCCACTCGCGGGCGAGTCATGCAGAAAAGCTTGAAAGTTTGACTAAAAAGATTCATTCGGATATAGTTGAGGCATTCACACGAGGCCGTCCGGTGCGGACGGCGGAGCGATCCCGAGTCGATCGGCCGGGGCGCGGAGGCGCAGGAGGCGATGCACATGGAGTTCGGAGTGTTCTCGGTGGGGGATCTGACCCCGGATCCGACGACGGGCGTGACGCAGACGGAGCACGAGCGGATCAAGGCCCACGTGGCCATCGCGAAGAAGGTCGAGGAGGTGGGCATGGACGTCTTCGCGACGGGCGAGCACCACAACCCGCCCTTCTTCCCGTCGTCTCCCACGACGACCCTGGGATACATCGCGGCGCAGACCGAGCGGATCACCCTCTCGACCGCCACGACGCTCATCACGACGAACGACCCGGTGAAGATCGCCGAGGACTACGCCACGCTGCAGCACCTCGCCGACGGCCGCGTCGACCTCGTGATGGGGCGGGGCAACACCGGCCCGGTCTACCCGTGGTTCGGGAAGGACATCAGGCAGGGGATCCCGCTCGCGTTCGAGAACTACGCGCTGCTGCGCCGGCTCTGGCAGGAGGAGTCGGTCGACTGGGAGGGCAAGTTCCGCACGCCCCTGCACGGCTTCACCTCGACGCCGCGCCCGCTCGACGGGCTGCCGCCGTTCGTCTGGCACGGCTCGATCCGCAGCCCCGAGATCGCGCACCAGGCCGCCTACTACGGCGACGGCTTCTTCGCCAACAACATCTTCTGGCCGAAGGAGCACTTCCAGCGGCTCATCGCGATCTACCGCGAGCGCTTCGAGCACTACGGACACGGCAAGGCGCACCAGGCGATCGTGGGCCTCGGCGGCCAGTTCTTCATGCGCAAGAACTCGCAGGACGCGGTGAACGAGTTCCGGCCGTACTTCGACAACGCCCCCGTCTACGGCCACGGCCCCTCGCTCGAGGACTTCATGGCGCAGACCCCGCTGATCGTGGGCAGCCCGCAGCAGGTGATCGACCGCACCCTGTCGTTCCGGGAGTGGGCGGGCGACTACCAGCGTCAGCTCTTCCTCATCGACCACGCGGGCCTGCCGCTGAAGACCGTGCTCGAGCAGCTCGACCTCTTCGGCGAGCACGTGCTGCCCACGCTGCGCGAGGAGCTCGCGAAGGGACGACCGGCGGACGTGCCCGAGACCCCGACGCACGCGAGCCGGCTCGCGGCCGCGCGCGCCGGAGGCGAGGGATCCGCCGCAGATCCGGAGCCCGCGGAGGTGGCGCGATGAGGGAGGAGCAGCGCCTCGCCGTGGAGGCGGCGGGCGGGGGAGCGGCCCTGTCGCGCAGGGAGGAGCAGCGCCTCGCCGTGGAGGCGGCGGGCGGGGGAGCGGCCCTGTCGCGCAGGGAGGAGCAGCGCCTCGCCGTGGAGGCTTGGGAGGCCCTGTTCCGCGCGCAGACCGTGCTCTTCCGCCGGTTCTCCGCGGCTCCGGTCTGGCAGGGGCGGTCGACACGGGAGTACGACGTGCTCTACCAGCTCAGCCTCTCCGGCGAGGAGGGGGTGCGTCAGCGGGATCTCATGGACCGGCTGATGATCTCGCAGCCGTCGCTCAGCCGTCTCGTCGACAAGCTGGTGGGCGAGGGGCTGGTGCTGCGCTGCCCCGACCCGCGCGACGGCCGGGGCGCACTGCTGAGTCTGAGCGACAGCGGTCTCGCGGTGCAGCGGCGGATCGGAGCGGGGCACGCCAAGGACGTGGCGCGGGCGATGTCGGAGCGCCTCGATCCCGAGGAGCTGCGGCGACTGCGCGCGCTGGCGGAGAAACTGGTGGGAGACGACGGAGGAGGAACGAGATGACGGAGGTGCAGGCCCTCGAAGCGCCTCGGGTTCGGCTGGTGGCGGTGTCGGGAGGGCTCGGAAGCCCGTCGTCGAGCCGTCTGCTCGTCGATCGCGTCGTGGCGCATGCCGAACGGGCGCTGCTCGCGCACGGCGTGCAGGCGGAGACCGAGGTGATCGAGCTGCGCGATCTCGCGGTTCCGATCGCCAACAACCTGGTCACGGGCTTCGCCGAGCCCGGCCTCGCGGGGGCGCTCTCGAGCCTGGAGCACGCCGACGGGGTCATCGCGGTCTCGCCGGTCTTCAACGCATCGGTCGCCGGGCTCTTCAAATCGTTCTTCGACCTCGTCGGCGTGGACGCGCTCGGCGGCGTCCCCGTGGCGCTCGGGGCGACGGGCGGCAGCGCCAGGCACTCCCTCGTCATCGAGTACGCGATGCGGCCGCTGTTCTCCTACCTGCGGGCGCTGCCGATGCCCACGGGGGTGTTCGCCGCGACCGAGGACTGGGGCGCGGGCGCGGCGGGGAGCGGCATCGAGGAGCGCGCCGCACGCGTGGCGCGCGAGCTCGCGGACGCGGTGCGGGCCGGTCTCGCGCCGGTGCCGACGGTCGATCCGGTGGCCGGCCCGCCGGCGGTCGACCCGGTAGCCGGCTCGCCGGCGGTCGATCCGGCGACCGGATCGACGGCGATCGCCTCACCGGCGGCGCCGGTGGTCGGCTCGACGGCGACGCCGCCGATCGCCGCCACGGCCGCGGACTTCACGCCGGAGGCGCGGGCCGCGCGCGAACGCCGGGAGGAGCACGACGACTTCGCGGAGCTGATGTCGCGATTCGCGGGCACCGAGGTCGGCTGAGGCCGCCGCGGGAACGGGGGAGGGGGCGGGGCGGCCCGGCCCCGCGCGCCCCCCCGGAAAACCCCCCACGCGCCGCGGCGACCGGGGGTCGGCGGCGGCCGCCGGGGTACGGGGGGCGGCCCGGGGCCCCCCGCCCGGGCCCCTCCCCCGTTCATCCTCCGAGAGGCGACGCTACTCGTCGAAGCGCAGCGCCTCGGCGATCAGCGCCTCCTGCTCGACGGCGTGGACCTTGGCCGATCCCGTGGACGGAGCGGCGGAGGCCGGGCGCGAGACGCCGCGGATGCGGTCGTTCTTCAGGTGCTTCGACAGCTCGAGCGCGATGAACGGCCAGGCGCCCTGGTTCTCCGGCTCGTCCTGCACCCACACGAGCTCCGCGTTCCGGTATCCGGCGAGCACGCGCCCGAGCTCGATGGACGGGATCGGGTAGAACTGCTCGACGCGCACCAGCGCGATCCGGGGATCGGGGTTCTTGTCGAGAGCCTGCAGCAGGTCGTAGTAGACCTTGCCGGAGGTGAGGATCACGCGCTGCGCGTCGGCCTTCGACTCGAGACGGGGATCGTCGATGACGGGCTGGAAGGAGCCGGTCGTGAAGTCCTCCACGCTCGAGGTGGCTCCGCGCAGGCGCAGCATCGACTTCGGGGTGAACACGATGAGCGGCTTGCGCGGCCGCGCGTAGGCCTGGCGGCGCAGCAGGTGGAAGTAGTTCGCCGGTGTGGAGGGGCGGGTGACCGTCATGTTGTTCTCGGCGCACAGCTGCAGGAAGCGCTCGATGCGCGCCGAGGAGTGATCCGGCCCCTGGCCCTCGTAGCCGTGCGGCAGCAGCATGACCACGGAGGACTGCTGGCCCCACTTCTGCTCCGCCGACGAGATGAACTCGTCGACCACGCTCTGCGCGCCGTTCACGAAGTCCCCGAACTGCGCCTCCCACAGCACGAGGGCGTCCTCGCGCTGCAGCGAGTAGCCGTACTCGAAGGCGAGCGCGGCGTACTCGGAGAGCAGCGAGTCGTAGATCCAGAACCTGGCCTGGTTCTCGGCGAGGTTGAGCAGCGGCAGCCACTCCTGGCCGTTCGAGCGGTCGTGGAACACGGCGTGCCGCTGCGCGAAGGTGCCGCGGCGGGCGTCCTGCCCCGCGAAGCGGACGGCGGTGCCCTCCATCAGCAGCGAGCCGAGGGCGAGCAGTTCGCCGAAGCCCCAGTCGATCCCGCCCTCGCGGCTCATCTGGACGCGCTTGTTCAGCAGCTGCTGCAGCTTCTGGTGGACGGTGAAGCCCTCGGGCTTGTTGCCGTGCGCGTCGCCGATGCGCTCGATGACGTCGCGATCCACCGCCGTCTCGAGCGAGAGGATCGCGGGCGCCGCGGGCGCCGGCGAGGCGATGCCGCTCTGGTCGATGATCGGGATGGACCCGGTCTGCGCCGCGTGCGTCTCCTGGAAGGCCCGTTCGAGCCGATCCTGGAAGTCCTGCTTCGCCTTCTCGTACTCCTCCTCGGTGATGTCGCCGCGGCCGACGAGCGAGCTCGTGTAGAGGCGCCTCGTGGACCGCTTCGCCTCGATGAGGTCGGTCATGAGCGGCTGGGTCATCGACGGGTCGTCGCCCTCGTTGTGACCGCGGCGGCGGTAGCACACGAGGTCGATGACGACGTCCTTGTGGAAGCGCTGGCGGAACTCGTACGCGAGGCGCGCGACCCGCACGACCGACTCGGGATCGTCGCCGTTCACGTGGAAGATCGGCGCCTGCGTCACCTTGCCGATGTCGGAGGAGTAGACCGACGAGCGCGAGTCGGAGGGCAGCGTGGTGAAGCCCACCTGGTTGTTGATGATGATGTGCAGCGTGCCGCCCGTGCGGTACCCGCGCAGCTGCGCCATCTGCAGGGTCTCGTAGACCACGCCCTGCCCGGCCATCGCGGCGTCTCCGTGGATGAGTACCGGGAGGGTCGTGAAGGAGCCGATGGGCTTCAGATCCTGCTTCGCCCGCACGATGCCCTCGAGCACGCCGTCGACCGTCTCGAGGTGCGAGGGGTTCGCCGCGAGGTGGATTGGCACCTGGGTGCCGTTGGGGGCGGTGAAGACGCCGGTCGTGCCGAGGTGGTACTTGACGTCGCCGGAACCCGTGCGGGAGGCCTGCTGGCCCTCGAACTCGCGGAAGATCTGCCCGTAGGTCTTGCCCGCGATGTTGGAGAGCACGTTCAGCCGGCCGCGGTGGGCCATACCGATATCGACGCTGTCGACCCCGTCCTCGGCGGCGTCGATGAGCATGGCGTCGAGCAGGGGGATGACCGATTCGCCGCCCTCGAGGCTGAACCGCTTCTGCCCGACGTACTTCGTCTGCAGGAAGGTCTCGAACGCCTCGGCCTCGTTGAGCTTTTCGAGGATCCGCATCTGCTCGTCGTGGCTGGGCTTCGCGTAGGGCACCTCGAGCTGCTCGCGCAGCCACCTGCGCTGCTCGGGATCCTGGATGTGCATGTACTCGATGCCGATCTTGCGGCAGTAGGAGTCGCGCAGCACGCCGAGGATGTCGCGCAGCTTCATCGTGCGCTTGCCGCCGATGCCGCCGGTCACGAACTCGCGGTCGAGATCCCAGAAGGTGAGGCCGTGCGACTCGATCTCGAGGTCGGGGTGGGTGCGCTGCACGTACTCCAGCGGGTCGATGTCGGCCATGAGGTGGCCGCGGACCCGGAACGAGTTGATGAGCTCCTGCACGCGGGCCGTCTTGTCGACCGCGCCCGAGATGTCGACGTGGATGTCGGGCGCCCACTGCACGGGCTTGTAGGGGATGCGCAGCGCGGCGAAGATCTCCTCGTAGAAGCGGTGCCCGCCGGTCAGGCGCTCGTGCACGATCTTCAGGAACTCGCCCGAGCCGGCGCCCTGGATGACGCGGTGGTCGTAGGTGCTCGTGAGCGTGATGGTCTTGCCGATGCCGAGGTTCGTGAGCACCTCCTGCGAGGCACCCTGGAACTCGGCCGGGTAGTCGAGGGCGCCCGCGCCGATGATGCAGCCCTGGCCGCGCATGAGGCGGGGCACCGAGTGCTCGGTGCCGATGCCGCCGGGATTCGTCAGGGAGAGCGTGGTGCCCTGGAAGTCGGCCGCGCCGAGCTTGTTGTCGCGGGCGCGCTTCACGAGGTCCTCGTACGCCGCGAGGTACTCGTTGAAGTTGAGCGTCTCGGCGCGCTTGATCGAGGGCACGAGCAGGGACCGCGTGCCGTCGGGCTTCGGGACGTCGATCGCGATGCCGAGACCGACGTGGGCCGGCACGACGACCGACGGCTTGCCGTCGACCTCGGCGTAGGCGACGTTCTGGCTCGGGAAGTCCTTGAGCGTCTGGATCAGCGCCCAGCCGATGAGGTGCGTGAACGACACCTTGCCGCCGCGGCTGCGGCGCAGGTGGTTGTTGATCACGATGCGGTTGTCGATGAGGAGCTTCGCGGGGATCGTGCGGACGCTCGTCGCGGTCGGAACCGTGAGGCTCTGATCCATGTTCTTCGAGAGCGTGCGGGCCATGCCGCGCATCGGAGTGACGGCGTCCTCCTGAGCGGGCACCACGTCGGTCGCGGGCGCGGCTCGGGGGGCGTCGGCGGGGATCGGGGCCTCGCGCGGCGCGGCGTTGGTCGTGCGCGCCGGCTGGGTCGAGGTCGAGGCGGTGTCCGTGGAGGGAGCGGAGGAGGACGGGGCCGCCGGGGCGGAGGAGGTCGCCGGCGCGGCGGGGGTGTTCGACGCGGCCGGCGCGGAGGGGGCGGCGGCCTGGGAGGCCCCCGTCGCGGGCTGAGAGGCGCCCGGTGCCGGCTGGGATCCCGATCCGTTCTTGTAGCGCTCGAGCACCGGCCACCAGGACCGGTCCACCGAGTTCTTGTCTTGCACGTACTGCTTGTACAGCTCGTCAACGAGCCACGCATTCGCGCCGAAATCTTCTGCGGAACCACCGTTGCCGGTGGCGTCCGTCCGCTCAGCCAATCCGACTTCCTCTCATTCATGCCGTGTTCGGCGATGGGGTAGATCAGGAGCGCCGCTCGCCCAGCCGGGCCCTGGCCCGAAGGCCTCTGCAGCTCGAGCGTCTCGGTGGAGGCCGCATGGCCTCCGCTTCGAAGCTCCAGCGCGCCTGTGCGCGCTCGAGGACAAGCCTACGCCTTTTCCTGAGGGGAATGTGCACAGGGAACGACACTTTTCGCAGTCGCTGCTGGTAAGGTTGTCGCAATCATGGACGTACCCTCTCGAAGACCGTCAGACCCTCCGAGTATCTGCCGCGCTCACGCGCGGCAACCTGAACCAGACGGCCGTGCGCGAGCGCGGCGCTCCGGGCGGGGCCGCCCGTGAGCGACTGGCTCCTCCTCGTCATCGGCATCCTTCTCACCGCCGGAACCGGCATCTTCGTCGCGGCCGAGTTCTCCCTCGTCGCCCTCGACCGGCAGGATCTCGAGCGCAGGCGCGCGGCCGGGGAGCGCGGGCTCGACCGCGTCATCCGCGGCCTCTCGCGCACGTCGACCCACCTGTCGAGCGCGCAGCTCGGCATCACCCTCACCACGCTGCTCGCCGGCTACACCCTCGAGCCCGCGATCAGCGGCTACCTCGACGGGCCCCTCGGCGCGCTGGGCGTCCCCGAGGGGCTGCGTCGCGCCATCAGCGCCCCCATCGCGGTGGCGCTCGCGACGGTGTTCTCGATGATCGTCGGCGAGCTCGTGCCGAAGAACTTCGCGCTGGCGAAGCCGCTGGCGACCGCCAGGGTCGTGATGCCGGCGCAGGCCGCCTTCACGACGACGTTCAAGCCCGCCGTCGTCGTGCTCAACGGCAGCGCGAACGGCCTGCTGCGCTCCATGGGCATCGAGCCCAAGGAGGAGCTGTCGGGCGCCCGCACCGCCGAGGAGCTCTCCTCGCTCGTGCGGCACTCGGCGAGCGCCGGGCTGCTCGAGGCCGACACGGCGACCCTGCTCGATCGCACGCTGCGCTTCTCGGAGCACACCGCGGGCGACGTCATGACCCCGCGACTGCGCATCGAGGGCATCCAGAAGCTCGAGCCCGCGCAGGCGGTGCTCGAACTCGCCGGACGCACCGGATTCTCCCGCTTCCCGGTGATCGACGAGGACCGCGACGACGTCGTCGGCATCGTCCACGTGAAGCAGGCCGTGTCGGTGCCGCGGGCGAAGCGAGGAGAGGTGCCCGTCGCCGCGATCGCCGAGGAGGCGATGCGGGTCCCCGAGACCATGCGCCTCGATCAGCTGCTCGGCGAGCTGCGCGGCACGGGCTTCCAACTGGCCATCGTCGTCGACGAGTACGGCGGCACGGCGGGGATCGTGACGCTGGAGGATCTCGTGGAGGAGATCGTCGGCGAGGTCGCCGACGAGCACGACCGCGCGAGCGCCGGGGTCGTCGGCACGGCCGAGGCGATGACGCTGCCCGCCGACCTGCGCCCCGACGAGCTGCGGGAGCAGACCGGCATCGAGATCCCCGACGACGACGACTACGACACGATCGCGGGCTTCGTGCTGCGCGAGCTGGGCAGGATCCCCGAGGTCGGCGACGAGGTGGGGCTCTCCGACGGCGGCACGCTGCGGGTGGAGCGGATGGACGGCCGCCGCATCGCGCGGCTGCGCTACACGGGGGCTCCGATCCCCGATGACGCGGCCGCGGTGGAAGGAGGCGCGGAATGAGCGACTGGATGGGAATCGTCTGGCTCGTCGTGCTCCTGGTGGCCAACGCCTTCTTCGTGGGCGCGGAGTTCGCGGTGATCTCGGCGCGCCGCTCCCAGATCGAGCCGCGGGCGGAGGCCGGGTCGAAGCGCGCGAAGACCGCGCTGTACGCCATGGAGCACGCCACGCTCATGCTCGCCACCAGCCAGCTCGGCATCACGGTCTGCTCGCTGCTGATCCTGAACGTCTCCGAGCCCGCGATCCACCATCTGATGGAGGGGCCGCTGGCCTGGACCGGCCTGCCGCCGGAGGCCGTGAGCATCACGGCGTTCGTGCTGACCCTGGTGCTGGTGTCGTATCTGCACGTCGTCTTCGGGGAGATGGTGCCGAAGAACGCGGCGTTCTCGATGCCGGATCAGGCGGTGCTGCTGCTCGCGCCGCCGCTCGTGGCTGTCTCCCGGCTGCTGAGGCACATCATCGCCGCGCTGAACGCCGTCGCGAACGGCGCGCTGCGGATGTTCGGGGTCGAGCCGAAGTCCGAGACCAACAGCACCTTCACGCTCGAGGAGGTCGCGAGCATCGTCAGCCACTCCACGCGGGAGGGCGTGCTCGAGGACCGCAGCGGCGCCCTCACGGCGGCGTTCGAGTTCACGACGAAGCGCGCCCGCGATCTGCTGATCCCCTCCGAGCAGCTGATCGTCCTGGCGCCGGGCGCGACGCCCGAGGACGTCGAAGCCGCGGTGGCGCGCCACGGCTTCTCGCGCTACCCGATCGCGGGCGTCGAGGGCGGGCTGGTCGGCTACGTGCACATCAAGGACCTGCTGCGCCTCGGGGAGGAGCGGATCGCCGAGCCGATCCCGCCCAAGCGGATCCGGGACATGGTGACGATCCACGCCGACGCCGAGCTCGAGGACGTGCTGGCCCGCATGCAGGCCCGCGGCATCCACCTGGCGAGGGTGCACGACGCGGATGGCAGGACGCTCGGCGTGGTGTTCCTCGAGGACGTGATCGAGGAGCTCGTGGGCGAGATCCACGACGCGACGAAGCGGCAGCGCTACGAGTAGCCGCGGCCCCGGCCCCCGTGGGGAGGGGCGGCGGGGCGCTGCGGTCAGCGCGCGGCGAGTTCGACTCTCGCCGAGATGACCTCGGCCTGGGAGGGGGTGCTGAACGCGATGCCGTCGTCAGGTTGGGGGAGCACGCTCTCGGGCAGGTCGAACTCGACGTCGAACTCCGCGCGGCCGTCATCCTCGAAGCGGGGGACCAGCTCGACGGGCGTGCCGGGGCGCTCGACGCCGTCGACCACGAGGGTGCCCGTGGCGTTGATCGCCTGGTCGAAGCCCTCGTTCTTGCGGAGCACGAGCGGCTCGGTCAGCACGAATGAGACGGCCGGGCTGTTCGCGAGGGTGAAGGAGAGCGAGGCCTCCGTGATGATGCCGTCGTTCAGCACCAGGGAGCCGTCGCTCTGCAGCTGCGAGAGGTCGACGTCGCCGAGCTGCGCGGCGGTCGGGTCCGTGAGCGTGACCGAGGTGACCTCGTACACCGTCTCGGCCGGCATGGCGAGCACGTCGGAGCCCGCGGCCGCCCGGAGCTCGGCGCCCTGCGCCTCGCCCTCGGTGCTCGCCGAGGCGCACGAGACGATGCAGAGCGGCGCGGTCGCGACGGTCACGCCGATGGCGATGGCCCGCATCGAACGACGAACGCGCACAACTGCCACTTCGGCCCCCTCTCATCCGCGTCTGCGGCCTCAGGCGAGCCTATTGCCGCAAAGTGGGAGCGGGCTGGCAGCACGGGACGGCCCCGCCGACGCACGAGCGCTCAGACGGCGAGCAGGCGGTTCAGCTGGGCGCCGACGAGGCCCGCCTCGATCAGGAACGAGTCGTGGCCGAACGGGGAGTCGATCCGCGTCGCGCGGTCGCCGTCGAGGCTGCCCGGCGTATGCAGCGCGATCTCGTCCTGCCCCTCGATCGTGAAGAGGCGGTCGCTCGGGATCCCGAGCACGAGCGTCGGCAGCTCGAGCGTCGAGAGAGCCGCACGCACGCCGCCCCGGCCGCGTCCGACGTCGTGCGAGTTCATCGCCTGCACGAGTGTGACGTAGCTGTTGGCGTCGAACCTGCGGGTGAACTTGTTGCCGTGGAAGTCGAGGTAGGACTCGACGGCGAACCGGCCCCCGTCGCCGAGCGGGCTCACGGCGGACTGCCAGGCGCGGCCGAAGCGGTCGTCGAGTTCGGTGTTGCTGCGATAGTTCAGCAGGGCGAGACGGCGGGCGGTGGCGAGCCCGTGGTGCGGCCCGACGCCGTCGGGGGCGTCGTAGTAGTTGCCCCCGCGGTAGAACGGGTCGGAGCGGATCGCCTCGAGTTGCACCAGGTTGAGCCCGATCTGGTCGGCGGTCGTGACGGGCGGCGCGGCGATGACGGCGAGGCGCTCGGCGCGACCGGGCTGGGCGATCGCCCACTCCAGGGCGTGCATGCCGCCCATCGACCCGCCCACGACGGCGGCGAAGCGCTCGACGCCGAGCTGATCGGCGAAGCGGGCCGCGGCGGCGGCCTGATCCCGGATGGTGAGATAGGGGAATCGGCCGCCCCACTCGCGGCCCGCCGGGTCGAGGGAACCCGGGCCCGTGGACCCCTGGCAGCCGCCCAGCACGTTCGGCGCGATCACGCAGTACCGGTCCGTGTCGAGAGGCTTGCCGGGCCCCACGATCTCCGCCCACCAGCCATCGGTCGGGTGCCCCGGGCCCGCCGGACCCACGAGGTGGCTGTCCCCGGTCAGGGCGTGGAAGACGAGGATCGCGTTGTCGCGCCGGTCGTTCAGCTCCCCGAAGGTCTCGTAGGCGATCCTCACGTTCGGAAGCGTGGCGCCCGCCTCCGTCGTCAGCTCGCCGATCGCGGCGAAGCGCCGCTCGCCGACCGGATCCCCGTCCCGCCAGCCGCCCGAGATCGGGGGACGGCCGATGAGCGCTCGCAGCTGCGCATCCGTGATGAAGTCGGTCGGAAACGAGTCCTCGGGCGTCTGCCAGTCCATGGTGCTCCCTTCTGTCCGCGCCTCCGTCCGCCGCGGCTCCCCGTGATCCGGAGGTCGTCAGTAGATGCCGCCTCGCGCGCCGATTGGCAGCACCTACTGACGACCTCCGACGGTGCCAGGCCCTACGCGGTGGTCGCCGCCTCGGCGACCACCGCGCGAGCCGCCGCGAAGCCGCGCTCGAGGTCGGCCTTGATGTCGTCGATGTGCTCGAGTCCGACCGACAGCCTGACGAGACCGGGCGTGACACCGCCGCTGAGCTGCTGCTCGGGGGTGAGCTGCGAGTGGGTCGTCGAGGCCGGGTGGATGATGAGGCTGCGCACGTCGCCGATGTTCGCGACGTGGCTGAACAGCTCCACGTTCTCGACCAGGGCCTTGCCCGCGCCGACCCCGCCCTTGAGCTCGAACGACACGATGGCGCCCACGCCCTTCGGCGCGTACCTGTTCGCGGCCGCGTACCAGGGGCTCGACGGCAGCCCCGCGTAGTAGACGTTCGCGACGTCGTCGTGCGCGTCGAGCCACTCGGCGATCTCCTGGGCGTTCTGCACGTGGCGCTCGATGCGCAGCGAGAGCGTCTCGATGCCCTGGAGCAGCAGCCACGCGCTGAGCGGCGCGATGGAGGATCCGAGATCGCGCAGCAGTTGCACGCGCGCCTTGATGATGTAGGCGATTCCGTCGCCGACGGCGCCCGTGTAGCTGACGCCGTTGTAGGAGGGGTCGGGCTCCGTGAGGCCGGGGAAGCGGTCGACGTGCTTCGACCACTCGAACCTGCCGCCGTCGACGATCACGCCGCCGAGGGTCGTGCCGTGGCCGCCGAGGAACTTGGTGACCGAGTGCAGCACGATGTCGGCGCCGTGCTCGAGCGGACGGATCAGGTAGGGGCTCGCCACGGTGTTGTCGACGATCAGCGGGACGCCGTTCTCGTGCGCGACCTCGGAGACCCGCTCGATGTCGAGGATGTTCACCCGGGGGTTGGCGATGCTCTCGGCGAAGAAGAGCTTGGTGTTGGGCCGCACCGCGCGCTGCCAGGCGGCGGGATCGTCCTGGTCGTCGACGAAGGTGACCTCGATGCCCAGCTTCGCGAGGGAGTACTTGAAGAGGTTGTAGGTGCCGCCGTAGATCGAGCTGGAGGACACGATGTGGTCGCCGGCGTTGGCGATGTTGAGGACCGCGAAGGTCGACGCCGCCTGGCCGCTCGACAGCAGGAGGGCGCCGGTGCCCCCCTCGAGCGCGGCGATGCGCTCCTCTGCGACGGCCTGGGTCGGGTTCGTGATGCGGGTGTAGATGGGCCCCAGCTCGGTCAGGGCGAAGCGGTTGGCGGCCTGGGTCGTGTCGTCGAAGACGAACGAGGTCGTCTGGTGGATCGGCAGCGCCCTCGATCCGGTGGCCGGATCGGGCTGCTGCCCGCTATGGATCTGCTGGGTCTCGAACTGCCAGGTCCGCTGTTCGGTCATGGGAGGCTCCTCGGAGGGTGTGGGCGATGGGAGAAGGTCACGCGGCGGGCTCGAGGCGGTGGCCGCTGCAGAGAGACTACGGAAGGCGCGGCGACGGCACAACGCCGCGCGACACCCGACGTAACGTCGGGCGCCGCGCGGCACGGCAGAATGGATGATGGACCGCCGCACGGACGCGTCGCGGGTGATGTGAGGAGGACGACATGGGGATGAACCCTCGGGAGCTCGCCGAGAAGGGGTACATCGCATCCGATTGGGCGGAGGCGCTGATGCCGATGGCCGACCGGCTGGCCGAGCTGGGGAGCTTCCTCAACGCCGAGCGGGCCTCGGGCGCGCGCGTGCTCCCGGCCGGCGACCGTATCCTCGCCGCGTTCCAGCGGCCCCTGCGCGAGGTGCGGGTGCTCATCGTGGGACAGGATCCCTACCCCACCCCCGGGCACCCCATCGGGCTCTCGTTCGCCACCTCGCCGGAGGTCAGGCCGATCCCGCGCAGCCTGCAGAACATCTACAGGGAGCTGCGCGACGACCTCGGGATCGAGCCCGCCCCGCACGGCGATCTCAACGCGTGGGCCGACCACGGGGTCATGCTCCTGAACCGGGTGCTCACGGTGCGCGCGGGGGCGCCGGCCTCGCACCGCGGCAAGGGCTGGGAGGCGTTCACCGAGCACGCGATCCGCTCGCTCGTCGCGCGCGGCGGGCCGCTGGTGGCGATCCTGTGGGGCAGCGACGCGCGGTCGCTGAAGCCGATGCTCGGCGACGTCCCCGTCGTGGAGAGCCCGCACCCCTCGCCGCTCTCCGCGTCCCGGGGATTCTTCGGTTCGCGCCCGTTCAGCCGGGCGAACGCCGCGCTCGAGCAGCAGGGCGCCGAGCCGATCGACTGGCGGGTGGGGGAGTAGCGCCCCTCGTCCGCCGACATCGCACCGCCCGTCGACATCGTCCCGGGCGCCCCGCGCGGGGCGCCGACATCGCACCGGGCAGCTCCCGACTAAGGAATGACCTTGGACACCCAACTGAATCGAACGCTCGGCGTGCCCGGCATCGTCCTCATGGTGATCGCCGCCGCGGCGCCCATCACCGTCGTCGCCGCGAACTTCCCGATCATCATCGGCGTCTCCGGCTCGGTCGGAGCGCCCCTGATGGTGCTCGCGGCGACGGTGATCCTGCTGCTGTTCTCGGTCGGCTACGCCTGGATGACCCCTCGCGTTCCCGACGCCGGCGCGTTCTACTCCTACGTGCATCGGGGCCTCGGCAGGCGCGCCGGTCTCGGGACCGCTGCGATCGCGCTGCTCTCCTACGCGCTGCTCACGGTCTCGATGACCTGCTACCTCGGGGTGCAGGCCGGCAACCTGATCGAGCTCTGGACGGGCGCGCAGCTGCCGTGGTGGCTGATCTCGGCACTGATGCTGCTCGTCGTGGGGCTGCTCGGCTATCGCCACATCGAGCTCTCCGCCAAGGTCCTCGGCGCGGTGCTCGTGCTGGAGGTCGTCGCGGTGCTCGTGATCGACCTGGGGGTCCTCTTCTCGGGTCGAGAGCTGACGACCCGACCCTTCGACCCCGCGGAGGCGCTCTCGGGAACGCCCGGCCTGGGCCTGCTCTTCGCCTTCCTCGGGTTCTTCGGCTTCGAGGCGACCGCGGTGTTCCGCAACGAGGCCCGCGATCCCGAACGCACCGTGCCCCGGGCCACCTACATCGCCGTCGTCTCGATCGGCGCGCTCTACTTCGTCTCCTCCTGGCTCGTGATCGCCGGCCTCGGCGCCGACGACGCGGTCGCCGCGTCGACCGAGCACCCCGACCGGGTGGTCATCGCGCTGGCCGGCCAGGTCGTCGCGCCCATCGTCGCCGACGTCGTGCAGGTGCTCGTGGTGACGAGCATGTTCGCCTGCATGCTCGCCTTCCACAACATCGTCACCCGCTACCTGTTCACCCTCGGGCAGCGCGGCGTGCTGCCGGCGAGCCTCGCGGAGGTGCACGCCCGGCACCGGGCGCCGTCGCGATCGTCGCTGTGGGTGAGCGCCGCGACGTCCCTCGTCGTGCTGGTCTCGGCCCTGGCCCAGCTGGATCCGGTGCTCCAGATCTACACGTGGTACTCCGGCGCCGGGGCGGTGGGCGTCATCTGGATGATGGCCCTGACCAGTTTCGCCGTCGTCGCGTACGGAGCGAAGCACGGCGCGTACGGGGCGAAGCACGGCGGTGCGTCCTCCGCTGCTTCCTCGGGCGCCTCCTCCGGTGCGCCGTCCATCCGCGTGGTCGTCTCGGCGGTGCTCGGGGGGATCGGCCTGCTGCTGGTGCTCGGCATCTCCGTCTGGAACTTTCCGTTCCTCGTCGGCGGAACCGTCGAGGCGATCGTGTGGGGCGCCGTCCTCGTCGGGGTCTTCGTCGCCGGCCTGTTCCTGCCGCACCGCTCGGGGACGCTCACCTCGGCGGCTCCCGTCGTCACGGAGGAGATCCCCCGGTAGCCGATCGGAGCGGGGAAGCGCGGACGCCTCCCCGGCGGCGGGAAGGGCGCGGCCCGCGGCGTGTCGCGGCGCTCGGGGTCGTGATGCGGCCCGATCCGTCGTAGACTAGTATGATGACCTCTTCCGAGAACCCCGCGCCCGCTTCGGCCGACGAACCCGCCGCCGAGGCCCCCGCGACCGAGGAGCGGGCTGAGACCCAGCCGAACTCCGCCCCCGCGGGCGACAGCGCCGCGACCGACACCGACACCGCTTCCGACGCCGCCCCCGAGCAGGAGCGCGTCACCTTCTCCGATCTGGGCCTCGGCCCCGAGGTGCTGCGCGCCATCACCGAGGTGGGCTACGAGACCCCCTCGGCGATCCAGGCGGCCACCATCCCCACCCTGCTCGAGGGGCGCGACGTCGTCGGCCTCGCGCAGACCGGCACCGGAAAGACCGCGGCGTTCGCGCTGCCGATCCTCTCGCGCATCGAGCCCGGGCAGGGGGTGCCGCAGGCGCTCGTGCTCGCGCCGACCCGTGAGCTCGCCCTGCAGGTGTGCGAGGCGTTCGAGAGCTACGCCTCCCACCTGCCGCAGGTGCACCTGCTGCCCGTCTACGGCGGCCAGGCGTACGGGCAGCAGCTCTCCGCGCTGCGCCGAGGCGTCGATGTCGTGGTGGGCACCCCCGGGCGCATCATGGACCACATGGAGCGCGGATCGCTCGACCTCTCCCAGATCAAGTACCTCGTGCTCGACGAGGCCGACGAGATGCTGAAGATGGGCTTCGCCGAGGACGTCGAGACGATCCTCGCCGACACCCCGGCCGAGAAGCAGGTCGCGCTCTTCTCCGCGACGATGCCCGCGCAGATCCGGCGCATCTCGCAGCAGTACCTGAACGACCCGCGCGAGGTGAAGATCGCGGGGAAGACCCAGACCTCCTCGAACATCACGCAGCGCTACGTCGTGGTCTCGTACACGCAGAAGCTCGACGCGCTCACCCGCATCCTCGAGGTCGAGGACTTCGACGGGCTCATCGTCTTCACCCGCACCCGGAACGACACCGAGCAGGTCGCCGAGAAGCTCCGCGCGCGCGGCTACTCGGCTGCGGCGATCAACGGCGACGTGCAGCAGGCGCAGCGCGAGCGCACCGTGCAGGCGCTGAAGGACGGCAAGCTGGACATCCTCGTCGCGACGGACGTGGCTGCCCGAGGTCTCGACGTCGAGCGTATCAGCCACGTCGTGAACTTCGATCTGCCCATCGACACCGAGTCGTACGTGCACCGCATCGGCCGCACGGGTCGCGCCGGCCGCACGGGAGACGCCATCAGCTTCGTCACGCCCCGCGAGCGCCGCCTGCTGAAGGCGATCGAGAAGGCCACCAAGCAGCCCCTCACGCAGATGCCGCTGCCCAGCGTCGACGAGGTGAACGCCACCCGGCTGTCGCGCTTCGACGACGCCATCACGGCGGCGCTCGCCGAGACCGCGCGCATCGACCGTTTCCGCGACATCATCGCCCACTACGTCGAGCACCACAACGTGCCCGAGAACGACGTCGCAGCGGCGCTCGCCGTCGTCTCGCAGGGCGACACCCCGCTGCTGCTCTCGGAGGAGGACGACCGCAAGTTCGAGCGGGACCGTGCGCAGGCCGCCCGCTTCCTCGAGGATGGGTCGCGCGACCGGGGCGACCGCGGCGACCGGGGCGAGCGCGGTGAGCGCGGCGAGCGTCGCCCGCGCGGTGAGCGCCGGGACGACCTCACCATGTACCGCATCGAGGTGGGTCGTAGGCAGCGGGTGCAGCCGGGCCAGATCGTGGGCGCGATCGCCAACGAGGGCGGCCTCGGCCGGGACGACTTCGGTCGCATCCAGGTGCGCGAGGACTTCTCGCTGGTCGAGCTCCCGGCGAATCTGCCGGCGGACGCACTCGACCGGCTCGCGAACACGCGCATCGGCGGCAAGCCGATCGAACTGCGCGTCGACGCCGGCCCCGCACCGCGCGGCAAGGGCTGGGAGGATCGCGGGCGCGGCTCCTACCGCGGCGACCGGGATGGCCGGGGCGACCGGGACGGCCGGAGCGATCGGGATCACCGTGGCGGATCCCGCGGGGGCTGGGACCGCGACACCCGCGGGGGAGACCGCGGGCGGTACGACGACCGCGGTGGGCGCGAGGACCGCGGTGGCCGCTGGGAGGACCGCGGCGATCGCGGGTACCGCTCCGGCGGCTCGGATCGCGGCGGCTCGTGGAACCGCGACGACCGCGGCGGGCGCGGCGATCGCGGCGGCTACCAGGACCGCGGGGGCCGCGGGGGCCGGGACGACCGTGGCGGGCGCGACGACCGCGGGGGCCGGGGCGGCGACCGCGGCCCCCAGGGCGGGAAGCGCAAGCCGCGCTGGTAGCGCTCCCTCGCGGGGCGCCGGGCCAGGCTTCGAGTGCGCAGTCGAGGCTCTGCATCTTCGGATGCGGAGCCTCAACTGCACCTCGAGGGTCGGAGAGAGATGTCTCAGCCGTCGATCGCTCACGAGTCGATCTCAGGCGACGATCTCAGTCGCCGATCGCTGAGGACGACCTCGGACGACGATGTCTCTCAGGCGTCGGGGGAGCGTGAGACGCGGTGGGCGAGCGCTCCGCCGAGGGCGGTGGCCAGCCCGAACAGGGCGAAGAGGGCTGCCGGCCCCCATGAGGCTCCGCCCGATGCTCCGAGCGAGGCCTGCGCCGCGAGCGGAAGGAAGCCCCCGACGACCGCAGCCAGGTTGTAGCCGAGGCTCACCCCTGAGTAGCGCAGCTCCGTCGGGAAGAGCCCGGCGAGGGCCGAGCCGGCCGTCCCGTAGGCGAGGATCACCGCCGACAGCCCCAGGCACACCGCGAGCACCGCTGCCGCCGGCTGCTGGGAATCCACGAGCCAGAACACCGGGAACGCGACGACGGCCGTCGCGAGCCCGCCCCACAGCGTCACCCGGCCGGGACCGAAGCGCTCGGCCAGCCGCCCCGACCACAGCGTCACCCCGGCCTGCACCACGGCGGCGACGAGCGTCGCGTTCACCATGAGCTGCCGGTCGAAGCCGCGCTCGTTCGCACCGAAGTTCACGAGGAACGTGTTCATGAAGTAGAAGCCGCCGACGCCGAGCATCGAGATGAGGATCGCGATGCCGAGCCGCCCCGGGGCGCGCCGGAAGACGGCAGCGAACGGCACCCGGGTGCGGGCGCCCTCCCGCGCGACCTCGCGGAACTCCGGCGACTCGTCGATCCGGATCCGCATGAAGACGGCCACGCCGAGCATGGGCAGCGCGGCGAGGAACGGCAGCCGCCAGCCCCAGGCGTCGAACGACTCGGGCGGCAGCATGAGCACGAGCGTGAAGGCGCCGCTCGACAGCAGTGTCGCGACGGGGGACGAGAGCTGCACGAGCGAGGCGAGCCGGCTGCGGTGCTCCGGCGGTGCGTGCTCGACGGCGATGGTCATGGCGCCGCTCCACTCGCCCCCGACGGCGACGCCCTGGACGAGGCGCAGCAGCACGAGGAAGACGGGGGCGGCGATGCCGATCGCGGTGAAGTCGGGGAGCACGCCCATGCACGCGGTCGCCACGCCGATGAGCGCGACGCTCAGGATCAGCGCCGGCCTGCGGCCGACGCGGTCGCCGATGCTGCCGAACAGCACCGCGCCGAGCGGGCGGGCGACGAAGCCGACCCCGAACGTCGCGAACGCCGCGAGCGAGGCCGCGCGCGGATCGAGCGTCGTGAAGTAGAGGCGGTTGAAGACCAGCGCGGCCGCGAGGCCGAACAGGTAGTAGTCGTACCACTCCATCGCGGTGCCGGCGAGCGCCGCGAACGCGACCTTGCGGGCCCGGGAGAGGGAGGTGCGAGGGTCCTCATCGAGGGGTGCGTCCACCGCGTGCTCCTGATTCGTCGCTGCTGTTCTGCCGGATGCCACTTAGTAAACATAGCGGGTGAGCGGGAACGCAACGGGGTCGGGGCCCCGAAGGACCCCGACCCCTGCGCAGACGGGCCGAGCCTAGCCGGCGAAGCGGAAGAGCTTCTTGTTGGCGAACTCCTCCATGCCGCCCTTGCCCAGCTCGCGGCCGTAGCCCGACTTCTTCACGCCGCCGAACGGCACGTCGGCGCCCTCGAGGCCCGCGGCCCCGATGAACACCATGCCCACGTCGAGGCGATCGCCCACGCTCTCCGCGCGCTCGAGGTCGTCGCAGATCACGACCGAGCCCAGGCCGTAGGGCGACGAGTTGGCGAGCTCGATCGCCTCCTCCTCGCTCGATACCCGGTAGAGCTGGGCGACGGGGCCGAACAGCTCCTGGCTGTACACGTCCATCTCCGGAGTGACGCCGGTGATCACGGTCGGTGTGAACCGGTTGCCCTCGGGGGAGCTGTCACCGACGAGCACCTCGGCGCCCTGGTCCAGGGCGCCCTGCACCTGCGAGGCGAGCGTCTCGGTCGCCTTCGCGGAGGACAGCGGGCCGAAGTCGCCGTTCTCGTACGACTGGCCGCCGATCGCCGCCTTGAACTTCTCGGCGAACTCGTCGAAGTACTGGTCGAGCACGATGATACGCTTCGAGCCGTTGCACGCCTGGCCGGTGTTCTCCATGCGGCCGCCCACGGCCTGCTCGACCGCGTGGTCGATGTTGGCGGTGTCGAGCACGATGAACGGATCGGATCCGCCGAGCTCGAGCACGCACTTCTTGAGGTGCTTGCCGGCCTGCTCGGCGATGATCGCGCCGGCGCGCTCCGAGCCGGTGAGCGAGACGCCCTGGATGCGATCGTCGGCGATGATGGTCGAGATCTGGTCGTGCGACGCGAACACGTTCACGTACGCGCCCTCGGGGAAGCCGGCGTCGCGGTAGATCTTCTCGAGCGCGAGCGCCGACTCTGGGCACTGCTCGGCGTGCTTGAGCACGATCGTGTTGCCGAGGATCAGGTTCGGCGACGCGAAGCGCGCGACCTGGTAGTAGGGGTAGTTCCAGGGCATGATGCCGAGGATCGGGCCGATGCCCTGCTTGCGGATGAAGGTGCGCAGGCCGTCCTCGACCTGCAGCTCCTCGTCGGCGAGCCAGGTCTCGGCGTTCTTCGCGAATGCCGCGGTGATCTCACCCGAGAACTCCGCCTCGCCGACCGCCTGATCGAGGGGCTTGCCCATCTCGCGGTTGATGATGGCCCCGAGCTCCTCCTTGCGCTCGATCATCAGGTCCGCGGCCTTCTGCGCCAGCGCGGCTCGTTCGGCGAGCGTCGTCTTGCGAGCCCATTCCCGGTAGGCGCGGTGCGCGGAGGCGATGGCCTCTTCGATCTGCTCGTCGGTGGCCCCGGGGTACTCGGCGACGGTTTCGCCCGTGGCCGGGTTGATCACGGCGTACTTGCCCATGTATGACTCACTCCTCGTGACTTCGTCGTGTGCTGGGTGCTGCCAGTCTCCCACACCTCGCTCGTTCGCACTACATCCCGAATGCGTGCGAATTCGGCGTTCGAGCTGTTCGTATCGTTCGTATCGGTGCGAATGTGCGACGGATTCCGTCGCCAGAGGGGTTCCTGGGCGATCCTGGCTACGGCCCGCACGGGCGATCCGTCGACGCCCGCCAGGCGCAGCGGGAGCAGGGCGGCCTCCACGCGGTCCGGCAGGGCCAGGAGCCCGGTGAGGTTCTCGACGATGACCCCGTCGCCCCCGAGCCAGAACTCGTGGACCGGCATCGCGGTCGCCGCCGGATCCGTCGGGTCCGGGCTGAACGTGTCGACACCGAGCACCCGGGCCCCGCGGTCCCAGAGCCGCCGCGCGAACTCGACCGCCAGGTGGGGGTGCTGCAGCGCCTCCGGGGTGCCGAAGGCGCGATCCCACCCCGTTCCGAGCAGGACGATGCGGGGCAGCTCCGCCGGGAGCGGCGCGTCCAGATGGTCGGCGACGATCCCCTCCCCGGGGCCGACCGACGACGCCCGGAGCACCCGCGCCTCGCCGCAGAGCAGATCGAGCGGGATCCGGTCCACGGTCCTGCCGCCCGCAATCGAGTGCGACGGGGCATCGAGGTGCGTGCCGGTGTGCGATCCCATCCGCAGCGACGCGACGGCCACGCCGTCCGTCTCGATGTCGAGCGCCTCGTCGATCCGCACCTCGGGGTCGCCGGGGTAGACGGGCATCCCGCTCGTGACGGGCCGGCTGAGATCGACGAGCGTCACGCGCTCAGTCCTTCGCCCCGGGGTCCGTCGGTCGCGCCGGGCCGCCCTGCGCCGGATCCCCCTGCGCCGGATCCCCCTCTGCCGGATCCCGATTCGCCTGCGCCGGCCGCGCCGACCGCTCGGGCCCAGCCTGCGTCGACCGCGCCGGCTGGGCGATCTCCTCGGTCGCGATCTGGTCGAGCAGGTGGCCCGTCGGCTCGGGATCGCGCGGATCCCGCAGGCCCAGCGCGCGACCGAGCAGGAGCATGAGGACGAGATAGAGCAGGAAGCTCGCCGCGAACGCGGGGATGTTCGCCCCGAGGGGGCTCGGGACGACGTAGCTGAGCAGGTAGGAGAGCGCGGCGCCGATCACCCAGACGACCACGGCGATCCAGTTGACGCCGCCGCGGTACCAGTAGCGGCTCGCGGGGGTCTCGTGCAGGATCTGCCTCGAGTAGGCGCGGCGCTTGAGCAGGTAGTAGTCGGCGATCATGATCGCGAACACGGGGACGAAGAACGCGCTGATCACGAACAGGAAGTCGGTGAACTGGTCGAGCAGCCCCAGGAACGTCGACCCGATCACCGAGATCACGCCGAGCACGATGGCGGTGGGCAGGAACCGGAGGTGCCACTTCGACTGGGCGTTGACCACCGAGGTGACCATGCCGAAGACGACCATCGTGTTGGTGGCCATGACGGAGAGGAAGATGGCGATGCCGAGCGGCCACCCGAATTCGGAGACGATGACGGTCGGGTCGAACGGCGCGGCGTCGCCGTCGCGCAGCAGCACGGTGCTGAAGGCGACGAGGCCGAGCAGCATCGCGATGACGGTCGACAGGGTGTAGCCGATCCCCGAGCCGACGATTCCGGCGGTGCTGGTCTTCGCGTGGCGGTTCATGTCGGCCGAGAGCACGGTCCACGAGATCGCGGTGGCGATGACGATGTCGAGCGTGGTGAAGGGCGTGGCGCCCAACTCGGGGTCGACCGGGATCGCGGCGAAGTCGGAGATGCCGAAGGCGCCGAACGCCGCGGCGAAGACGAAGCCCATGACCACGAGGATCGCGAGCGCGAGCCAGGGCTCCACGCGCGAGATGCCGGTGTGGCCGAAGATCGCGAGCACGACGACGATGCCCTGGCAGATCGCGGAGAACAGAGCCGGATTCGAGAAACCCGTGGCCTCATGGACGAGGTAGTCCACGGTGACCCCTGCGAGCATCGCCTGCACCCAGCTCCACCCCATCAGGATGATGAGGTTGGCGGCGGCCGGCAGCAGGCTGCCCCGGATGCCGAACGCGCCGCGCGTGATCGCCATCGTGGGCAGTCCGGTGCGGGTGCCGATGTTGCCGACGAGCACGAGCACGACCACGCCGATGAGCGTGCCGAGCAGGATCATCGTGGTGGCCGTGCCGAAGGAGACGCCCGGCACGAACAGCGTGCCCGTCAGCAGGGTCGTGACGACGAGATTGGCCGCCAGCCAGATCATCCCGACGTGGGGCAGGGACTGCGTGCCGCGGACGGGGCCCGCGGAGTCGGCGCTGCCGTCGAGGTTGACGGCCATGGTCGCGGGGCTCGTCATGCCGCCTCCTCCCTGTTCCGATCCCGCTCCTCGCCCGCCTGCGCGGCGGCGGCGTTCCGCGCTCCGATCTCGTCGGGCACGGTGGAGAGGTGCTCGTGGACGGCGAGGAGGTCGTCGCCGTCCACGCGGAAGACGATGCTCTCCCGCTCGACGTACGAGTCGGGCCCCTCGGCGCTGTCGATGCTCGTGGCGACCGTGTGGCTGAAGACCGCCCCGCCGGGGAAGGTCTGCACGAGCCGTTCGCTCGACTCGCAGGCGGTCACCCGCCAGCCGCTCTCGAGCCATCCCCGCCACAGCTCCTCGTACTCGGCCCGGGAGTTCAGCCGGGCGGGCTCGGGGTGGAAGACGAAGCTCGCATCGGGGGAGAAGCCGGCGAAGTAGGCGGCGGTGTCGGTCGCGGCGAACGCGGCCACGATCGCGTCGGCCGCGGCGAGGACGGACTCTTCGGCAGGGGTGCGCATGACGCTCAGACCGACTTGCCCATCGCGCTGATGAGCTCGTAGACGACGTGGCTCGCCGCGACCGCCGTCATCTGCGCGTGGTCGTAGGCGGGGGCGACCTCGACGACGTCGGCGCCGACGATGTTGCGGTCGGCGAGCCCGCGGATGAGGCGCAGCATCTCGCGGCTCGTCAGCCCGCCCGCCTCCGGGGTGCCGGTGCCGGGCGCGTGCGCCGGATCGAGCACGTCGATGTCGATCGAGATGTAGAGCGGCTTGTCGCCGATCCGGTCGCGGATCCGGTCGAGGGCGGCCTGCACGCCGTGCTCCTCGATGTATTCGCTCGTCACGATCGCGAAGCCGAGGCGCTCGTCGTCCTCGAGGTCCTCCTTGCCGTAGAGCGGGCCGCGGGTGCCGCCGTGCATGCTGGCGGTCATGTCGATGAGGCCCTCTTCGGAGGCGCGGCGGAAGGGGGTGCCGTGCGTGGTGGGGGCGCCGAAGTACGTGTCCCACGTGTCGAGGTGCGCGTCGAAGTGCAGCACCGCGACCGGACCGTGCTTCTTGGTGATGGCGCGCAGCAGCGGCAGGGCGATGGTGTGGTCGCCGCCGATGGTCACGATCTTCTCGACGCGCTCGCCGAGCTCGGTCGCGGCCTCCTCGACCTGGCGCACGGCCTCGTCGAGGTTGAAGGGGTTGGCGACGATGTCGCCCGCATCGACGACCTGCTGCACGGCGAACGGCGAGATGTCCTGGGCGGGGTTGTAGGGGCGGAGCAGACGCGAGGCCTCGCGCACGTGGGAGGGGCCGAAGCGGGCGCCGGGGCGGTAGCTGACGCCGCTGTCGAAGGGGACGCCGACGACCGCGACGCGAGCCTCGGGAACGTCCTCGATGCGGGGCAGCTTCGCGAACGTCGCGATCCCTGCGTAGCGGGGCGTCAGGCTGGCGTCCACCGGTCCCTGCGGGGTGTGAGAGGTCACGTCCTTGTCCTTCCATGTTTTCTTGTGGTAAACATATGAGTCACCGAGGTGAACTTCCCCTCACTATAGGCGCAGCGCCCCGCTGCGGTCAATGACAGGAGCGCGACATGCGACCGGTGCACCCCGCCGCGGAGTCCGGCCCGATCCGCATCGGCGCGAAGCTCCGCGCCTCCCGGCTCGCCCAGGGGCTCACGCTGGAGCGCGTCGCGGCCGCCGCGGGGGTGACGAAGGGGTTCCTCAGCCGGATCGAGCGCGACGGCACGTCGCCGAGCGTCTCGACGCTCGTGCAGATCTGCCAGGCGCTGTCACTGCCCGTCGGCTCGCTCTTCGAGGCGCCCGAGGTGCAGCGGATCGCCCTCGCCGGCGCGCCGCGCATCAACATGGGCGGCACGGGTGTCGACGAGCGGCTGATCACGCCGCGGGGCGAGGACCGGGTGCAGACCATCCGCTCCTCGCTGGAACCGGGCGGCAGCGGCGGGGGCGGGCTCTACACCGTCAACTGCGACGTCGAGGTGCTGCACGTGATCAGCGGCTCGGTGCTGCTGCGGTTCGCGGAGCGCGAGGAGCACCTCGGGGCGGGCGACACCCTCACGTTCCCCGGCAGGACGCCGCACAACTGGTACGCCGGCGACGAGGGCGCCGAGGTGATGTGGACCCTGATCCCCGCGCCGTGGAGCGGCTCCAACTGAGCGCGATCAGTCGGGCAGCTGCAGCGGCTCGGTGTCGGGGAGCGGCGTGGCGTCCTTCCCCCGCAGATCGGGGAGCCAGCGAATCGTGACCGCCGCGCTGATCACCGTGACCAGCAGGAATCCGACCGACACGAGGATCGCACCCCGCGGGCCCGCCGCGTCGATGGCGATGCCCGCCACCGCCGAACCGGCGGCGACTCCGACGAGCTGGCCGGTGCCGACCCAGCCGTAGGCCTCGGCGGTCTCGGAGAACTTCACGGTCGAGCTCACGATGTTCGAGAGGGCCGCGAACACCGGCGCAGTGCCGAGACCGCCGAGGAACAGCACGAGCGCGAGCCACCACATGTCGAGCCTCACGAGGCACAGCGCCGTGCCGGCGAGCACCACGAGCGCGCGCAGCAGCATCGACCACGGGCGCAGCTGGCGATGGCCGACGAGCAGCCCGCCGATCAGCGATCCGCCCGCGAAGACCGCGAGCACGATGCCCGACTCGATGCTGCCGTGTCCGCCGTGCCCACCGCCCTGGTCGGCGAAGGCGGCCACGATGCCCGCCTCGATCGCCGCGAACGAGGCGACGAAGAGGAAGCCGACGATGGTGGAGATCACGACGGTCGGGCGCCGCAGCACGGCGCCGAGGCTGCGTCTGGCGCGCGGGATCCTCACCTGGGCGACCGCCGGGCTCATGATGAACCAGGCGCCTCCGCCGACCATGAACGCGGCCGCGACGAGCAGGCCGGCGGAGGTGCCGAACTGCGAGGAGACGAAGACCGCGACCACGGGCCCGAACACCCAGATGATCTCCTGCGCCGAGGCGTCGAGCGAGAAGAGGGCGGAGAGCTGCCTGCCCGGCACGAGCTTGGGGTAGATCGTGCGCACGGCCGGGGTGACGGGCGGGGTCGAGATGCCGACCAGGAACGCGATGCCCGCCACCACGGCCAGCGGCAGGTGCACCAGCGCGATCGTGACGAGGAGCGATGCGCACAGCAGGGAGGTGATGGTCAGCACGGGGCGCATGCCCCAGCGCCCCATCATGCGGCTGGTCAGCGGGCCGGCGATCGCCTGGCCGACGCTCTGCGAGGCGAGGATGATGCCTGCGGAGGTGTAGTCGCCGTAGGCCAGCTGGATGTGCAGCAGCAGGATGATCGAGAGCATCCCGAAGGGGAACCGGGCGGTGAGCTGCGCGAAGAGGACTCGGAAGACCCCCGGACTGCGCCCCAGATCTCGATAGATGCCCACCAGGAGAGTATAGTCCGCCGGCCCCTCCGCGTCACGGGCGGGGACGGATCATATCGGCGGGCGAGAGCGCGGAAGGCGTCGGATTCCGCTATCGGCGGGTGGTTTCACCGCGCATATCATGCGCGCTGGGGCAGCGGGGCCTGGCAGGCCCGCCCAGCCCGTCGAGGCGTCAGCCTGCGGCGGCCGCGAGCGCGGCGGCGCCCACGATCCCGGCGTTGTTGCGGAAGTGCGCGGGCACCACCGGGGTCGTGACGTGCTCGAAGGGGAGGTACTCGTCGCTCGACTTGCTGATGCTGCCGCCGATCACGAAGAGGTCGGGGCGGCACACGAACTCGAGATGCGCGAGGTAGGGGGCCACGCGAGCCGCCCAGTCGGCGATCGTGATCCCCTCGCGCTCGATGTTCTTCGGCGAGGCGAACCGTTCGTAGTCGAGCTGCCCGTTCAGCTGGAGGTGCCCGAGTTCGAAGTTCGGCACGAGGCGCCCGTCGTGGATGAGGGCGGTGCCGATCCCGGTGCCGAACGTCAGCACCATCGTCACGCCGTGCTGGCCCCGCGCGGCGCCGAACTCCGTCTCCGCCATTCCTGCGGCGTCCGCGTCGTTCACCACGAGGCACGGCGCGCCGACCGCCGCCGTGAGCAGGGCCTCGGCGTCGGTGTCGATCCATCGCTTGTCGATGTTCGCCGCGGTGCGCATGATGCCGCGCTGCACGACCCCTGGAAGCGTCACCCCGATCTTCGGCACGAGGGTGCGGTCGAGCAGCTCGCGCTCGGCCAGCTCGTCGCGGATGCCCGCGACCATCGCGGCGACGGCGGCCGCGATCGCGTCGGGGGCTCCGCCCTGCGGGGTCTCCACCCGATGCCGCTTCGTCAGCCTCTCGCCGGTCGCGGGGTCGACGCCGGCCCCCTTGATCCCGGTGCCGCCGACGTCGATGCCGATCGCGGGAATCCTCTTCGCGTTCCCAGAGCTGTGGTGACTCATACGCACAGGCTACCGCTCAGTCGCGCTCAGCGTCTTCTGGATGCGCGAGAGCGATACGGGCTCGGCGGTGCGCAGCTGCTGCGCGAACAGGCTAACGCGCAGTTCCTCGATGAGCCAGCGCGTGCGCACCAGCCGCTCGGGAGCGGGGTCGGGGAGCGGGATCGCGCCGCCGGCGTCCCTGAACATCTGCAGCGCGCGGTCGACCTCGTTCTGCCGGCCGCGATCCCGGCCGGGATTCTCGGTCAGCCCCCGCATGCGCAGTCGCACCGCCTCGAGGTAGACCGGCAGCCGCTCGAGCTGCGCGAGTCCCGTGCGCGAGACGAAGCCGTCGGCGACGAGGCCGTCGATCTGCCCCGCCGCATCGGCCACCTGGCCGAGCACCTGCAGCGACTTCGCGCCGTCGACGGCCTTGCGGGCGAGCCTCGCTCCGTCGAGCACGCGCGCGGTGAGGGCGATGGCGCCGTAGATCTCGTCGATGAGGGAGCGGGCGTAGTCGTTCGCGATCAGCTCGAACCCGCCCTCCGACCAGACGAGACCGTCGGGGGCGTGACGCCGGATGACGCGATCCGCGACCGCGAGCGAGACGTCCGCGATCGCGAGATCGAGCGTGCGGTAGGGGCCGGCGCCGAGCAGCAGCTTCTCCTGGTTGGAGAGGTGCTCGCGGATGTAGGCGGCGGGCGAGGGGGAGCTCAGGGCGACGAGTCGCCGGATCCCGCGCCTGGACAGTCGCGCCTGCTCCTCCTCGGAGGCGACGAGCACGAGATCGACGCTCGTGCGGCGATCGACGATGGCGGGGTACGCGCGCACCACGCCTCCGCCTCCGCGCGCCTTGGAGTAGCTCGTGTCGACGTGCCGGGGCAGCTCCCCGAACTGCCACGCCGTCGCGCCGGCGCGCTCGAGCTCGTTCCTCGGCAGCGAGGCCGCGGCGACCTTCGCCACGCCCTTCGTCGCCCGCTCGCGGTGCGTCTGCTGCAGATCGCCCAGGTCCTTGCCGGCGCCGATCGTGCGGCCGCGCTCGTCGATCACGCGGAAGGTCGGAGTGAGGTGGGCGGGCAGGCGCGAGGGATCGAAATCGCCGGGGGAGACCTGCACGCTCGTGCGGCGGCGGATCTCGTCGGCCAGCAGGGCGGTGAGCGCGGGCGCGTCGTCGCCGGGTCGCAGCGGCCGGTCGAGCACGGGGCCGACGGCCGCGAGCAGCGTGCGAGCCCAGTCGGCGGCGGGCACGACGTGCTTGCGGATCGCCTTCGGCAGGGTCTTGATGAGCGCCGTCACGAGCTCCTCCCGCAGACCCGGCACGAGCTTCTCGAAGTCGGAGCCGTCGAGGCGGGGCAGCAGCGGCAGCGGCACGGTGACCGTCACGCCGTCGTCCTCGGCGGTGGGGTCGAAGCGGTACCGCAGCTTCAGCGTCTGGTCGCCGTGCCGCCACTGGCGCGGGAACTCGCTCTCGTCGACCTCGGCCCCGGCCTCGTTCTCGAGCAGATCCTCGCGGCGCATGGTGAGCAGCTTCGGCTGCTTCCGCTGCGCCTCTTTCCACCAGCCCTCGAAGCTCCGGGTGCTGGTGACGTCGCTCGGGATCCTCGCGTCGTAGAAGTCGAAGACCGCGTCGTCGTCGCTCAGCAGGTCCCGTCGCCTCGTGCGCTCCTCGAGCTGCTCGAGCTCGCGGCGGAGCTGCCGGTTCGCCCGGTCGAAGGCCTGCGGCGAGTCCCACTCGCCGTCGACGAGGGCGTGCCTGATGAACAGCTCGCGGGCGTGCTCGCGATCGTAGCGGGCGAGCTGCACGCGGCGGCGGTCCACGATCGGCACGCCGAAGAGGGTCACGCGCTCGTAGGCGACCGCGGCGCCCTGCTTCTTCTCCCAGTGCGGCTCACTGAGGTTGCGCTTCGCGAGGGGGCCCGCGAGCTCCTCCGCCCACGCCGGATCGACGACGGCGTTCGATCGGGCGAAGAGCCGCGAGGTCTCGACGAGCTCGACGCTCATCACGACCTCGGGCGGCTTCTTCGCGAGCACCGAACCGGGGTAGAGCACGAAACGGGTGCCGCGCGATCCGACGTACTCCTGGGCGGGCTTGCGCTTGACCGCTCCCGGTGCGCCCCGTCCCCGCGCCGGGGCGCTGCGATCCTGCCGGTCGTCGCGCACGCCGAGCTGGGAGAGCAGGCCCGCGAGGATGGAGCGGTGGATCGCCTCGCTCGATCCCGATCCGCTCTCTCCCGGAATCGGGGACGCTGGTGCACGCTTCCCGCCCTCCGAAGCGACCGTTACCGTCCCCGATTTCGCGGCGGGCCGTTTGACACCGGCGATGCGCGAGAGCTGCCGGAAGAGGTCCATCCACTCGCGCACTCGCAGGAAGTTCAGGTACTCGGCCTTGCACATGCGCCGGAACGCGCTCGAGGAGCGCTCGCGCTGCTGCTCCTGCAGGTAGTTCCACAGGTTCAGGAGGGTCATGAGATCGCCCTGCGGATCGGCGAAGCGCGCGTGCATCTCGTCCGCGCGGCCCCGCTCGGCCTGCGGGCGCTCGCGCACGTCCTGGATCGTGAGCCCGGCGACGATGGCGAGCACCTCGTCGACGACGCCGTGCCTGCGCGACTCGACGACCATCCTGGCGAAACGCGGCTCGATCGGGAGCCGGGCGAGCTCACGCCCGATCTTCGTGATCCGGTGCGATCCGCGCGCCGATCCCGACGAGGGATCGGGTCGTCGCGATCCCTTCGAAGGGCCCGGGGAGCGCGACTCGACCGCCCCCAGCTCGGTGAGCAGTCCGAGCCCGTCGGCGATGCCCCGCTGATCCGGGGGCGTGAGGAAGGGGAAGCGGGAGATGTCTCCGAGACCCAGCGAGAGCATCTGGAGGATCACCGATGCGAGCCCCGTCCGCCTGATCTCCGGCTCGGTGAACTCGGGGCGGCTCTCGAAGTCCTCCTCCGAGTAGAGGCGGATCGCGATGCCGGGGCTCGTGCGGCCGGAGCGGCCGGAGCGCTGGTTCGCGCTCGCCTGCGAGACCGGTTCGATGGGGAGCCGCTGCACCTTGCTGCGGGCGCTGTACCGCGAGATGCGCGCGGTGCCGGCGTCCACGACGTAGCGGATGCCGGGCACGGTGAGCGAGGTCTCGGCGACGTTCGTCGCGAGCACGATGCGCCGGGCGGCGGCGCTCGCACCGGTCGGGCGCTCGAAGACGCGGTGCTGCTCGGCCGCACTCAGGCGTCCGTAGAGGGGGAGGATCTCGATCGGCTTCGCCCGGTTCGACCCGAAGCGGCCGCGCAAGGCGTCTGCGGCGTCGCGGATCTCGGCCTCACCGCTGAGGAAGACGAGCACGTCGCCCTTCTCCTCGCGGCCCAGCTCCTCGACCCCGTCGCCGATCGCGTCGAACAGGTCGCGCTCCTCCTTGCGGATCCGGGGCGGCCCGCCCTTGGGGTCCGGCATCGCCGTCTCCTGGACGAGCGGCCGGTACCTGATCTCGACGGGGAAGGTGCGCCCCGAGACCTCGATGACGGGCGCCGGCTCCCCGCCGGCCGAGGCGAAGTGCTCGGCGAACGACTCGGGATCGATCGTCGCGGAGGTGATGATCACCTTGAGATCGGGTCGGCGGGGCAGCAGCGTCTTCAGATAGCCGAGCAGGAAGTCGATGTTGAGGCTGCGCTCGTGCGCCTCGTCGATGATGATCGTGTCGTAGGCGGTGAGGTCGCGGTCGCGGTGGATCGCGTTCAGCAGGATCCCGTCGGTCATGAGCCGGATGCGCGTGCCGGCCGAGACCCTGTCGGTGAAGCGCACCTGGTAGCCGACGAGGCCGCCGAGCTCCGAGCCGAGCTCCTCGGCCACGCGCTCGGCGATGGTGCGGGCGGCGAGCCTGCGGGGCTGCGTGTGGGCGATGCGCTCGCGGCCGAGCGCCAGGGCGATCTTCGGCAGCTGCGTGGTCTTGCCCGAGCCGGTCTCGCCGGCGACGATGACGACCTGGTGATCGCGGATCGCCTCGGCGATCTCGTCGCGCATCTGGCTGACGGGGAGCTCCGGCGGGAACTCGATGCGAGGCTCGGCGGAGGCGGCGGGGTACGACATGACCTCTCCATTATCCGGCACGCGCCCGCACACGGCCCCGGAACGGCGTGGCGATGACGCCGGATGGCGTCGTCGCGTGCGTAGACTTGCGATCAGAACCATCGTTTGCAACGTCGACCCGGGGGGAACACGACACTCATGACTGCTCTGCCGATTCCAACAGTGAGGTTGAACGACGGCCAGGAGATCCCGCAGCTCGGCTTCGGCGTCTTCCAGGTCGACCCCGGCGAGACCGAGCGCATCGTCACCGACGCGCTGGAGGTCGGATACCGGCACATCGACACCGCCGCGATCTACGGCAACGAGGCCGAGGTCGGCCGCGCGATCGCCGAGAGCGGCATCGCGCGCGACGAGCTCTACGTCACGACGAAGCTCTGGAACACCGATCAGGGCGACGCTCACGCCGCGTTCGAGGCGAGCCTCGAGCGCCTGGGCCTCGACCGCGTCGACCTCTACCTGATCCACTGGCCGCAGCCGATGTTCGGCGAGGCCCTGGGCGCCTGGCGGGGGCTCGTCGAGATCCTCGGCTCGGGACGCGCGTCGTCGATCGGCGTGTCGAACTTCGAGATCGAGCACCTGCAGCAGCTGCTGGACGAGACTGGCGTGGTGCCCGCCGTCAACCAGATCGAGCTGCACCCCCTGCACCAGCGCCGCGAGCTCGTCGAGTTCTGCCGCGAGCACGGCATCGCCGTCGAGGCGTGGGGCCCGCTCGGCCAGGGCAAGAGCGACCTGCTCGACCGGCCGGAGCTCTCGGACGTCGCGGCTGCGCACGGCAAGACTCCCGCGCAGGCGGTGCTCAGGTGGCACCTGCAGCAGGGGCGCATCGTGTTCCCCAAGACCACGCATCGCGCGCGGATGCTCGAGAACGCCGACGTGTTCGGCTTCGAGCTGGACGACGCCCAGATGGCTGCGATCGACGGACTCGAGGAGGGGCGTCGACTGGGCCCGGATCCGCGCACCTTCGACGTGCGCTGACGCGTCGACGTCGCCCCCGGCAGGCCGGGGCGGAGAGACGGAGGAGAACCATGAGAGACCCCATCACGATCGCGCTGACGGGCGCCGGCGGGCAGATCGGCTACGCCGCGCTGTTCCGGATCGCCTCGGGCGCGATGCTCGGCGAGGATCGGCCGGTGAGGCTCCGCCTGCTCGAGATCCCGCAGGGGATGCGGGCCGCGGAGGGAGCGGCGCTCGAACTCGCCGACTGCGCGTTCCCGACGCTTGCGGGGGTCGAGCTCACCGACGATCCCGCGACCGCGTTCGACGGCGCGAACGTGGCCCTGCTCATCGGCTCCCGCCCCCGCACCGCCGGGATGGAGCGCGGCGACCTGCTCTCGGCGAACGGCGCGATCTTCGGTCCCCAGGGGCGCGCCATCGGGGAGTGCGCCGCCGATGACGTGCGCGTGGCCGTGGTCGGCAACCCGGCCAACACGAATGCCCTGATCGCGCAGCAGCACGCGCCCGACGTGCCCGCCGAGCGCTTCACGGCGCTCACCCGGCTCGATCACAACCGGGCGGTGGGGATCCTCGCGGCGCAGGCCGGCGCCCCGGTCGCCGAGATCGACGGCGTGACGATCTGGGGCAACCACTCGGCGACGCAGTATCCCGATCTCAGCCACGCCACCGTGGGCGGCCGGCCGGCGCTCGAGACGGTCGACGTCGAGTGGGCTCGCGGGCCCTACGTCGAGCGCGTGGCCCGGCGCGGAGCCGAGATCATCGAGGTGCGCGGCGGGTCCTCGGTCGGCTCCGCGGCGAACGCGGCCATCGAGCACGTGCGCGACTGGCTGCTCGGCACGGCGAGGCCCGGCGATCCCGGGCGCCGCACCAGCGCGGCGATCGTCTCCCGCGGCGAGTACGGCGTGCCGGAAGGCCTGATCTCCTCCTTCCCCGTGCGCTCGGAGGCGGGGGAGTGGCGGGTCGTCGAAGGGCTCTCCGTCGACGAGTTCTCGCGCGAGCGCATCGACGCGTCGGTCGCGGAGCTGATCGCCGAGCGCGATGCGGTGCGCGAGCTCGGGCTGATCCGCTAGCCGGGCGCGGCGGGAGGTTCGCTCGCGGTGCGGCTGGGCAGCTCTCTCGCGGGGCGGTCGACCGTTCTCCCGCGGCGCGGCGGGGCGAGGGGCGGTAGCGTGGTCGGGTGAGCATCCGCGCGCGCAGCGTCCTCTGGCAGTACGGTCCGATGATCTACGGGCCGACGCTGCTGTTCTCGCTGGGCGAGGGAGCGGTCATCCCGCTCATCCCCGTGATCGCGACGCGTCTGGGCGCCGACCTCGCCACCGCGGCCGTCGTCGCGGGGGCGCTCGTCGTCGGCCAGCTCTGCGGCAACATCCCCGCAGGATGGGCCGTCTCGCGCATCGGCGAGCGGCTCACGATGGTGGTCGCGGGCCTCGTCTCGATGGTCGCGGGGCTCGGCCTGCTGTTCGCCCCCGCGCTGTGGAGCTTCGCCGTCGCGGTGCTGCTGCTGGGCTTCTGCGCCGCGGCCTTCGCGCTCGCCCGCCACTCGTTCATGACCACGCGGGTGCCGCTCGAGTTCCGCGCACGCGCTCTGTCGATGCTGGGAGGGAGCTTCCGGCTGGGCGTCTTCGTCGGCCCCTTCGTCGCCGCGGGGCTGCTGCAGCTGTTCGGGACCGAGCAGTCCGCCGTCGTGTTCCTGCTCGCGTGCCTCGTCGGGCTGGTGCTCCTGGTGCTGCTCGGCACGGATCCCGAGACCGTTGCTCCTCCGGGGCGTGCCGGCTCTGGGCGTGCCGGCTCTGGGCGTGCCGGCTCCGGGAGTGCCGGCTCCGGGCCCGCCGATCCGGGGCCGGCAGACCCCGAGCCGGCCCGGGCGGGTGTGCTCCGCACGATGTGGCGATATCGGGGAGTGCTCTCGCGGTTGGGGCTGGCCGCGGCGACGTTGTCGGCCGCGCGGTCCGCGCGCCAGGTGGTGCTGCCGCTGTGGGGCCTCTCGCTGGGCGTGGACGCGCAGACCATCGCCTTCGTCGTCGGATTGTCCGGGGCGATCGACTTCGCGCTGTTCTACGCCAGCGGCCAGGTGATGGACCGGTTCGGGCGGCTCTGGGCGGCGATGCCTGCGATGCTCCTGATGGGGGCCGGCTTCATCGCGCTCGCCTTCACGCACGAGCTGGGCACCGCTGTGCTCTGGTTCGGGATCCTGGCCGTCGTGCTGGGCATCGGCAACGGGCTCTCGAGCGGGATCCTGCTGACCCTGGGAGCCGATACGGCGCCGCAGCGGGATCCCGCCTCCTTCCTCGGCTCGTGGCGGACCCTCACCGACGCCGGAGGAGCGGTCGCGCCGCTGATCGTCTCCGCGGTGGCGGCCGTGTCGAGCCTCGCCGTCGCGAGCGGGGTCATCGGCGGCATCGCGCTGCTCGGCGCGGTGGGGTTCATACGCTGGGTTCCGCGCTACATCCCCCGTGCCCGCCCGTGATCGGGAGCATCCGTCGCACGGCCTAGGATGGGAAGCATGTCCAAGGTTCTTTCTTCTCTTCCCGTGGGCGAGCGCGTCGGCATCGCCTTCTCCGGCGGTCTCGACACCTCGTGCGCGGTCGCGTGGATGCGCGAAAAGGGCGCCGTGCCCTGCACCTACACCGCCGACATCGGCCAGTACGACGAGCCCGACATCGACGGCGTCGCCGACCGTGCCAAGGAGTACGGCGCCGAGATCGCGCGCCACGTCGATGCCAAGCGCCCTCTCGTCGAAGAGGGCTTCGTCGCGCTGCAGTGCGGCGCCTTCAACGTGCGCTCGGGCGGGAAGACCTACTTCAACACCACCCCGCTCGGCCGGGCCGTGACGGGCACGCTGCTCGTGCGCGCCATGAAGGAGGACGGCGTCGACATCTGGGGCGACGGCTCCACCTACAAGGGCAACGACATCGAGCGCTTCTACCGCTACGGGCTCATGGCCAACCCCGCGCTGCGCATCTACAAGCCGTGGCTCGACGCCGAGTTCGTGAGCGAGCTGGGCGGGCGCCACGAGATGAGCGAGTGGCTCGTCGCCCACGGCTTCCCCTACCGCGACGCCACCGAGAAGGCCTACTCGACCGACGCCAACATCTGGGGCGCCACCCATGAGGCGAAGAAGCTCGAGTTCCTCGACGCGGGCCTCGACATCGTCGAGCCGATCATGGGCGTCGCCGCGTGGCGCGATGACGTCGAGGTCGCCACCGAGGAGGTGTCGGTGCGCTTCGAGGCGGGCCGTCCCGTCGCGATCAACGGCGTCGAGTACGACGATCCCGTGGCCCTCGTGTACGAGGCGAACGCCATCGGCGGCCGGCACGGCCTCGGTGTCTCGGACCAGATCGAGAACCGCATCATCGAGGCGAAGTCGCGCGGCATCTACGAGGCCCCGGGCATGGCGCTGCTGCACATCACCTACGAGCGGCTCGTCAACGCGATCCACAACGAGAACACCCTCGCCTCGTACCACAACGACGGCCGCAAGCTCGGTCGCCTCATGTACGAGGGGCGGTGGCTCGACCCCGAGTCGCTGATGCTGCGCGAGGCGCTGCAGCGCTGGGTCGGGTCCGCCATCACGGGCGAGGTGACCCTGCGCCTGCGCCGCGGCGACGACTACACGATCCTGAACACCACGGGTCCGAACCTCAGCTACCACCCCGAGAAGCTCTCGATGGAGCGCACCGTGGGCGCCGCGTTCGGCCCCGAGGATCGCATCGGGCAGCTCACGATGCGCAACCTCGACATCGCCGACTCGCGCCAGCGCCTCGAGCAGTACGCGCAGCTCGGCCTCGTCGGCGGTGCGACCGCCGAGCTCGTCGGCAAGCTCGAGAGCGGCGGAGCGGCGCAGATCGCCGACGCCGTCACGGGAATCGACGAGGATGCCGACGAGCTGGGTCTGTCGGCCGCGTTCGACGCCGGCACCGACTGACGTTCGCGCCCCCGGGTACGACGAAGGCCCCCGGATCTCCGGGGGCCTTCGTCGTCTGCGGTGCGGTGCTGCGGATCAGGATGCGCGGCGGGCGCGAGCGGCGCGCCGCTTGAGGGCGCGGCGCTCGTCCTCGGAGAGGCCGCCCCAGACGCCCGAGTCCTGGCCCGTATCCATCGCGTACTGCAGGCACATCTCGGTCACGGTGCAGCGGGCGCAGACCGACTTGGCCCGCTCGATCTGCTCGACCGCCGGGCCGGTGTTGCCCACCGGGAAGAAGAGCTCGGGGTCTACTGTGAGGCATGCAGCCTGCTCGCGCCAATCCATTCTTTCGTCCTCCATACTTCATACGCACGCACGCGAATAACCGGAGGCCGGGATAGCCTAGAACTCGCGCCGTAATTACCTAACAGTGGCTGAGATTGCTCACGTCGGCGTGCGCGAAACTCGACGAAATATATGGTTTCACGGAAACAAGTGCAAATCAATAGTCAATTTGCAATCACTCCGAAAGGTTCCTGACATGCAGCCGCAAGACGTCGTTCACACGAGGTCGCGGGTCGCGTGGGCCGTGCTCACGCTGATCCTGATCTGCGAGGGCCTGGGCGGCGCGGCGCTGCTCTGGGTCACGATCCAGAGCAGCTTCGCCGCGGCCGACGAGCCCCTCGCGCAGCGCCTCAGCATCCTCATCGCGCTGCTGCTGGCCTGGATCTGGGTGTGCGCGACGCTGGCGGGAGCGCTCTCCAAGCGCGCCCCGTGGGCGCGCGGCTCGGCCCTCACGATCCACGTGCTGCTGTTCGCGGCGGGCACCGGGGTGCTGCAGGGAATCCTCGGCGATCCGCTGCTCGGGTGGGCGCTCGTGCTGCTCGCGCTGGTCGGGTTCTTCGCCGCGGTGCTGGCGAGGCCGACGGTGCCGGCGGCGCCGGGTGATCCGGATCGCGAGACGTGACCTGAGCCTGCTCGGCTCAGGATCCCGCGCCGAATGCCGGGTGAACGACCCGGCGGCGGGGCTCGATCCTTCCTTTCCAGATCACTTCGTAGGTCGAGGGTGAGACCTTGCCGGCCGCGTAGACCCACTCCAGCCCGTACGGTTCCCAGCGGCCCGCGACCGAGTCGCCGCGCCCCATCAGCGTGAGGGTCCGCAGCTCGGCGAAGCTCGTCGGCACGGTCGGCGAGGGCAGCACGAGTTCGCGGCGGTCGACGCCGGCGCCAGCCGGGATGCCGGCCCCGATCCTCGACAAGCTCTCTCGCGACCTCGCGACCTCGCGGGAGCGCTTGGCGGCGTCCGCCTGAGCGCGGTCCAGAGCTCCCAGCCGTGCTCCCAGCGACGGGCGTCAACCTCGATACTCACGATTCCCCTTCGAAGCATCGATCGCCTTCAACGCCTTTCGTACCAGACCCGGCGAGACCTCTCTCGTCTGAGTGAGTCTGACCTGAAGCGAACCCTTGCTCCACACCTCGTGATCACCCTTGCCCTGGCGCGGGAGGAATCCGGCCTGCTTCAAGAGCCGGTCGCCGAAGGCGAGCGGCCACGTGCAGGCTCCAGCAACTTCCGCAAGCGCAGAGCGGGACAGCGGAGAACCGCCTCGAGAGGCGGGTCTTCGCTGCGGAGCGAGCGTTCCGCAGCGAAAAGTCGCCTTTCGGCGGAGGTGTCGGGATCCGGTGCCGGAAGACCCAGGGGCCAGGGCAGCCCGCGCGCCTCTGGCGCCCGGACGGAACCACGCGAGCAGTCCGCCCGCGTCTCAGACGCCGAGCATCTTGCGTACCCGCGCGACGTGCCCGGTGGCCTTCACGTTGTACAGCGCCTCGGCGATCCGGCCCTCCTCGTCCACCACGAAGGTGGAGCGGATGGCGCTCGTCACGATCCGTCCGTAGCTGTTCTTCTCGCCGTAGGCGCCGTACGCGTGATGGGCGGCGAGCTCGGGATCGCTGAGCAGCGGGTAGGTGAGTCCGTCCCGCTCGGCGAAGCGCTTCAGCTTCTCGACGGCGTCGCGCGAGACGCCGAGCACGCGGTACCCCGCTGCCGCGAGCGGTTCGACGGAGTCGCGGAAGTCGCAGGCCTCCTTCGTGCAGCCCGGGGTCATCGCCTCCGGATAGAAGAAGAGGATCACCCGTTCGCCGCGCAGCTCCGAGAGTGTTCGGGTGACGCCGTCCTGGTCGGGGAGCGAGAAATCGGGGGCGGTCTGCCCGGGTTCGAGGATCACGCGATCTGCCATGCCAGCCAGCCTAGAGCACCCGCGCGGCGAGCACCGCGCGACGGCGGATTTCTCTCGACGTCGAGATATTTTTGCTGCGACACTGTAGACTGGGCCACGCATCTTGCGCCGCCTACACCAATGGGAGATTACGAGACGTGACGGACTCCACGATTGTCTACACCCACACCGACGAGGCGCCCGCGCTGGCGACCGCCTCGTTCCTTCCGATCGTCGAGGCCTACACGGGCGCGGCGGACGTCGAGGTCGAGACCCGCGACATCTCGCTCTCGGGCCGCATCCTCGCCGCCTTCCCCCAGCGCCTGCGGACCGAGCAGATCGTGGGCGACGCGCTCGCGGAGCTGGGTGCCCTCGCCACGCTGCCCGAGGCGAACATCATCAAGCTGCCGAACATCTCGGCCTCGATCCCGCAGCTCAAGGCCGCCATCGCCGAGCTGCAGTCTCAGGGCTTCGACATCCCCGACTACCCCGACGAGCCCGACACGCTCGACGAGAAGGACGTCCGCGCGCGCTACGACCGCATCAAGGGCTCCGCGGTGAACCCCGTGCTGCGCGAGGGCAACAGCGACCGGCGCGCGCCCCAGGCGGTCAAGAACTACGCCCGCAAGCACCCGCACGTCAACAAGCCCTTCGGCGAGGGTTCGAAGACCCGCGTCGCGACCATGGGCCGCGACGACTTCTTCTCGAACGAGAAGTCCACGGTGATCGACGACGATGACGCCCTCACGATCAGGCATGTGGCGGAGGACGGCACGACGACCGTGCTCAAGGAAGAGGTCAAGGTGCTGCCCGGCGAGATCGTCGACGCGACGTTCATGTCCGCCGCCGCGCTCGACGCCTTCCTCGCCGAGACGATCGAGCAGGCGAAGACGGACGACGTGCTCTACTCGCTGCACCTGAAGGCGACCATGATGAAGGTGAGCGACCCGATCATCTTCGGGCACGCGGTCAGGGCCTTCTTCGCGGACGTGTTCGCCGAGCACGGTGCGGCGCTCGACGCCGCCGGGCTCACCCCGAACAACGGCCTCGGCTCCATCCTCGCGGGGCTCGACGCGGTGCCGGGCGGGCAGAACATCGCCGATGCGATCGCCGCTGACATCGAGCGCGGCCCGCGCCTCTCGTACGTCAACAGCGACAAGGGCATCACCAACCTGCACGTGCCCTCCGACGTCATCGTCGACGCGTCGATGCCCGCGCTCGTCCGCAACGGCGGCAAGCTGTGGGGCGCCGACGGCGGCGAGGCCGACACCCTCGCGGTCATCCCCGACTCCTCCTACGCGGGCGTCTACCAGGCGGTCATCGACGACACGATCGCCAACGGTCCGCTGGATCCCGCGACCATCGGCACGGTGCCGAACGTGGGCCTGATGGCCCAGAAGGCCGAGGAGTACGGAAGCCACGACAAGACCTTCGAGATCGAGGCGGCCGGCCGTGTCGAGGTCGTCAACCGCGCGGGCGAGGTGCTCCTCGAGCATGCGGTGCAGCCGGGAGACATCTGGCGCGCCACCCAGACGAAGGACATCCCGGTGCGCGACTGGGTGAAGCTCGCGGTGACCCGCGCCCGCGCGACCGGCGCCCCCGCGGTGTTCTGGCTCGACGCCGACCGTGCGCACGACGCCCAGCTCATCGCGAAGGTGGAGCGCTACCTCGGCGAGCACGACACCGACGGCCTCACGATCGAGATCCTCGCGCCCGCGGAGGCGACCCGCTACTCGCTCGAGCGCATCCGCCGGGGCGAGGACACGATCTCGGTGACCGGCAACGTGCTGCGCGACTACCTGACCGACCTGTTCCCGATCCTCGAGGTGGGCACGAGCGCCAAGATGCTCTCGATCGTCCCGCTGCTCGCGGGCGGCGGCCTCTTCGAGACCGGTGCCGGCGGCTCGGCCCCGAAGCACGTGCAGCAGCTGGTCGAGGAGAACTACCTGCGCTGGGACTCGCTCGGCGAGTACTTCGCGCTGGCCGCCTCGCTCGAGCACCTCGCCGAGTCGACCGGCAACGCCAAGGCCCAGGTGCTCGCCGACACCCTCGACCGCGCGACCGGCACCTTCCTCGAGGAGGACCGCTCGCCGGGCCGCAAGCTCGGCACCCTCGACAACCGCGGCAGCCACTTCTACCTGGCGCTCTACTGGGCCCAGGAGCTCGCGAAGCAGAGCGAGGATGCGGAGCTCGCGCGGGTGTTCGCGCCGGTCGCTGAGCAGCTCTCGGCGCGCGAGGAGACCATCGTCGCCGAGCTGGTCGCCGTCCAGGGCGAGCCCGCCGAGATCGGCGGCTACTACCGCCCCGACTCCGAGCTCGTCGCTGCGGTGATGCGGCCGTCGGCGTCGCTCAACGAGGTGATCGACTCGCTCGCGCAGCGCGCATGATGGTCTGAGGATCGCCGGGCGCATCGAGCGCGAGACGGGAGAGGGGCGGCCGCCGCCCCTCTCCTGCTGTCTCGGCGAGAAGGATCGTCCGCTCGCCGGAGGAGGGATCCGCGTCTCCGGGCGGAGCCGATCGCCGCACCGAACGGCGGCCGGACGCGCCGGACGGGCCGGACCTGCAGATCAGTGCAGCAGGCGCCTCAGCGACTCCACTCGGGCCGCGCCCACGGCGTCGAGACGGCCGTCGGCGATCGCCGCGTCGAGTTCGCAGTCGGGCGCGTCCTCCTGGTGGCTGCAGCCCCGCGGGCAGTGGTCGATCAGCTCCGCGAGGTCGGTGAAACCGCGCAGGATCCCCTCGCTCGTCACGTGCCCGAGCCCGAACGAACGCACGCCCGGGGTATCGACGACCCAGCCGTCTCCCGCCGGTGTCGTGACGCGCAGGGCGACGGACGACGAGGAGGTGTGCCGGCCGCGTCCCGTGACCTCGTTCACGTGACCGGTCGCCCGCCCGGCGTCGGGCACGAGCGCGTTGATGAGCGTCGACTTGCCGACGCCGGAGTGGCCGACGAAGACCGTGGTGTGCCCCGCGAGGGCGAGGCGGATCGCGGCCAGCGGCTCCGCTCCCGGCGCCGAGCGGAACACCGGCACCTCGAGCGCGCTGAAGTGGGCGAGGAACGGCTCGGGGTCGGCCAGGTCGGTCTTGGTGATGCAGATCAGCGGTGCGATGCCCGCGTCGTAGGCGGCGACCAGGTAGCGGTCGACGAGCCGCACGCGCGGCTCCGGGTTGGCGCTCGCGACCACGATGAGCATCTGGTCGGCGTTGGCGACGACGACGCGTTCGACGCGGTCGGTGTCGTCGGCGCTGCGGCGCAGCAGCGTGCGCCGCTCCCCGACGGTGACGATGCGCGCGAGCGAACCCTCGGCCCCGCTGGTGTCGCCGACCAGCTGCACCCGGTCCCCGATGACGATCGAGGTGCGCCGCAGCTCACGGGCGCGCGCCGCGACGATCTCGCGCTCGCGGCGATCCTCGGGATCCGCGCCCTCCGCTACGAGCACGGCGTAGCGGCCGCGGTCGACGCCCGTCACCATGCCCGTCACCGAGTCAGCGTGGTCGGGCCTGCGCTTGGTGCGCGGCCGGTTCGCCTTCGGGTTGGGCCGCTCGCGCACGGCGTGATCCGCGTACTCCGCGTACGGGACGTCGTCCTCGTCGTCGAAGTTCAGCCAGCTCATGGTCTGGGGTCAGAGACCGTCGGGACCGAATGTCGTGCCGGTGGTCGGCAGCCACCCGGCGGCCCCGGGCTCGGCGGCATCCGACTCGTCCCCGAGCATGCCGTGCCACAGCTCCGAGAACTGCGGCAGCGTCTTGGAGGTGGACGCGATGTCCTCGACCTCGACCCCCGCGACCCGCAGGCCGAGGAGGGCCCCCGTCGTCGCCATGCGGTGGTCGGCGTAGCTCTTCCAGACGCCCGCGTGCAGCGGCGCCGGCCTCACGGCGATGCCGTCCTCGAGCTCCACGGCGTCGCCGCCGAGGCCCCGGATCTCCGCCACGAGCGCCGCGATGCGGTCCGTCTCGTGGTGCCGGATGTGGCCGATGCCCGTGATCTCGCTCGGTCCGTCCGCCAGCGCCGCGAGGCCCACGAGGGTGGGGGCGAGCTCTCCGGCCTCCGGCACATGCAACTGCACGCCTCGCACCGCGCCATCCCCGGACACCGACAGCACGCCGTCGTCGGAGAGCCGCACCTGTGCGCCGAACTCGGGCAGCAGCCGGCGCAGCTGATCGCCCACCTGGGTGGTCGCGTCGGGCCAGTTCGGCACCGACACGCTGCCGCCCGCGACGAGCGCGGCGGCGAGGAACGGGGCGGCGTTCGAGAGGTCCGGCTCGATCGTGAGGTCGCGCGCCGCGATCGGGCCCGGCTCGACGCGCCACTCGTGCGGAGCGGGGGAGGAGACGTCGACGCCGCGGGCCCGCAGCGCCTCGACCGTCATCTCGATGTGCGGCAGGCTCGGGACGCGCTCGCCCGTGTGCACCACGTGCACGCCCTCGTCGAAGCGCGGAGCCGACAGCAGGAGCCCCGAGACGAACTGGCTGGAGAGCGACGCATCGAGCTCGACGCGGCCGCCGCGCAGCGATCCCGAGCCGTGCACGGTGAACGGCAGCGCGCCGCGGCCCTCGTCCGCGATGTCGGCGCCGAGGGCGCGCAGCGCCTCGAGGATCGCCCGCATGGGCCGCTTCCGCGCGTACGGGTCGCCGTCGAAGGCGACGGGCCCGAGCGCGAGTGCCGCGACCGGTGGGATGAAGCGCATCACGGTACCGGCCAGACCGCAGCCGATGCTCGTCGAACCCGTCAGCTCGGAGGCGGGGGAGACGCGCAGGTCGGCGCCGAACGCGCCCTCGCTCGGGATCTCCTCGATGCCGGTGCCGAGCGCGCGCAGCGCGTCGACCATGAGCGCCGAGTCGCGGGAGTGGAGGGGCCTGCGCAGCGTCCCCGGGCCGTCGGCCAGGGCGGAGAGGATCAGCTCGCGGCCCGTGAGGGACTTGGACCCCGGCAGGGGCACCGTCGCGCGGAGAGCGCTCCCCGCCGTCGGCGCCGCCCAGAGTTCGGCATCGCCGGGGCCGGCCTCTCCCGCGCGTGCTCCGTCGTCGTCCTGGGGGTTCATCTTCGCAATCAGCATCGCTCACGAGTCTACGTCGTTTCGTCGTCCTGTCGCCCTCGGTTGCGGCGGCCGTGCGCCGATCTCCTCCACGACCGCTCCACGGTGGACCCGGCCCCGGGAATATCCGGCCGCTCCGGGCGTTGTTCCCAGGTGAGGCGGGTTCGGAGAGAGGGGCTGCGCGTGACGCGAACGGCTAGGATCGGAGACTGTGAGCGGCACCGACGACCAGGCGACGGGGCTGGAGCAGCGCTTCGCCCGCGACGCACTTCCCCTTCTCGACCAGCTCTACGGGGCGGCGATGAAGATGACGCGGAATCCGCAGGACGCGCAGGATCTCGTGCAGGAGACCTTCCTGAAGGCGTACGCCGCGTTCGCGTCCTTCGCGGAGGGCACGAACCTCAAGGCCTGGCTCTACCGGATCATGACGAACACCTACATCAACGGCTACCGGAAGCGGCAGCGCGAACCCTACCTGGGCGTCGTCGAGGATCTCGAGGACTGGCAGCTCGGCGGAGCCGAGTCGACGACGGCGATGACCTCCCGCTCGGCCGAGGCCGAGGCGATCGACCGGACGCCGGACACCGTGGTCACGGAGGCGTTGAACGATCTGCCGGAGGATTTCCGCATGGCCGTGTATCTCGCCGACGTGGAGGGCTTCTCCTACCAGGAGATCGCGGACATCGTGGAGGTGCCCATCGGCACCGTCATGAGTCGGCTGCACCGGGGACGAGCGCGGCTGAGGAAGTCGCTGGGGGAGTACGCGCGTGAGCAGGGCGTCGGGATCGGCGCGGATACGAAGGGAGGGTCGCGATGAGCGGCTGCGGATGCGATGAGGCCAGGGCCAACCTGGAGGAGCTGATCCGGGGCGAGCTGTGCGCCGAGGAGTCGGCACCGATCCGGGAGCACCTGGAGCGGTGCACCGAGTGCCGCGACGAGGAGCAGGTCTATCAGCGGCTCACCGAGGCCGTCAGGCGGGCCTGCTCGGGCGCTGCGCCGCCCACCCTGCGCGAGGCCGTGCTCGACGGGCTGCGCGACCTCCACACGGGAGCCTGATCCGGCGGCGCCCAGCCCCGCGCCCCGGCGTCGGCGACCCCGCCCCGCCCCGTCCCGTCCGCCCTATCCGCTCCGCCAGCCCTATCCGCCCCGCGCACCATCTGCGCTCGACAGTAGATGTCCTGGATCGTCGGTGGTTTCAGGGGGCTAACGCAACACCTCTTTTACCCGGAGGTGCTGTCATGAAGTTCTGGCCTTGGTCTACTATCGAGTCACTCTTGCACCTCTTGGTGCAGGGCTATTCCACGCTCGAGATCAG
>NZ_JAEHOH010000014.1 GCF_016522505.1 Leucobacter chromiisoli | reverse complement strand
CTCAAACGACGAGCGCACCGCAGCCCTTGACCCCTGGCTCGAGCACTACAACACTGGACGACACCACTCAGCCCTCGGAGGAAAGCCCCCGATCAGCCGACTGCGACCAACGCCCTGACCCGGTACAGCTAGCCGCTGCGCGCGCGGCGCGGATGCGCGGGGCTCGCGAGAGCTCAGCGCGTCCGCGCCGCCTGCATGTGCACGACCTTCACGGTGGTCATCTCGTCGAGGAGCTCCGGCCCGTAGCCGAAGCCGGAGCCGCTGCGGCCCCTCGGCTGCGCCGATCCGCCCGGCGCACCGCCGAAGACGTTGTTCACCTTCACCGTCCCGACCGGCAGCCGATCGATCGCGGCGTGGGCGTGCTCGAGGTCGCCTGTGAGCACCGTCGCCGCGAGCCCGTACTCGTCGTGCACCGCGCGCTCGAGGGCCTCCTCGAAGTCCTCGACCACCATGACCGGGGCCACGGGGCCGAAGGTCTCCTCGGTGAGCAGTCGCATGTCGGCGGTGCAGTCGGTGAGCACGGTCGCCGGGTACCGGGCGCCCGCGCCCTCGGGGATCGCCCCGCCCGTCAGCAACCGCGCTCCCGCCGACACCGCCTCGGCCACCTGCTCGTGCACCGAGTCGCGCATCCGCTCGTCGACGAGCGGGGCGACGAGGCCGCCCTCGTTGCGCCGCTCCGCCTCCCGCACGAGCTCCTCCACGAACTCGTCGGCGATCTCGCGGTGCACGAAGACGCGTTCGACCGAGGTGCAGATCTGACCGCTGTTGGTGAACGCGCCGATCGCCGCTTGCGCGGCCGCCCACTCCGGATCCAGGCCGGCATCCACGATCAGGGCGTCGTTGCCGCCGTTCTCGCGGATCAGGTGCGCTCCGGTGAGGGCGACGATCCGGGCGATGCGCTCGCCCGCGAAGGTCGAGCCGACGTGGGCGACGAGATCCACGCCGGAGGACCCGACCAGGATCTCGCCCTCCCGCGCCCCGCCGGTGACGGTCGCGAAGACGCCGGGCGGGAAGTGCTCCGCGAGCACCTCGCCGAGCAGTCTTCCCAGGTGGGGACAGCGCTCGCTCGGCTTGTGCACCACCGCGTTGCCGGTGCCGAGGGCGGCGCCGATGAGCCCCGCGCTCACCGCGACGGGGTCGTTCCACGGGGTCACGACGGCGGCGACCCCGCGCGGCTCCGCACGCATGAGATCGAGCGCCTCGGGTGCGCCGAGCAGGCTGCGTCCGCGATGCAGCGGCGCGAGTTCCGCGTACTGCAGCAGCGTGTCGACGGCCGCCCGCACACCCCCGGCCGCCTCGTCGCGATCCCGCCCCGTCTCGCGATGGTGGAGCTCGGCGAACTCGTCCACCCGGTCGCCGAGCGCGAGGGCCGCGTTCCGCAGCGCCACCCCGCGCTCGCCCGCGGGGGTTGCGCGCCACTCGTCGAAGGCCGCCCTCGCGGCGGCGACGGCCTCCCGGATGTCGTTCTCGTCCGAGACCGGGACGCGCCCCACCTCCGAGCCGTCGCTCGGGTCGGTGATGACGATCTCATCGTCGAACCTGCTCGTCTCGATCGACACGGTGCACCGTCCTTTCTCGCAGCCCCGCTGCGCTCATTGCTCCCTTACCCGCCCTCGGCGGGCCTCACACCTGATCGGGATCCCGCCCCGGCCCCGCATTCCGGGTGCTCCCGCGCCTGAGGCTCCACCGGGAGATCAGGTACAGCACCGCTCCGATGGCGAGCAGGCCGGCGCCGAACAGCCACACGATGGGGCGCTGCTGGGTGAAGAGCAGTACGCAGGAGGCCACTCCGAGCACGGGCACGAAGGTCCACACCCGGAAGTGCTCGTGCGAGACCCGGTCGCGCCGCAGCACGAGAACCGCGACGTTCGTGCTCATGAACACGAGGAGCAGCAGGATCACCACCGTCTCCGCGAGGGTCGCGAGATCGCCGAGCAGGGTGAGCAGCGCCGCGGCGAGCGTCGTCACCGCGATCGCCACCCACGGCGTGCGGCGCCGAGGCAGCAGTCGGGTGAGGGGTCGGGGGAGGAGCTCCTGTTCCGCCATGCCGTACGCCATCCGGCTCGCCATGATCATCGTGAGCAGGGCGCCGTTCGCGACCGCGATGAGTGCGATCAGGCTGAAGAGCCATGCCGGCACCGTGATGCCCGTCGCCCCGATCACCGCGAGGAGCGGGCCGCTCGACTCCCGCAGCTCGGAGGCCGGGAGCGCGACCGAGCTCGCGACGCCGATGAGGGCGTAGACGCCCCCGGCGGTGATGAGCGCCGCGAACAACGCGCGGGGGTAGGTGCTGCTGGGGCGCTTCACCTCTTCGATCACGTTCGCCGAGGTCTCGAAGCCCACGAACGAGTAGAACGCGACGACGGCGCCGGCCAGCACCGCCCCCGCCACGCTCACATCCTGGGGCGGCTCGGTCAAGCGCGAGAGGTCGCCCCCGCCGCGGCTCACGAACAGCCCGACGACCGCGATCACGACGACGAGCCCGCTCACCTCGATCACCGTCATCACCACGTTCGCCGCCATGGACTCGCGGATCCCGCGCGCGTTCAGCAGTGCCACGAGCACGAGGAAGCCGATGGCCACCGGCACCGTCGGCAGGTCGACGAAGGTGCGCAGGTAGTCGCCGGCGAACGCGATCGCGAGGCCCGCCGCGCTCGTCACGCCGGCGGCGAGCATGCTGTAGCCGACGAGGAACGAGATGAGCGGGCTCTTGAACGCCCGCTCGGCGAACACGGCCGATCCGCCCGCTCGAGGGTATTTGGTGACGAGCTCCGCGTAGGATCCGGCCGTGAGCAGCGCGAGCACGAGGGCGAGCAGCAGCGGTGCCCAGAGCATCCCGCCCACGCGATCGGCGAGCACGCCCATGAGGGCGTACACCCCCGCTCCGAGCACGTCTCCGAGGATGAAGGCGAAGAGCAGCGGCCCGGTGACGGCCCGCCGCAGGCGGGTGGGCTGCGCCGATGAGCCGGCGTTCCCGTCGGCGCCGGTGGACGTTTCTGCGCCGGTGCCGGCCTCGCTGTCGGTGCTCATGCAGTCATCGTAGGAGCGCGGCTGCCGCCCGCGCCCGCCCTTGACACCGGCGGCGAAACCTGGCTACCCGCCCGTCGCCGCCGGACTGGCGCTGGCGCTGGCCGCGTCGTCGGTCGCGCCAGCAGCGCTCTGGCGAGGTCTTGACTTCTCGCGGCAACGATCTATATTTAGTGTAATTCTTAATTAAGGAGTCATTGAAATGAAACCCGAGGATCAGCTGAGCTCGATATTCGCGGCGCTGGCGGATCCGATCCGCCGGGAGATCCTCGTGCGGCTCTCGCGGGGGCCGGCCAGCGTCGGCGAGGTCGCGGCCCCCTTCGAGGTGAGCGCTCCCGCGATCTCCCAGCACCTCAAGGTGCTCGAGCGCGCGGGCCTCGTCACCCGCACCGTGCAGGCGCAGTGGAGAACGCTCTCGCTCCGGCCCGAGCCCCTCGACGAGGCCGCGGCCTGGGTGGAGCAGCAGCGCCGCGAGTGGAACCTCCGCCTCGACTCGCTCGCGGAGCACCTCGAGCGCATGCAGCAGCGGGATCCCCGGCAGGGCCGGAAGGATCGGCAGCACCGGCAGCACCCGCAGCACCTGCGGAAGCCGCAGAAGCCGAGGAACCCTCAGAACTCCCAGAACTCGACCGGGAACTCCGGTCGGGGCCACCCCGAAGAAGAGGAGACGGAACGATGAGCACGACAGCCGAGACCCCCGGGTTCACGATCACCCGCACCTTCGCCGCGCCGCGCGAGCTGGTCTGGCGCGCATGGACCGACGAGGCCGAACTCGCCCAGTGGCTGCACCCCTTCGGCGTCAGCACGGACTCCGTGTCGTTCGACGTGCGGGTCGGCGGCCGCTACGCCTACACGATGACCAACGACGATACCGGCGAGAGGTTCCCCACGGGCGGGGTCTTCCTCGAGATCGAGCCGATCGACCGCCTCGTCTTCACCTGGGGCGAGCCCGATGCGCCCGTCGAGGGGACGCCGGTGATCACCCTCACGCTCGCCGAGCAGGGGGAGGGGCGCACCGAGCTGGTGTTCGATCTGCGCGGATACGACGGCAGGCCCGGCGACGGTTTCGTCTACGACGGCTGGGACGAGGCGCTCACGAACTTCGGTCGGCAGCTCGCCGCCGAGTCCCGGTAGCCGGTGGACGCGACCCTCGAGACCCCGGCCCGCGCGCGGTACGCTTCGAGACACCCCTTCGTCTTCGACAGGAGGCCCCCATGGCCACGCGCATCCTCAACGTCGTCACCAACGTCGCCTGCTACGACGACCCCTCCCATCCGACCGGCCTGTGGCTCTCGGAGCTCACCCACGCGTGGGAGGTGTTCGCGCAGCGGGGCTTCGAGCAGACCATCGTCAGCCCCCGGGGCGGCGAATCCCCGCTGGAGCCGCGGTCGCTGAAGTTCCCCAACTACGACCGGACCGCGAAGGCGTGGCGGGCCGATCCCGAGCGGATGGCCCTGCTGGAGCGCACCGCCCGCCCCGACGAGATCGACTCGGCCGACTTCGACGCCATCTACTTCACCGGCGGGCACGCGGTGATGTACGACTTCCCCGACAACGAGGGTCTGCAGCGGATCACCCGCGAGATCTTCGAGCGCGGCGGCGTCGTCTCCTCGGTGTGCCACGGCTACTGCGGACTGCTGAACACGACGCTCTCCGACGGCACTTATCTCGTCACCGGTCGCCGCGTCACCGGGTTCGCCTGGCAGGAGGAGGTGCTGGCACGGGTGGACAAGCTGGTGCCCTACAACGCGGAGGAGGAGATGAAGAAGCGCGGCGCCCTCTACGAGAAGGCGAAGCTGCCGTTCGTCTCCTACGCCGTGGTCGACGGGAACCTCGTCACGGGGCAGAACCCCGGATCGGCGAAGGAGACGGCCGAGAAGGTCGCCGGGCTCCTCTGAGCGTCGGCTGCGCAGCCCCGTGCCCCGGGCCGCCGTCCCATCGCGTCACTTCAGCAGTCGGGACAGCCTCCGGTCGGCGAGGATCCTGCCGCCGGTCTGGCAGGCGGGGCAGTACTCGAGCGAGCGATCCGCGAAGAACACGCTGCGCACCGTGTCGCCGCAGACCGGGCACGCCTCGCCCGCACGGGCGTGCACCCGCATCCCCCGACGCTTGGCGTCCTTGAGGTCGGCGGGCGGCTTGCCGGACGCTGCGGCCACGGCCTCCCGCAGCGTCTCCCGCATCGCCTCGGAGAGCCGATCGATCTCGCCCTCGTCGAGCGACGCGGCCAGCGCATAGGGCGACAGCCGCGCGGCGTGCAGGATCTCGTCCGAGTAGGCGTTGCCGATGCCGGCGATCACCGACTGGTCGCGCAGCAGGCCCTTGATCTGGGTGCGGCGGCCGGCGAGCAGTGCGGCCAGGGCGTCGCGTGAGAACCCGGCGTCGAGCGGATCGGGCCCGAGGCGCGCGATCCCCTCGATCTCCTGCGGATCGCGCACGACGTACACGGCGAGCGACTTCTTCGTCCCCGCCTCGGTCAGATCGAAACCGCTGCCGTCGTCGAGGCCGACGCGCAGGGCGATCGGCGAGCGGCCGAGCTTGATCGGCGTCTCCGGGAGCCGCTCGTACCAGCGCAGCCAGCCGGCCTTGGCCAGGTGGAAGACCAGGTGGAGCTCGGCGCCGCACCCGATGTCCACGAACTTGCCGTGCCGCGCGACGCCGGAGACGGAGGTGCCCACCAGATCGGCGAAGGGCGGGTCGTAGGTCTTCAGCGCCGAGATGGAGGTGACGTTCGCGCGCGTGATCGTGCTGCCCACGGCGCGCTCGTCGAGGAACTCCACGAGCCCCTGAACCTCCGGCATCTCAGGCATGGATTCATCCTGCCACATCCTAGATCTCGGCCATCCGACGGTCGAGGGGCTCCCGGTCGCGCGCCTCGTGGGCCACGATGAAGCCGAGACTACGAGAAGATCCGCCGAGATCCCGGGAGGCGCTATGGATCCCCACGCACACGAGCTCACCGACGAGTACGAGCCCGCCGACGAGTACGAGCCCGCCGCCGAGTCCGGCGGAGGCCGATCCCGAATGCGGGACGACTCGCTCTCGCTGCTCACGCGCGGCTACGGCTTCGGGGAGCGGATCTGGCGCCGCGTCGGCGCGGGCGGCCGTGCGGCGCCCATGAGGCTGCTCGGCAAGGACGCGCTCTTCGTGCGCGGCGCCGAGGGCGTCGCGCTCTTCTACGACGGGCGGCGCATCGCGCGTCACGGCGCCATGCCGGCCTTCGTCCAGGAGACCCTGTTCGGGCACGGCTCGGTCCACAGCCTCGACGGGGCGGAGCACCGTCATCGCAAGGCGACGTTCGTCGAGATCGCCTACGAGGATGCCGAGGTCGAGCGCCTGACACCGCTGCTCGAGCGCGAGTGGCAGTCCGAGGTCGACGACTGGGCGGCCGGGGGAGAGCGCTCCGCCTACGACGCCGCGGTCGGCGCGCTGGGCCGGGCGATCATGCGCTGGGCGGGCGTGCCCGGAACTCCGGCGGCGCAGACGCGGTGGGCTGCGCGACTCGCCCAGATCGTCGACGGCTTCGGGGCACCGTACTCCCCGAGCTTCCTGCTCGCGACGCTGAACCGCTGGTGGTCCGACCGGCACGCGCGGCGACTCGTCGAGGCGGCGCGCTCCGGACGTCTGACGCCGGCCGAGGGCACCGCCCTGCACGCCTGGGCGTGGCACCGCGACGAGAACGACGAACTGCTGCCGTCGCAGGTGGCGGGAATCGAGCTCCAGAACAGCATGCGCCCGATGATCGCCGTCGCCCGCCTCGCGGCGTTCGCCGCCAAGGAGCTGCACGACCGGCCGGAGTGGCGCGCCCGCATCGCCGCAGAGGCGTCGGAGCGCGGCGCGCTCGTGGGCGGACCGCTCGCGACGGCGTTCGCCCAGGAGATCCGGCGCACCGCCCCGTTCGTGCCGATGCTGCCCGCGTGGGCGCTCGAGGACGTCGAGCTCGACGGCGAACGGCTGGCCGCCGGGGGCCGCCTGGTGCTCGACATCCTCGGCACCAACACCGATGAGCGCTCCTGGGAGCGCCCCGGCGACTTCGCACCCGAGCGGTTCCTCGGCGTGGAGGACTACGAGGCCCTGGATGCTTTCGTTCCGCAGGGCGGCGCCACCGTGGCGGGCGGGCATCGCTGCCCCGGGGAGAAGCTCGCGATCGCGGGGCTCGCAGCCGCCACCGCGGCGCTGAGCGACGACCGGGTCACGATCCTCGGCAGCGGCCTCGAGGTGAACCGCCGGCGTCTCCCCACCAAGCCGTCCTCCGGGGGCCGCGTGCGGGCCGCAGCCGAGGGATCCCGCTGCCCGTTCCACTGATCCGCGGCGCGGCGGTCGTCGCGCCGCTAGCAGGAAACCTCGGCGCGGGGCAACGGTCTGAACCGGCGTGGCGGCCGGTGCCATGATCATTGCATGCGGTGCGATGTTCGGAGTGTGTCGTCGGTGCGACGGCGGAGGATTCGGAGCCCGCGGCTCCTGCGGGGGCTGCGTGCGGGGGCGGCGGTGGCGCTCGCCGCCGCCCTGGCGGGGTGCGGGCTCTCGATCCCGGCCGATCCCGACCGCTCCCTCGAGCACGCGCGGGGGGACGAGCTGAGGGTCGGGATCGCGGTCGAACCCCGCCTGAGCACGGCGGAGGATCCTCCGCGGGGGCCGCTTCCGGATCTGGCGAGGGGCTTCGCGGAGGAGCTCCATGCGCGGGTCGTATGGGAGATGGGGAGCGAGGAGTCCCTCGTCCGGATGCTGGAGGAGGACGAGATCGACCTGGCGCTCGGGGACTTCTCCCCGGAGACGCCCTGGTCGGACCGCTCCGCGGTGTCGAGACCGTTCGCCGCGGAGGGAGTCGATGCGGAGCTCGTGGCGCTGCTGCCCGCCGGGGAGAACGCGCTGCTCTCCGAGTTCGAGGGCTACATCGACGCGACCAGGAGAGCGGTATGAGCATCACCGACGGAATCGAGGTCCACGACGCGCTCCCGGAGAAGCAGGCCCTCGCGCTGAAGAAGGCCACGCGCTGGCAGATCTTCACGATCTGCTACACGGCCGTGACCATCACGGTCGTGGCGTTCGTGCTGGGCAACTCCCAGGCCATGAAGACCGCCTGGGTCGAGGACATGCTGTCCCTGCTCCCGCAGATCGCGTTCCTCGTCGCCCTGATCTTCATCCACCGGAAGCCGACGCCCAAACACCCCTACGGTCAGCACCGGGCGATGAGCGTGGGGCACCTCGTGGGCGGCGTGGCGCTGCTCGCGGTGGGCACCACCCTCGCGGCCGAGTCGGTGGTCGGGCTGATCCGCGCCGAGCACCCCTCCATCGGCACGGTGAACCTCTTCGGCCACACCATCTGGCTCGGGTGGCTCATGATCGCGGTGATGGCCGTCATCGTCGTCGGGCCCGTCTTCATGTACGGCCCCGCGAAGGCGAAGCTCGCCCCGATCCTGCACAACAAGCTGCTGTACGCGGATGCCGATATGGCGAAGGCCGACTGGCAGACGAACGCCGCGTCCATCGTCGGCGTTCTGGGCGTGGGGCTCGGCTGGTGGTGGCTGGACGGAGCGGCGGCGGTGTTCATCTCGCTCGGCATCATCTGGGACGGCATCCGCAACACCAAGGCGGCGGTGTCGGATCAGATGGACCAGCGCGCCCGCACCTTCGACGACAAGAAGCGGCACCCCCTCGCCGACGGCATCCACGAATACCTCGCGGGCCTCGATTGGGTCGAGGAGTCCGGCATCCGCATGCGGGATCAGGGGCAGGTCTTCCACGTCGAGGTCTTCGTCACACCGCGGGACGGTGTGCTGACCGTGGAGCAGGCCGACGCCATCGTCGAGGGCCTCCACGAGCTCGACTGGAAGATCCAGGACGTCATCGTGGGCGCCGCCTCGGCGCTGCCCGACCACCTCGACCGGCCAGCGTAGACGCGCGTACGCGTCTCCCGCGGATTGCACAACGCTTCTCCGGATGCAACCCCTGGCCCGTCCTTCCGTCCGGCGACTACAACAGACGATTACACGCCGGTATTCGCCGGCCGATGAAGGGAGAGAGCATGTCGGATGGCAATCAGCCCGTCGTATCGCGAGGACCAGGAATGACCTCGGGAGGCGAAGCATCGGGCGTCGAAGCGGCGAAGGGCGAGGCCGCTGAGGTCGCGCACTCGGCGACGGACGCCGCGAAGAACGTCGGCCACTCCGCGAAGGACGAGGCCGAATCGGTCGTGGGGGAGGCCAAGGATCAGCTTCAGGGCCTCTACGACCAGACCCGGTCGGAGCTCACCCACGAGGCGACCAAGCAGCAGGACCGGATCGCCAGCGGGCTGCGGACGGTCGGCGACGACCTCGACTCCATGGCTCGCAGCTCCGAGGACGGAGGGATCGCGCGCGACCTGGTGCGGGAGACCTCGCAGCGCGTGAGCAGGGTCGCCACCTGGTTCGCCGAGCGGGAGCCCGGAGAGGTGCTCGACGAGGTGAAGACCTTCGCACGGCGCCAGCCGGGAGTCTTCATCGGGGTCGCCGCGATCGCGGGTGTGGTGGCCGGGCGCCTCACGCGGGCACTCGCCGCGAACGCCCAGGATCAGCAGCAGAGCCCCGGCTCGTCGAGCGGGCAGGGACGCACCGTCCCGGTCTCCGCGCCGCCGGCACCGCCGGCGCCGCCGGCCGCCGCTCCGGGTACGACTGGCGCCCCGGGCACGACCGGAGCCCCCGGAACACTCGGAACCCCGGGCACGCTCGGAACCCCGGGCACGACCGCCGTTCCCGGTGACCCGGGAGCGCCCGGCACCACCGGGGCAGCCGGCGCCGGAGCGACCGGAACCTGGGACGGACAGACCTCGGGCGCCCACGCGGCCTCGGACCGTCTGCCCGGAACGCCGGGCTCGCCCCTGACCGACCCCGGCGAGAACCCTCGTCCGGGGCTGTCCGCGACCGACACGGGGGAGGAGGCCTCAGATGACCGACCCCACACCCTCTGAGCAGCGCGCCGCGTCCGAGTCCCTCGGCGATCTCATCAGCGAGGTCACCGAGGATCTCTCGACACTCATGCGCCAGGAACTGGCGCTCGCCAAGGCGGAGCTGCGCGAATCCGCCACGAACACCGCGAAGGGCGCCGGGATGCTCGGCGGGGCGGGATACGGCGCGGGCATGGCCGTGTTCTTCCTGTCGCTGGCTCTCTGGGCGGCCCTCACCCCGCTCATGGGCGGCGGCTGGGCCGGAGTGGTGGTCGCGGTCCTCTGGGCCGTCATCGCCCTGGTCCTGTTCCTGGTGGGGCGTTCGCATCTGAAGAAGGTCAAGGGCGCTCCGCAGACGGTGGAGACGCTGCAGGAGTTCCTGCCGACGTTCAAGAGAAATGAGGAGAACAAATGAGTGATTCACCGGATCAGATTCGTGCCGATATCGAGCGCACGCGCCGCGGTCTCGGCTCCGACGTGGATGCGCTCGCCGACAAGGTGACTCCGTCCAAGATCGTGCACCGTCAGACCAGCAGGATGCGGCGCGCGTTCGGGTCGGTGAGCGAGCGCGTGATGGGAACGGCCGAGGATGCGCAGTCCGCCGCCTCCGACGTCGCCGATCAGGCGAAGGACATGGCGCACGAGGCCAAGGCCAAGGCCGAGGGGAACCCTCTCGCCGTCGGCCTCATCGCCTTCGGCGTGGGGCTCCTCACCGCCTCCCTGATCCCCGCCTCCGAGAAGGAGAAGGATCTCGCCGCCGAGGCCAAGGAGGGAGCGCAGCCGCTCGTCGACGAGGTCACCGGCGTCGCGAAGGACGTCGCCTCGCACCTGCAGGAGCCCGCCCAGGAGGCCGTCGCCGCGGTGAAGGATCGCGCGACGGAGGCGGTCGACCACGTCAAGGAGGAGGCGTCCGGCGCCGCGGAAGGCGTGAAGGATCGCGCCCAGGAGGCGCGGCAGAACGTCGCCGACAGCTGAGACGGATGGGACGGGGCTCGCGCCCCGTCCCTTCCTCGTCCGGAGGAGGATCATGAAGCAGCGAGAGCACGGAGCCGGGTCGCGGGAGAACGGGGTGCATCCGGAGCACGAGGCGAAGCCGGACGCTCCCACGAAGCTCGAGAAGCGATCCTGGAAGTACATCCTCACCCGGACGGTCCGGGAGTTCTCGGCCGACCAGTGCATGGACGCGGCCGCCACCCTGACGTACTACGCCATCCTGGCCATGTTCCCCGCGCTGGTGGCGATCTTCTCGCTGCTCGGCGTCGTGGGGCAGGAGGACGAAGCCGCCGAGGCGGTGCTCGGCATCGTCGAAGAGGTCGCGCCGGGCGACACGGCGGAGACGCTGCGCGGGCCGATCGAGCAGCTCGCACAGGCACCCGGGGCCGGTCTCGCGCTGGTCATGGGCATCCTCGTCGCCCTCTGGTCGGCCTCCGGCTACGTCGGCGCGTTCAGCCGCGTCATGAACCGGATCTACGAGATCGAGGAGGGGCGGCCGTTCTGGAAGCTGCGCCCCATGCAGCTCGTCGTGACCCTCATCGCGGTCGTGACCCTCGCGATCGCCGCACTGGCCCTCGTCCTCTCGGGCGGGGTGGTCGAGGCGGTCGGGGATGCCATCGGAGCGAGCGCCGGCGTGCAGACCGCCTGGAGCATCCTGAAGTGGCCGCTTCTCGTCTTCGTGATCGTGTTCCTCGTGGCGGTGCTCTACTACGCGACGCCCAACGCGAAGCAGCCGAAGTTCCGCTGGATCAGCCCGGGAGCGCTGCTCGCCATCGTCGTCCTCGCGATCGCGAGCGCCGGGTTCGGTATCTACGTCGCCAACTTCTCCAACTACGATCGCACCTACGGCTCCCTGGCGGGCGTGATCGTCTTCCTGCTCTGGGTGTGGATCGCGAATCTCGCGCTCCTCTTCGGCGCCGAGTTCGATGCCGAGCTCGAGCGGGGTCGTCAGCTGCAGGGAGGGATCGCCGCCGAAGAGGACATCCAGCTTCCCCCGCGCGACACGCGCCAGAGCGAGAAGCGGGAGAAGAAGGAGGAGGAGCTGCTGGCCGAGGGGCGCCGCATCCGCTCCGAGGGTGACGATCGGGATCTGCCGGACTCGCGGCCGTGAGCCGCGTCGCCCCCGAGACCGGGGCTCTCCCCTAAGGTGGGTGCCATGTCAGCCCGGGGCGCCCTGCTCGTCATCGCCGCGCCCCCGCGCTCGGGACACGACTCCCGCGCGTCTCGCGGCCGTGCAGCGCGAGCCGCGCGAACGAGCGAAGGGTTTCCGCGGAAGCCGCGGAAACCCTTCGCTCGTCCGATTCGCCGGTGGGCTACCCCGCGTCGTTCGCCCAGCGGAGCGAGGCGATCGGCTCCTGAGCGCCAACCTCCTCGCGCGGCTCGTCGGGCGCGTCGAAATCCTCCTCGCGAACGAGCACCCGGGCGCCCGTGAGCAGCGCGGCGCGTGCCAGCGCCTCGGAGGCCCGGACCTCCTCCAGCGTCTCGGCCTCGAGCCCCTCGGGCTCCTCCTCCGCGACCCACGGCTCGGCGTCGAGCGCCCGCAGCGTCCGATCGTCATCCAGGAACCGGGCGTCCAGCACCAGGGTGTCGACCCTGGCCTGCTGCAGCGCTTCGACGATAGCGGGCACACCCTGCGCACCCGCGCTGCCGCCGTCGGCGCGCGCCCGGTCGACGGTGTCGTCGATCTCGCTCCGGAGGCGCTGCTCGGCCGCGTCCGCGAGTGCCCGCTCGAGGCCCTCGTCGTCGGCTCCGTCGGCCCGAGTGTGCGTCTCGTGCTCGATGACGAGCTTCGAGGCGGCCTCGCCCAGGCCGTCCTTCAGCATCTGACGGGCGCGCACGTCGCCGGCGATCATGATGAAGTCGGGGCGCTGCTGCTCGACCAGTCGATCGACGACCTCCGCCACCTCCGACTGGTTGTGCTTCCACACCTCCTCGGCCGCGCGCTGGTATCTGGCATGCGACCAGCCCCCGGCCTGCACCTTCGTGAGGCTGTCGGGGCGTCCCTCAACGTCCTCTACCCGTTCCGGCTCGTGCCGGTCCATGCGCTCCAGACGCACTTCTGCGCCCTCCCGGCCCGTCTCGACGACGAGGTAGCGCACGCTTCTCGTGGCCTGCCGCAGGAGCGGCACGATCTCGGGAACCCGCCCGAAGGAGATCCGTTCCGGGCCGAAGCGGGCGCCCGGGAAGGTCTCGTCGAGCTCGAGGCGCCCGCCCCGCGCGAGCAGATAGCGCGCCGAAGGGCTCGGCGTGCCGTCGCGCGCGGGGAGTGCGCGCTTGATCGCGTCGACGTCGGCCTCGGGGGCCCCGCACTCCTCGAGGCGCGCGACCACCGTGTCCTCGACGGCCTCCTCCTCCACCTGGGGGCGTGCGCCTGGACCATCGATGTAGGCCACCGTCGAGGGCTCGCCGGCCGAGAGGAGATCGGTGAGCGCGTGCTGATCAAGCATCGTCGTCCTCCCGATCCTGCGCCTGCTCCAGGGGAGCGGTCTCGAACGCCTCCACCACGTCCTCGGCGTCAGTGTCGTCGGGCAGCGGCTCGGTCTCGCGGAACGGCTCGGCGTGCGGCCTGCCGTGGCCCTGCACCATTCCCCGCGACTCCTGCTCCATCTGCTCGTCGAGTTCCGGTCCGTGCTTCGTGTTGCCACGTTCTGCGTTCATGACGTCCTCCCTCTGCGATCGAGTTGTCCTCCCGACACTAGGTCGTTCCCGTGCCCTCCTCGATTGGGTTGACGGGCGCTCCGACGGAAGCTATGGGCGTGCGAGAGGCGGCGAACGCCGTCGCCAGCACCGAGTTCCTCCCAGGTGTCGAACCGCATCGTCCGCTCCTGTCGCGGCGGCGGTCAGTCGCCCGGACCGGACTGGTTCCGCGGCGCGCCTCCGGCCTCCGCGGTCGGAGTCGGATCGTCGGGGTCGCCGCCGTCCGTGATGGCGCCGGTCGGCTCGCTGTCCTCGACGACGTGGCGGGTGCCGTTCGCGGCGGCGAACTCTCGACCGGCCTGCTCGGCTTCCTCCCGGCTCCTGAAGCTCATCGAGAGCTCGGGGGCGTCCTCGATCTCGTTCACCCACTGGCCGTTCTTGGACCGCGTCGTGACGTCGTGACGTGCCATGCCGCTCACCTCCTGGCTCGGACGGCTTCCCGCAGCCGTGCTCTGATCCTGACGACTCCACGCTATGCCCGGATCGGGTGCGCGCTCAGGGGCTTGACCCGCCCCGCGTCGCCGCCTATGTTCGCTGCGATCCGCGACCGCGAGGTCGCGCGGATCAGGAGTGCGAGTGGTCGGATCCGATCGCCCGCTCGGGCACGATCACGAGCCCCTGATTCGTGTAGGACAGTTTCGTGAGCGCCTCGATCCACTCGCGGGACAGGGGGCCGCGCGCGTCTCCCTCGAACTGGAAGCCGAGCGGGATGTCGGGCGAGATCCAGACCGACATCGATCCCTTCCCCCTCGCATCCCGCTGCGTCCAACTGAGCAGGAACGACTCCCGCTTGCGGAACCTGGCGAGCACCACGACCTTGACGTGCTCGAGAGTCCGGTCATCGAACTCGAACTTCAGTGACCTGCCGTAGATGAGCGTTCCCAATCGGAGCCTTCGGGTCGTGGTCGGTACGACTGGAAGAGGCGCGTCACCGCTTCGCAGCCGTTACTTGGGGCACCAAGTAAAGCGACAGGAAAAGCCTGTCGGCTCCGACTGTAACGACGAGGGCGGCCACCCAGAGGGGTGGTTTTTCATGAGCAGGACTTCCCTAGAATGCCCCGGAAACGCGGGCGATTCCGCCTGGGTTCGCGGTGATCGCGAGCGGGTCGCCGAGGCGCTCGGGAGCGGTCGGCCAGGCGCTCGGGCGGGGGTCGGGAAGCGGTTCGCGAGCGGGCGCGCGAGGGGCCCGCTCAGACCTCCTGGGGCGGGAGCATCCCATTCTCGATGCCCCAGCGCACGGCCTGGGAGCGTCGCTCCACGCCCATCTTGCGGTACGCCGAGCGGATGTACGACTTGAGCGAGTTGCCCGTGATGTAGCTGCGGGCCGCGATCTCCGGGTTCGTCAGCCCCTGGGTGATGAGCGCGATCACCTCCGACTCGCGCGCCGTCAGGCCGTGGTGCTGCCCGGGCCAGGCGCCGCCCGCCGGCTCCTCGACCCCGCGATCCCGCACCTCGGGGGCGATGACCTGCCCGGCCGCGATCCGCTCGAGGCGGTCCACGAGCTCGGCCGCGCTCAGCGACTTCTCGAGGTAGCCGCGGCAGCCCTTGTCGAGCGCCTTGCCGACGAGCTCCTCCTGGGTGTTCCAGCTGTAGACGACGACGGCGCCGGCCGCGGGGTCGGCGATGATCTCGTCGATCTTGCGCTGGTCGGCCTGCACCTGGCCGAACGTGTCGTACAGGGTGACGTCGGCCTGCCGCTCGGAGGGCTGCTGGATGTCGAGGGCGACGACCCTCACGCGCTCGGCGTAGGGCGCCAGCATCGAGCGGAGCCCCTCCACCACGATCTCGTAGTCGTTGAGCAGGCGCACGCGCAGGGGCTGTGAGGTCATCGCCTCAGTATACGAGCGGGCGCGTGTCACTCCGGAACGGCCCGCTCGGTGCCGGGCGCATGATCGAGGCGCCGGCCCGAGTCGACGAGCGTCGCTACTCCCAGGCCTCGCAGCTCACGGCGCCGAAACCGCGAATGGCTTCGTCCTTCGTCGCTACGGTGAGCCCGAAGAGCTGCGCCTGGGCCACGATGAGGCGGTCGAATGGGTCGCGGTGCTCCCACCGCAGCGAACCGGCATGCAGCATCTCGGAGCCCGTCAGGGGGAGCTCCGTCGCGATCATCCGCTCCAGCAGCTCGCCCCACCTCGCGAGCACCGCCTCCGCCTGAGGAAGCCTTCCGAAACGGGCCTTCTGCGCGAGTTCGAACGCGCTCACGGGCGACACGAACAGGTGCTCGGCCTTCGTCAGAGAGGCGGTGAGGTTCGGGGGAACACGCTCCGGGCTCGTCGCCAGCCACAACACCACATGCGTGTCGAGCAGGACGCTGCTCATGCTCCGCCCTCGAGCAGCGGGTCTCCCGCGTGACCGCATTCCCAAGCCTCGAGTTCGTTCTCGCTCATCGGGGTCAGCAGCTCATCGGCGGGAGCGGGGGGGATGCCCGGGAGCAGCGGACGGTCGAACGACCGGCGCACCGGCTCGACCGCCTGCAGGCGGGCGACCACCGTTCCCGCGCGAGCGATGGCGACGCTCTCGCCGCGCTCGACCTGCCGCAGCAGCTCGGACAACCGGGTCTTGGCCTCCTGGACGTTCACGATCACCGTCATCACCCCATTGTTCCACGGTCTGGTCAGGTTGACCAGACCAACCGTGGGGAAAGAGTGCTCGTCGAGAGGAGCGGGAGCGCGCCCTCCGGCCCCTCCGGGCCCGGGGGACCCGCCGCGCCCGGACGTCGCTCCGGTCCCGCCCGCTAGGATCGTGACCATGGCCATCGGCTCGACGATCCACGTGTTCACGGTGCAGCTGGCGGACGTGGATCGCGGCGTCTACGAGGATTTCGCGATCAGGGTGGCGCGCCATCCCTCGGAGACCGACGCGTTCATGGTGACGCGCCTTCTCGCGTACTGCCTGGAGTACGAGGAGGGCATCGAGTTCGGCGGCAGCGTGTCGACCGCGGACGAGCCCGCGGTGCTCGTGAGGGATCTCACCGGCGCAGTCACCGCGTGGATCGAGGTGGGCGCCCCCGACGCGGCCCGGGTGCACGCCGGAAGCAAGGCGGCGGGGCGCGTCGCCGTCTACACGCACCGCGACCCCGCGAAGATCCTCGCCGCGTGGGCGGGCAAGCCGATCCACCGCGCCGACGCCCTGGTGCTGCGCAGTTTCGACGCCGGGTTCGTCGACGCGGCGGCCGCCGCGCTCGAGCGGCGCAACGAGCTCTCGCTGTCGGTGACCGAGGGGCAGCTCTACTTCGAGCTCAACGGCACGGCGCTGAGCTCGGGGGTGCACGAGCACCGCGTGGCATAGCCCCGGCACCGGGGAGATCGGCGCAGCGCGAGTGCGTGCGGAGCCGTCGCGACTAGGCTGCAACGGGGACGACGGAAGCGGAGGACCGAGCATGGGCCTGATCCGGAAGGCGGCCTGGTGGGTCGCGGATTACGCCTACGCCGGCTGGTGGCAGCTGCGCGCCCTCGTCGACCGCACCGATCCGGGGGGCTTCGGCGACGGCGACGGCGCTCCGATCCTCGTCGTTCCCGGGGTCTACGAGTCGTGGCGCTTCCTGCTGCCGCTCATCGTCGACCTGCACGGGCGGGGACACCCGGTGCACGTCGTGGATCCCCTGCGCGACAACCGCATCCCGGTCTCCGAGGGCGCCCGGCTCGTCGACGAGTACCTCTGCGCTCGGGGCCTGCAGGGCGTCGTCATCGTCGCCCACAGCAAGGGCGGCCTGATCGGGAAGCACGTCATGGCGTTCGGCTCCGGCGCCCGGCGGATCCGAGCGATGGTCGCCGTCGCCGCGCCCTTCGGCGGGTCGCGCTACGCCCGGTTCCTGCTCAACCCGACGCTGCGCTCGTTCTCCCCGCGAGACGAGACGGTGCTGCGACTCGCGGGTCTGCCCGAGGCCAACGCCCGGATCGTCTCGGTCTTCCCGCGCTTCGACCCGCACATTCCCGAGGGGAGCGAACTGGTGGGCGCGAGGAACGTGCGAGTCGACACGGGCGGTCACTTCCGCATCCTGGCGCACCCGCGCACGCTCGCCGAGGTCCGCACGGCCGCCGAAGGGGACGACCGTCCGTCCCCGCCGGGGGCGTGATCGCCGCAGGATACCCGCCGAGCCGCCCGTCGTCCAGCCTCCCCGCCCATGCCGCCGTTCGCGCGGCGCGTTCGTAGAATCAGCGCCATGAACGAACCGCAGTACGGCGCGCCACAATACCGCGCCCCGCAGTACGGCGCCCCCTCGTCCGTCGGGGCCGGGGAGTCGGCGTCCGCCGAGATCGCGCCCCTCCGGCCGGTCTACGCCCGCCCGGCGCCGCTCGCCGTCCCCGGCCAGCCCGTCGATCCCGCGCACGGCGACCCCGCGCACGGCGGCCCCGCGCACGGCGATCCCGCGCACCTCGATCCCGCGCACCGGTCCGCCTTCGCCCGCGGCCTCGATCGCGCGCTCGCGGTGCAGCGCCCGGTCGTGCTCGCCCACATCCGCAGCGTGCGCATGCGCCACCCCGAGGCCACGCCCGACCAGGTGATCCGCATGCTGCAGCGCCGCTATCTGCTCGCGATCACGGGCGGCGGGGCCGCCGTGGGAGCCACGGCCGTGATCCCCGCGATCAGCACGCCGCTCACGATCGCGCTCTCGGGCGTCGAGACCGTGGGGTTCCTGGAGAGCACCGCCCTGTTCGCGCAGTCGGTCGCCGAGGTGCACGGCATCCCCGTCGAGAACCCGGATCGCGCCCGGATGCTCGTCATGAGCCTCATGCTGGGCCGCGAGGGCGCCGACCTGCTGCAGCAGCTCACGCGCCAGGTCGCGGGGCGAGGAGGCGACCGGCCGGCGTTCTGGGGCGAGATCGTCACGAAGTCGCTGCCGCGCGGCGCGGTGCGGCCCGTGCTCGACCGCCTGCAGCGGGCGTTCATCGGCCACTTCGCGAAGATCGGAGGCGGTTCGTTCGTCGGCAAGGCGCTCCCGTTCGGGATCGGAGCCGCGGTCGGCGGCGCGGGCAACCACATCCTCGGCCGTCGCGTGGTGGCGGCTTCGCGCCTCGCGTTCGGGCCCGCCCCTGCCGGCTTCGCGGCCGAGCTCGCCCCGCGCGAGGGCGCCGAGCGGATCGAGCGCCGGATCGCGCGAGGCGCGCGCTCCGCGGGCGGCTCGATCGCGGCGGGCGCCGGCGCGGTCGCCCGCACGGTCAAGCGAGCGGCGACTCCCAAACGCACACGCCACTGACAGCCGCGCGGCGAGGATCCCTGCCAGACTGGTGGCGTGCCTGAACCTCAGAACGGCCGCGTCGCGGTCTACCTCGACTTCGACAACATCGTGCTCTCCTGGTATGACCGGGTGCACGGACGCAACTCGTTCGGCCGCGACCGGCAGCGCATCGCCGACGACCCGACCGAGGCCGAGATCGCAGCCCGACTGCAGGCCGCCGTGGTCGACGTGGGCGCCATCATCGACTACGCCTCGTCGTTCGGCACGCTGGTGCTCACCCGCGCCTACGCCGACTGGTCGGCTCCGGTGAACGCCGAGTACCGGTCGCAGCTCGTCGCCCGGGCCGTCGACCTCGTGCAGCTCTTCCCGGCGGCGGCCTACGCGAAGAACGGGGCCGACATCAGGCTCGCCGTCGACGCGGTCGAGGACATGTTCCGGCTCGACGATCTCACGCACGTCGTGATCGTCGCGGGCGATTCCGATTACGTGCCGCTCGCGCAGCGCTGCAAGCGCCTCGGCCGCTACGTCGTCGGGATCGGCGTGGCCGGATCCACCGCGAAGGCTCTGACCGCGGCGTGCGACGAGTTCGCCACCTACGACTCGCTGCCCGGCGTCGAGGCGCCCGAGCGGGAGCAGCCGTCGCGGCGGCAGCGACGGGGCAGGGCCGCCTCGTCGGGGAACGATGAGAAGGGGAGCGCCGCTGCGAAGCCCGTGACCGAGGTGGTCGCCGACGCCTTCGAGGGATCGGGCACCGCCTCCGAGGGCGCTGACGACGCGGAGGAGGCCGAGGATCCGGACATCGCGGTCACCGGCCTGCTCATCCGCGCCCTGTGGCTCAGCCAGGAGAAGGACGACTCGGGCTGGCTCTACAGCTCGGCGGTGAAGCAGCAGATGCGCCGCATGGATCCCTCCTTCAACGAGAAGGCCCTCGGCTTCCGCTCGTTCTCCGACTTCCTCAAATCGCGCTCCGACGTCGCCGAGCTCGAGGAGAGCGGTCACGAGCGCCTCGTGCGGTTGAAGGACCAGACCTCCTGAACGGGCGCGCCCGGCCCCTGCCGTCCGTCGGATAGCAGCGGGGCTCGCCGCCCGCAAGGCCCTGCTGATCGGCGGAGCCGCTCGTTAGCGTGACGGGCATGTCCGATTACAGCGAGTACAGGTACCTGATCGTGGGCGGCGGCATGGTCGCGGACAGCGCGGCGCGGGGCATCCGCGAGCTCGACGCCGAGGGGACGATCGGGATCGTCGCCCAGGAGGAGACGCCGCCCGTCGCCCGGCCCGCCCTCTCGAAGAAGCTGTGGACCGACGCGTCGTTCTCCTTCGACGACGCCTGGCTCGACACGGAGGCCGACACCGGCGCGACGCGCCACGCGGGGGAGCGCGCGGTCTCGATCGACCGCGAGGACCGCGTCGTGCGCACGGAGAACGGGCTGGTGCTCCGCTACGAGCAGCTGCTGCTCGCCACGGGCGGCACCCCGAACGCGCTCGACCTCCCCGAGGACGAGCGCGTCGTGTACTACCGCTCCGTGGAGGACTACCGGCGGCTGCGCCGGCTCGCGGGCGACCACCGCCTGATCGCCGTGATCGGCGGCAGCTTCATCGGCACCGAGCTGGCTGCGGCGCTCGTGCAGAACGACACCGAGGCGATCCTGATCTTCCCCGAGCCCGTGCTCGGCGGCTCGGTCTTCCCGGCCGATCTGGCGCACCGCTTCGAGGGCCTCTACCGGGAGGCCGGGGTGGAACACGTGCCGGCGGCCCGTCTCGAGCAGGGGGAGGCCGGCGAGGACGGGCTCGAGCTCCGGCTGACGAACGGCGACAGGGTGCGCTGCGACGCCGTGGTCGTGGGGGTGGGCGTGACGCCGAACATCGGCCTCGCCGAGCGGGCCGGTCTGGAGACGGGAGACGGCGTGCTGGTGGACGACCGACTCCGCACGAGCGACGACCGCATCTTCGCGGCCGGGGACATCGCCTCCTATCCCGACGCGATCCTGGGCCGCCGGCGCATCGAGCACGTCGACAACGCCGTCGAGATGGGCCACCAGGCGGGGCGCAACCTCGCCGGCGCCGACGAACCCTACGACCACACGCCCTACTTCTACTCCGTCGTGTTCGGCAACCGCTACGAGGCGGTCGGCACCCTCGACTCCTCCCTGGAGACCGTCGAGGCCTGGAGCGAGGACCGCGAGCAGGGGATCGTCTTCTACCTCGACGGAGCGCGGGTGGCGGGGGTGCTGCTGTGGAACCTGTCGGGGCGTCGGGAGGAGGCGCGCCGCGCGATCGCCGAGGCCGACGCGGGCGATCGCGACGCCCTGAAGACGCGGATCCCGCTGCGGGACGCCGAGGAGGACTGATACGGAGCGAGGGCCGCTGCGCTGCGGCTCCACACGAGAGGGAGCACTCATGGATCTCGGGATCTCAGGGCGCGTTGCGCTCGTCACCGGCGGCGACTCGGGCATCGGATGGAGCACCGCCGCGCAGCTGCTCGCGGAGGGCGCGCGCGTCGTGCTCACCGACCGCGACCCGGAGAAGCTCGAGGCCGCGGCCGCGCGACTCGATGCGCCGAGCGGGCGACTGCACGCCTTCGCCGCGGATCTCACCCGGCTCGACGACATCGCGGCGCTGCGCCGGAGCGTCGCCGAGACCGTCGGCCCCATCGACATGCTCGTGCACTGCGCCGGCGTCACGGGCGCGCAGGGGAAGTTCCACGAGATCGACGACGACGGCTGGGTCTCGACGATCGAGACCGATCTGCTCGCCCCGGTGCGCGTGGCGCGGGCCTTCCTCGAGGACCTGCGGCGCAGCGGCCGAGGGCGCCTCGTGTTCGTCGCCTCCGAGGACGCCGTGCAGCCCTACGACGACGAGCTGCCCTACTGCGCCTCGAAGGCCGGCGTGCTCGCGCTCGCGAAGGGCCTCTCCCGCAGCTACGCTCGCGAGGGACTGCTGGTGAACGCCGTCTCCCCGGCCTTCATCCGCACCCCGATGACCGACGCGATGATGGATCGCCGCGCCGCCGAGCTCGGGGTCGACCGGGACGAGGCGATCAGATCCTTCCTCGACGAGGAGCGTCCGTTCCTGGAGCTGAAGCGTCGCGGCACGCCGGAGGAGGTCGCGGCCGTCATCGTCTTCCTCTGCTCGGACCGCGCGTCGTTCGTCAACGGATCGAACTACCGCGTCGACGGCGGATCGGTCGCGACCGTCTGAGCCGCCGCGCCTCACCGCGCCCGGTCTGGCCGTGCCGGGCCGTGCCTCACCGGGTCCGGCCGGCTCCGGCCGGACCGCGTCGTGCTCGCCTCACCGCGCCTCGCGGATCCCGGCCCGCGGCTCGATGGGCGGCGCCTTCGGGATGAAGAAGGTCAGCGCCGTCGCGACCGCGGCGGCCGCGATCGAGATCCAGAAGCAGGTCACGAAGGCCGCCTCGGTGGGAACGGCGTGGTCGCCCCGGGTGACGCTCATCGCCGCGAGCACGCCGCCCATGACCGCCGAGGCGCTGGAGGTGCCCACCGATCGGAAGAGCGCGTTGAGGCCGTTCGAGACGCCAGTCTCGTCCGACGGCACCGATCGCATGATGATCATCGGCATCGCGGCGAAGGAGAACGCGATGCCCACGCCGATGATCGCGTTCGCGACGACGATGTGCCACACCTCGCTCGACCACAGCAGCACGAAGGCGTAGGCCACGATGATGGACGCCGTGCCGATGGTGAACAGGGGGCGCGGGCCGAAGACCCGCTCGAGCAGCCCGGAAAGCGGTGAGAGGAACATCATGATGATGCCCGCCGGCATGATGCAGATCGCCGCCTCGATCATGCTCAGGCCGAAGCCCACGCCGCTCTCGGCCGGCAGCTCGAGCAGCTGCGGGAAGGTCACGTTCGAGGCGAACAGCGCGAAGCCCATGCCGATCGCCGCGAGGTTCGTGAGCAGCACCGCGGGGCGCGCCGCGACGCGCAGGTCGACGAGCGGCTCGCGGGTGCGCAGCTGATAGGCGCCCCACCCGAGCAGAGCCGCGACGCCGACGCACGCGCTGCCGAGGGCGAGCGGCGATCCCCACCCCCAGTCGGCTCCGCGGGAGACGTAGAGCAGCAGGCCCGTGAGCCCGACCGCGAGCCCGAGCGCCCCGAGCAGGTCGAGCCGCCCCGGCGAGCGCAGCGTGTCCTCGGGCACGATGAACCAGATCGCCGCGATCCCGATCACGCCGAGCCCGGCCGACATCCAGAACAGAGCGTGCCAGTCGGCGGTCTCGGCGATGAGGGCGGCGAGCGGCATGCCGACCGCGCCGCCCACGCCCATCGTCGCGCTCATGAGCGCGACGGCGGTGCCGAGGCGCGCGGGCGGCAGCACGTCGCGCATGATCGCGATGCCGAGCGGGATCACGCCCGTCGTGATGCCCTGCAGGCCGCGGCCGATGATGACGCCGACGATCGAGGTCGACAGCGCTGCCACGACCGAGCCCACGATGAGCGCGACGAGCAGCGCGAGCACTACCCGGCGCTTGCCGTACATATCGCCGAGCCGGCCCGAGATCGGCGTCGCGACGGCGGCCACGAGCAGCGTGATCGTGACGACCCACGTGGTGTCCTCGCGCGACGCGTTCAGCAGTGCGGGGAGCTCGCCCTGCAACGGGACGACGAGGGTGAACATGAACGCCGAGCTCAGGCCGGCGAAGGCGAGGGCGGCGACGATCGCCCATCCGGGGGCTCGTCGGGTGAGTCTGCGTCTGCTCCCGTTCGTCCCGTCCATCGTGTCCGAGCCTATCGGAGAGCGCGGGCGCGCCCCGCAGGCCGGGGTCGCGGCGCGTTGCCGCTCGGGTTTCTCGTTTTTCTCCCCGGACTGTCGATTCCGCCCGGTGCCGTACGTCATCATGGTGTCGGGCCACCGGGTTCGGCATTCATCACCGGCACGGAGCGCACGCCGAGCGCAGGGCTCCTCGCCGGAGGACCGAGGAGGAATCATGAAGTACGCACTACTGCTGATGGGGCACGCGAACGACCCGGCGTGCGGCGAGCACGGAGGGGCGAGCCCCGAGGAGTTCTTCGCCTTCGACCGGGAGATCACGGAGGCGGGCGTCGTCGTCAGCTCGTTCGCCCTGGAGGATCCGGAGCAGGGGGTCTCCGTGGGCAGCGACGAGCGGGGTGAGCGGGTGGTCTCGTCGGGGCCGTTCGCCGAGGTGCAGGAGTTCGTCGGCGGCGGATACATCATCGACGTGGCGAATATCGACGAGGCCATCGCGTGGGCGCGCAAGAGTCCCGCCTCGGCTCCCGGCGGGCACGTCGAGATCCGTCCGCTCGCCCCCTACTGAATCGCGATCGGCGGATCCGTGGAGCACCCGGGAGCGGAGGCGGCGCGGCGGGCCGTCGCGGCGATCGACCGCGACGCCCGCGCCCGCATCCTGGCCACCGTCGCCCGGTGGTTCGGCGACCTCGACCTCGCCGAGGACATGACGCAGGAGGCGTTCGCCCAGGCCCTGCGGACCTGGCCGCGGAGCGGGATCCCCGATGCCCCGGAGGCGTGGCTCAAGACCGCTGCGAAGCGGAAGGCGCTCGACACCGTGAGGCGCGAGGGCGTGCTGGCGCAGAAGCTGGCCCGGCTGCGGATCGAGGAGGAGCGGACGCCGGTGCCGGCGCTGCTCGGGGATCCGGCCGCACACGTGGGCGAAGCCGACGCGGACCCGGTTCCCGACGACCGGCTCGGGCTCTTCTTCGCCTGCGCGCACCCGGCGCTGAAGCCCGAGGACCACGTGGCGCTGACGCTCCGCTTCCTCGCCGGGCTCGAGACGCCGGAGGTGGCGCACGCGCTGCTCGTCCCCGTGCCCACGATGCAGCAGCGGATCGTGCGGGCGAAGAAGCGCATCCGCACCCTCGGCGTGCCGTTCGAGGCGCCGCGCCGTCGGGATCTGCTGGAGCGTGTCGCGGGCGTGCAGCGCGTCGTCTACCTCCTCTACGCGGAGGGCTTCGCCCGCTCCGCGGGAGACGTCCACGTCCGCGAGGACCTCACGGCGGAGGCGATCCGGCTGGCGCGGCTGCTGCACGAGCTGATGCCGGGATCCGCGGACACCGCGGGCCTGCTCGCGCTGCTCCTGCTCACCGAGGCTCGGCGCCCGTCGCGCACCGACGCTCGGGGCCGACCCGTTCCGCTCGCCGAGCAGGACCGTGCGCTGTGGGACCGGGGGCTCGTGGCGGAGGGGCTCCGCCTGGCCGAGTCGGCGGCCGGGGCGGGTCCGAGGGCGGGGGCGTACGCGATCCAGGCCGCGATCGCCGCCGTGCACGCCGAGGCGGCGGACCTCGAGACGACGGACTGGGCGCAGATCGCGGTGCTGTACGGCCTGCTCGAACAGCGCGAGCCCGGCCCCGTCGTGCGTCTGGGCCGGGCGGTCGCGCTCGGTCGGCTGCGCGGCCCCGCCGAGGGGCTGCGCCGTCTCGACGCGCTGTCGGCCGACCCGGCCCTGCTGCGCTTCCGTCCGTTCCACATCGCGCGCGCGGTGACCCTGGAGGAACTCGGTGATGCGGCTGCGGCGGCCGGAGCCTACCGCAGCGCGCTCGAGCTGCCCGGCAACGAGGCGGAGGACGACTTCCTGGCCTCCGCCCTCGCCGGGCTCGCTCCCTGTCAACCCCCTTGCCCGGCGGGCGGGCCGACGCGAGCCTGAGGCATGTCCCGCTTCCGAGAAGCGCCCCGGGTGTCCCCGAGGGGCCGCGGAGGCACCCGCCGCCTGAGGCACGCGCACCGGCCGTGCCGGGCACCAGAGGTAAGGAGAGCATCATGGGCATCGGCTCGGGCATCGCCCTCTTCGTCATCGGCGCGATCCTCGCGTTCGCGCTGAACGTCCAGGTCGACTGGATCGATCTCGACATGGTCGGGTATCTCCTCATGGGCGCGGGCGCCCTGATCTTCCTGATCTCGCTGATCCTCTTCACGCGGCGGCGCAGCGCGCGGGGAGCGGTCGACCCGGTCGACGGAGGCCTCGAGTGACGTCTCGCCGGCGGATCCGCCCCGCATAGACTGGAGCGGTCCGAGTCGATCGCGGGGAGGTTGCGGTGCCGATCACGTCGACCGTGCTGAGGACGGCGAGGGAGCACCCCGGCCGCACCGCGATCGCCGGCTCCGACGGGCGGCTGAGCTACGCGGAACTCGTCGAGGACTCCCGGCGGGCCTTCGCCGTGGTCGACGCGCTCCACCGCGGGCAGCATGAGCCTCCGGCCCCCGCCCCCGAGACCCGTGGGATCCCGATCACCGCGGTCAGTCTCGTCTCGGCCTTCCACACCGCGCGCATCGTCACCGGGCTCGCCGGCTATCGCGCCGTCTCCGCGACGATCGACCCCCGATGGCCGCTGGAGCATCGCGTGCGCGTGATCCTCGCCACCGGGATCGGGGTGGTGATCAGCGACTCCGAGGATCTCGCCTCCGCGCTCTCCGCACGCGGCTGGGGCGGCACGGTCGTCTCGCTCGACGGGTTCAGGCGCGAAGAGGCACGCGTCGATCCCGCCCCGCCGCCCATCGTGAGGGACGGCGACGAGGCGTTCCTGCTGCTGTTCTCCTCGGGTACGACGAGCGACCCCAAGGCCTTCCTGAAGACCCGGCGTCAGTACCGAGAGAACGCGGCGGTCTCGACGGCGCACCTCGAGCCGCTGCCGGGGGTCGCGACGCTCGCACCCGGGCCGGTCTCGTACAGCCTCACCCTCTACGCTGTCATCGAGTGCCTCGCGACCGCCGGCAGCGCGCACGTGGCCGACGCCTTCGACCCGCTCGAGATGGGGCGCCGCGTGCGCGAGGAGCGGATCACCCGCGTCGTCGCCGTCCCGGCCCTCGTGCAGGCGCTGAGCGACGCGGCGCGACGCGATCCCGAGCGCTTCACATCGCTCGACCTCGTCGTCACGGGCGGGGCCAACCTCTCCGCGAACATCCGCGACGGTCTCGCCCGCGTGCTGCCCGGCGTGCGGCTCATCAGCTACTACGGCGCCGCCGAGATCGGCTTCATCGGCGACAGCCGCGACGGCGACGGCACGCTGATCTCCGTCTACGACGGCATCGGCGCGAGCATCCGCGACGAGCACGGCGCCGAGGTCGCCGAGGGCGAGCTCGGCACGCTCTGGATCCACGCCGCCGCCTGCTCCGACGGCTACGTGGCGGGCACCACGGATGCCGTGCTGCGGGGCCCCGACGGGTGGGCGACGGTGCACGATCAGGGGAGGCTCGTGGGCGATCGGCTGGAGCTGGTGGGGCGGGTCGGCGACATCGCGGTGACGGGCGGGCACAAGGTCGCGCTGCCCGAGGTCGAGCGGGAGTTCGAGGGGATGCCGGGCCTCGGGTCCGTATGCGCGATCGCCCTCGCCCATCCGAGGCTCGGCAGTGTCGTGGCGCTCGTGGTCGAGGGCGTCGTCGGCCGGGGCGGCGGCCCGGACGTGGCGCCGCTGCCCGGCAAGGCCGCGCTGCTGGCGCGGGCGCGCGAGCGGCTCGCGCCGCAGTTCGTGCCCGGGCGCTGGTACGCCGTGGAGCGGCTGCCCCGCACCGTGGGCGGCAAGATCCGTCGGCGCGAGACGGCGCAGCTCGTCGAGCGCGGCGAGGCGGTGCGGCTGTGAGCCCCGTGGACGGCGGGCTCCCCGGGCCGGGCGGTCGGCCCCGCCGGGTGGTCGTCACCGGGATGGGGGCGATCACGCCGAGCGGGATCGGCGCGCGGGCGCTCTGGGAGTCGGTCTCCGCGGGGCGCAGCGCGATCACCGCGCTCGAGGGCGCCGAGTTCGACGGGCTGCCGGTGCGCATCGGCGGACAGGTGCGCGGCTTCGACGTCGCGACGGTGCTCGAGCCGGGGCTCGCGAGACGACTCAGTCCCGTGCAGCACTGGGCGCTCGCCGCGGCCGACGAGGCGCTGGCGCAGGCGAGCGCGGCCCCCGAGTCCGGGGCCCTGCCCTGGGACGGCGCGCGCGTCGCGGTCATCGCCGCGACGGGATCGGGGCCCGTCGACGCCATGCAGCGCGCCACGCGCGCGCTCGACGGGAGGGGCGCGCGAGCGGTGCCGCTCACCCTGGCCGTCTACGGCGCTCCCGATGCGGCGGCGGCCCTGCTCAGCCAGCGCTACGGGGCCCTCGGGCCGGCGCAGGGCGTCTCGGCGACCTGCGCGAGCGGCGCGATCGGCCTGGGCGAGGGCCTGCGCCGGATCCGGCACGGCTACGCCGACGCAGTCGTCGTCGTCGGCATGGAGGACTGCCTGAACCCGGTGAACCTCGCCTCGAACGCGAACATGCGGGCGCTCGCCGCCGGGTACGAGGACGACCCCGCGTCGGCCTCGCGCCCCTTCGACCGGGCCAGATCCGGGTTCGTCATGTCGCAGGGGGCGGCCGCGATCCTGCTCGAGTCCGAGGAGAGCGCGCGGGCGCGCGGTGCCGAGGCGCTGGCCGAGCTCGCGGGCTTCGGGGCGTCGAGCGACGCTCACCACCCGACCGCGCCGCACCCGCAGGGCCGCGGCGCGGCGCGTGCCGTGCGCGACTGCCTCGCCGACGCGGGGGCCGAGCCGGGAGAGGTCGACCACGTCAACGCCCACGGCACCGGCACCCCGGCGGGCGACGCGGCCGAGCTCGCCGCGCTCGAGGCCGCCCTCGGCGACGCCGCTCGGGGGATCCCGATCAGCGCCACGAAGTCGAGCACCGGGCACCTGCTCGGCGCGGGCGGGGCGGTCGAGGCCATCATCTCGGTGATGGCGCTGAGAACCGGGATCCTGCCGCCCACCCTGAACCTCGACGACCCCGAGTTCGACGGCTGGGACTTCGTCGTCGGCGCTCGGGAACGGGGGATCCGCTCGGCGCTGTCGACCTCGTTCGGCTTCGGCGGCCACAACGCGGCGCTGCTGCTGAGGGGATGAGGGAGGCGTGGGCCGTCGGGGCGGCGTATCGCACTGCCGCCCGTGCCGCGGTCGGTCGTACCGCCGGCCGGCCGCCGTCCCGTGCGCCGGAGAACCCGCGTATGTCGGAGGGACCCCGGTCCATTCCTCCGACGTATCGGAGACCTCCGACGATGCGCGACCATGGATGAAGCACGACGACGCAGAGGAGAGGCGATGATCGATCGGGAGACGAGGCACGCGCAGCTGGCCGAGGAGTACCTTCCCGAGGAGCTGCTGGCGCGGTTCCGCGAGCGGGCGGCGATCTACGACCGGGAGAACCGGTTCTTCGGCGAGGATCTCGCCGAGCTGCGCGAGCGCGGCTACCCGGCGCTGTTCGTGCCCGAGGAGTTCGGCGGCCCCGGCCTCGGCCTGCACGAGGTCTCGCGCCTGCAGCAGCGGCTCGCGACGGCGGCACCCGCGACGGCGCTGGCGATCAACATGCACCTCATGTGCACGGGCGTCGTGCGCGCGATGCGCGAGCGCGGCGACCGCTCGCTCGACTACGTGCTCGAGGAGGCGATGACGGGCGAGATCTTCGCGTTCGGGATCAGCGAGCCGTCGAACGACTGGGTGCTGCAGGGCTCCAACACGAGCGCCGAGGTGCAGCCCGACGGCGCATACCTGCTCTCGGGCGTGAAGATCTTCACCTCGCTCTCGCCGGTGTGGACGCGCCTCATCGTGCACGGCCTCGACGCCTCGGGGGAGGAGCCGCGACTCGTGTACGGGTTCCTGGAGCGCACGGCGGCCGAGGCGGAGGCCGGCGGCGGCGAGGGGATCCGCGTGTCCGACGACTGGGACGTGCTCGGCATGCGGGCCTCGCAGAGCCGCGCCACGATCCTGGACGGCGCGCGGATGCGCCCCGAGCGCGTGGCGAGGCGGATCCCGACCGGGCGTCACCCCGACCTGCTGACCTTCGCGATCACGAGCAACTTCCAGCTGCTCATCGCCTCGGTCTACGCCGGGGTCGCCCGGCGCGCGCTCGACCTCGCCGCGGAGGGGCTGCGCCGCCGCAGGTCGGCGAAGAGCGGCACGACCTACGCCGAGGTGCCCGAGGCCCGCACCCGGCTCGCCGACGCGCACATGGAGTTCATGGCGATCCCCGCCCAGCTCGACGCCTACGCGCGCGACTTCGACGAGCTCGTCGACCACGGATCCGGCTGGCCGCTGCGACTCGTGAGCGCGCGCATCAACGCGTCGGACGCCGCCCGGCGGGCCGCCGAGGTCGCGCTCGTATGCGCGGGCGGCGCCGGCTTCGGCAACGGGCACGAGCTCAGCCGGCTGTACCGCGACGCGACGGCCGGCCTGTTCCACCCGCCGAGCGCCGACGCCGCACGCCCCATGTACGCGGCGGCGCTCCTCGACGAGGGGTGAGGCGCCCGGCGCTCGGGATGCTTCCCCGAGCGGGGGACGGGGCGTGGAGCGGGGGCTCGGGATCGGGTTCGGGACCGGGTCCCAGTTGCTACGATGCGACGCATGGCCATCAGACTCGACAACGTCGGCATCGCGGTTCGCGACATCGAGGCCGCGGTCGCGTTCTTCACGGATCTCGGCCTCACCGTCGTGGGCCGCGACACGGTGAGCGGCGAGTGGGCGGACACCGCGGTTGGGCTCGACGACAACCACGCCAAGATCGCGGTGCTGCAGACCCCGGACGGCCACGGCCGCCTCGAATTCTTCGAGTACATCCACCCCGAGGCCATCGAGACCGAGCCTGCGCTCCCCAACGAGATCGGGATGCACCGGGTCGCCTTCTCCGTCGACGACATCGACGAGGCGCTCGCCGTCGCCGCGAGGCACGGCTGCCACCCGCTTCGCGGTGTCGCGACCTATGGCGACGTCTACAAACTCACCTACCTGCGCGGCCCCAGCGGTATCCTCGTGATGCTCGCCGAGGATCTGCGGAGGCGCCGACGACCGACCGTGGCGTGCGCCGCGCGCGCTCCCGCCCTCTCCGTACTCCTCCTCGGCACCGGCGGCCCGAGCCTGGGTGCGCGGTGAGGGTGCGCGCGTATCCTCGGGGCATGTCCGCCGAACCAGCCCGAAACGCAACACCGCCCCCGAACCCGCCCCCGGGCCCCGACCCGGCGCGCCCGCCGACCCGAGATGCGGCACGAGACGAACTGCCCGAGATGCCGGGCGTCTCGCTCGGCGACGCCTTCGCCCGGGATCTGCCCGAGATGGCGATCCCGTGGCGCGCCATGGAGCCGGAAGAGCCGTCGCTGCTGATGCTCAACGAGGAGCTCGCGGGCGAGCTCGGCCTCGACGCCGATGCGCTCCGCAGCGAGACCGGCGTGCGCTTCCTCCTCGGCAACGCGCTCGCCGAGGGCAGCCGCCCGGTCGCGCAGGTGTACGCAGGCCACCAGTTCGGCGGGTATGTGCCGAGACTCGGGGACGGGCGCGCCCTGCTGCTCGGCGAGGCCGAGGACACGGCGGGCCGGCTGCGCGACCTCCACCTGAAGGGGTCGGGCAGAACGCCGCTCGCCCGCGCCGACGGCTTCGCGGCGGTTGGCCCGATGCTGCGCGAGTACGCGATGGGCGAGGCGATGCACGCGCTCGGGATCCCGACCACCCGGGCCCTCGCGGTCGTGGGCACGGGGAGGCTGGTGCCGCGCGACACCGGCCTCCTGCCCGGCGCCGTGCTCGTGCGCGTCGCCAGCAGTCACCTCAGGGTCGGCTCGTTCCAGTACGCGCGCTCCACCGGCGACGCCGATCTGCTGCGCCGGCTCGCCGATCACGCGATCGCGCGCCACTTCCCGCACCTGGCGGAGACCGAGGCGCCGTACCTGGGACTGCTCGAGGCCGTGATCGCGGCGCAGGCCCGGCTGCTCGCCTCGTGGATGCTCGTCGGCTTCGTGCACGGCGTCATGAACACCGACAACACGACCATCTCGGGCGAGACGATCGACTACGGCCCCTGCGCCTTCATCGACGCGTACGACCCCGCGGCCGTGTTCAGCTCGATCGACCACGGCGGGCGCTACGCCTACGGCAACCAGCCCCGCATCGCGCTGTGGAACCTGACCCGCTTCGCCGAGACGCTGCTGCCCCTGCTCGCCGAGACCCCCGAGGCCGCCGTCGAGCTCGCGGAGCAGACGCTCGTGGGCTTCGGCGACGCCTACGGCGATGCGTGGATCGCGGGCATGCGGGCCAAGCTCGGGATCGCGGGCCGCCCGGGCGCACCGGATCCCGATGCGGAGCAGGCGGCCGAGGCGGAGGAGGAGATCGCGCGGATCGCGGTGGGCGCGCTCGAGGATCTGCAGGCGCGGAGCATCGACTACACCGGCTTCTTCCGGGCCCTCGCGGAGGCGGCGCGCGGTCGGGAGGACGGGGTGCGATCCCTGTTCGCGGTCGGGGCGGGTCCCGGCGAGTGGTTCGACGCCTGGCTGGCGCTCGGACCGGACGGCGACGCGATGGACCGGGTGAACCCCGTCTACATCCCGCGGAACCACCTCGTCGACGAGGCGCTGGACGCCGCGACCATCGGCGATCCCGCGCCGTTCGAGACCCTGCTCGGGCTGCTCACGAGTCCGTTCGAGCATCGGCCGGGCTTCGACCGCTACGCGCTGCCGGCCCCCGAGGGATCCGGCCCGCACCGCACGTACTGCGGCACCTGATGCGGGATCCCTATGCTGGGGGCATGGACCAGCCAGCCCCCGACATCTCCGGCCGCGCGTGAACCGGCTGCTCAGGGCGGCGCTCAGGCTCTTCGCGGCGCCCCGGGTCAACATGCGCGAGGACTACGAGCGGGTGCGGCGCTTCCAGAGGCGCCTCGCGGCTCGGCCGGTGCCGCGGTACCGGGCGCTCGACCGCCAGATCGTCTCCGGCGACGGGAGCCACCGGATTCCGGTTCGCGTGTTCGCACCGAGGGTGCAGCGACGCGACGACGTCATCCTCTTCTTCCACGGCGGGGGCTGGGTCACCGGGGACATCGAGAGCTACACTCCGGCGTGCGCGACGATGGCCGACCTCACGGGCTGCGTCGTGGCGTCCGTCGACTACCGGCTGGCGCCTGAGCATCCCTTCCCCGCAGGCCTGGAGGACTGCGCCCGGGTCGCTCGGCTGCTGCTCGAGGACCCGCGGCGAGCGGGGATCCGGGACGCCGACCGGATCGTGCTGATGGGCGACTCGGCCGGCGGCAACCTGGCCGCGGCGGTCTCGCTCCTGCTGCGGGAGCGCGGGCACCGGGGCGCGAGCCGGCAGATCCTGCTCTATCCCGTGACGCACTGGGACCACGACCCGCTGACGTCTCCATTCGCCTCGGTGCGCAATCACGGCGACGACTACCGGCTCACGAACACCGAGGTGCAGGACTACCTCGACCTCTACGTCCCGGATCCGGATCGCCGTCGCGATCCGCTCGTCGCCCCGCTGATGGCGGAGGACCTCTCCGACCAGCCGGCGACGCTCCTCATCACGGCCGAGCTGGACCTGCTGCGCGACGAGGGGGAGGCCTACGCCCGCGCCCTGGAGGAAGCCGGCAATGCGGTGCGACTCCACCGGGTGCCCGGGGCCCTCCACGGCTTCATCGCGCTGCCGAGGTTCTCCCGCTCGCTGCGGGAGGCGTACGGGGTGATCGACGCGTTCCTCGACGGCGCGCTCGCGGACGATCCGCCGCCCACCGGCGAGGAGGCGACGTGAACCGACGCGCGTGGGTGAGGCTCGACAACGCATCCAACATCTTCCTCGCCGCGCGGAGCGAGGCCGACCCCAAGGTGTTCCGCATCAGCGCGGAGGTCGACGCCGACGTGGATCCCGTGCTGCTGCAGCGGGCCCTGGACGCGACGTACGAGCGCTACCGGCTCTATCACGCCGTGCTGCGCAGCGGAGTGTTCTGGTACTACCTGCAGGACAGCGACCTGCGCCCCGTCGTCACCCCCGAGGAGCAGCACACCTGCGCTCCCATCTATCAGGCGGATCGGCGCAACCTCCTGTTCCGGGTGATGCACCACCGGCGGCGGATCATCCTCGAGATCTTCCACGCCCTGTCGGACGGGACCGGTGCGCTGTGGTTCCTCTCCGACCTGGCGACCGCCTACGTCCGGCTGCGCTACCCCGAGGAGGATCCCGCGCCGCCCGGCGTCGGCCTCGTCGGCGGCCCGCATACCGGCCCGGATATCGGCCCGCACCGGAGCGCCGACGAGCGCGACGACGGCGGCGACGCGGACGAGCCGGCGCACGAGCTCACCGCCGACAGCTTCGGGCACTACTTCCGTCGTCGTCGGGGTGAGACCCGCTCCGCCGCGGCGGCCTTCAGCCGCGCGGCCGCGCCGGCGGTGCTCACGGTCGACGACGGTGCGCGGTCGCCCTCCGCCGAGCCCGAGGGGCACGGGCGGGCTGCCCGCCCGCCGCGGAGGCGGGTGCACCGGGTGGCAGGCACGCGGACGCCGGACAACCGCACCCGCGTCGTCGAGCTCACCATGCCGGCGAAGGAGGTGCTCGCCCTCGCGCGCTCCGAGGGCGTCGCGCTCACGATGTACCTGACCGCGCTGTTCTTCGAGTCCATCCGCCTGTCGTCGGGCGGCCTCGGCAGGGATCGCACCCTCGCGGCCTCGGTGCCGGTGAACCTGCGTCAGTTCTTCCCCTCGACGTCGGCGCGCAACTTCTTCGCGACCGTCCGGGTGGAGCACACCTACGGCGAGGGCGCGGACGACCTCGGATCGATCTCCCGGCGGCTCGAGCATCAGTTCCGGCCGAAGGCGACTCCGGACGCGCTCGAGCGGAGGCTGCGCAGGTTCATCAGGTTCGAGCGGACGCCCGCGCTGAGGGTCGTGCCGCGTCCGCTCAAGGACGGGATCCTGAGGCTGATCAACTGGGGCAACAACCGCGGCCTGACCGTCGCTGTGTCGAACCTCGGCCGGGTGGCCCTGCCCGAGCCCGCCGAGTCGCGCGTCGGGCGGATGCTGTTCCACGTCTCAGCCGTCCGACCCCAGTTCTGCGCGATGTCGCACGCGGGGCAGCTCACCGTGAGCTTCACCTCGCCGTTCGTCGAGACCGGACACGTCCGGGAGTTCGCCAGGCTGCTCACAGCGCGCGGAGTGGACGTGACGGTGGCGGCGGCGCGGGTGACGGAGCGCGAGATCGCCGAGGAGGAGTCGTGAGGCGCTGCGCGGACTGCTCCGTCCGCATCGAGGGCGGCTGGAGCCACTGCCCGCTGTGCGGAGCCGCCGTTGCGGGCGAGGCGGCGCCGAGCCCGCTCCCGGCCGTGCCGCTCGCCTTCTCGCGTCGGCGCGTGCTCAGAGTCCTGTTCCTCACCTCGATCGCGATCATCCTGTCCTCGTTCCTCGCTCAGCTGCTGTTCCGGCGCGAGCTCGACGGCATCGGGGTGCTCCGCTCGGTGTGGCTGGGGGTCTGCGCCATGTGGCTCGTGGTGCTGATGGCGGTGCGCAAGCGGCGGAACGTCGCGAAGGGCACCGTGTACCTGGTGATCGTGGTCGGCCTCGTCTGCGTGTACTGGGACTACCTCACGGGCTGGCGCGGCTGGTCCCTCAGCTACGCGGTGCCGATCGTCTGCGCGAGCTCCATCGTCGCCCTCCTGATCACGGTGCGGTTGATGCGCATCGAGGTGGGCGACCACATCCTCTACAGCGGCCTCACCGTGCTGCTGGGGCTGGCACCCATCGTGTTCCTCATGCTCGGCTGGGTGTCGCACCCGCTGCCCTCGATCATCTGCGGCGCCCTCGGGCTGCTCGTCCTCCTGCTGCTGCAGCTCGATCAGGGCCCGGAGATGCGGCACGAGCTCGCCAAGCGGCTGCATCTGTAGCCGCTCCGGCAGGCGCTGCGGCGGGTCGGACGGAGGCCGCGTGCGGGAGGAATTGTACGCCTCCCCGATGTCGCGCACCAGCGCCGTGCGCTGTTACCGAATCGTTGTATAGAGTGAGATGATCCGGACGGATGCGACCACTCTCATGGAACGGACACTGACGCACGAGGCACGTGGGGCGGCTCGGGGAGAGGCGCCGCAGATCCGCCGTGCGGGTGCGGCCGGGGGAGTCCGGACCGACATCCAGGGGCTCCGCGCCATCGCCGTCGCGCTGGTGCTGGTCTTCCACCTCGTCCCGCCCGCGCTCCCCGGAGGATACGTCGGCGTCGACGTGTTCTTCGTGATCTCCGGATTCCTCATCACGGGCCAGCTGCTCCGCGAGATGGAGGCCGGCGGCTCGGTGAACCTGCCGCGGTTCTGGGCGAGGCGCGCGCGCCGCCTGCTCCCGGCGGCGCTCCTGGTGCTCGGGGCCACCCTCCTCGCGGTGTGGATCATGGCCCCGTCGGGGTTCGTGCCCTCCTTCCTCCTGCAGCTCGCCGCGTCCGCCGCGTACGTGCAGAACTGGGTGCTCGCAGCGGAGTCGGTCGACTACATGGCCGACGAAGCCCAGGTCTCGCCCGTGCAGCACTACTGGTCGCTGTCGGTCGAGGAGCAGTTCTACATCGTCTGGCCGGTGGTCGCGCTGGCGGCCGTGCTGCTCGCCGCGTGGGCGGCGCGACGGCGCGAGCGGCCCGGCGGCGGTGCTCGACCCGGCCGTCCCGGCGGCTCCGGCCGTCCGGCCCCGAGCGCGCGCCTGTGCTTCGGGATCCTCATCGGCGCCGTCGCGCTGGCCTCCTTCGCGACCTCGATCGCCGTGACCGCGTTCGATCCCGCGCAGGCCTACTTCGTCACCACGACGCGCGCGTGGGAGTTCGCCGCCGGCGGTCTGCTCGCGCTGCTCGCGACGTCCGCCGCCGACCCGCTCGCGCGTCTCTCCCCGGCGGTCCGCTCGGCGATGGCCTGGGCCGGCCTCGCCGGCATCGGCGTCAGCGCGGCACTGTTCACCGGCGGCACCCCGTTCCCCGGATGGGTGGCCCTCCTGCCGGTCGTCGCGACCGCGCTCGTCGTGGCGGCGGGGGAGCCGCGCACGCGCTGGGCTCCGACCGCGCTGCTGGCCGCCCGGCCGATGCAGTGGCTCGGAGACGTGTCGTACGGCGCCTACCTCTGGCACTTCCCGATCATCGTGCTCGTGCCGTTCGTGCTGGGGCGGCCGATGGGCGTGCTCGACTGGGGCGCGATCGTCGCGGCGACGCTGCTGCTGGCCTGGCTCTCCAAGATCCTCGTCGAGGATCCGTTCCGCACCGGCGCCGCGCGGTCCTGGACCAACGGGCGCACTCTCGCGATCACGACGGGCGCGATGGGGATCATGCTCGCCCTGTCGCTCGTGGGCGTCGACACGGCGGAGAAGCGGATCGACACCGCGAGGGACGAGGTGTCGGCGGCGCTGCAGGATCCCGATACGTGCGTGGGGTTGCCGGCGCTCGACCCGGATTCCGGGTGCGACCCCGAGCCCGCCGAGCCGCCGATCCCGGATCCCTCCCTCGCCGACAAGGCCCCCGAGCGGTGCCTGAGCCCGATCCAGGGCAGCGAGCTGCGGGTCTGCGAGTACGGCGCGAAGCTCGAGACGGCCGACCGGGCGATCGCGCTCGTGGGCGACTCGCACGCCGAGCAGTGGCTCGGGGCGCTCGAGCGCGTGGCGGATCGGGAGAACTGGAGCCTCCTGGTGATGGCCAAGGCGTCGTGCCCCTTCATCGCCGGGGATCGGGACTTCGATGCGGCGACCGAGGCGGGCAAGCGCGCGCTGCAGCAGGACTGCGCCGACTGGAACGAGCGGGCCGTGGAGAAGCTCGAGGACACCCCGCAGATCGACACCGTGATCACCTCGGCGAAGTCGACGAACCGGATCGTCGCGGTGTCGGGGAAGAGCTGGCGCGAGTCGGCGCGGGAGGCCTACGCGGAGCGCTGGGCCGCACTGCCCGAGTCGGTGCGTCACGTGGTCGCGATCCGGGACACTCCGCAGATGCCGGGGAACGTGCTGCGCTGCGTGACCGAGAACGGCGCCGAGGCGAGCCGGGCCTGCGCAGTGCCCGAGCAGGAGGCGTTCCACGAGGACCCGCTGGCAGAGGCGGCCGAGGTGTCCCAGCCGGCGAGGGTCTCGCTCGTCGACCTGAGCGACTACTTCGTCGTCGACGACGAGGCGTCCCCCGTGATCGGCGGCGTGCTGGCGTTCCGCGACTCCCACCACCTCAGCTGGGCCTACTCCGAGGTGCTCGCCGAGCCCCTGGGTGAGGAGATCACGGGGGTGCTCGAGCCGGAGCCGGCACCTGAGCCGGCACGGGAGCCCTGAGCGGGGAGCTGCCCGGTCGATGTCGGCGGCAGCGGCTACAGTCGGCCGCATGGGACACATCATCTTCGACACCGCGACCACGCTCAACGGCTGGATCGCCGACGAGCAGAACTCCCTCGACTGGCTCTTCGCAGTCGAGGGCGGCGAGCGCCCGGAGGAGAGGCTGCTGCCTCCCGACGCCGCCGTGCTGGTGGAGGGCTCCACCACCTACGAGTGGGTGCTGCGCCACGAGGGGCTGCTCGAGCACCCCGAGCGCTGGTCGCAGCTGTTCGGCGAGAAGCCGACGTTCGTCTTCACCACGCGCGAGCTGCCGATCCCGGAGGGCGCCGACGTGCGCCTCGTATCGGGCGGTGTCGCCGCCGCCCTCCCCGCGATCCGGGAGGCCGCGGGCGGAGGCGACATCTGGGTGATCGGTGGCGGCGAGCTCGCGGGCCAGTTCCTGGATGCCGGTGCGCTCGACCGGATCGCGCTGTCGATCGCCCCGGTCGCGCTCGCCGCCGGCGCGCCGCTGCTGCCCAGGCGCATCGAGTCCGACCGGCTGCGCCTGGTCTCGGCGCACGCGGTCGGCCAGTTCGCCCGCGTGGTCTTCGACGTCAGGGGCGGGTGCGAGGCCCTCAGCTCAGGGCGATCGCGGCCTCGGGGGTAGCGACGCGGAAGCTGAAGGTCTCCTGCAGGTAGAGGCTGACCGACTCCGCGGTGTGCCCCGCGTAGCCGACGGACAGATCCTCGCCGCTCTCGAACAGGAAGTCGCCGCCGCGCAGGCTCAGCACGACGGCCCCCGTGATGCCGGGCGTCCACTGCACGGGCCCGTCGAGGATCCGGGTGAGGTGCGTCAGCAGGGGCGCACCGCCGGCATCGTTGCCGCCCATGGCGTCCACCCACAGCTCGTAGCCCAGCGCGAGGCCGTAGGGGCCGTCGACGCCGGCGCCCTTGAGCGCTGCGACCGCCGCCGCGACGCGGACCGCGAGGCGCCTCGCGTCGTCGCCGACCGGGATGGGCTCATGCGGGGAGGCCTGCGCGATGCCGGTCATGCCGAGTTCGCCCCAGCCGTCGACGATGGCCGCGTTCTCGACGCTCGCGATGCGCTTCGCGGCGTCGTCGAGGGGGCCGAAGTCCACGTCGGGGGCGCCTCGCGTGCCGCTCTCCAGCTCGTCGCGGGAGAGCACGAAGTCCGCGCGCACCTCGGCGAGCGGCAGCACGCGGCGCGCCCTCGCGATCACGCCCTCCGAGGGGGCGGAGACGACGGGGCCGACGCGTCCGGTGGACGTGGCCGAGTGCTCCCAGCCGTGCGGCCCGGAGAAGTCGACGAGGCGCCGCGCTCCGAGCGCCGCGGTGAGGCGGGTCTTGGCTTCGTCGTCGATCATCGCCCAGACGTCGGAGGTGATCGGCGCGTGACCGCGCAGCAGGTGGTTCATTGCCCTGTCCTTTCAGCGAGCGACCGGTCGGCGGTCTGCCGGCCGACCGAGATCGGGGAATGCGGCGGGTTCCTGAGCGAACCGATGCCGAGAGACGCATCCGCGGGGGCGGCGCCGGGATCCGCTGTCGGCTCTTGGGCCGGGACCGGCTCGGGGGTGGGAGAGACCCCGGGATCCCCGCCCGGCGCCGGGTCGCCGCCCCGCGCGGGTTCGTCCGCGGGCTCGTCGTCGAGCGACCCGAGCAGCTCGGCCGACGGCACGAAGAAGGTGGTGCCCGTCATCGCCGTGGAGAAGTCGAGCAGCCGGTCGTGGAGGCCGGGAGGATCTCCGATGAACATGCGCTCCAGCATGCGCTCGATGACCCACAGGTGCCGGGAGTAGCCGATGAAGTAGGTGCCGAACTCGCCGCTGCCGGGCCTCGCGAACGGCATGTTGTCGCGCACGATGTCGTGCTCGCCGGCCTCGTCCTCGATCGTGGCGAGGGTCTTGTGCGATTTCTGGCCTGACTCCGCGTCGTCGAGCTCGACGTTGTCGGCCTTCGTGCGGCCCATGATGGCTTCCTGCTCGCTCGTCGTGAGCCGCTGCCAGTCCGCGAGCGGATGGAGGTACTTCTGCACGACCGCGTAGCTGCCGCCCGAGAAGCTCGGATCCTCATCGCCGACGAGCGCCGACTCCGGAAGGTCGGGGCCGATCGGGTTGGCCGTGCCGTCGACGAAGCCGAGCAGGTCGCGCGTGTCGAAGTAGCGGAACCCCGACACCTCGTCGGCGACGGTGACGGCGGCGCCGAGCGCGTCGAGCAGCAGCCGCTCCAGCTCGAAGCAGAGGTCCTCCCGGTCGGAGCGGATGTGGAACAGCAGATCCCCGGGCGTCGCGATCGCCGTGTGGCGGTCGCCGGCGAACTCGCGGAAGGGGTGCAGCTCGGCGGGCTTCGCCGGCCCGACGAGGGAGCCCCAGACGCGGTCGCCGATGCCGACGGTGCAGGAGACCGCGGTGCGGGGGTCGCGGAAGCCGACGGTCTTGACGAGATCCTCGAGATCCGCGAGGACGCTCCGCACGGACTCCACCGGGGTGGCCGATCCGCCCTCGCCGCTCGCGCCCGTCGCCGCGACGTTCAGCACGAGGAAGATCGCCGACTTGGTGAGCGGCCCCTCGACCATCTGCGTGCCGTAGCCCGTGTCCGTCATGACCCCACGCTAGCACCGGGCGGCATCGGCTCGGGCGGGACCGGCTCGGGCGGGACCGGCCGCGGCGTTCAGTCGGCGGAGCCGGTGAGGATCTGCTGCAGGACGGCGGCCTCGCTGATGTCGTCGCGCTTCGAAGCGGTGAGGAGCGTCAGCGGCCCGCGGTGCGAGAGGCGCCGCAGCTCGGCGAGCGGTTCGGCGTGGGCGTCGTCCTCGAGCTCGGCGCGGTAGCGGCGGCGGAACTCGTCGAACTTCTCCGGATCGTGGCCGTACCACCTGCGCAGCTCCGGTGAGGGCGCCACCTCCTTCACCCACAGGTCGAGGTGGGCGCGCTCCTTGCTGACGCCGCGCGGCCAGAGACGATCGACGAGCACCCGCGTGCCGTCGCCCGCCTCCGGATCCTCGTAGATCCGTCGCACCTGCACCCCGCTTCCCTGCGCCATGCTCTCATTCTCCACCCTCCCCCCGCGGTGCGGGCGGATCGGCGCGGGGACGCTCAGGGGCGGTCGTCCGCCGGGCGCTTCGGCACGGAGACCCGGCCGCTCATGAGCACACGCGCGGTTCGGAACAGCGAGGCCCCGGTCACCACCGGCACGCCGTCGCGAACCTCGCCGTTCCCCGTCTCAGCCGCCTGCCGCTCCGCGACCGCGCCGGCGGTCACGACGCCGGAGGGCGTGCCGATCCTCAGGGCGCGCTCCGAGGGGCGCCGGTCGCGCACGATCGCCTCGACGAGGGTGCCCGGGATGGCGGCCGCCGCGGCGAGGCACATCGCCGCCGTCCCGGGAACCGCGCGGTGCGCGAGCCCCATCGACATCGTGCGCGCGAGCACGTCGGCGTCGTCGGCGGCGACGAGGGATCCGTCGAGCAGCCGCGAGTCCCGGGGCTCGGCGACGCACACGACCTTGGGCACCGCCTGCGGGGTCTCCTCGGGCGAGCGCGCGAGGCCCATCAGCACGGCCGCCTCGCGTCGCAGCGCCTCGAGCTCGACGGCGCGGCCGCTCGCCGCATCGATCTCGTCGGGCGACTCCGCGCCGGAGAGGCCGAGATCGGCGGCCCTCACCACGACGAGCGGCAGTGCCACGTCGACGAGCGACGCCTCGATCTCGCGCCCCGTCGATCGCAGCACGTCGATCGGGCGGCCGGTGGGCAGCTGGCCGGCCGTGCGACTGCCGGCGGGATCGGGGTAGACGAGCTCGATCGGCGATCCCGCTCCCGCGACGCCGGGCACGACGAAGTCGCCGGCGACGGCGGCCTCGCCGTCCTCGACCACCAGGTTCACGACGACCCGCTTGCCGGTGTTGGTGTTCAGCAGACGCACGGTCCGCGGGCCGTCCGGCAGGCTCAGCAGGCCCGTGTGCAGCGCGAACGGCACCACGCCCGCCGAGAGATTGCCGCAGTTGCCGGAGTAGTCGACCGCCGCGACGCCGACCGCGACCTGGCCGAAGGTGTAGACGAGATCCGCGGGGGCGTGCGCGGCGCCGGCCTCGCCCACGACCATCACCTTCGAGAGCGACGAGATCCCGCCGCCCATGCCGTCGAGCTGGCGGCCGAACGGATCCGGTGATCCGAGCGCGCCGGCGAACAGGGCGTCGCGCTGCTCCCCGGGCGGCGGGAGCGCGCGCTCGGCGAAGAAGAGCCCCTTGCTCGTGCCCCCGCGCACGAAGGCGGCGTCGATCCATCGTGTCGCGGCGGTCGCCGACTGGGCGCTCATGCCAGAGACACTACCGTGCCGGACGGCCTCGCCGGACTGCCCCGGCGGCCTGGCGCGCCTCGTCGGGGCGTGATCAGGGCAGCGTGCGCTCCAGCAGCGCCCGCACCACGCCGGTGAGCGCGCGCACGCCCGTGAGCATGTCCTCGTCACTCGTCAGCTCCCGTTCGCAGTGCGAGACACCGTCGACGCTGGGGGTGAACAGCAGCACGGTAGGCACGACCGAGTTCAGCGCCACCGCATCGTGACCCGCCATGGTCGAGAGTCGACGCGACGCGAGTCCCTCCGCTCGCATCGCCTCCTCGGCCAGCGCGATCCCCGCCTCGGGGAAGCGGCACACCTCTCGCACGTCGAAGTCCTCGACGATGAAGTCGACCCGTCGCCTATCGCCGATCCTCTCGAACTGATCGAGCAGTGCCGCCCGGGCAGCGCGCACGATCTCGGGATCCCCCGACCTCACGTCCGCGATCATGTGGACGCGCCGCGGTACGACGATCGGCGAGTTGGGCTCGACCACGTGCTGCCCGACCGACGAGACGAGCATCTCCTCGGGGAAGTCGAGGGTCACGTCGTGCACGGCGAGCACCGCTTCAGCGGCGGCGACCAACGCGTCACGCCGGTCCGCCATCGCGGTCGCGCCCGTGTGCGACTGCTCTCCCAGCACGGTGATGTCGAGCTTCTGGGTGTACCAGCTCGCCTCGACCACCCCCACATCGAGCCCCTCGCGCTCGAGGATGCGCCCCTGCTCGATGTGGATCTCGGCGTAGCATGCCGCGTCCGGCGGTGCGTCCGACCCCCTCCAACCGATCGCGTCGAGAGCCTCGCGGACGCTCACGCCGTCGAGATCCCGGACCTCGAGCATGTCCTCGATCGAGTAGAGGCCGGCGTAGACGCTGCTCCCCATGAGTGAGGGGGCGAAGCGAGCGCCTTCCTCGTTGAACCAGTTGACGACAGCGAGGTTGCGAGCCGGCGCACACCCGTCTGCCGCGAGGCGATCGAGGGCCCGGCTCGCGGCGTAGAGTGCCGCGAGGACGCCGTACGCACCGTCGAACCGGCCCGCGAGGGGCTGCGAATCGAGGTGCGAGCCGACCAGCACGTATGGCGCGCCCGGCACGAGCTCCCGGCAGGCGAACATGTTGCCGATCCCGTCGACTCTGACATCGAAGCCCTGAGCCTCGGCGTGGGACCGGAACCATTCCCTGAGCGCCCCGTCCTCAGCCGTTCCGGAGAGCCGGTGGACACCACCCGCCGGGGTGGCACCGATCCGCTCGAGACCGCGGAAGTCGTCGAGGAAGAGGCGGTCGGCGGAGGTGAGGTGCGGCATGTGGTCTCCAGTCGCGTAGCAGGGGTCGTCCGGGTGGCGGGGGCGTTCGCGGATGAGCGGGTCATGTGCGTCGCCGCAGTCACCACAACTGATCGCTCCTGCGCTCCTTGAAGAACGCCACGAGGATGCCGACGAAGGTCGAGATGCTCCCGACGACGCCCACCCCGATGAGCATGAGCCAGAGTGCGTAGGGAAGTGTCATGATCACGCTCCTGTCTTGATCGCCGACGCGGGTTTCCAATCGCGCATCTTCCGGAAGTCGTAGGGTCTGGGGAAGAGCTTGGTCGATATGAGCACCCCGAGCGCCGAGATCGTGAACGAGACGACCGCGCCCTGCAGATCTCCCGACGCCCATTCGGGGAAATCGAAGAGCGGAATCTTGAAGAACAGGAGATCCAAGGCGCCGCCCCCGTAGAACGTGAGGCCCGCGAGGACGCCGGTGATCACGCTGACGAAGACGCCGGTGGGGTTGGTGCGCTTGAAGAACGCGCCGCTCACTATCGGGATGATGTACGCCGCGTTGATGACGCCGAGCCAGATGAGCAGCGACAGCAGCGTCGTGGGCCTCGCAAGGGCCGTGGCGATGGTGATCGCCGCGAGTACCACGGTGGCGACTCGCCCCGACCAGAGCACCTGCTTGTCCGTCGCCCGCTTGTTGATGACGTTGTTGTAGATGTCGTTCATGAAGATGCCCGCCACGCCGTTGAGGAGAGCGGCCATCGTCGATGCGAGGGCGGCCCACAACAGGGCGAGGAAGAGCACCGAGCCGAGCGTGCCGGCGTGCTCGGCGACCACCTCGGGGGCGACCGAGCTCGGTCCGCCGGGCAACTCGAGGCCCGTCCCGACGGCGACGAAGGCGAGCGTGCCGGTCGCGATCGGCACGAAGATCCAACCGATGCCCGCGTAGGTGAAGGTCTTCTTCATGACCGACTTCCGCAGCGCGAACGCCCGCTGCCAGAACGTGTTGTCCATGAAGACCTCGCCGATGTAGACGAGCGGGATCACGCAGAGGAACAGGAGCCCGGCGGGATTGTCGAGCTGCAGCGTCTCGGGCATGCGGGTGAGCATGCCGTCGTAGACCACGCGGGGCCCCGCCATCCAGTAGACGAGCGCCGGGAAGACGAAGACGAGAATCATGATGAGGAGCGTCTGCATGAAGTCGGTGCTGAGTACCGAGATCATGCCGCCGATCGTGACGTAGGCGAGCACGATGAGCACCGTCGCGATCACCCCTACCTGGAAGGGGATCCCGAAGATGGACTCGAGGATGATTCCCGCCGCCATGGCCTGGGTGAGGAGCCAGCCGAGATCCCAGATCAGCAGCATGACCAGGAACAGCCAGTAGTTCTTCCCGTCGAAGCGGAGGCGGAAGAAGTCGCCGACAGTGCGGCCTCCGGGGAGGATCTCCTTGAGGCGCGCCGCAAGCGGGGCGAAGGCGATCACGGCGAGGCCGCCGCCGACGGCGTAGCCGAGCACGCCGAGAACACCGTAGGTGTACCCGCTCTCCGGGGCGGCGAGGATGGTGTTGCCGGTCACCCACGTGGCGAGGATCGTCGCGCTGCCGAGGGCGACGCCCACGTTCCGGCCGCCGACGAGGTAGTCGTCGGTGCCCTTGACCTTCTTGCTGACCTTCAGGCCGGCGAAGATCCAGATGGCGCCGAGCACCGCGATGACGAGGATGCCGAGGGTCTGGAACGACATCAGCGCTCGCCTCCCTGTTCAGGAGCGCTTTCGACGTCTGACGGGTCGGCCTTGCGGGTGCCGATGCGGATCGTGACGAGCATGCCCACGATGCAGACGACGCCCGCGAGGGCCCAGAGGTATTCGGGTGTCACGTGCAGCTCCTTTGCGTGCCGTTCTCGGATGGTCTATTGCAGGCGGTAGGTCTCGGGCCGGCGGTTCTCGACCGGGTCGTTGTAGTCGTTCCAGTGCCGTGCCCGGCGCCCTTCGGCGCCGTCGAAGGCTGCGTAGAGTGTCTCGGCCTCGGTGTCGCTCGCGGGCCCGGCTGCGAGTTCGCCAGAGGGTGAGGAGATGACGCTCTTCCCGAGGAACTCCTGGCCGCGCTCCACGCCGGCGCGGTCGGCCCCGACGATCGTGATTCCGTTGATGTGGCTGTTCGTCTGGCAGAGCAGGTTGGCCATGGTCAGGCGACCGTGCGGGGCGCCCTCGATGGGCACCCAGTTGGTCGGGAGACAGATCACGTCCGCCTCGCCGAGCACGAGGGACCGCACCGCCTCGGGGAACCAGATGTCGTAGCAGATGAGGATCCCGACTCTGCCGACCAGCGTGTCGAAGACGGGGTAGCCGGTGTCGCCGGGGGTGAAGATCTCGTTCTCCAGGTTCCAGAGATGATTCTTGCGGTAGTTGCCGACAACTCCCTCGGGTCCGACGACCATGGCGGAGTTGTAGAGCCGGTCGTCGTCGATCTCGGGGTAGCCGAAGACGGCCACCGCACCGTGCCGTGCGCAGAGCTCGCGGAATCTTCCGGCGGCGTCGAGGGAGACGAGGGCTCCGGCGCAGTCTCGCGCCTCGTCCGCGTCGGAGAAGACGTATCCGGAAGTGGCGAGCTCAGGGAACACGATGAGGCGAGCTCCCCGCCTCGCGGCCTCGTCCGCCCGAGCAAGCATGTCGGCAAGGTTGTGGGCCGTGTCGCCGATCACGGGAATGGTCTGGACGGCTGCAACGGTCACCTGCGTCGGCATCCTCGCTCCTTTGCAATCGATTGCATCTCGTGGCATCGATTGTGCAGACGAACGGGTCGCCGGTCAAGCCCCCGGCAGGATAAACGTCAGGTGATGTTGAAACTCGAGATCACGGCGCGCATTTGCGGCCGACCGGAGCCGCCGCGGTCGTGGGCGGGCGGTATCCTCGCAGCAGAGAGGAAGCGGAGGTGCGGATGCGACGATCGCCCACCCTGTCCGACGTCGCCCTCGAAGCCGGGGTGAGCGCTGCGACCGTCTCGCGCGCACTCGCCCGCAGGCGCTCCGGCGTTCCGCTGCGTTCGGATGGGGCGAAGCGGGCGGTGGAGGCTGCGGATCGCCTCGGGTACCGTTTGAACACCGTCGCATCGGCGCTCCGTACGCGGAGCAGCAGGCTGCTCGGCGTGATCGTCCCGGATCTCACCGACGTGGCGGTGAGTCAGATGTACGGGGGCTTCGAGGCGCGTGCCGCGGAACTGGGCTATCAGACCTGCGTGGCCAACTCCACGGACGACCCCCGGGTGCGCGCGAGTCGTGTCGAGACGTTCCGCGCGCACGGCGTCGACGGCATCGTCTTCGCCGACGCCCACCTCGGCGAGCACTACTTTTCGGAGCTTGCAGCGGATGATTTCCCCTATCTGCTGATGAGTCGCCCGCTCCCGGGGGAGATCTCCGTGACCTGCGACGATGCTGAGAGCGGTAGGCTCGCGGCTCGCCACCTCGCCGAGCAGGGGCACACGGACGTGGTGGTGCTGGCAGGTCCGAGCCACGCGGGAAACGTGGTCGCGCGGAGCCGCGGCTTCGCGGACGCGGCGGAGGGGCTCCTGGAGTCGTGCACGCTCGTCGGTTCGGGCTTCGACCTCGCCGACGCGAAGCGGGCTCTCGCCGAGTATCTCGAGCGGTCTCCGAGGCCGCCCACCGCCGTTTTCGCGACCATCGACATGTTCGCGTTCGCAGCGGTATCGGTGCTGGCTGAGCGGGGCCTGCGGATCGGGGAGGAGATCGGGGTGATAGCGGTGAACGACTCCAACATCGCCGCGAATCTCCCGGTGCCGCTCACCTCGGTGCGGCATGAGCTCGGCGGCATGGGAAGCAAGGCCGCCGAGATGCTCACCGGGATGATCGAGCGGGGCCCGGGCGGGGAGCGCCCCGCCTCCATCGCGCTCTCGCCGGAGCTCGTGGTTCGGCGATCCACGGCGTTCCGTCCGGGAACCTGAGCGCGCGGCGTTTTCTACCGGGTGGTCCCGTCTATTTCCGGCGCGGGGGCACCCACGTCGCGAGCGCCGAGAACAGCTCGTCCGGCGTGCGCGCGACGATCAGCGACTCCCGGAGGGGCGCGCTCAGGAACCCCTCGTCGACCATCCGATCGAGCATGCCGAGCAGCGGCTGCCAGTAGCCCTCGACGTCGTAGAGCGCGACTGGCTTCGCCAGCATGCCGAGCTGCTGCCACGTCCAGGCCTCGAACAGCTCCTCGAGGGTGCCGGCCCCGCCCGGCAGGGCGACGAAGGCGTCGGAGAGCACGCTCATCCGGTGCTTGCGCGCGTGCATGTCGGAGACGACCTCGAGACGGGTGAGACTCTCGTGCGCGATCTCGCCCTCGACGAGCGGCTGCGGGATCACGCCGAAGACCTCTCCGCCGGCCCGCAGCGCCGCGTCGGCGATCACGCCCATGAGTCCCACGCGCCCGCCGCCGGTGACGATCCCGACGCCCGATCGGGCGCACGCGGACGCGAGCTCGATCGCGGCCTCGGCGAACGCGGGGGAGGCTCCCGCTGCGGAGCCCGTGAACACCGCGATGCGGCCGGGCGCCCGGCCCGATTCGCGCAAGATCGGGAACAGCATCGTGCTCAGCGGAGCGATGTCGTGGCGCGCCTCGCCGGGGTCGATCCACTCGACGCGGTCGATCTCGGCGAGCGGCTCGCCCACCTCCACGAACGGGTGCTCGAAGACGTGGGCCACGACCTCGTGCCCCGGCTCGTTCGCGGCCGGAGCCGAGAACTCGCCGACCGTGCGCAGCAGCAGTCCGTCGAGTCGCACCCCCAGCTCCTCGGCGAACTCCCGGATGGCGGTGTCCCGGGGATCCTCCCCGGGCTCCGGCTTGCCGCCGGGGAACATCAGCATCTCGGTGCCGCGCTTGCGCACCGTCAGCATGCGGCCCTCGCCGTCCCGCATCACGATCGCGCTCACCCTGATGGTCGTCACCCCTGCTCCTCCGCTCGGCCGATGATCCGCCTCACAGCGTAGTCCGCCCGGCCCTGCCGTCTGTCCCGCGGTCCTCCGCGGCCCGCACAGGAAACGCACGGTATTTGACAAAATTAGGTAAGCCTAACCATCATGTGACGTGGCATTCACAATGATCGCCGTCAGCCCGACTGCCGCGCAGTCCACACGAAGGGAGCGCCCGTGCGCGCCTCACGCATCCTTGGCCTCACCGCCGCCATCTCGCTCGCCGCCGGCCTCGCGGCCTGCGCGCCCGCCGCCGCGGAGAACGCGCCGGAGGGCGGAGGCTCGTCGGAGGGGTTCCCCGTCGAGATCGAGCATGCCTACGGCACGACGACCATCCCCGAGAAGCCCGAGCGCGTCGCGACGGTCGCCTGGTCCAATCACGAGGTGCCGCTGGCCCTCGGCGTGGTGCCCGTCGGCATGAGCGAAGCCGCCTGGGGCGACGACGACGGCGACGGAGTGCTGCCCTGGGTCGAGGATCAGCTCGCGGAGCTCGGAGCGGAGACCCCGGTGCTGTTCGACGAGGCCGACGGCATCGACTTCGAGGCCGTGGCCGATACGCAGCCCGACGTGATCCTCGCCGCCTACTCGGGCCTGACCGAGGACGAGTACGACACGCTCTCGAAGATCGCGCCCGTGGTCGCCTACCCCGACACCCCCTGGGGCACGACCCTGGACGACATGATCACAATGAACGCCGCGGCGATCGGGCTCCCGGACGAGGGCGGGCAGCTCATCGAGGATCTGCACGCCGAGGTCGACACCGCGCTGGCCGAGCATCCGGGGCTCGAGGGCAAGAAGGCGCTCTTCGCCTTCATGGACCCGACCGACCTCTCGAAGATCGGCTACTACACGGTGCACGACACCCGCCCCGGCTTCCTCGCGAGCATCGGGCTTCCGCAGCCCGCCCTCGTCGAGGAGGAATCGGCGAAGACCGACGAGTTCTACCTCGAGATCAGCTCAGAGGCCGCCGATCGCTTCGGCGACATCGACATCTTCGTCACCTACGGCGATCCCGACGGCGGCCTCGTCGAGCAGCTGCAGGCCGATCCGCTGCTGTCGAAGATCCCCGCCGTCGCCGAGGGCCGGATCGCGATCCTCGAGGATGCGACCCCGCTCGCCGCTTCGGCGAATCCGTCGCCGCTGTCGATCGGCTGGGGCATCGGCGACTACTTCGAGGTGCTCGAGAGCGCCGCGAACGCCCCGGCGAGCGCCGCCGCCGCGGAGTAATGGCCCTGACCCTCGCCGTCGCGCGAACGTCCGGCGTCGCGGGCATGCGGCGCCGGACGGCCCGTCGGAGCGCGCTGCTCATCGCCGCCCTGGCGGTTCTGGCGCTGCTGTGCGTCGCATCGGCGGTGCTCGGCGTGCGCGAGGTGACGCCCGACGACGTCTTCTCCGCGCTCGCGGGCGACACGAGCACGATCTCGGAGGCGGCCGTCGCGAAGCGGCTGCCCCGGACGGTGCTCGCGCTGCTCGTCGGCGCGGCGCTCGCGATCTCGGGCGCCGCGATGCAGGCCGTCACCCGCAACCCGCTGGCCGAACCCGGTATCCTCGGCATCTCGAGCGGGGCCTCGCTCGCGGTGGTCGTCGGCATCGTGTTCTTCGGGCTGGCGCGTCCCTTCAGCTTCATGGCGATCGCGATCCTCGGCGCCGCGGCGTCCGCGGTCTTCGTCTACGTCGTCGGCTCCCTCGGCCGCGGCGGGGCGACGCCCCTGAAGCTCGCGCTCGCGGGCGCCGCCAGCTCGGCGGCCTTCGTGTCGCTGACGAGCGCGATCATGCTGCCCCACGTCGACCTCATGCGCACCTTCCAGTTCTGGCAGGTCGGCGGGGTCGGGGGAGCGAGCTGGGGCGGCATCGCCGCCGTGCTGCCCGTGCTCGGGATCGGCGCGCTGATCTGCCTCGCGAGCGCGCGCGGCATGAACTCCCTCGCGCTGGGCGACGACCTCGCCGCGGGTCTCGGCGAGCACGTGCTCCGATCCCGGATCATCGCGGCCTGCGGCGCCGTGGTCCTGTGCGGCGCGGCCACCGCGGTCGCGGGGCCGATCGGCTTCGTCGGGCTCGTGATCCCGCACGTCTGCCGCATGCTCGCCGGTCCCGACCACCGCTGGCTGCTGCCCTTCTCGGCCGTCACGGGGGCGGGCCTGCTGCTCGGCGCCGACGTGCTCGGCCGCGTCGTCGCGAGACCCGCGGAGATCGAGGTCGGCATCGTCACCGCCGTCATCGGCGCCCCCTTCTTCATCTGGATCGTGCGGAGGCAGAAGGTGCGCGAGCTGTGAGCGCCGCGTCGCTGAGCGCAGCCGCGGCGCGCGTCGCCGCCGGTCGGTCGGGCCGGCTCCGCCGCCGCGCGACCGTCACCGCGCTGATCGCGGCCGGTGTCGCGATCCTCTTCGCGGTCTCCCTCATGGTCGGTCAGACCTTCTACGGGCCGGGCGAGGTGGCGCGGGTGCTGCTGGGCGAGACGGTGCCGGGCGCCTCCTTCACCGTCGGAGAGCTGCGCCTGCCGAGGGCGACGCTCGGCCTGCTCGCGGGCTTCGCGTTCGGCGCGGCCGGCGTCACGTTCCAGACGATGCTGCGCAACCCGCTGGCGTCGCCCGACGTGATCGGCATCAGCGCCGGCGCCGGCGCCGCCGCGGTCGTCGGCATCGTGGTGCTGTCGCTGAGCGAGACCGCGGTCTCGCTCCTCGCGCTCGGCGGCGCGCTGGCGACGGCGGCCGCGATCGCCCTGCTCGCGAACCGCGGAGGGTTCGCCGGCGCCCGCTTCATCCTCATCGGCATCGGCGTCGCGGCGATGCTGCACAGCGTCATCTCCTACGTGCTGTCGCGTGCGGCCAACTGGGACATCCAGACCGCCATGCAGTGGCTCACCGGCAGTCTGAACGCCGCCACCTGGGAGCGCGTCGCGCCGCTGGCCGCCGCCTGCGCCGTGCTCGCGCCGATCCTGCTGCTGACCGGGCGCGGGCTCGGGGTGCTGCGGCTCGGAGACGACGCCGCCACGGCCCTGGGGCTGCGCGTCGGCCTCACCCGGGCCGCGCTGATCCTGTCTGCGGTGGCGCTCCTGGCCTTCGCCACCGCGGGCAGCGGGCCGATCGCCTTCGTCGCGTTCATGTCGGGGCCGATCGCCGCCCGCCTCGTCGGCCCCGGCGCCGGTCTCGTGCTCCCCGCCGGGCTGACCGGAGCCCTCATCGTGCTCGCCTCCGACCTGGCCGGGCAGTTCCTCCTCGACGAGCGCTACCCCGTCGGCGTCGTCACCGGCGTGCTCGGCGCGCCCTACCTGATCCTCCTCCTCGTCCGCCTGAACCGCACCGGAAGCGCCCTATGACCGCATCGCACCGACTCGTCGCCGCAGAGGTCACCCTCGGCTACGGGGACCGCACCATCGTCGAGCAGCTCGACCTCGGCATCGCTCCGGGCCGGATCACGTCGATCGTCGGCGCGAACGGCTGCGGCAAGTCGACGCTCCTGCGCTCCCTCGCCCGGCTCATGAAGCCCCGCGACGGCAGGATCCTGCTCGACGACACCCCGCTGCAGGATCGGCACTCGAAGGAGATCGCGCGCGTGCTCGGGCTGCTGCCGCAGAACCCGGTGGCGCCCGAGGGCATCGTCGTATCCGACCTCGTCGGCCGGGGCCGCCACCCGCATCAGCGCGCGATGAGCCGCTGGAGCGCCCGGGACTACGAGGTGATCGCCTCGGCGCTCGAGGCGACGGGGATCGCCGACCTGGCCGACCGGCCCGTCGACGAGCTCTCCGGAGGCCAGCGGCAGCGGGTCTGGATCGCCATGGCGCTCGCGCAGGAGACCGACATCCTGCTGCTCGACGAGCCGACCACCTTTCTCGACGTCGCGCACCAGATCGAGGTGCTCGACCTGCTCACCGACCTCAACCGTGAGCGGGGCACGACCATCGTGATGGTGCTGCACGACCTCAACCTGGCCGCCCGCTACTCGGACGTGCTCGTCGCCATGCGCGACGGGCGCATCCGGGCGGCGGGCGAGCCCTCGTCGATCCTGGACTCCGAACTCGTGAGCGACGTCTTCGGGCTCGCGAGCCGGGTCATCCCGGATCCCGTATCCGGTACACCGCTGGTCCTACCGCAGGGGAGACATCATGTCCGCTGAAACAGCCGTCCAGGAAGCCCTCGACGAGGGCGCCGTACCCGAGGCCGGTGCCGCAGGCCTCCCGCCGTTCGCCGTGGCGCGGGCGCGCGTCGAGTCGGTCGAGCTCCTCTCCCCGAGCTTCGTGCGCGTCGTCTTCGTCGGTCCCGACGTCGACGGCCTCGGCAACCCCGGGCGCACGTTCGACCAGCGCGTGAAGCTCGTGTTCCCCGGACGATCGGGTCGTCTGCCGGATCTCTCGGACGAGGACTCCGACTGGTATCAGACGTGGCTCGGGATCCCCGCCGAGGAGCGCGGGTCGATGCGCACGTACTCGATCCGCGATCTCGCCGTCGACGACGCCGGCACGACCCGCCTGGTGATCGACTTCGTGCTGCATCTCGAACCGGGCGCGACCGGCCCCGCGTCGAGGTGGGCGAGCGCGGCGGCGCCGGGGGACGAGCTGCTCGTCATCGGACCCCGCCGGGGTCGCCTCGACGGCGGCGGCATCGAGTACGGGCCGGGCGACGCGGGCACGATCCTGCTGGCCGGCGACGAGACGGCCGCCCCCGCCATCGCCCGGATCCTCGAGGACATCGATCCGTCGTCGCGGGGTGTCGCCTTCATCGAGGTTCCCCATCGCGGCGACCGGCCGGCGATCTCCGCGCCCCCGGGCTTCGAGGTGCGGTGGCTGGACCGCGCCGGGGCGGATCACGGCACGGCCCTGATTCCCGCGGTGCTGGAGCATCTCGGCGAGCGGGCCGCCGCCGCGGCGACGCTGAGCATCTCCGACGTCGAGAGCGAGGACCCGCTGTGGGAGACCCCGCAGTACTCGGGGCTCGGCGAGGACATCGCCCCCGCTCCCGAGGGGGAGGCTCACTCGGACTGCTACTTCTGGATCGCGGGGGAGAGCGGGGTGGTCACGACGCTGCGCCGCCGCCTCGTGAAGGATCTCGGCATCGCCCGCTCCCGGGTCGCGTTCATGGGCTACTGGCGGCGCGGCGTCGCGATGCGGGGATAGCGACGATCTCGCTCGTCACCGCCGGGTCGTCTACTCCGCCCGGTCGATCGCGGTCTGCGAGACGGGAAAGGGGTCCGGGTACGAGGCCCAGGCGGATGGACCGGCCGCGAACTCCTCGTCCGTGAGCGTAGCCTCGTCCAGGGCAGTCACGAGAGCGGGGCGGTCGAGGTCGAGGCCGATGAACGCGATGTCCTGGCCCACGGCGAGCACCTCGTCGTCCTCGTCGCCGGCCCAGGCGTCGGCGTCGTTGGCGAGCGGGTGCAGCGAGAACATCTGGCCGACGTGCTCCCACTGACCGGTGATGCCCGGCCGCGTCGCCAGCCTGCAGAAGCCGGCCGAGCGCACCACCGTGCCGAAGGCGCCTCGCGCCACCCGATCGTCGAGCAGTCTCGACAACCGCTCGGGATGCATGGGGCGGAGATTCTCGTAGCGGAATGCACCGACTCTCGGGTCCGTCATGTGCGGCGAGAAGTCCTCGTTCAGGATCCCGATCCAGCCGGGCCGCTCCTGGCCTGCGGAGTAGATCGTCCTCGAGGGCGGCGACTCGGGGCCGCTCCGGTGAAGCCGAAGCCGGGCGCTCGGGCCGAGGTGATTGATCAGCGACATCGTCGTCGAGAGCTCGGGGGTCGACAGCGGTTCCCAGTTCACGAGCAGCACCGTCGAGGCGAACTCGATCTGCTCCGCCGTGATCAGGGCGCGAGAGCGGCCCTCCACGCCGAGCGGTCCGCGCCGCACGAGGTAGTCCTCGCGCTGCAGATCGTCGAGCAGGTGGCAGGCGTCGACGACGCAGGTGACGTCGACGAGGCGCGTTCCCTCCTCGGCATCGGCGAGCATGCCGATGATGTGCGTCACGGGCACCCCGGCGGGGAACTCCACGACCGCTCGGCCCTCCGTGTAGGCCCACGGCACGAGAGACGCGGCCTCGTCGAGCGGCGCCGGTGAGATCGCGAGCCGCGAGGCGGGGATCACCATCGAGCCCGTCTGCTGCGCCAGCCGGCGCGCGGCGCCCAGGCGCTCGGGCGAGCACGAGCCGATGACGGCGGTGACGTCGATGAGATCCACTGAGCTGCTCCCTGCTGGTCATGAACGGCCGCCGGTCGCGAGCCGCCGTCGGGCGGTCGCGGTTTGGGGCGTCGCTCCGATAGGCTACCCATAAATGATAACGATTATCAACAAGGAGGATGGATCGTGAAGGTTCGTTCGTCGCTCAAGTCGCTCAAGAATCAGCCGGGAGCACAGGTGGTGCGTCGCCGGGGCAGGGTCTACGTGATCAACAAGCGCAACCCCCGTTTCAAGGGGCGTCAGGGGTAGCGGGTCGCGCCCTGGTGGAATCCCGAACTCGGGCGTAACGTGACGGCATGTGCCGCAGCATCCACACCCTTCACAATTTCGAACCCGCGGCGACGACCGACGAGGTCCACGCCGCCGCTCTGCAGTACGTGCGGAAGATCGCGGGAACCACGAGGCCTTCCCAGGCGAATACCGACGCCTTCGACCGTGCCGTCGAGGAGATCGCCGTCGTCACCCAGCGTCTGCTCTCCGCACTCGTCGCCACGACGCCGCCCAAGAACCGCGAGGTCGAGGCCGAGAAGAAGCGCGCACGCGCGGTGGCCTCCGGCCGATACGACCGCTGACAAGGGCGAGAACAGACTCGGTGCCGCTGTCTTCCCAACCCCTCAGTTGCGTGGGATGACCGGGATTGCCGAGGTGTCGAGGTGAGGCGTGAGCGCGAGCGCTCCGCCGGAGGGTGCCTCGGCAGCCGCATCGACGACCGGGATCGCCGAGGTCACGGTGGCGAGGGGCGCCTGCGGCAGCGGCGGCTCCTCCGCGGGGGAGGGGATCGCTGCGGGAGCTTCGGAGTTCCAGACGGCGGGATCGATGCGCCCGCCGTAGAGCGGCAGCGGGATCGGCGCATCCTCCTGCCTGAACTGCGACCACGGCCGGGAGATGGCCCCCGTGCCGTACTGCCTGGCGGCGGTCGCGTCCTCGAAGTTGACGAGCACGGTGAGCACCTCCGGGCCCGACTCGGGGCACGCCGCCCGCACGACGCCCTGCGGATCCACGAGGAGGGAGCGTCCGCGACCGGTCGGGGCGGCCGAGTTAATGGAGGCGATCCAGACCTGGTTCATGATCGCGTTGCCGCGCACGATCGTGAGTTCTTGCTCGCGGTCGCTCGTGCCGGTCTGCACGAGGTTCAGCACCAGCTCGGCGCCCATCCACGCGAGGTGCCTCGTGTGCTCGGGGTACCAGACGTCGTAGCAGATCGACATGCCCACGCGGCCGTAGCCGGGCATGTCGAACACCTCGAAGCTGCTGCCCGGCGTGCTCACCTCGGCCGGCCGCCAGGGGAAGATCTTGCGGTAGGTCGACACCCGCTCGCCCTCCGGGGAGTAGACGAGCGAGGTGTTGTAGATGCTGCCGTCGTCTCCGCGCTCGTACACGCTGCCCGGCACGAGCCAGACGCCCAGTTCGCGCGCCAGGTCGCCGAGGGCGGCGAGGCGCTCGTCGTCGAGGGGCGTCGCGAATTCGTCGGGGTTGCGCCACGGCTCGGCCGAGTCCAGGTGCAGCTCAGGGAACACCCACATGCGCACCTGCGGGTACCGATCCGCGAAGACGCGCATCCGATCCGCGAAGTCGGATGACTCGCAGCCTAGGGGAAGCGGAAGGGGGCGGGCGGCGCTCCTCCGCGCGGCCCGTCCCCCGCCGCGGCTATCGGATGAGCGAGCGCAGCTGACGCAGCGCCACCGACAGGGCCGCGATGCCGGGCTCGTCCAGATCGTGCACCGACGCCAGCGCGTCGAGCGCCCGCTGCGACTTCGCCCCGCCCTGCTCGACCCACGCGGCGATCCTGGCGTCCTGGTCCGCGGAGCCGTCGTCGGAGCCGTCGTCCGTGCGCTCGATGACGGCGGCCGTGAGCTCGACCATCACCGCGTAGAGGTCGTCGCGGAGCGCGGCGCGCGCCATCGAGTCCCAGCGGTCGTCCTGCGGCAGCTTCGTGACGCTCGTCAGCAGGTCGTCGAAGCGGATCAGCGCCGAGAGCGCGAAGTAGCAGTGCGCCACCTCGTCGATGTCCCAGTCGCGCACGTGGGCGAGCTCGATGATGTCGAGCAGCTGCAGCGAGGCGAGCAGCCCGGCGCCCCGGCGCGCGAGCGCGGGATCCATCCCCGCTGCCTCGAGCTCGGAGACCTCCTCCTCGAAGCGCCGCAGCTCGTCGCCGCGCACCAGCTCGTCCATGCGCCCGGCGTAGGCGGCGACCTGCTCCTGGAAGCTCTCGATCTCGCGACCCACGTCGAGGCGGTCGGGGCGGTGCTGCACGAACCAGCGCGCCGAGCGGTCCAGGAGGCGTCGGAAGCCGAGGTACAGCCCCGTCTGCACGCCCGCGGCCACGACGTTGTCGGTGGCCTCGACCTCGACCACGAAGCCGCGCAGGTCGAAGATCTCGCGGGCGATGACGTACGCCCTCGCGATCTGCTCGCTCGACGCGCCCGTCTCGTCGGCCGCCCGGTAGGCGAAGGTGATCCCGCCGCGGTTGACCATCGAGTTGACGACCGAGTTGACGATGATCTCGCGCCGCAGCGGGTGGGAGCCGAGCTCCTCGGCGTACGCCTCCCGGATCGGCTCGGGGAAGTACTCGGTGAGCGTCCGGACGAACCAGGGATCCTCGGCGAGGTCGCTCGAGGCGAGATCCGTCTTCAGCGCGAGCTTGGCGTAGGCGACCAGTACGGCGAACTCCGGTCGGGTGAGGCCGATCCCGCGTTCGGAGCGCGCCGCGATCTCAGTCGCGTCGGGCAGGTACTCCAGCTCCCGGTCCAGCTCGTCCCGGCTCTCCAGCCACTCGATCAGCCGCTCGTGCATCGGCAGCATGATCGCGGCGTTGGCGCGGGAGTTGCCGAGCAGCACGTTCTGCTCGTAGTTGTCGCGCAGCACCTGGACCGCGACCTCGTCGGTCATCGAGCTCAGCAGCTCGTTGCGCTCGTCGAGCGTCATCCGCCCGTCGCGCACCATCGCGTTCAGCAGGATCTTGATGTTCACCTCCTTGTCGGAGGTGCCCACGCCCGCTGAGTTGTCGATCGCGTCGGTGTTGATCTGCACGCCGTGCTGAGCGGCCTCGATGCGGCCGCGCTGGCTGACGCCGAGATTCCCGCCCTCGCCGACGACCCGCACCCGCAGCTGGCCGCCGTCGACGCGCACCGCGTCGTTGCCGCGGTCGCCGATCTCGGCGTGGGTCTCGGAGGCGGCCTTGACGTAGGTGCCGATGGCGCCGTTCCAGAGCAGGTCGACCGGCGCGAGCAGCACCGCCTTCTTGAGCTCGGCGGGTGTGAGCTTCGTCACCGAGCCGGGGAGGCCGAGCGCCTCGCGCATCTCGGCCGAGACGGTCACGGACTTCGCGGAGAGCGGGAACACGCCGCCGCCGGCGGAGATCAGCGAGGGGTCGTAGTCGGCCCAGGAGGATCCCGGCAGCTCGAACAGCCGCTTGCGCTCCGCGAAGGAGGCCGCGGCGTCGGGGGAGGGGTCGACGAAGACGTGCCGGTGATCGAAGGCCGCGACGAGCCTGATGTGCTCCGAGCGCAGCATGCCGTTGCCGAACACGTCGCCGGACATGTCGCCGATGCCGACCACCGTGAAGTCCTCGGTCTGGGTGTCGTGGCCGAGCTCGCGGAAGTGGCGCTTCACCGACTCCCAGGCGCCGCGGGCGGTGATGCCCATGCCCTTGTGGTCATAGCCGGCCGAGCCACCCGATGCGAAGGCGTCGTCGAGCCAGAAGCCGTACTCCTCCGAGATGCCGTTCGCGAGGTCGGAGAAGGAGGCCGTGCCCTTGTCGGCGGCGACCACCAGATACGGGTCGTCGTCGTCGCGGCGCACGACGCGATCCGGAGGCAGGATCTCGGCGCCGTCGCGGTTGTCGGTGATGTCGAGCAGCCCGCGGATGAAGGTGCGGTAGGCGGCCTTGCCCTCGGCCAGCCAGGCCGCGCGGTCGCTCGGATCGGGCAGCTGCTTGGCGACGAAGCCGCCCTTGGAGCCCGTCGGCACGATGACGGCGTTCTTCACCATCTGCGCCTTCACGAGCCCCAGCACCTCGGTGCGGAAGTCCTCGCGCCGATCGCTCCAGCGGAGGCCGCCGCGAGCGACCTTGCCGAAGCGCAGGTGCACGCCCTCGACCTGCGGCGAGTACACCCAGATCTCGGCCATCGGGTGCGGCTTCGGCAGCCCCGGCACGCGCCCGCAGTCGAGCTTCAGCGACACCCACGGCTTCGGCGAGCCGTCGGCCCCGCGGGTGTAGAAGTTCGTGCGCAGCGTGGCCTGGATGACGCCGAGGAAGGAGCGCAGGATCCGGTCGTGGTCGAGGCTCGAGACGCTGTCGAGATCCTCGAGGATCGCGTCGGCGAGCACGGCCTCCCGGCCCGCGCGATCGTCGGCGGCCGACGGGGGGAAGGCCTCGGGGTCGAAACTCGTCTCGAACAGCTCGACGAGCTTCGCCGCGATCCCCGGGTTCGCCGTGAGCGCGGCGTCGATGTACTCCGTCGAGAACGTCGAGCCGATCTGGCGCAGGTAGTGTCCGATGGTGCGCAGCACGACGATGTCGCGCCAGCCGAGGCCGCCGCGCAGCACGAGCGTGTTCAGCCCGTCGCTCTCGGCGGCGCCCGACCACGCGGCGCGGAACGCCTCCTCGAACTCGGCGCCCCAGTCGGCGTCGCTCCACAGCTCGGAGTCGGGCGCGGTGATGCCGAAGTCGAAGATGTGGCGGGTGCCGCCGTCGGGGAGCGCGATCGTGTAAGGATGCTCGTCGACCACGTCGACGCCGAGGTTCGTGAGGATCGGCAGCACCCGCGTCAGGGGGTACTGGCGCCGGGAGACCACGGTCAGGATCCGCTTCGAGGCGTCGTCCTCCTCGGGCTCGTACAGGCGCACCGCGAACTCCGAGTCGTCACCGCCCTCGATGCTCTCGAGGAGGGCGATGTCGCCGACCGCCTCCGTCGAGGTGATCGTCTCCTTGTACGAGGCGGGGAAGGCGGAGCCGTAGCGCCGCAGCAGTTCAGCGGCCTCGTCCTCGCCGTGCGCCTGGTGCAGCGCGTCGACGAGGCCGGTCTCCCAGGTGCGGATCGCATCCTCGAGGCGCTCCTGCAGCAGCGCCTCGTCGACCTCCGGAATCGCCGCCCCCTTCGGCATGCGCACCATGAAGTGCAGCTGCGCGAGGGGCGAGTCGCCCACCCGGGTGGCGTGATCGGTGCGTTCCGCGCCGAAGGTCTCCCGCAGCAGCGCGTCGATCCGCAACCGCACGGTGGTGTTGTACTGGTCGCGCGGCAGGAACACGATCGCCGAGACGAGGCGTCCGAACTCGTCGGGGCGCAGGAAGATCCGCGCACGGCGGCGCTCGCGCAGCCGGCTCACCTCGGTGGCGACCTCGAGCAGGTGCTCGGCGGAATCCTGGAAGAGCTCGTCGCGCGGGTACGACTCGAGGATCTGCTGCAGATCCTTGCCCGAGTGCGAGGTCGGCGAATAGCCGGAGGCCTCGATGACGGCGCGCACCTTCGCCCCCGCGATGGGGAGCGTGAGCACCGAGGAGGCGTAGGCGGCGGAGGTGAACATGCCGAGGATCCGGCGCTCGCCGGTCACGTTGCCCGCGTCGTCGAAGGTGCGCACCCCGATGTAGTCGAGGAAGACGTCGCGGTGCACGGTGGCGCGCGAGTTCGCCTTCGTGATCGTGAGCAGCCGCGGTTCCCTGGCGGTGCGCTGCGCCTCGGGGCGCAGGTGCACGACGCCGGTCGAGCCCTTGCGCAGGATCCCGAGCCCCGTGTGGGGGAGCGGGCGCAGCACGTCCTCGCCGTCGAGGTTCTCGAGCGCGTACTCCCGGTAGCCGAGGAAGGTGAAGTGGTCGTCGGCGAGCCAGTTGAGGAACTCGACCGTCGGGGTGATGGTGGCCGGATCGACCGTCGGCGGCGCCTGGGTGCGCAGGTCGGTCACGATGTCGAGGCAGGCCCGGCGCATGGGCCGCCAATCCTCGACCGCGGCCCGCACGTCGGCGAGCACCTCCTGCAGGCGGTCGGTCAGCCGGTCCCGCTCCTCCTCGGTCGGCACGCGGTCGATCTCGAGGTGGATCCACGACTCCAGCTGGCCGCCGTGCGCGCCGACCTCGATCAGCGAGCCCTGACCGTCGCGCCGCACCGAGACCAGCGGGTGCACGAGGAGGTGCACGGTGTGCCCGAGCCGCGAGATGGCCGCGGTCACGGAGTCGACGAGGAAGGGGGAGTCGTCGGTGCAGATCTCGACGATGGTGCGCCGCGAGCTCCAGCCGTTCTCGCGCTGGGTCGGCGTGAACACGGAGACGAGGGTCTGCCCGGGCGCGCGGCGGTCCGCGAGCCCGCACATCGAGGACAGCGCCCCGACGACGTTCTCGGGCTCGCGCTCGGTGAGCGGCTGCACGGCGCTCTGGGAGAGCAGGTGCTTCACCCGTTCGCGGAGCTCCGGATCGAGGCCGTTCGCGGCTTCGAGGATCTGAGAGGGGAGTTGAACGGGGACAGCGTCGGCGGCCATGAACCTCTTCGTTCCTGTGGGAGGGCAATGGGGATGATGCGATCCTAGCCCGGATCGACCTCGCGTGCCGCGCCTCCACGGGGTCGGCCCGATCCGGGCGCCGCCCCTGTCGGCGGTGGGCAGTAGCGTTGAGCCGTGCCCTCCCGATCAGGCCCCTCCGACGCACCGCGCTGGTGCGTGCTCGGGCGTGTCCCGGGAGGCGGCGTCGCGCGCGGCCGCGTCGCCGCGGTGGAGGTCGATGCCGCCGGCGAACGGTCGGCCCCGATCCCGATCGCGACGGCGGAGCTGCCCGCGTTCGTCGCGGCTCGGGAGCGGAGCGCCCCGCGCTGGGTCTGGAGCGATACGCCGTCGTGGTATCCGCGGCTGCTGGAGGCCGGCGTACGGATCGAGCGCTGCCACGACCTCCGCCTCTGCCACGCGATCCTGAGCCGGTCCGAGGCGGTTCCGGATCGCGGCCCGCTCCTCGCGGCAGCGCGGTGGGAGGCGGGGCCCGGTGCGGGGGAGGGGGAGCCTGCGGAGTCCGCCCTCTTCGAGATCGAGACGCCGGAGGACGCCCCGGGCGCCGTTCCGCACGACCTCGATGCGGCGCTCGAGGAGTTCGATCGGCAGCGCGCGGCGCTCGCCGCGTGCGTCGACCCGGGCAGGCTCGGCCTGCTCGTCGCGGCGGAGTCGGCGGGCGCGCTCGTCGCCGCCGAGATGGCCGCGGCCGGAGTGCCGTGGGATGCGGCCGAGCACGATCGGCTGCTGAGCGCGGCGCTCGGCCCGCGCCCGGCCCGGGGCGCGAAGCCGGTGCGCCTCCTCGAACTCGCGGAGGAGGTGCGCGCGGCGCTCGGAGACCCTCGCGCGAGCCTGGACTCGCCGCCGAAGCTGCTCCGGGCTCTGCGCAGCGCGGGCATCGACGTCGAGTCGACCTCCCGCTGGGAGCTCGCGGAGCACGAGCACCCGGCGATCCGGCCGCTGCTGCGCTACAAGAAACTGTCGAGGCTCCTCACCGCCAAAGGGTGGGCCTGGATCGACGAGTGGGTGCGCGACGGCAGGTACCACCCCGTGTACGTGCCCGGCGGAGTGGTGACGGGTCGGTGGGCGTCGAGCGGGGGCGGGGCCCTGCAGCTGCCGCGTCAGCTCCGTCCCGCGCTGCGCGCGGATCCCGGGTGGGTGCTCGTCTCGGCCGACGTCGCCCAGCTCGAGCCGCGCGTGCTCGCCGCGATGGCGGCGGACGGGGCGATGGCCGCCGCGGGATCCGGCCGCGACCTCTATTCGGGGCTCGTGGAGCAGGGGATCGTCGGGACTCGTCAGGAAGCCAAGATCGCGGTGCTCGGCGCCATGTACGGCTCGACGACGGGGGACAGCGGCAGGCTCGTGCCTCGGCTGCGCCGCAGCTTCCCGGCGGCGATGCGCCTCGTCGACACGGCTGCCGCGGCGGGCGAGCAGGGCGGGGTAGTCTCCACCTGGCTCGGTCGCTCGTCGCCCCGACCCGGCGACGAGTGGGAGGAGCTCCAGGCGCGCGCGAGTCTGCCCGGGGCTACGTCCCGCGACGAGAGTCGGGCCCGCCGCGCCGCACGCGAATTCGGACGCTTCACCCGCAACTTCGTGGTGCAGGGCACCGCGGCCGAGTGGGCGCTGGCGTGGCTCGCGGAGCTCAGGCTGCGGCTGGCGCGGCTCCCGTCCCCGACCTCCGCCGAATCGATCGCGCCCGCACGGGCCTCGGGCCCGGCGTTCGAACGGCAGCCCCACCTCGTCTTCTTCTTGCACGACGAGGTCATGGTGCACGCGCCCGAGGGACAGGCCGCGGCGGTCGCGGCGGCGGTCCGCGAATCGGCCGAGGCGGCGGGACGGCTGCTCTTCGGGAGCGCCCCGGTCGACTTCCCGCTCGAGCTGCGGATCGGGGAGCGCGCCCTCAAGGAGTGACATCGAGTCGGGTGGGGCCGGGGCGGAACGTGGCTCTACTCGGCGCGGAGCCCCGGGTTCGCGGCCCGCATGCCCTCGATGGCCAGATCGCCCAGGCCGGAACCGAGCGAGGTCACCCATACGTTCCCGGCGAAGCCGTACCAGATGTCGTGCGCGCCGACGAAGGGCCCCTCGATCTCAGAGATGAACACTTCCGCGCCCGCCTCCTCGGATTCGATGTAGTCGGACTCCCGCAGCGCGGCCACGAGGCGATCCCGTACGTCTTGCGGGAGCTCGGCGACGTTGATGTGGATCAGGCCGTCCGAGTTCGGGATCCCCCACGCACAGAAGCGTCGTTGCGAGGCTCGATCCAGCGATTCCCTGGCCACAGGGCCGATGGCGCCCTCGAAGATCTCGACCAGCTGCTGATCCTCGGGGACGGGGGCCCACTCGGGAGAGAACCGGCCGACGATCCGGTTCAGCGGGATCAGCCGCTCGCACTCCGGGATCACGATCGGACTCCCGGTCTCCGGCGGCGGTCCCGTCGTCTCGGCCGGAGAGCTGGTCGGGGTCTCGGTCTCGGCCGGGGACTCCTGCGACTCGCTCGTCGGCTCCGGGGCGCAGGCGGAGAGCGCCACCAGCAAGACCGCCGCGACGGCCCCGGGCGCTCCTCTGCGAACGGCGCGGTTCATGCCCGCAGCGTAGCAAATCCCGCCGCGCGCTCAGGGGCGGGATCAGCCGCGCTGCAGCTGCGGCGACTCGCCGCCCTCCGAGAAGCTCGGGCGCTTGCCGACGATCCTGCCGACCAACAGGATCGCCCCGACGATGAGCAGGCCGGTCGCCAATCCCGCGATCGCGGAGATCAGCGTATCGCCGAACCAGACGACGGCGCCGCCGAGCGGAGCGAGGGCGTGCTCGACGCCGTGGAGGAGATCCGCGGTGAACGGCACCCCCACCTCGCCGAGATTCACCAGGATGAGGTGGCCGCCGACCCAGAGCATCGCGACGGTTCCGACGATGCTGATGGTGCGGAACACGGCGGGCATCGAGCGCACGATCCTGGTGCCCGTATGGCGCACCTGCCGGTCGGGGTTCTTCGCCATCCGCAGCCCGATGTCGTCGATCTTCACGAGCAGCGCGACGGCGCCGTAGACGATGACGGTCATGAGGAGGGCGATGACCGCGAGCACCGCGAGGGTGGTCCAGATGCCCATCCCCGAGTCGAGGTTCGACAGCGAGATGAGCATGATCTCGGTGGAGAGGATGAGGTCGGTGCGGATCGCGCCGAGCACGAGGCGCCGCTCGTCGCGCGCGCCCTCCTCGCCGTGGCCGTGCTCGATCCCGAACCACTCGAGCACCTTCTCGGCGCCCTCGAAACAGAGGTAGGCGCCGCCCAGAATGAGGAGGTACGGCAGCACCCACGGTGCGAACGCCGTCAGCAGCAGGGCCAGCGGGATGATGATGACGAACTTGTTCGCGATCGAGCCGAGCGCGATCTTGCCGACGACCGGCAGCTCGCGCGCCGGTGAGATCCCCTGCACGTACTGGGGCGTCACCGCGGCGTCGTCGATGACGACTCCGGCCGACTTCGAGGAGGCCTTCAGCGCGGCGCTCAGGATGTCGTCGACGACGGCGAGTAATCCAACGGACATGGGGCTCCTCCTCTGAGCGGCCGGTCGGCCGGTGTGTCGTCGGGCGGCCGATGTGTTGCCGGCCGGCCGGCGCGCGACGTCCGGGCCGTTGCAACAAGCGAGAGCTTATCCGGATTCGGCGCCGCCGCTCGTCCGGCCCGCGGGCGGGCCGTCCACCGTCTGCGCTCGACAGTAGATGTTCTGGTTCCTCGAATTTGGAGCATCTGCTGCCGAGCGCAGACGGTGGGGAGGGCGAGGGGGAGGGGGACCCGTCGGGGCGAGGTCTCGCCCGCGCCGCCGCCGCGCGCCCCGCTCCTGCTCCCGGCGCTGCTCGGCGCACGGAGGCGACACCACCGGGCCCGTTTCACAACAAACGACCCCCGAACTCTCGCATGATTTCAGCGGAGTTCGGGGGTCATTCCTGGCGGTGACGGTGGGATTTGAACCCACGGTAGGGGGTTACCCTACACGACTTTTCGAGAGTCGCACCTTCGGCCGCTCGGACACGTCACCGCGAAAAAGAATACGGGATTCGGATCGCGAGTGCGAATCGAGTCGCGGGATCGGGGTCGGGGCCGCGGAAACCCGCGGGTGCGGCGGCGTGTCGCGCTCAGGGCGGGTCCCGCTGCATAGGCAACCGCAGAGATCCGCTGCGCGGGCGATGGGAGGACCTCGAACCGGCGACTGCAAGGACCGCGAACCGACGACCGGGTCGATGTCGCAGGTCGCCGCTAGGCTCGCGGCATGGCGAGATCGAGTGGTGGGTACGCGTGCACCGAGTGCGGGTGGCAGGCGCCCAAGTGGGTCGGGCGCTGCGGCGAGTGCCAGCAGTGGGGCACCGTCGAGGAGGTGGCGCGCGCGGGAGCCTCGCTCGCGAGGACCACGCGTTCGGCGGCTCCCCGGGCCGGGCGCGAGGCCCGGCCGATCACCGAGCTCGGGGCCGACGCCGTGGCGCACCGGCCCACCGGTATCGGCGAGTTGGATCGGGTGCTCGGCGGCGGCATCGTGCCGGGGGCGGCGATCCTGTTCTCGGGCGAACCGGGCGTGGGCAAGTCGACGCTCCTGCTCGACGCCGCGGCCAGGGCCGCGGCGGCCGGCGGCCGGGTGCTCTACGCCAGCGGCGAGGAATCGACCGGGCAGATCCGCATGCGCGCCGAGCGCACGGGGGCGCTGCACGACACGCTGTTCCTCGCGAGCGAGACCGACCTCGCGACGGTGCTCGGGCACATCGACGACGTGAAGCCCGACCTGATCGTCGTCGACTCGGTGCAGACGCTCGCGAGCGACCGGGTCGACGGGGGCGCCGGGGGCCCCGCCCAGGTGCGCGAGGTCGCCGCCGCGCTGATCCGCGTCGCGAAGGAGCGCGGGATCCCCGTCGTGCTCGTCGGCCACGTGACGAAGGACGGCTCGGTCGCGGGCCCGCGCCTCCTCGAACACCTCGTCGACGTGGTCTGCCACTTCGAGGGCGACCGGCGCACGGCGCTGAGGTTCCTGCGCACGCTGAAGAACCGGTTCGGGCCGACCGACGAGATCGGCTGCTTCGAGATGTCGTCCGCCGGCATCAGCGAGGTGCCGGATCCGAGCGGCCTCTTCCTCAGCCGCAGCGCCGAGCCCGTGAGCGGCACCTGCGCGACGATCGCGATGGAGGGGCGCCGCGCCCTGCCCGTCGAAGTGCAGGCCCTCGTCGCCAAGAGCGCGACGCCGAACCCGCGCCGCGTCACGAGCGGGGTCGACTCGGCGCGGGTGTCGATGATCCTCGCGGTGCTCGAGCGGCGAGCCGGCGCCCGCCTCCACGATCAGGACGTCTACGTCTCGACCGTCGGTGGCGTGCGGCTCTCGGAGCCGGCCGCCGACCTCGCGATCGCGCTGGCGGTGCTCTCCGCCGTTCGGGATCTGCCTCTGCCGCACGACCTCGCGGCCATCGGAGAGATCAGTCTCGCGGGCGAGGTGAGGCCGGTCGTGGGCGGCGAGCAGCGAGCTGCCGAGGCCCGGCGTCTCGGATACGCCCAGCTCGTCGACGCCGGCGCCGGCACCCTCGAGCGGGCCCGCGAGATCGCCCTCGGCACGCTCTCGCGACAGCGCCGCTCCTGAGCCTCCGAGCAGGCGGTCCCCCGAGGTTCGCCGCGGGGGTAGACTCGGAGACCGTGAGTAACAACACGGTAGACGTCGTCCTCATCGGTGGCGGCGTGATGAGCGCCACCCTCGGCACCCTGATCAAGCAGGTGCAGCCCGACTGGTCGATCGAGATATTCGAGTCGCGCTCCGCGGTCGCGACCGAGAGCAGCAACGCGTGGAACAACGCGGGCACCGGCCACGCGGCCCTCTGCGAGCTCAACTACATGCCGGAGGGGGCCGACGGCAGCCTCTCCGCCGACAAGGCGATCTCCATCAACGAGCAGTTCCAGCTCTCCCGGCAGTGGTGGTCCTCGCTCGTGAAGCAGGGGGTCCTGGGCGAGCCGTCAGGCTTCATCAACGCGACTCCCCACATGACCTTCGTGCGGGGCGAGGCGAACGTCGACTACCTGCGCCGCCGCTACGAGATCCTCAAGCAGCAGCCGCTCTTCTCCGACATGGAGTTCAGCGACGATCCCGCGCAGATCGCCGAGTGGACGCCGCTGCTCGTCGACCGCCGCAGCAAGGACGAGGTCTTCGCGGCCACCCGCTCGCTCAGCGGCACCGACGTCGACTTCGGCGCGATCACGAGGCGGCTCATCGGGCACCTCGTCGAGAACGGCGCGCGACTGCGCCTCGGCACCCAAGTGAAGAAGCTGCGCCGTCGCGAGGACGGCACCTGGGACGTCTACGCGCGCAACCGCTCGGGCTATGGAACCGGCATGGTCAACGCCCGGTTCGTCTTCGTCGGCGCGGGCGGCGGAGCGCTCTCGCTGCTGCAGTCCTCCGGCATCCCCGAGATCCGGGGCTTCGGCGGATTCCCCATCAGCGGCAAGTTCCTGAAGTGCGACAACCCCGAGATCGTCAAACTGCACCGCGCCAAGGTGTACGGCAAAGCGGCCGTCGGGGCGCCGCCCATGTCGGTGCCGCACCTCGACACCCGCATCGTGAACGGCAAGGAGAGCCTGCTCTTCGGCCCGTACGCCGGGTTCAGCCCCAACTTCCTCAAGAAGGGCTCCTGGTGGGATCTGCCGGGCTCGATCCGCCCCCACAACCTCGGGCCGATGCTCAAGGTCGGCCTCACCGAGTTCTCGCTCGAGAAATACCTGCTGGGAGAGGTGCTGGCGAGTCGCGAGAAGCAGATGGGGGCACTGCGCGAGTACATGCCGACCGCGCGCACCGCCGACTGGAAGATGATCACCGCGGGCCAGCGCGTGCAGGTCATGAAGAAGGATCCGAAGAAGGGCGGCGTGCTGCAGTTCGGCACGGAGGTCATCACGGGAGCCGAGGGATCGATCGCCGGCCTGCTCGGGGCCTCTCCCGGGGCGTCGACGGCCGTGCACGCCATGCTCGGCGTGCTGCAGCGCTGCTTCCCGGAGCAGTTCGAATCCCGGTGGAAGGGCGAGTTCGCGGCTCAGGTGCCCGCGCTCGGAACCGCAGGCGTGAACCACGACCCGGTCGCGGCGGCGGCGACGCTCGCCGAGACCGGCGAGGTGCTCGGGCTGACGTCGGCTCTCAAACCGGTCGCCGTCGAGGCGTAACCCGCCTGGTCGGGGCTGCGAGGCGATCCCGACATACGCGAACGCGCCACCGGATCCGCGCCGTGACCGCCCTTACGCGCGGCCCGCGAGCAGTGCCTCGAGGAAGTCGGCCGTGTCTTCCCAGCCGGTGACGGCGCGACAGGGCACGCCGATCGCCTTCACGGGGTAGTCGTTGCCGTCGGGGTCGAGGCGATCTCCGACGAACAGCATGTCGTCGAGTGCGATGCCCGTGTGCTCCGCGAGCTTTCGCATGCCGTACGCCTTGTCGATCCCGGTGCGGGTGATGTCGACCGACGTCGAGCCTCCGCTGCGCACCTCGAGGTGCGGCAGCCGCGACGCGACGGCTGCCCGCAGCGCGTTCTTCTTCGCGCCATCGGGATCCCATGCGTGCTTCGCGGAGACCGGCGCACGCTGCCCGAGCGCCGAGAAGGTCACCTGCGACCCGCGATCCTCCAGGATCTCGCCCCACGGCTCGGACTCCCAGAGACCGAGCCGCGTCGCCTCCTCCCGCAGGGCCGTGAACGCCGCCTCGCGCTCGGCCTCGGTGAGGTTCTCGCGGTAGACCGTCTGCCAGGCGCCGTCGCGCCGGCGCTCGTAGCGGGTGCCGCAGGTGGGCAGCAGGTGGAGGTGCTCCAGCCGATCCTCCGCGACGCCCTGCAGGCCGCGGATCAGCTGGGTCTCGAACTGCTCGAAGTTGCCGCCCGAGATCACCGCGACCGTCGTGGTGTCGAGCAGGCGGGCGAAGACCGACGCCATGCGGGGGTCGAGCGGGGATTTCGAGGGAGCGAGCGTGTCGTCGAGATCGAACGCGATGAGGTGAGGGATCTGGGCCACCCGTCGATTCTTCCACAGGTGCCGTGCGCTTCTCCCCGCCCGGAACGACGCCGCTGGGAAGATCGACCGTTTCCGCTGAGATCGACCGCTTCTGCGGACCCGGCGCCTCGTTTTCGCGTTTCGCCGAGAACCCGCTAGAGTATTCCTTGCGCTCAGGCGCAATCGGGATGTGGCGCAGCTTGGTAGCGCACGTCGTTCGGGACGACGGGGTCGCAGGTTCAAATCCTGTCATCCCGACCAGAAAGCCCCGGAACTACCGCAGAATCATGCGGAAGTTCCGGGGCTCTGTTGTTCCGGATCGACCCGAGATCGGCCGCGGGGCGCATGCAGAGCACGTGAGAAATCACGCAGTTGCTGCGAGGGCTTCCTTCTGCCCCTGCTTCGGCCGACCTTCTCACCGCCTCCTTCGGCGCTTCTCCGTCTTCGCGGCGACCTCATCAGCCCTGTCGGCCCACGACTCCGAGTACGTGTACAGCGTCTCAGAGGCGTCCCAATGCCGATGCGACTGTTTTCTACTCGGTTGGAGGCCGGCTGCCGCATCCCCGCCGGGCGCGGGAGGTGGGGGATCTCGAAAGAGATGTGGTTGAGTAATGGCTATGCCTGCAGCATTCGCGTTCCATGTCGGCGAGCTGGAGCGCTATGAGATCACGGTGCGCATAGCTGGCTTTCGCAACCGGGTGACCATCGAGGCCAACGGTGCGCTGATGATCGACAGCGGCGGCAACATGGGAATCGTGATGCCGAACGTGTTCGACTTCGAGGTCGGCGTGAATGAGAAGCACATGGTGTCGGTGAGATTCATCGCTCAGCAGCTCGTCGACGGGGGCGCCTCGTATATCGACGTATTCATCGACGGGCGCTTCGCGTTCAGACACCCCTGGTGAACCCTTACTCTGGGCCGCCCGTCATTCGCGGCAGCGCGGTGTCATGCGCTCGGGCAGGAGATGCCTCGCTCGCCTCGCTCAGGGCTTGCCAAATGCTTCGAGCACGAGCACCTGGGGGTGGCGACGGGGCCAGGGACTCGAGAGACCGACGTCGCCCACGTTCTGCCCTTCTGGCGAGAGGCCCCGATCAGAAGCGGGTTCTGACCGGGGCCTCACTCGTTCTCCCGTCGGGCGTCTCGCGCTTCGCCCGAGTCACGAGCGTCGCAGCAGCGCGAGCATGGAGAACCGCACCCGCTCGGCGGCTAGGAGCGCCTGTTCAGCAGCGTGCTCTCGGCTTCTGCCTTCTCCCGCTTCGCCGCGCGCTTCTCCTTCAGCGACATTTTCGCGGGCTTCTTCGCGGACTTGTAGCCGCGTTCCTTGCCTGACATCTCAACTCCCTTCATGCGAAAGCTGGGGCCAGATTCCGACCATAGCCCACAAGTGCGGAGAAGTCACGAGACGAGGACGACGCTCGAGCGACCGCCTCGCCGATCCGCGTGCTCAGCCCATGGTGTTGATGATGGGGCCGATGTGCGTGAAGAAGTTGAGCGCGCCGAACAGCAGGAATCCGAGGCCCGGGAGCCCGATGCAGATGCCGACGATCCACTGCCAGATCGTCCTCGTCGAGCGCCGGTGAGGGCGGCCCGCAGTGGCTCGTGCGGCTAGTGGTGGCCGTCGTGCAGAGTGCCGTGAGGAACGGCCGACGCGCCGGGCTCGGTCTGGGCCAGCGCCGGAGTGGTGATGGCGGCGACGAGCATGGCCTGCACCGTGAGCGTCAGCACGAAGGCGCCCGACCGGGGCGCCGGACTGCTTCGCCGAGAGCCGCGGCGCAGCCGCAGGGCCGCGAACACGGCCGTGATCCAGTGCAGCGTCAGCAGGGCGACGAAGGGCACGAGCCCGATAGTACGCGTGAAGAGCAGCGCGGTGGCGGCGGCGAGCACGATCCCGCAGGCGATCAGCGCGGTGCGCGGGGCGATCACCCGCCCCGCGCGCATCGTGAGCACGCCCCACGCGAGCTCCGCCGCCGCCGCGATGATGAGCGGGATCGCCACGCGCGGATCCGCCCCCGCAGCCACCGCCATCAGGATGAGACCCGAGCCGATGGCCGCGAGGGCGGACCAGAGCTGACCGATCATCACACGACGGGCCGGGCGGTCGCTCGCGTCTTGTCCGCGCCCAGGGCCACGCCGAGCAGGATGAGCGCGCTCCCGAGGTGGAGGATGTGGTCGGCGGTGTTGAGGGCGAGGATGTTCGCCGCGGTATCGGCGATGAAGAAGCCGAGGATGCCGAGGAGCAGGTACGCGGCTCCGACGACGCCGTTCACGCCCTTCGCCGCGCTCACGCCGACGAGGCCGCCGATCAGCAGCGCGGCTCCGATGAGGAGGTGCGCGACGTTGTGGAGGGGGTTCACCTCGAAGACGCCGAGGAGCAGGCCGCCCTCGGTCGCGATGAAGTCGACTCCGCTCGTGACGGTGAAGCCGAGCACGCCCACCAAGAGGTAGACCGCTCCGAAGATGACGCCGACGAGTCGGTTGGGTGAGTTTTTCACGATACTGCTCCTTCGAGGTCGTGAACGGCCGAAGTGCTCCGCTCGCGCTGGGTGGTCCTTGTTCCCGCCCAGTCTCGGGGGCGGGAACACGGCCGGATAGGTGCTTGCGCGCGCGGGCACCGGTGCGCTATGCGGACCCTCGTTTCAGGCGCAGGAGATGGGCGCCGTTCTCTCGGTGATCCGGTTCCCGAGGCCGATCCGGTGCGCCGCGCCGACGCGGTTCGCTGCGCCGATGACCGCGTCCAGGCTTGCCGTGATGGCGGAGTCCGCGAGGCCCGCTGCCCAGGCGATGCCGCCGTCGTCGGTGCGGCGGTACTCGACGAGGGCGAGTGCCCGGCTGCCGCTGCCGGAGGCGATGCCTGTCTGGTGCAGGCCGAGGATCTCGATCCCGATCCCGTGCTCGACGAGGGCGCGAGCGAGCGCGTCCACGGGGCCGACGTCCTCGTGGGTGGTGACGTGCTCCTCGCCCCGCACGTTCAGCGCGATCCGGGTGCCGCTGCGCTCTCCGGCGCCCGCGGCGGCGCCGGCGGCCTCATAGTCGGTCAGCCGCACCTCGGCTTCGGCGTCCGGCGCGAGGTAGGCATGCTGGAAGATCTCCCACAGCTCAGCGGCGGTGACCTCGCGCCCGTGGGCGTCGGTGTGCGTCTGCACGTGGCGGGCGAGGTCGATCTGCACCCGGCGCGGGAGTTCGATCCCGTACTCCGTCTGGAGCAGGTAGGCGATGCCGCCCTTTCCCGACTGCGAGTTGACCCTGATCACGGCGTCGTAGCTGCGGCCGATGTCGGCCGGATCGATCGGCAGGTACGGCACCCGCCACTCCGTCTCCTGCTCGGGCAGGCCGAGGCGCGCCGCGCGGGCCCGGTGCTCGGCGAATCCCTTCTTGATCGCATCCTGGTGGGTGCCGCTGAACGCGGTGTGCACGAGGTCGCCGACGTAGGGGTGGCGGCTGTGCACCTCGGCGCGGTTGCAGTGCTCGACCGTTCGGCGGATCTCGTCGATGTCGGAGAAGTCGATCATCGGATCGATGCCCTGGGCATGCAGGTTGAGGGCCAGCGTCGCGATGTCGACGTTGCCGGTGCGCTCCCCGTTGCCGAAGATGCAGCCCTCGACGCGCTGAGCTCCCGCCAGCACGGCGAGCTCGGCGCACGCGATGCCGGTGCCGCGGTCGTTGTGGGGGTGCACCGAGAGGATCACGCCGTCCCGCCTGGCGAGGTGCTTGTGCATGTACTCGATCTGGTCGGCGTAGACGTTCGGGGTGGCGATCTCGACCGTCGCGGGCAGGTTCAGGATCACGGGGCGCTCGGGGCGCGCGTCCCAGAGCTCCGTCATCGCGTCGCAGACCTCGAGCGCGTAGTCGGGCTCGGTGAGGTTGAACACCTCGGGGCTGAACTCGAATCGCACGTTCGGCAGACCGCCCGCGAGATCCAGCACGTCCCGGCCCCCGGCGAGGATCAGCTCCTTCAGGTCGGCGCGTCCGCGCCCGAGCACGGTCTCCCGCCAGGTCGGCGCGGTCGCGGTGTACATGTGGACGACCACGGGGTTCGCGATCCCGTCGATCGACGCGACGGTGCGTTCGATGAGGTCGCGGCGCGCGGGCGTGAACACGACGATCGTGACGTCCTCGGGCGCGAGATCGGAGTCGGCGATGAGGCGCACGAAGTCGTAGTCGGTCCGGGAGGCCGAGGGGTAGCCGACCTCGATCTCCTTGTACCCCATCGCGACCATCAGCTCGAAGAAGCGGCGCTTGCGGGCCGGATCCATCGGCTCCGCCAGCGCCTGGTTGCCGTCGCGCAGGTCGACGGGCACCCAGAGAGGCGCCTCCGACAGCCGCTTCGTCGGCCAGTCGCGCTCGACGAGGGGGATCTCGACGCGGGTGTGCGCGTCGAGATACCGGTGGGAGGGCATCTGCGAGCGCCGCTGCCGGTTCCAGCGGGGAGCGCGGGCGGGTATCGATCCCGCGGGAGTGGAGAGCGTGGGGAAAACCGTGTCGGTCATGACGTTCCTTCGGGTGCAGCGATGAGACGACCGGCACAGCGATGGGCTCCACGGCGGGGAGCCGATCGTGCTAGGCCCCGCCGTGGCTGCGAAGAAGAAGGAGATGCGCGATGAACACGGATAGAATCTATCACAACTCCGCAGACAAGTAGACAGGTGGGAGACGAGATGGTCGAGGTGCAGCGCGCATCGCTCGCGGATCGGGCGGCGGACGCCCTGCTCGAGCGCATCCGATCCGGAGAGTGGCCCCTCGGGGCTCGACTGCCGGGCGAGACCACCCTCGGCCCCCAGCTCGGGGTCGGCAGGTCGACCGTTCGGGAGGCGATCAGGCAGCTCTCGGGCAGGGGAGTGCTCGAGTCGCGGCAGGGTGCGGGCGTCTTCGTCACGGCGCTGGAGGTCGTCGACGACTGGGACGCCGTGCTGCGACGGGCCGGGATCGCGGCCGTCATCGAAGCGCGCATCGCGATCGAATCGGAGGCGGCGGCGCTCGCAGCCGAGCGCCGCCCGCCGCAGGCGCTGCGGGCGATCCGCCGCGAGCTGGCCGAGCGTCTCCGCCATCGCGAGAGCACCGAGGGGCACGTGGACGCCGACATGCGTTTCCACCGCGCCGTCATCGCGGCGTCGGGGAACCCGGTGCTGCTCGAGCTCTTCGACGCCTTCGTGCCCCGGCTGCGGCGGGCCATGATCGACATGCTCCGGCTCGGCAGGCACCTCGACGAGGCGGCGGACGGCTCGGCGCACGCCGAGCTGGTCGAGGCGATCGCGGCCCGCGATGCTGAGGAGGCGCGCCGGCTGAGCCGCACGCACCTCGACGCGCTGAAGGATGCGCTTCGGATCCCGCGCTCGGGACATTAATGAATGCTGTTCACCGAGGTTGCGCGGTCGGGTAGGGTCGAAGCGTGCCGCGGCGCCGCTGCCGCGATCGGAACCCGAGGAGACAGCACCGATGACGACGATCTACCGCAATGCCGCCGTGTTCACCGGCTCGGCCGACGAGGCGCTGCAGGAGGCGTTCTCCGTCGAGGGCGGCCGGTTCCAGGCGGTCGGCTCCGAGGCCGAGGTGCGCGAGGCCGCCGGGCCCGATGCCGCCGAGGTCGACCTCGGCGGCGGCTTCGTGTCGCCCGGCGTGATCGAGGCGCACGCGCACCTCGCCATGTTCGGGGAGTCGCTCGGCAAGGTGCAGCTGCGCGACTGCAAGTCGCTCGGCGAGATCCAGCAGCGCCTGATCGAGGCGCGCGAGGCGAATCCCGAAGCGCCGAGGATCCTCGGCGTGAGCTGGCTCTTCGAGGCCGTGGGGGACGTGCACCCGACCGCCGCCATGATCGACGAGGTGCTGCCCGACGTCCCCGTCTACCTCGATGCCAACGATCTGCACTCGGCGTGGGTCAACTCCGCCGCGCTCGCGGAGCTGGGCATCACGCGCGAGACACCCGACCCCGTGGGCGGCGAGATCGCCCGCGACGAGCACGGAGAGGCGACCGGCCTGCTCTACGAGACCGCCGCGATGAGCTACGTCTGGGACTTCCTCGACTCGACGGTCACCGACGAGAAGCGCGTCGAGTTCCTCGACAGCGCCTTCGCCGCCTACCTCGCCGCGGGCGTGACCGGCGCCACCGACATGTCGCTGAACGCGGCCGACGTCGCGGCGATTCGGCGCATCCTGGCTCGCGACGGCCGTCTGCCCTTCGCGATCACCGGCCACTGGCTGCTGCAGCCCTCGGGCGACACGGCGGAGGACCTCGCGGCGGTCGAGCGCGTGGTGGGCCTGCGGGACGAGGTGGCGGCCGCGCCCGGGGCGGAGTGGTTCCGGATCGTCGGGGTGAAGTTCATCATGGACGGTGTGATCGACGCCTGCACCGCCACCATGCGCGCACCCTACGCGAACGGCAGCAACTGCGACCCGATCTGGAACGAGGAGCGGGTGTTCCCGGTCGCCGCGGCCGCCGACGCGGCGGGCCTGCAGATCGCGATGCACGCGATCGGCGACCGCACGAGCGAGATCGCGCTCGATGCGATCGAGCACTGCATCGCCGTGAACGGCGAGCGCGAGCGCCGGCACCGCATCGAGCACCTGGAGTCGGTCGCCGACACCACGATCGAGCGCATGGCGCGGCTCGGCGTGACCGCGTCGATGCAGCCCGTGCACTGCGATCCCGCGGTGCTCGACAACTGGAAGAGCGTGCTCGGCGACGAGCGGGCCGAGACGGGGTTCCCGTGGCAGAAGTTCCGGTCGGCCGGGGTGCGGCTCGCGCTGGGCACCGACGCGCCCACGGCCCCGTACGAGGCGCTGCCGAACCTCTACATCGCGCTCACGGGCGGCTCGGCGATCGACCCCTCGCTGCCGCCCTACCACCCGGAGCGGGTGTTCCGGCCGGCCGAGGCGCTCTCGGCGCTCACGGCCGGCGCGGCCTACGCGGGCGAGACGGACGGGGTCAACGGCAGGATCGCGGCGGGCCTCCGCGCCGACTTCGCACTGCTCGACGTCAACCCGCTCGAGGCCGAGGCGGATCGACTGCTGACCGCCCGGGTGCAGCAGACCTTCGTGGCGGGCGAGTCGGCCTACGAGGCGCGGTAGCGCTCCGGGTCGGCGCCCTCGCCGGGGACCGCTCCCTCCCGCCGAGGCGCTCGGCCCCGCTCGCGTTGCAGCCCCTCGGTGTCCTGCGCGAGAGTGCCCTCGCGGTGGGCCCGCATGAGCCGCTCGATCTCGGACGCCGGCGCGCCGGCGGCGATCCGGTCGACGAGTTCCACGTGCTCTCCCGAGAGCCGGGGAGCGATCTCCCCGCGGTACCCCACGACGGCCGCGCGCACGGCGGCGACGCGCAGCTGTCCGCGCTCGAGCGTGTCCCGCAGGTATCGGTTGGGGCAGCGGGAGCTGAGGACGCCGTGGAAGGCGAGGCTGTTCTCGTTGTAGCCGTGGAAGTCGCCCGCGAGGTGCGCCTCGTCCATGCGCCGGTTGAACTCGCGGGCGGCGTCGAGCTCCTCGGCCGTGAGCAGCGGCGCCGACATCGAGACGGCGAGCGCCTCGAGCACCGCCTGCGTCTGCATGATGTCGCGGTAGTCCGCGATCTCGAGCTGCGCGACCCTGACGCCGCGGTGGTAGAGGAACTCGACGAGGCCCTCCGACTCGAGGCGTCGCAGGGCCTCGCGGGTCGGGATCAGGCTGACCCCGGTGGCCTCGGCGATGCTGCCGATGTTCAGGGAGTCGCCCGCCCGGTACTCGCCCTCGACGATGCGCTCCATGACGAAGTCGTAGACGCGCCGCGTCTTGTCGCGGGGCTTCTCGGGTTCGGGGCACATAGCCTTGCCAGCATGGCATGACCGGGCCACCGCCCGCTACTTGCGCGGGTTCGGAGCGGCAGCGTCAGTGGATGGGGTCGGCCATCCGCACGACGTCGTACTCGAGCTCGATGCGCCCGAGCTCGGGATCCTCGAGAGCGACGCCCCACCGGTCGGCGAACTGGTCGACGGAGCCGTCCATCGTGATGGTGCCCGAGATGAGCACCGTGCCGGGCCTGCGCTCGCCCCGCTGCTCGAGCACGTCGAGCCAGTAGGAGGGCTCCAGCAGCGCCGCGGCCGGGGCGCTCTGGATCGGGGTGCGCTCGGCGCCGACCCAGCCGCTGAGGATCACGCGGTCCATGCGGTCCGCGACGTCCGAGTACAGCCAGGCCTTCCTCGCGAGCACGTCGGGGGAGGCGTTCTTCGACCACGCGACGCCGTGGGTCTCGAGCTGCCGATCGGTGTGATCGCAGGCGGCCGTGAGCAGCTCGCGGCCCTCGTCGTCGATGACGAGCGCCCACTCGGCCTCGCCCGAGGTTCTGCCGTGCTGCACGGAGACGCGGTCGGTCTGCTGCGCGAGGTAGGGGGAGACGGGGTACAGCGTCGGGGTGGTGGCGGGGGCGGGGACGCCGAGTTCGGCGAGCTCGTCGATGTGCGCGCGCACCTCCTCCTGGTTCTTGCCTGCGTAGCCCGCGTTGAGCAGCCGCTCGACGGTGACGGTGGACACGCTCCCGTCGGGGAGTTCGAAGGTCAGCGTCGGATTGCTGTGGTGGTGTGACAAGGTTGCTCCTCCTCGGGCGTCCCGCTAGCGGCAACTCGCGAGAAACCTCTTTGTATGCGAGTTGTATACATATAGTATGGGGGAACTGCTCGCTTGACAAGGAGGTCGCTATGGACGATTCGCACGCAGAACATCACCGATCGGGCATGCACGCACCCGAGGGTGTGAAGAAGAAGGACCTGTACAAGGCGTTCGCGGCGTCGCTCTCGGGCACGTCGCTCGAGTGGTACGACTTCGCCGTCTACTCGGCGGCCTCGGCGCTCGTGCTCGGAGAGCTCTTCTTCCCCGCCGAGAACCCCCACACCGCGACCATCGCGGCATTCTCGACCTACGCGGTGGGCTACGTCTCGCGCCCGATCGGCGGCATCGTGTTCGGGCGCCTGGGCGACATCATCGGCCGTAAGAAGGTGCTCGTCATCACGCTGCTGATGATCGGCATCGCGACCTTCGTGATCGGCCTGCTGCCGACCTACCAGACGATCGGGATCACGGCCCCGATCCTGCTGGTGCTGCTGCGGTTCGCCCAGGGCGTCGCGGTGGGCGGCGAGTGGGGCGGCGCAGTGCTGCTCTCGAGCGAGTTCGGCGATCCCCACCGGCGCGGGTTCTGGGCCTCCGCGGCCCAGGTCGGGCCTCCCGCCGGCAACCTGCTCGCCAACGGCACCCTCGCGCTCCTGACCTTCGCGATGACGGAGCAGTCCTTCCTCGACTGGGGCTGGCGCGTCGCCTTCCTGCTCTCGATCGTGCTCGTGGCCTTCGGCCTCTGGATCCGCCTGAAGCTCGAGGACACCCCGATCTTCCAGATGCTGCAGGAGCGCGGCGACCGCGCCGAGAAGCCGGTGACCGAGGTCTTCCGGACCCAGCGCAGGCAGCTGCTCGCCGCGACGATGTCGCGCATCGGCCCCGACGTCTTCTACGCCCTGTTCACCGTGTTCATCCTGACCTACGGCGTCTACAACCTCGACATGGAGCGCAGCACGATCCTCGCCGGGGTGCTCATCGGCTCCGCCACGCAGCTCGTCACGATCCCGCTCGCGGGATGGCTCTCCGACTTCGTGAACCGGCGGGTGCTCTACGGGGGCGCGGCCGCCGCCGCGGCCGTCTGGTCCTACGTGATGTTCGCGATCCTGCAGCCCTCCGACTTCGGCACGATCATCCTCGCCATGGTCGTCGCGGGCACCTGCCACTCCTTCATGTACGGCCCGCAGGCCGCCTTCGTGATCGAGCAGTTCCAGCCCCGGCTGCGGTACACCGGCGCCTCGCTCGCCTACACGATCGCCGGGGTCTTCGGCGGCGCCATCGCGCCGCTGATGTTCACGCTGCTCTCCGGCGAGGAGGCCAACTGGGTGCCCGTCTCGATCTACGTGACGGTCGCCTGCGCGGTGACCCTCGGCGGGCTGCTGCTCGGGCGCGACTCGGCTCCGGCGGAGGACATGGAGTACCTCGAGGGCTTCGCCCAGGAGCACGCGGCGGATCGCGCGGAGTGAGCCGCTGAAGCGGGCCGCCGGAGCGAGCCGGGCGCTACCTCGGCCCGCTCCGCAGCACGCTCTCCGTGATCGCGAGGTGGGCGCTGATCGCCTCGCGCGCCGCCTGGAGATCGCCGCTGCGGATCGCGTCGACGATCGCCCGGTGCTCGGCGCACACGTCGCTGCGCCGGGAGGGGTGGTTGAGGGCGCGGGCTCCGATCACGCGCTGGCGGGTGGAGATGCGCTCGTAGGTCTGCTCGATCTCGGCGTTGTCGGCGGCCTTCATGAGGTGGAAGTGGAACTCCCGGTCCAGGGCGATGAAGCGGATCGTCGCGTCGCCGTCCGAGGAGCCGACGAGCTCCTGCTGCCGCTCCAGGGCGCTCACCATGTCGGGCGTCGGGTCGATCCCCTTCGCGAGGATCACCTCGGCGGCGTAGCACTCGAGCACGCGGCGGAACTCGAAGAGATCGCCGACCTGCTTCGTCGTCACGCGCGGGACGAACGCCCCGCGGTGCGGGATCAGCTCGACGAGCCCCTCGGAGGCGAGCACGCGGAACGCCTCGCGCACGGGGGTGCGGGACACGCCGGCCCCCTCGGCGATCTCCTGCTCGCTGAGGAAGGTCCCCTGCACGGAGGGGTCGACGAGGACCTCCGAGCGCAGGTAGTCGTAGGCGAGCTGGTGGCTGCTCACCCGGCGGGGCGAATGCATGATTCAACTGTATCCATAATGAATTGACGAAAGGATTTGAGAAGATGAAGCTCGCACTGGCACAGATCTGCACGACCGGCGACGTCGACGGGAACCTCGCGAAGGTCCGGGAGCGCACCGCGGAGGCGGCGGCGCTCGGCGCCGAGGCGGTCGTGTTCCCCGAGGCGACGATGGTCGCCTTCGGCAACGACCTGGCCGCGGCCGCGGCCGAGCACCTGGAGCGGTGGCAGGCCGAGCTGCGCGATCTGGCGCGCCGCTCCGGGATCGCGATCCTCGCCGGGGAGTTCGAGGCGACCGAGGGCGGGAAGGTCCGCAACCTGCTCGCCGTCTACACCGCCGACGGCGAGCGCCGCGAGTACGCGAAGATCCACCTCTACGACGCGTTCGGCTTCCGCGAGTCCACGGGCGTCGAGCCCGGCGCCGAGCCCCTGGTGATCGAGATCGGCGGCCGCCCGGTGGGCCTCGCGATCTGCTACGACGTGCGCTTCCCGAAGCTGTTCGCCGAGCACTCGCGGGCCGGCGCCGAGGTCATGATCGTCTCCGCCTCGTGGGGAGCGGGGGAGGGGAAGGCCGAGCAGTGGCGCATCCTCGCGCGGGCGCGGGCGCTCGACAGCAACGCCTACGTCGTCGCCGTCGACCAGGCCGATCCCGAGGCCGCAGGAGTCGACGCCGTGCCCGGGGCGCCGACGGGCGTGGGGGGCAGCCTCGTGGCCGACCCCTTCGGCGCGGTCGTCGCCGAGCTCGGACGCGAGGAGGGGCTGGAGATCGTGGATCTCGACCTCGCGGTCGTCGAACGGGCGAAGGAGGCGCTGCCGGTGCTGCAGAACGCGAAGCTCGGGTACTGAGCCCCGCGCCGCTGGGAATGCGGTGCCGCCCTCGCTATCCTGAACGGTAGGTTTCACCGCGGTGTCCGCCAGAACCGCGTGGAGCGCGGGGGCGGCGGGCGCTTCGCCGACATGGGAAGAAGACACTCGATGAAGAGCCTCCGACTGCTGATGGTCTCAGGGGCGGTCGCCGCCGCGTTCGCACTCAGCGCCTGCGGCACGGGCGGCAACCCCGGCCCCGGGTCGGGCGACGGCGGCGGGGCCTCGGCCGGGGCGAAGCGGGATCTCAGCGTCTCGGTCGTGGTGCACGCGCAGCCCGACAACGCGTTCTGGCGCGTCGTCAAGCAGGGAGCGCTCGACGCCGGGGAGCAGTACGGCGTGGACGTGCACGTGGTCGGCGACGGGGAGGGCGCGAAGCAGGCGACGCTCATCGAGGCGGAGCTCGCGAAGCAGCCCGACGGGCTCGTCGTCTCGGCGGCGAACCCCGACGCCCTTCGCTCCGCGCTCGCGGCGGCCGGCGAGGCCGACGTGCCGTTCGTGACGATCAACTCGGGCGCCGAGGACTCCGCGGCGCTCGGCGCCATCGGCCACCTGGGGCAGAGCGAGGCGGTGGCGGGCGAGGGCGCGGGGCGCCGGCTCGCGGAGTCGGGCGCGACGAAGATGCTCTGCATCATCCACGAGGCGGGCAACATCGGCCTCGAGCAGCGCTGCGACGGTGCGGCCGACGCCTTCGGAGGCGAGGTCGAGAACCTGCAGGTCGATGTGGCGAACCCGCAGGGAATCCAGGCCTCCGTGAAGTCGAAGCTGCTGGCGGATCCGGGATTCGACGCCGTCCTCTCGCTCGACCCCGCGGTCACGACGGCGACCCTCGCGGGCATGGACGAGGCGGGCAGCGACGCCGCCCTCGCCTCATTCGACATCAACTCGGACGTGCTCGACGCCATCGCCGAGGGCCGGGTGCTGTTCACGGTCGATCAGCAGCAGTACCTGCAGGGCTATCTCGGGGTCGCGTTCCTGGTGCTCTACCACGACAACCTCAACACCGTCGGCGGCGGCATGCCGGTGCTCACCGGCCCGGCCTACGTGACACGGGAGAACGTCGACGAGATCGCCGACCTCGTGCGACGGGGCACCCGATGAGCGGGGGAGCCGCCGTGAGCGCGGAACGCCCGGCCTCCGCGGCCCCGCCGCTGCGACGCGCCCGCGCCGGCCGCCTCCGAGGCCTGATCCTGCGCCGCTCGGAGTTCGGCGCGGCCATCGCCGCGATCGTGATCTTCGTCGGCTTCTCGCTCGCGGCCCCCGCCTTCGCGACGCGGCAGGGGATCGCCAACGTCCTCGACCCCACGGCCACGCTGGGCATCATGGCGGTCGCCGTCGCGCTCCTCATGATCGGCGGCGAGTTCGACCTCTCCGCCGGCGTGCTCACCGGCAGCAGCGCGCTCGTGACCGCCCTGGTCGTGACGCAGCTCAACGCGAACGTGTGGTTCGGGATCCTCGCCTCCCTCGGCTTCGCGATCCTCGTGGGCCTGATCAACGGCGTCCTCGTGCACCGCACCCGCCTGCCGAGCTTCATCATCACCCTGGCCATGATGTTCATGCTGTGGGGGCTGAACTACGCGGTGACGACGGCGCTCACCGATCAGGTGACGGTCGGCGGGATCGCCGACTACCTCGGCTACGACAGCGCGCACGCGGTCTTCGCGAGTTCCGCGGGCGGCTTCCAGGTGTCCCTGCTGTGGTGGATCGGCGCGACCGTCCTCGGCGCGATCGTGCTCGGGCGCACGCGCTTCGGCAACTGGGTCGCCGCGGTCGGCGGCAACGCGCGGGGCGCGCTCGCCGTGGGCGTCCCCGTGGGGCGGGTGAGGATCGTCCTGTTCGTCGGCACCGCGGTCGCCGCCTGGCTCGTGGGCCAGCTGACCGTCATCAGGTACGCGTCGGCGACGGTGACCACCGGCATCGGGGCCGAATTCAACTTCATCATCGCCGCGGTCATCGGCGGGTGCCTGCTGATCGGGGGCGCCGGCTCGGTGGTCGGGGCCTCGATCGGCGCCCTCATCTTCGGCATGGTGCAGCAGGGCATGCCGCTCGCCGGCCTGCCGAGCGAGCTCTTCAAGTTCTTCCTGGGCGCGATCCTGCTCGTGGCGGTGTTCGTGAACCTCGCCGTCGCGCGCCGCGCGAGGGGAGCGGGCCGATGAGCGCCGGGCGGCGAAGCGGCCTCCCCGCGGCGGATCCGGCAGCGGGTGCACCGGCGATCATCGAGGCCCGCGGGGTCGGCAAGCGCTTCGACGGGGTGCGGGCGCTGAGCGGCGTCGACTGCGTCGTGCGCGCCGGTGAGGTGACGGCGGTGCTCGGCGACAACGGCGCCGGCAAATCGACCCTCATCGGCCTGCTCTCGGGGATGCACGCCCCCGATTCCGGGGAGCTGGTGGTCGACGGCGAGGTGACGCGGTTCGCCTCGCCGCGCGACGCTCGAGCCCGGGGCATCGCCACGGTGCACCAGGATCTGGCGCTCGCCCCGCTGATGCCCGTGTGGCGCAACTTCTTCCTGGGGGCCGAGCCCACGAGGCGGGGCCTGCTCAGAGCGGCGGAGTGCCGGCGCGTCGCCGTCGCCGAGCTGGCGCGCTTCGGGATCGAGCTCCGGGATCCGGACCAGCCGGTCGGCACGCTCTCGGGCGGCGAGCGGCAGTGCGTCGCCATCGCGAGGGCGGCCTACTTCGGGGCCCGCGCGCTGATCCTCGACGAGCCGACGGCGGCGCTCGGCGTCCACCAGTCGGGCATCGTGCTGCGCCAGATCGTGCGTGCGCGCGAGCGCGGCCTCGGCGTCGTGCTCATCACGCACAACCCCGCGCACGCCTACGCCGTGGGCGACCGCTTCGTGCTGCTGCGCCGCGGCGAGACGTTCGCGCACCGCCTCCGCGACGAGGTGACCCCCGAGGAGCTCGCGAAGCTCATGGCCGGCGGAGCCGAGCTCGACGAGCTCTACCGGGAGGTCTCGGAGCTTCGCGCGGATCGAGCAGGCAGAATGGCACCATGAGCATCGACACCGCGGACCTGCCGGAGCCGGATCCCCAGGACCGGCCGGCCCCGGGGAGCAATCCCGGGTGGCTGAGCGAGGACGAGCTGGGCTTCGTGCGGCGGCGCCTGCCGATCCTCTACGTCGAGGCGGTGCCCGTGCGGCTCGACGGCACGGGCCGCGTCACGGAGGTCGGCCTGCTGCTGCGCAGCACCCCCGACGGGGTGATGGCCCGCGCCCTCGTGGCCGGGCGGGTGCGCTACGGGGAGAGCATCCGGGAGGCGCTCTTCCGGCACCTCGAGAACGACCTCGGCCCGATGGCCTTCCCCCAGATACCGGCGTCTCCGGTCCCGGCCCAGATCGCCGAGTTCTTCCCGGTGCCCGGCATCCTCCCGTATCTCGACGAGCGGCAGCACGCCGTCTCGCTGGTCTACGTGGTGCCCGTGACCGGCAGCTGCAGCCCCCGTCAGGACGCGCTCGAGGTGACCTGGATGTCGCCCGAGGAGGCGCTCTCCGAGGGCACCCTCTCCGAGATGCTCGGCGGTCGCGGCAAGCTGCTGCGGCTCGCCCTGGCGTCCGTCGGCTGCTGAGCGCGCCCGCGACGGCTACGCCCGGCGGCGCCAGGCGATGAGGTGCCGCTCGGAGAACCCCCTGGCGCATCTGCCGCACGAGAGCGGCCGCGTGGGACGACGGAACCGCACGTGCTCGTGCCCGGCCGGGCAGGCCCCCAGCCACGGCGCGTGCTCGTGCGCGATCTCGCCGTCGTGGGTGCGCCCGCCGACGTAGCCGAGCTCGGCGGCGATCCGCTTCCACGCGGGGCCGTGCCCCGCCTTCGGGCCGGCGAGCGCGTGCGCCACCTCGTGCAGCAGCACCTGATGGATCTCGTCGTCCGCGAACTTGGCGGCGAGGTACCGCGAGACCGTGATGCGCCGGTCGGTGAAGTTGCAGACCCCGGCCCGCCGCTTGGCGTTGTCGAAGCCGAAGCTCCACTGCCCGGGATCGAGGTGCATGCGGATCAGCGCCTCGGCCCACACGCGCACCCTCGCGAGCTCAGCCACGGCCGAACACCTCGGCCGGCGGCTCGGGGCTCGGCGTCGCATCGGCGTCGGTCACCGGCTTCGCGCCCCGCAACCACTCGTCGAGCTCGCGCCCCGCGAGCATGCGCGCGGGATGCGGGCCGCTCGCGAGGAGGCGCGGCAGCCAGTCGAGGTCGCCGGCGGAGCCCGCCCGCCCGGTCGCATCGGCCTCGCCCGAGGCGAGCAGCACGACGTTGCCGAAGCGGCGGCCCTTGAGCACCTGCGGCTCGGCGATCGCCGCGACGGCGGGGAAGAGCGCGCCGAGGGTCGCCGCCTGGCTGCGCGTGAACCGCTGCCCGGAGCCGTCGGTGACATTCGCGACGACCACGCCGCCCGGCGCCAGCAGCGGCCGGATGAGCTCGTAGAACTCGACGCTCGACACGTGCGCGGGGGTGCGCGACCCGGCGAAGACGTCGACGACCACGATGTCCATCGCGCCGCGCATGCCGTCGGGGAGCCTGCCGAGCACGTCCCGGGCATCGCCCCGCCGCACCCGGATGCTCGCCCGCTTGGGCAGCGGCGCCGCCTCGCGGACCAGATCGACGAGCGCCCCCTCGAGCTCGACGACCTGCTGCCGGCTGCCGGGGCGCGTCGCCTCGACGTAGCGCGGCAGCGTGAACGCGCCGCCGCCGAGGTGCAGCGCCGAGATGGGGGCTCCCGGATCGCGGAACAGGTCGATGACGAAGCCGATGCGGCGCACGTACTCGAAGAACAGATCGGCGGGGTTGCGCAGGTTCACGTGCGACTGGGGCGTGCCGTCGACCACGAGCTGCAGGGCGCCGGGCACGAAGCGGTCCTCCTTGAACTCGGCGACGAGCCCCGAGGAGAGCGTGCGGGGCGGGGGGAGGATCACGCCTCCGGCCCCGGTTCCGGTTCCGGTTCCGGTTCCGGCCCCGGGACCGGAGCCGATCCGGGCGCCGGGCGGCCGGGCGCCGGCGCGGCGCCCAGGCCGAGCTCGCCGATCTTGCGGGCCATGTCGGCGTTCGACGGCTCGACCTGGTGGCTGCCGTCGGAGTAGAGGATCACCGGGATGTTCGAGCGCCCGCTGATGTCCTTCGCGACCTCGGCGGCCGCGGGGTCGGCGACCAGGTCGACGTAGCGGTAGGGGGCGCCGGCGCGGTCGAAGACCAGCTTCGCGCGGCGGCAGTCGCCGCACCAGTCGGCGCCGAAGATGATGGTGTCGGTCATGCCAGCAAGCCTACGCGCGACCGCCGACATCGCCGGCCGGTGCGGCCAGCCAGAACCGGCGCGCCAGGACGGCGACGGCGATCCCGAGCAGCGCGCCCGCGAGGGTGTCCGTGAGCCAGTGCACGTGCAGCGCGGCCCGGCTCCACATCATGAGCAGGATCCAGCACGTCGCGGCGATGCCGACCGCCCGCGCGACCCCGCGGTGCACGCTCCCGGATCCCGCGACGACGAGGAGCACGGACAGCGCGAGCGCCGCGGCCCCCATGGAGTGGCCGGAGGGATAGGAGTACCCCGAGGCGTGGTAGAGCGGATCCCAGGGACGGGGACGCGCGATCAGGGCCTTCGCGAGCTCCGAGCAGAGCACCCCCGCGAACATCGCCGTGGCGACGGCGGCCGCGTCGCGGGGCCGCCGGAGCGCGAGCAGCGCCGCCGCGGCGATCGCGGTGCAGGCGGCGGCTCCGACGCCGCCGCCGACGTCGGCGAGGAACACCGCGATCGCGAACGCGGGGGTGCCGCGATCCAGCTGCAGCAGGTCGTGCCACCACAGGTCGACCGGCAGCGGGGCGCGGTCGACGAACCGCAGCCAGACCCCGAACGCGACGACCGCGAGCAGGGCGAGGGTGGCGACGCCGATCGCCGCGCCGGGCAGGGCGGCGGCGCGGGCGGAGCGGGGCGGCCCCGCGGGCGGTCGACTCGACATGGCCACCAGACTAGGAGACCGGGATCGGAGGAACCGGTACGATCACCGCTCCGACGCGTTCGGGACACGCCCAGCAAGATCGCAGATATCGCGCTGGACAGGCGGTACAGGATGGGTTACAGTTGATAGTTGCACTACGGACACCAGTATGCCTTCATATAGTGGTCGGCCCCGGGAGCTGGCGCGAGAGCGCAGATACGCCCCGCCCACGTGATCCGAAGCAACTCACCGCAAGACCAGGTCAACCGGCCCGACGGGGCCCACGGAGGTAGTTTCCTTGGCTGCTGCGCCCAACGCATCTTCCACCATTTCACCGAAGAACGGTCGCAACCACTCGCGACTCTCCTTCGCCAAGATTTCCGACACGCTGTCGGTGCCGAACCTTCTGGCGCTGCAGCTCGAGAGCTTCGACTGGCTCGTCGGCAACGACGCGTGGAAGGAGCGCGTCGTCCAGGCACAGGCCGAGGGGCGCGACGACATCGCCCTGAAGAGCGGCCTCGAGGAGATCTTCGACGAGATCTCGCCGATCGAGGACAACGCCGGCACGATGCAGCTGTCGTTCGAGAACCCGATCCTGGACGAGCAGAAGTTCTCCATCGAGGAGTGCAAGGAGCGCGGCAAGACCTACGCCGCCCCCCTCTACGTCGAGGCGGCGTTCTACAACACCGAGACCCAGGTGCTGAAGAGCCAGACGGTCTACATGGGCGACTTCCCCATCATGACCGACAAGGGCACCTTCATCATCAACGGCACCGAGCGCGTCATCGTGTCGCAGCTCGTCCGCAGCCCCGGCGTGTACTTCGAGCGCGCCCAGGAGAAGACGAGCGACAAGGACGTCTTCACCGCCCGCGTGATCCCGAGCCGCGGCGCGTGGCTCGAGTTCGAGGTCGACAAGCGCGACCAGGTCGGCGTCCGCATCGACCGCAAGCGCAAGCAGTCCGTCACCGTGTTCCTCAAGGCGCTCGGCATGACGAGCGAGGAGATCCTCGAGGAGTTCGCCGGCTACGAGTCGATCGCGCTCACCCTCGAGAAGGACGGCATCCTCACCCAGGAGGAGGCGCTCAAGGACATCTACCGCAAGCAGCGTCCGGGCGAGCAGGTGGCCATCGAGGCGGCGCGCGCCCTGCTCGACAACAGCTACTTCAACCCGAAGCGCTACGACCTGGCCAAGGTCGGCCGCTACAAGATCAACCGCAAGCTCGGCATCGACGCGCCGATCACCGACTCGGTGCTGTCGCTCGAGGACATCGTCGCGACGATCAAGTACCTCGTCGGACTGCACGCCGGCACCGAGACCCTTCCGGGCGTCCGCGACGGCGAGCCCATCGACGTGCGTCTCGACACCGACGACATCGATCACTTCGGCAACCGCCGCATCCGCGCGGTGGGCGAGCTGATCCAGAACCAGGTGCGCACCGGCCTCAGCCGCATGGAGCGCGTCGTGCGCGAGCGCATGACCACCCAGGACATCGAGGCGATCACCCCGAACACCCTGATCAACACCCGCCCCGTGCTGGCGGCGATCAAGGAGTTCTTCGGCACCTCGCAGCTCTCGCAGTTCATGGATCAGAACAACCCGCTCGCGGGTCTGACCAACAAGCGCCGCCTCTCCGCGCTCGGCCCCGGCGGCCTCTCGCGCGACCGCGCCGGCGTCGAGGTGCGAGACGTGCACCCGTCGCACTACGGCCGCATGTGCCCCATCGAGACCCCTGAGGGCCCGAACATCGGCCTGATCGGCGCGCTCGCGACCTTCGCGCGCATCAACGCCTTCGGCTTCATCGAGACCCCGTACCGCCGCGTCATCGACGGCAAGGTGACCGACCAGGTCGACTACCTCACCGCACACGAGGAGGACGAGTTCCTCATCGCGCAGGCGGGCGCGCCGCTCACGAGCGACGGCCACTTCGCCGAGGAGCAGGTGCTCGCGCGCCCCCGCGGCTCGGAGGTGCAGCTCGTCGCCGCCGGATCGGTCGAGTACATGGACGTCTCCCCGCGCCAGATGGTGTCGGTGGCGACCTCGCTCATCCCGTTCCTCGAGCACGACGATGCGAACCGCGCCCTCATGGGCGCCAACATGCAGCGCCAGGCCGTGCCGCTCGTGCGCAGCGAGAGCCCCGTCGTCGGTACCGGCATGGAGGGCTACGCGGCCATCGACGCGGGCGACGTGGTCGTGGCCGAGAAGTCGGGCGTCATCGAGGAGGTCTCGGCGGACTTCGTCACGCTCCAGAACGACGACGGCACCCGCAAGAGCTACTACATGCGCAAGTTCGACCGCTCGAACCAGGGCACGAACTACAACCACCGCGTCATCGTCAAGGCGGGGGAGCGGATCGAGGCCGGCGAGGTCATCGCCGACGGCCCCGCGACCGAGAACGGCGAGCTCGCGCTCGGCAAGAACCTGCTCGTCGCGTTCATGTCGTGGGAGGGCCACAACTACGAGGACGCGATCATCCTGAGCCAGAACCTGGTGAAGGACGACACCCTCTCCTCGATCCACATCGAGGAGTACGACGTCGACGCCCGCGACACCAAGCTCGGCAAGGAGGAGATCACCCGCGACCTCCCCAACGCCAGCATGGAGGCCCTGAAGGATCTCGACGAGCGCGGCATCATCCGGATCGGCGCCGAGGTCGAGCCCGGCGACATCCTCGTCGGCAAGGTGACCCCGAAGGGCGAGACCGAGCTGTCCGCCGAGGAGCGCCTGCTCCGCGCGATCTTCAACGAGAAGAGCCGCGAGGTGCGCGACACCTCGCTCAAGGTGCCGCACGGCGTCTCGGGCACGGTCACCGCCGTCAAGGTGTTCGACGCGGAGAACGACAACGACGACGAGCTCGGCTCGGGCGTCAACCAGCGCGTCGTGGTCTACATCGCCCAGAAGCGCAAGATCACCGAGGGCGACAAGCTCGCCGGCCGCCACGGCAACAAGGGCGTCATCTCGAAGATCCTGCCCGTCGAGGACATGCCGTTCCTGGCCGACGGCACCCCGGTCGACGTGATCCTGAACCCGCTCGGCATCCCGGGCCGTATGAACTTCGGCCAGGTGCTGGAGATCCACCTCGGCTGGATCGCCAAGCAGGGCTGGAAGGTCGACGGTGCGCAGGAGTGGGCGTCGAAGCTCTCGCAGGAGGCCCTCGAGGCCGCCCCGAACACCAAGGTCGCGACCCCCGTGTTCGACGGCGCGTCCGAGGCCGAGATCGCCGGGCTCCTCGACTCGACGCTGCTCACCCGTGACGGCGAGCGTCTGATCGACTCGAGCGGCAAGACTCGTCTCTTCGACGGCCGCTCGGGCGAGCCCTTCCCGTACCCGATTTCGGTCGGCTACATGTACATCCTGAAGCTGCACCACCTCGTGGACGACAAGATCCACGCGCGCTCGACGGGCCCCTACTCGATGATCACCCAGCAGCCGCTCGGCGGTAAGGCCCAGTTCGGCGGCCAGCGCTTCGGTGAGATGGAGGTGTGGGCGCTCGAGGCCTACGGCGCCGCATACGCGCTGCAGGAGCTGCTCACCGTCAAGTCGGACGACATCCTCGGCCGCGTGAAGGTGTACGAGGCGATCGTGCGCGGCGAGAACATCCCGGAGCCCGGCGTGCCCGAGTCGTTCCGCGTGCTCATGAAGGAGATGCAGTCGCTCTGCCTGAACGTCGAGGTGCTGGGTGCCGACGGCAACGCCGTCAACCTGCGCGACAACGACGACGAGGCGCACCGCACCGCGGAAGAGCTCGGCATCAACCTGTCCACCCGCTTCGAGTCCTCGTCGATCGACGAGATCTGAGCCGGATCACCAGACTTACAGAATCGACCAAGGAGAACCATTGCTCGAGGGTACAGATTTCAACGAGCTGCAGATTCGTCTGGCGACCGCCGAGGACATCCGCAGCTGGTCGTTCGGCGAGGTCAAGAAGCCGGAGACCATCAACTACCGCACGCTGAAGCCTGAGAAGGACGGTCTGTTCGGCGAGCAGATCTTCGGCCCCAGCCGCGACTGGGAGTGCGCGTGCGGCAAGTACAAGCGCGTCCGCTACAAGGGCATCGTGTGCGAGCGCTGCGGCGTCGAGGTCACCAAGTCCAGCGTGCGCCGCGAGCGCATGGGCCACATCGAGCTGGCCGCGCCCGTCACGCACATCTGGTACTTCAAGGGGGTGCCGAGCCGTCTCGGCTACCTGCTCGACATGGCGCCGAAGGACCTGGAGAAGGTCATCTACTTCGCGGCGTACATGATCATCGACGTCGACGAGGAGGGCCGCCACGAGGATCTGGGCGAGCTCGAGAACGAGCTGCGCCTCGAGCTGAAGAGCCTCGAGGATCAGCGCGACATCGCGATCGCGCAGCGCCAGCAGCAGGCCGAGTCGGATCTCGCCGCGCTCGAGGCGGAGGGTGCGAAGGCCGAGCAGCGCCGACGCGCCGAGGCCTCGGCCGAGAAGGAGATGTCGGCGATCCGCAAGGGATTCGACGACGACATCGCCCGCCTCCAGCGCGTGTGGGAGGACTTCCGCAACCTGAAGGTCGGCGATCTCAAGCCGGAGGACGCGACGTTCGCCGAGCTGATGGACCGCTACGGCGACTACTTCGAGGCGTACATGGGCGCCGAGGCGATCAAGAAGCGCCTCGAGGCCTTCGACCTCGCCGCGGAGAGCGAGGCGCTGCACCTGCAGATCGCCGAGGGCAAGGGTCAGAAGAAGATCCGCGCGATCAAGCGCCTGAAGGTCGTCAACTCCTTCCTGCAGACCGGGGCGAGCCCGGCCGCGATGGTGCTCGACGTCGTCCCGGTGATCCCGCCGGAGCTGCGTCCGATGGTGCAGCTGGACGGCGGCCGCTTCGCGACCTCCGATCTCAACGACCTCTACCGTCGTGTGATCAACCGCAACAACCGTCTGCGTCGCCTGCTCGATCTCGGCGCCCCCGAGATCATCGTGAACAACGAGAAGCGCATGCTGCAGGAGGCCGTCGACGCGCTGTTCGACAACGGCCGCCGCGGCCGCCCGGTCACGGGCACGGGCAACCGCGCCCTGAAGTCGCTCAGCGACATGCTCAAGGGCAAGCAGGGCCGCTTCCGTCAGAACCTGCTCGGCAAGCGCGTCGACTACTCGGGCCGTTCGGTCATCGTCGTCGGCCCGCAGCTGAAGCTGCACCAGTGCGGTCTGCCCAAGCAGATGGCGCTCGAGCTCTTCAAGCCGTTCGTGATCAAGCGCCTCATCGACCTGTCGCACGCGCAGAACGTCAAGTCCGCCAAGCGCATGGTCGAGCGCGCGCGCTCCGAGGTGTGGGACGTGCTCGAGGAGATCATCCGCGAGCGCCCCGTGCTGCTGAACCGCGCACCGACCCTGCACCGTCTCGGGATCCAGGCGTTCGAGCCGCAGCTCGTCGAGGGCAAGGCCATCCAGCTGCACCCCCTCGTCTGCACCGCCTTCAACGCCGACTTCGACGGCGACCAGATGGCGGTCCACCTGCCGCTGTCGGTCGAGGCCCAGGCCGAGGCGCGCGTGCTGATGCTCGCCTCGAACAACATCCTGAAGCCCTCCGACGGCCGCCCGGTCACCCTGCCCTCGCAGGACATGATCATCGGTCTGCACCACCTCACCACGGTGAAGACCGGCGTCCCCGGCGAGGGCCGCGCGTTCGGCTCGATCGCCGAGGCGCTGCTCGCGAAGGACGAGGGCACCCTCGACCTCGGCGCGCAGGTGAAGATCCGTCTCAGCGGCTACACCGACGGGAACGGCGTGACCCACGAGCGACCCATGGTGGTCGAGACGACGCTGGGCCGCGCGATCTTCAACGAGGCGCTGCCCGTCGACTACCCGTACTTCGAGCGGGTGGCCGACAAGGGCAGCCTCTCCGGCCTGGTCAACGACCTGGCGGAGCGCTACCCGAAGGTGGAGGTCGCGGCGACCCTCGACCGGATCAAGGACGCCGGCTTCTACTGGGCGACCCGTTCGGGCGTCACGGTGGCGCTCTCCGACATCGTCACCCCGTCGAACAAGGCCGAGATCCTCGCCGGGCACGAGAAGGAAGCCGCCGCGGTGCAGAAGAAGTTCGACCGCGGTCTGATCACCGACGCCGAGCGGCACAGCGAGCTCGTCGACATCTGGACCAAGGCGACCGACGAGGTGGCCGCGGCAATGCGCGACGCGTTCCCCGAGGACAACACCATCTACCGCATGGTGTCGTCGGGCGCCCGAGGCAACTGGCTGCAGATCCGCAACATCGCGGGCATGCGCGGTCTCGTGAGCGATCCGAAGGGCGAGATCATCCCCCGCCCGATCCTCAACTCGTACCGCGAGGGCCTGTCGGTGGCCGAGTACTTCATCGCGACCCACGGTGCGCGCAAGGGTCTCGCCGACACGGCGCTGCGCACGGCCGACTCGGGCTACCTGACCCGTCGTCTGGTCGACGTCTCGCAGGATGTCATCATCCGCGAGGACGACTGCGGCACGCGTCGCGGTCTCGACATGCCCATCGCCGCCGAGGACGCCAACGGGGTTCTGGTCCGCGACGAGAACGTCGAGAACTCGGTCTACGCCCGCACCCTCGCGGCCGACGCCACGGCGCCCGACGGCACCGTCGTCGCCTCCGCGGGCGAGGACGTGGGCGACGTGCTCATCGACCGCCTCGTCGCGGCCGGCGTGACCGAGATCAAGGTGCGCTCCGTGCTCACCTGCGAGTCGGCGGTCGGCGTCTGCGCGACCTGCTACGGCCGCTCGCTGGCCACCGGCCAGCGCGTCGACATCGGCGAAGCCGTGGGCATCATCGCGGCGCAGTCGATCGGCGAGCCCGGCACCCAGCTGACGATGCGTACCTTCCACACCGGCGGCTCGGCCTCGGCCGACGACATCACGCAGGGTCTGCCCCGCGTGCAGGAGCTCTTCGAGGCCCGCACCCCGAAGGGCGCCTCCCCGATCGCGGAGGCCGCGGGCCGCATCGTGATCGAGGACACAGAGAAGGGCCGCCGCATCCTGCTGACGCCGGACGACGGCAGCGAGGAGAAGGCGTACCCGGTGCTGAAGCGCGCCACCCTCCTCGTCGAGGACGGGCAGCACGTCGAGCTCGGCCAGCCCTTCATCCAGGGCACGCTCGATCCGAAGGACATCCTGCAGGTGGGCTCGACCGAGCGCGGCCGGCACATCCCGGGCGAGCGCGCGGTGCAGAAGTACCTCGTCGAGGGCGTGCAGGGCGTCTACCGTTCGCAGGGCGTGCCGATCCACGACAAGCACATCGAGGTCATCGTGCGGCAGATGCTGCGCAAGGTCACCGTCGTGGATCACGGCGAGACCGAGATGCTCCCCGGCGAGCTGGTCGACCGCGCGCGCTACCAGCGCATGAACCGCGAGGCGCTGCTCGAGGGCAAGCGGGCCGCGACGGCCCGTCCCGAGGTCATGGGCATCACCAAGGCCTCTCTCGCGACCGAGTCGTGGCTGTCGGCGGCCTCCTTCCAGGAGACCACCCGCGTGCTCACGCAGGCGGCGATGGAGGGTTCGAAGGATCCGCTGATCGGTCTCAAGGAGAACGTCATCATCGGCAAGCTCATCCCCGCCGGCACCGGCCTGAACGTCTACCGCGACGTCGAGGTCGAGGCCACGGAGGAGGCGAAGGCGGAGCGGTACCCGAACCGCCTGTTCGCCAGCGAGGGCACCTTCGACGAGAACGACCTCTCGTTCGTGGACTTCGACAGCTTCACGGCCGATGAGTTCAACCCGGGCAACTACAGCTAGTCCAGAGCTGCGGTTCCGGATCGCGGGGCGTCCACCTTCGGGTGGGCGCCTCGTCCGCGTCTCGGGCGCTCCGCAGGGCCACTTTTCCCGATTTCCTATAGGATCCCGCCTGCCGTTACGGGGTGACGAGGGTTTCTGGTTTAGGATTCTGGCAGCGAATCCATGGGGTCGGCTCAGGATCGAGAGAGGGGTGGCGCGAATGGCGAAGCACTCCATCGGGCGAGAGGTGCTCGCCGACCAGGTGTACGCCGCGCTGCTCGAGGCGCTCCTGGACTCGGCCTACGAGCCGGGCCAGGCGATCGGCATCGAGCAGGTCTCGCGAGACTTCGGGGTCTCGGCGACGCCCGTGCGCGAGGCCATGGCGCGCCTCGAGTCCACCGGGATCGTCAAGCGCGTGGCGCTGCGCGGATACACCGTCGCGCCGCTGCCCACCGAGCAGGAGTATCGCGACCTCATGGATGCGAGGCTCGTCATCGAGCCCGTCAACGCCCGCCTCGTCGCGGCGCGGATCTCCGATGAGCTGCTGACCGAGCTGGAGGCCTCGCTCGAGCAGCAGCGCTCGGCTCCCGTCGGTCCTTCCTTCTCCGACTACCGGCAGTACTTCGAGGCGGACGAGAAGTTCCACCACCTCATCGCGGAGGGTGCCGGCAATGACTACCTGCTCGCCTCCTACAACGCGCTCGGCGGGCTCGTGCAGCGGTTCCGGCAGTTCGGGGCGACCGGGGTGTCCGACGGCAATCAGGCGATCGCGGAGCACACCGCGGTGCTCAACGCGCTCCGCAAGGGCGATGCGGTCGCCGCAGAGGCGCACATGATCGCCCACCTCGTGGCGGTGCGCGAGCGGACCGTCGCCGACGGTTCAGGGCCGGAGACCGAGGCCCTGCACGGAGAACCTCCGGGGGAGTGACACGAGAATCGCCTGAAAACTATCTTGACGATTCTATAGGATCGTTCCTCCATCGGTGCTAGAGTTCGATGAGGCGGGGCGCCGAGCCCTCCGGACTCCGAAGGCGAGGATCGATGAAGATGCAGTCGGTACCCGTGGCGATCTCGGACGATCTGCTGCGGTTCCGCTGTTCGGGAGGATGGTCCGCCTTCGCCGCGCGTGAGGCGACCGAGTCCGGAATGCGGCTGCACCGCCTGAGCGAGACGAACGGGGATCCCGAGCTCGCCGGCAGGATCCGCGGACTGCTGCTGAGCAGCGACCCGCTGGGAGCCGAGGAGCTCGAGAGGTTCCCCTCCCTCGCAGCCGTCGCGCGCTTCGGATCCGGAATGGACACGGTCGACGTCGACGCCTGTGCCGAGCGAGGCGTAGCGGTCGACAACGCCCCGTCGACCGTGTGCGTCGAGATGGCTGGCATGGTCGTGGCCCAGGTGCTCAACTGCCTGCTCGACCTTCCGGAGAAGCCCGCCCGCTTCGAGCGGGAGGGGTGGGAGAGCCGCTACGACCTGCGGAGGGCTCGCGGCGTCTCGGGGACGGCCGTCGGCTTCGTCGGCGTGGGGCGGATCGCCCGGCGCGCCGCAGCCTCGCTCGCGGCGCTCGGGGTCGAGCCGCGGTTCTTCTCGCGGGCCGCTGCCGATGCCGAGCTCGGCGTCAAGCCCGGCGGGCGGGTGCCGCTCTCCGAGCTGCTCGCGGCCTCCGACGCCGTCGTCGTGCTGTCTCCGCCGAGAGCCGGCTCCCCGGCGTTGCTGGGGGAGTCGGAGATCGCGCTCATGCAGGACCACGCCTCCCTCGTCGCGGTCAGCCGCGGTGGCGTGGTCGATGAGCGTGCGGCCCTCGAAGCGCTCGGGCGGGGGGAGATCCGCCACCTGGTGCTCGACGTCTTCGAGGGCGAGCCGAGGCCCGCTCCGCACGAGAGCGTCACGGGTCTCGTGCAGACGCCGCACAGCGCGGCGTGGGGCCAGGCGTTCGCCGAGGGCACCCTCCGCGAGGCGCTCGGCAAGCTGAGCTCGGCCCTCGCCACCGCATCGAACGAACCGTAATCCGAACCATGAAGCATCAATGGAGAACATCATGAACAGCACCAAGCGCGCACGCGCCCTGGCGCTGCTGCTCCTCCCCGCAGCCCTGCTCGGGATGACCGCCTGCAGCAACCCCGATGCCGGCAAGGGCTCGGAGAAGTCCGACTCGGCACCGGCCGAGGCGCTGCCCGAGGCCGAGATGTCCACCGAGGCCAACGAGCTGATCCCCGATGAGATCCGCTCGAAGGGGAAGATCGTCGCGGCGATGGACACCGGCGCGCCGCCGATGCACTACGTCGAGGCGGGGAGCGACGACGTGGTCGGCCTCGACGCCGACCTCGCAGTCGCGCTCGGCCAGGCGCTGGGCGTCGAGGTCGTCGTGCAGCCCACCACGTTCGACGGCATCATCCCCGGCATCGCTGCCGACAAGTTCGACCTCTCCATCGCGCAGATGTCGCCGACCGCGGAGCGCATGGAGGTGCTCGACTTCGTCACCTACGCGCAGGCCGGCGACGCGCTCGGCGTCGCGGCGGGCAATCCGGAGGATCTCTCGATCGACTCGCTATGCGGCCACAAGGTGGGCGCCCTCAAGGGATCCTGGCAGCAGCTCGAAGTGGTCCCCGGCCTCGACGAGGCCTGCGCGGCCGCAGGCGAACCCGCGCTCGACGTCTCGACCTACCCCGACATGCAGGGGCCGGTGCTCGCGCTGCAGGCGAATCGCATCGAGGCCTTCCTGATCGACGGGCCCGCCGGCAACTACGCCGCCAACGAATCGGATCAGCTCGAGGTCGCCGAAGAGGTCAACGTCGGCATCGTCGGCATCGGCTCGAAGAAGGGCAACGGCCTCGACGCCGCCGTGCAGGCCGCGCTCGAATCGCTCAAGGAGCAGGGGGTCTACGAGGCCGCCTTCGAGCACTGGGGCCTGAGCGCGAACATGGTCGACGAGTTCACGATCAACGTCGAGGCGTAGGGGGCGAAGGCATGAGCGACAGGAGAGCGCGGAGGGAGTACTCCGCAGCCGAGCTCGAGCTGCTGAAGGCGGGGCCGCCCAGACGCCACCTCGGAGTCGTCGCGGGCGTCCTCGCCCTCTGCGTGCTCCTCGCCGGCGTGATCTACTCCCTCTGGACGAACTCCCGCTTCGAGTGGGAGGTCGTCTGGGGCTGGTTCGCATCGGAGAAGCTGTTCACGGGACTGCTGGCCACGCTGTGGCTGACCGTCGTGGCGATGCTCATCGGCCTGGTGCTGGGCGTGCTGGTCGCGGTCATGAACATGTCGAAGAACCCGTTCTTCAAGACGGTCGCGCAGGCCTATCTCTGGGTGTTCCGGGGCACGCCGGTGTTCGTCCAGCTGCTCTTCTGGGGCTTCATCGCCGCGCTCTATCCGCGCATCGAGTTCGGGATCCCCTTCCTCGACCCCTGGGTGTCGCTCGACGCGAACGTTGTGATCACCCCCTTCGTCGCGGCGATCCTCGGTCTCGGCCTCAACGAGGCCGCGTACATGGCCGAGATCGTCCGGTCGGGCCTGCTGAGCGTCGACAAGGGGCAGACCGAGGCCGCCAGCGCACTCGGCATGCGGCCGGGGAACGTGTTCTTCAAGATCGTGCTTCCCCAGGCGATGCGGATCATCGTGCCCACCACGGGCAACGAGACGATCAACATGCTCAAGACCACCTCGCTCGTCAGCGTGCTCGCGTTCCCGGATCTGCTCTACTCGGCGCAGCTCGTGTACAGCGCGAACTACAAGACGATCCCGCTGCTCATCTCGGCGAGCCTCTGGTACCTCATCGTGACCAGCATCCTGTCGGCGATCCAGTGGCTCATTGAGCGTCACTTCAACCGCGGGCACACGGGTCGCGCCCAGCAGGGGGCGCCGGTGGTGGACGCCGAGCAGGAGCCGGGCGAGCTGACCGCCTCGATCGTGGTTCCGCAGAGGGGAGGGGGTCTGCGATGAGCGCCGACGTTCTGGTCGAGGCCCGTGACGTGCGCAAGCGCTTCGGGCACAACGAGGTGCTGAAGGGCATCGATCTCACGGTGAACCGTGGTGAGGTCTCGTGCATCATCGGCCCCTCCGGCTCGGGGAAGTCGACATTCCTGCGTTGCATCAACCAGCTGGAGCAGATCGACGGCGGCTACATCCTCGTCGACGGGGCGCCGATCGGCGTGAAGCTCCAGGGCGGGCGGGTGCGGCGCAGCTCCAGGGCCGAGGCGGCGAAGAGCCGCGAGCAGATCGGCATGGTGTTCCAGAGGTTCAACCTGTTCCCGCACCTGACCGCGCTGCAGAACATCACGGTCGCACCGCGGGCCGTGCTCGGCCTCGGAGCGGGAGAGGCGAACGCCCGCGCGATCGACCTCCTGAAGCGGGTGGGCCTCGGCGGCCGCGAGCGCCTCTATCCGGGGCAGCTCTCGGGCGGCCAGCAGCAGCGCGTGGCGATCGCCCGAGCCCTGGCCATGCAGCCCTCGCTCATGCTGTTCGACGAGCCGACGAGCGCGCTCGACCCCGAGCTGGTGGGAGAGGTGCTCGACACCATGAAGCAGCTGGCGCAGAGCGGGATGACCATGATCGTGGTGACGCACGAGATCGGCTTCGCCCGCGAGGTCGCCGACCGTGTGCTGTTCATGGACGAGGGCGTCGTGATGGAGCAGGGCGCACCCGAGCAGGTGCTGGGCGCCCCGAGCAATCCGAGGACGCAAGAGTTCCTGGCCAAGGTGCTGTAGAGCGACCGGCCCGACGAGTAGAGACAGTAGAGAAGAGAGCAGAGATGAAGAAGCCCTACAGCATCGAGCACCTGCGCCTGATCGCGCGCCGCCGGCTGCCGGCCATGGTGTTCGATTTTCTGGACGGCGGTGTGCTCGACGAGCTCGCGCTCCGGCGCAACCGCCAGGTGCTCGAGGCCATCCTGATGGACGAGCGGGTGCTGTTCGACGCGAGCCGACCCGCCCTGGGGGCCAGGGTGCTCGACACCGACTTCGCGATCCCGATGACCGTGTCGCCCATGGGGATGCTGACGGGCTTCCACCCGTCGTCGGATCCGGCGGTCGCCAGGGCCGCGGCGGCGGCCGGCAGCATCTTCATCCACAGCGCGTGGTCGTCGTGCGCGATGGAGGAGGTCGCCGAGAGCGCTCCGGGCCGGGTATGGACCCAGATGTCGTTCTGGAAGGACGAGCGCGAGAGTCGTCAGCTCGAGGATCGCGCCGCAGCGTTGGGCCTCGACACCCTCGTGGTCGCCGGGGACGTCGCGGTCTCGCAGCGCCGGGAGCGGGACATCCGGCACGGCACCGCAATGCCGCCGAAGCCGCCCCTGCGCGACGTCGTGAACACTGCGCTGCATCCGGGGTGGATGGCCAGGTGGCTCACGGGGCGCCCGATCACCTTCGGCAACTACCGCATCGACGGCCGCAGGCTCCGCATGCGCGACATGGACCCCTGGATGATGAAGAACGAGAACCCGGCCGCGAGCTGGGAGCACTTCACGGCGCTTCGGAAGACGTGGAAGGGCAAGCTGATCGTGAAGGGGGTCATGTCGCCGGTCGACGCGAAGATGGCGGTGGATCTCGGAGCCGATGGCGTGTTCGTCTCCAACCACGGCGGGCGGCAGTTCGACGCCGTCCCCGCGACGGTGGAGGTGCTTCCGCGCATCGCGGAGGCGGTGGGCGGTCGGGCGGCCGTCATGGTCGACGGGGGCGTGCGGCGGGGATCCGACATCGCGAAGATGCTCGCCCAGGGCGCCGACCTCGTCTCGGGCGGGCGGCCGTTCGCCTTCGCCCTGGCGGCCGGGGGCGAAGCGGGGGTGCGCAGCGCCTTCGAGATCTTCAAGGACGAGCTCGAGACCACACTGGGGTTCGTCGGCGCGCAGAGCGTCGCGGATCTCGGGCCCGAAGCGCTGGTCCACGTACCGCCGTTCGGCGCACCGCTCCGGTGACATCGCTTCGTCCCCGCCCCTCGGACTCGGGGGCGGGGAGCGAGAGGCGAGTAATCCGGCAAGAACTACATCCTATAGAATAAATTATCAGTCGAATGTACGAAGAACGGAGAGATCGATGAGGATCTTGACACGGCGCGACAGCGCCGGCATCGGACAGGTTTGGCATCGTACGGCGGGCCTCGCCGCGCTGCTGGCCCTGGGGCTCGCGGCCACCGGCTGCTCGGGAGGCGCGGCCGAGGAGAAGCCGGGACGGGAGGTCGACGTCAACGAGGAGGCCGTCGAGCTGCTGCCCGACGACGTCCGCGAGGCCGGCCGTCTCGCGGTCGGCACCAACGCGCCCTACGCGCCCATGGTGATGTTCGAGGAGGACGGGACGACGCTCACCGGCGTCGAGGTCGACCTCATGGACGAGATCTCCGCCCGCCTGGGGCTCGAGAACGACTGGGACAACACCAACTGGGACGGTCTGCTCACGGCGCTGCGTGCCGGCCGCTACGACGTGGCCATCGCCTCCATCGGCGACCGCCCCGAGCGCCGCGACACGGTCGACTTCGTGGACTACGCCGTCACCGGGATGGCAGCGGTCGTCGACCCCGAGAACGAGGGGGACTACTCGGAGAACACCGACCTGTGCGGCAAGCAGGTCGGGTACCAGACCGGCGTCGCAGCGGAGAGCATCCTCACGACCCTCTCCGAGACGGAGTGCGCCGAGGCCGGGCTCGAGCCGATCTCGATGGCCGGCTTCCCCGACGACAACGCGGGCCTCCTGGCGCTGCGCAGCGGTCGTGTCGACGCCCACGTCATGGACTCGCTCTCGGCCTACTTCGAGCAGTCGAGCGAGACCGGCAAGGGATCCTACGCGACGGTCCTCGACGGGCTCTACCACCTCACGCCGTACGGCATCGCGATCGACAACCAGCACGACGGGCTGGCGGAGGCCGTGCAGATGGTGCTGAACGACATGATCTCGGACGGCACCTACGAGCAGATCCTCGACGACTACTCCGTGCCGGCCGCCGCCATCACCGAGGCGCTCATCAACGGCGGAACGCAGGGCGTCGTCGACGGCACCGAGACCTTCGAGGCGCTGCCCGAGAGCGACGGCTGAGCACAGCATGCACGCAGCGGCATCCATCCCGGCGCGCGGGCCAGACCCCGCGCGGCAGTCGCCGATCCCCGCCCGGTACCCCGAGCGCTGGATCGGCGCGGTGGTGGCCCTCGCGGTCACCGCCTACATCGTCGGCGCCTTCGCCCTGAGCCCCCAGATCCACTGGGATCAGGTCTCTCACTTCCTCACCTTCCCGACCATCATCCGCGGCATGTGGCTGACGATCGTGCTCACGGTGGTCTCGCAGCTCCTCGGCACCGTCGGGGGCGTGCTGCTCGCGGTCATGCGACTGTCCGAGAACCCCGTGCTGAACTCGATCAGCTGGTTCTACATCTGGCTGTTCCGCGGCACGCCCGTGCTGATCCAGATCATCTTCTGGTTCAACCTCGCGCTCGTGTTCCCCACGCTCGGCATCGGGATCCCGTTCACCGATCTCGGCTTCTCGGTGCCGACGAACCAGGTCATCACGGCATTCACGGCGGCCGTGCTCGCCCTCGGTCTGAACGAGGCCGCCTACATGGCCGAGATCGTCCGCGGCGGCATCCTCTCCGTCGATCCCGGCCAGGGGGAGGCGGCGTCGAGCATCGGAATGACCCGCAGGAAGGCGATGGCCCGCGTCATCCTGCCGCAGGCGGTCCGCACGATCCTGCCGCCCTGGGGCAACGAGTTCATCGGCATGCTGAAGTCGACCTCGCTCGTCAGCGTCATCGCGACCGCCGAGCTGCTGACCTCGGCCCAGCAGATCTACGCGCGCAACTTCTTCACGATCGAGCTGCTGCTGGTGGCGAGCTTCTGGTACCTCGTGATGACGACGATCGCGACGGTGCTGCAGTCGATGCTCGAGAAGCGCTTCGAGGTCTCGCTGAAGGTGCGGCCGGAGACGATGGCCCGCCGCCTGCTGAACCGCGCGACGGCCGGCCGCCGGACGCGGCTCGTCACACTGCCTCGAGAGACGGGAGCCCGCCCATGACCGCGACGCGCGAAGACGAGCAGCCGCTCCTCGAGATGAGGGGGGTGGTGAAGCGCTACGGCGACCAGGAGGTGCTGCGCGACATCGGCCTCACCGTGCGACGCGGGGAGGTGCTGGCGCTCATCGGTCCGAGCGGCTCGGGCAAGTCCACCCTGCTGCGCAGCATCAACCAGCTGGAGCGCACCGATGACGGCGAGATCCTCATCGGGGGCGAGCTGATGGGCTTCAGGCTGGCAGGCGGCCGCCTGCACGAACTGCGGGAGGAGGCCATCTGCCGGCAGCGGCTGAAGACCGCGATGGTGTTCCAGCAGTTCAACCTGTTCAACCACCTGACGGTGCTCGACAACATCACCCTCGGCCCGCGCCGGGTGCTCGGGATGCCGCGTGCCGCGGCCGAGGCCGAAGCGCGCAGGCACCTCGAACGGGTGGGTCTCGGCCACCGCGAGCAGGCGTATCCGCGCCAGCTCTCCGGCGGTCAGCAGCAGCGGGTCGCGATCGCGAGGGGCCTGTCGATGCGGCCCGATCTGATGCTCTTCGACGAGCCCACCAGCGCGCTGGATCCCCAGCTCGTCGGCGAGGTGCTCGGTGTGATCCAGGACCTCGCACGCGAGGACATGACGATGCTGATCGTGACGCACGAGATCAGATTCGCGCGGAACGTGGCGGATCGCGTCGCCTTCATGGAGGACGGGGTGATCGTGGAGTGCGGGCCGCCCGAGCAGGTGCTCGACGACCCGAGCGATCCTCGCACGCGAGCATTCTTGAGAGAGGAAGCATGAACAGACACGGAAACCACGCCGACGGTCGGCGCGACGCCGTCATCCTCGGGGGAGGCCTCATCGGGCTCTTCACGGCCTACTACCTGCTGCGCGAGGGGCGCCGCGTCACGATCGTCGAGCGCGAACGGCTCGGCGGCGGGGCTGCGCGAGGCAACGGAGGGCAGATCGTGAGCGTCGACTGCGCGCCGCTGCCGGCGCCCGGCATGGTCGGGGAGGGCATGAAGCTTCTCTTCAGCCCGACCAGCGCCTTCTTCGTGAAGCCGAGCCGCCTCCCTGGAATGGCGGCCTTCCTCGTGCGCTTCGCACTGAACTCGCGCCGTTCGAAGTTCCGCAGCTCGCTCGCCCGCATGGACGTGCTCAACCGGCGGACCGTGGAGCTCTACCGGGAGCTGCGGCAGGACGGCATCGGCACCGGTGTGCACGACGAGCCGTTCCTCTACAGCTACACGACGAGGGAGCAGGCCGAGGCCGGGCACGCCTACGCGGTCGAGCTCGCCGCCCGCGGGCTCGGACCCGCGCCCGGCGCGCTCATGGACCGCGACGCGCTCGTCGCGCACGAGCCCGCCCTCGGATCTGAGCCGCAGTGGGGCTTCGTGCAGGCCGGCGAGCTGTTCGCCGAGCCGTCGGCGCTCGTCGACGAGTTGATCGCCAAGGTCCGCGAGCTCGGGGTCGAAGCGCTCGAGGGCGAGTCGGTGAGGGACATCGAGGAGACGGCGGTCGGTGTGCGGATCACCACGTCCCAGCGCACCCTCGTCGCCGAGCAGGCGCTCGTGGCGGCCGGCGCGTGGTCGGCGCCCCTGCTGAAGCAGCAGGGCATGCGCTCGATCATCAAGCCGGGCAAGGGGTACAGTTTCACCGTCGATGTCGAACGGGCGCCGAAGAGCGTCACGATGTTCGGCGACGCCCACGTCGGCGCCCTCCCCACGGGACCCGGCACCGTCCGGATCGCGGGCACCATGGAGTTCGACGGCTCGACCGGAGGCCTCGACCGGCGCCGCATCGACGCGATCGTCGCCGCAGCCGCCCCGCACCTGGCGGGCGCCGACTGGGCGGGGATCCGCGACGAGTGGGTGGGGCCGCGGCCCATGACACCCGACGGGCTGCCCCACATCGGGCTCGTGCCGGGGCGCAGCCGGGTCTTCGTCTGCGCCGGCCACAACATGCTCGGCCTGAGCCTCGGCCCCGCCTCCGCTGCTGCGATCGCCGACCACATGCAGGGCCGCCCCCGGGCCGATGTCGTGGCCGCCTTCCGCCCGGGCCGCTTCCGTCTCTGGGGCCGGAAATGACGGGGCGGCAGCGGATCCTCACCTGCATGCTCGGCTTCGACACCGAGCTCGCCGACGGCACCCCGCTGCACGACGCCGGGGCCGAGGAGTGGCACGCCGTCCTGGGGGAGGCCGCCGCGGTCGGCTTCGACGCGGTCGAGATCGCCGACTCCCACATCAGACCGGGCGACCTCTCGCCGTCGGCTCTCGGCGACCTCGGCGACGTGGCGCGAGAGACCGGCGTCGACCTGCTGTCCCTGCACGTGCAGCGCAGGAGCGTGATCATGCCCGGCCTGGGCCAGGAGAACCTCGCCTACGCCCACCGGTCCATCGACGCGGCGGCGGAGCTCGGGATCGAGGTCTTCTCGACCGGTCTCCATCGGCCGTTCACGGAGGCGCAGCGGCGCTCACTGTGGTTCTGGACCGCGCCGGGCGCCTCCGATCCCGACGATCCGGAGATCCGGGAGCTCGCGGTGACCCGCCTGCGCGAGCTGGGGAGCCACGCGGCGAGTGTCGGGCTCGAGATGTCGCTCGAGGTCTACGAGGACACCTACTGCGGAACCGCCGACAGTGCGATCGCGCTCATCGAGGACATCGGTCTCGACAACGTCGGGCTGAACCCCGACGTCGGCAACCTCGTCCGCCTCCACCGGCCCGTCGACGACTGGCGGGAGACCTACCGCCGCCTGCTGCCGCATGCCAACTACTGGCACCTCAAGAACTACGCCCGCGACGAGGCGGGCGACGGCAGCTGGTGGACCTCGACCCCGTCGACGCTCGAGCTCGGCGTGATCAACTACCGTCAGGTCGTGCGCTGGGCGCGCGAGCTGGGGTACGAGGGCCACTACACGATGGAGCAGTACGGCGGCGACAGCCTCGGGGTCTGCGCGGTGAACCGGCGCTACCTCGAGGGGCTCCTCGCCGACCAGGCGAACCTCGGACGAATCAGTCCGCTCCCCGAACCGAACGAGAAGAGGGCATCTTGAACACCAATCGCTTCCCCGACGAGAAGACCGTCGTGCTCACCGGAGCCGCGAGCCCCAGGGGTATCGGGCGCGAGACCGCGCGCCTCCTCGCCGAGCAGGGCTGGAGCGTCGGCATCGTCGACATCGACGCCGAGGCGGCCGGGGCGGCCGCGGCGGAGATCGCCGAGAGCACCGGTGCCGACGTGATCGGCGTCGGCGCCGACGTGGCGGATGCGGAGTCGTCGATCCGCGCCGTCGACGAGATCGAGGAGCGCCTCCCGCAGATCGTGGCGCTCGTCGCCTTCGCCGGCGTCTCGTCGCCCGTCGACTACCTCGACGTCACCCCGGAGGAGTGGCGGCGCGTGGTCTCCATCAACCTCGACGGCACGCACTGGATCACCCAGCGCGTCGCGCGCTCGCTCAAGCGCAACGGCCTCGGCCGCATCGTCGGCATCTCCTCCGTCTCCGCGCAGCGCGGCGGGGGCACCTTCTCGAAGACCCCGTACTCGGCGTCCAAGGCCGGCATCGTCGGTCTCATGCGCTCGATCGCGCGAGAGCTGGGACCCTACGGCGTCACCGCGAACGTGATCTCGCCCGGCCCCATCGACACCGACATCATGGGAGGCACGCTCTCGGAGGAGCGCAAGCGCGAGATGGCGGCCGACGGCGTGCTGCCGAGGATCGGCACGCCCAGGGACATCGCCGCGGCGGTCTCCTATCTCATAGGCGAGGACGCCGGTTTCGTCACCGGCCACACCCTCAACGTCGACGGCGGCCTCTACATGCACTAGGCCGACCGCCGGCCGCGGCGACGCCGCGCACGATCAGGAACACCAGCATCGAAAGGACACTCATCATGACCGACACCATCGTCACCCGGATCCCCGTCGCAGGCGACGACGGAACCGAGCTCTCCTCGGACGTCGCGATCGTCGGCGGCATGCTCGTCACGACGCAGATCCCGGACCGGCCCGACGGCACCGTCGAGCTCGGCGACATCGAGGCCCAGTCCCGGCAGACCCTCGCGAACCTGCGCCGGGCGCTCGAGGACGCGGGTTCGAGCCTCGACGAGGTCGCCCACCTCACGATCTATCTCACCGACATCGAGGAGCGCCACGGCTTCAACGACGTCTACCGCGAGGTGTTCTCCCACCCGTTCCCCGTGCGCTGCGCGGTGGGCACCCCCGCACTCGCGATCGAGGGGATGAAGGTCGAGGTGACGGCGCTCGCCGCCGTCGCCTCCTGACCCTCGCGAACATGCGCCGATCGCTCGCATCGATCCTCGAGGGCTTCCCTGCGGTCAGGCCCGCGGATCCCGTCGCCTTCGCCGGGCTCGCGGGCCGCCTCGGGGCGGCCCGCCGGATGCTCGTGGTGCTCGACGACGACCCGACCGGCACCCAGTCGGTCGTCGACCTGCCCGTGCTCGCGCGCTGGAGGGTCGAGGATCTGGAGTGGGCGATCGATTCGGGAGCCCCCGCCGCCTACGTGCTCACGAACTCGCGCGCGCTCGAGGCGCGAGCCGCCGAGCAGGTCAACCGCGAGGTGGTGGCCGCGGCCGTGACCGCGGGGCGCTCCCGCGGCGTCGGGATCGCGTTCGTCAGCCGGAGCGACTCCACGCTGCGGGGGCACTTCCCCCTCGAGCCGGACGTCATCTCCGACGCGCTCGTCGAGGCGGGGGAGCCGAGGCCGTCGGGCGTCGTCCTGGTGCCCGCCTTTCCCGAGGCCGGCCGGGTGACGGTCGGCGGGGTGCACTACGCGGGAGCCCGGGACGGGTACGCGCCGGTGGGCGAGAGCGAGTTCGCGCGGGATCCGACCTTCGGGTACCGTTCCTCACGGCTCGCGGACTGGGTCGAGGAGAGGTCGGGGGGAGGGATCTCCGCCGCCTCGGTCGTGGAGATCGGGCTCGAAACGAACCGCTCGGGGCCGGAGGCCGTCGCGGAGGCACTGCGCGCGGCGGGCGACGGCTCGACGATCGTGGTCGACGCCGTGGAGGAGGACGACCTCAGGCAATTCGCACTCGGGCTCGACCTCGTCGAGGCCGAGGGGCGCAGCTACGTCTATCGAGTCGGCCCGCCCTTCGTGCGGGCCCGCATCGGGCAGGAGCGGCGAGAGCCGCTCGACGCCGCGGAGTTCGCCGACCCGGTCTCCGGCGGCGGCTCGCGCGGTCTCCCCGCCTCCCGGGGCGGGCTGGTCGTGGTCGGCTCGCACGTCGGGCTGACGAGCCGGCAGCTGGAGCACCTCGTCGCGCAGCGCCCCGAGGCGAGGGTGGTCGAGCTCGACGTGCCGGCCGTGTTGGATCCCGCGACCGCCCGAGACGCGCTGGACGAAGCGACCCTGGCCGTCGTCCGCGGCCTCGAGGAGGGCGACGCCATCCTGCACTCGAGCCGCACGCTGATCCGCGCCGATGATCCTGAGGAGAGCCTTGCGATATCGCGCGCGGTGTCGGACGCGCTCGTCCAGATCGTGCGGCGTGCCGTCGCCCTGACCCGGCCGCGGTTCGTCGTCGCGAAGGGCGGGATCACGTCGAGCGACGTCGCGACTCGCGGGCTGTCGATCGCGCGGGCCGTGGTGCGCGGTTCACTGTTCCCGGGAATCGTCTCGCTCTGGGAGCCGGCCGACGGCCCCGCGCAGGGAATCCCGTACGTCGTGTTCGCGGGCAACGTCGGTGCCGAGGCGACCCTCGCCGAGGCCGTCGAGAAGCTCTCGGAACGCTGAAGACGGCGCGAGCGCGACACGAGAACGACGAAGACGAGGAGGAGCGGAACGATGACGGATACGACGAGGGGCGACGGCACGATGGTGGCCGTGCTCGGCCTGGGGGCGATGGGCCTGCCGATGGCGCGCAGGCTCGCGGAGGATCTCGAGGTGCGCGGTTTCGACATCGCTCCGGGGCGGCTCGAGCTGGGGCGCGAGGCGGGCGTGACCCCGTGCGAGTCGGCGCGGGACGCGGTGCGCGGAGCCGACGCCGTGCTGCTCGCGGTGCGCGACTCCGCACAGCTCGAGGACGTGCTCTTCGGGGAGCACGGCGTGGCGCAGGAGATGGGGTCCGGAACCGTCGCGATCCTCACGAGCACGGTGGGCACCGACGGCATCGCGGCCGTCGCGGCCAGGCTCGCCGACCTCGGCATCGCACTGGTGGACGCTCCCCTCAGCGGCGGACCGGCGCGGGCGGGAGAGGGAGATCTGCTGATCGTGGTGGGCGCGACACCGGAGGCGCGCCAGCGCGCGGAACCGGTGCTGACTCGGCTGGCCTCGACCCTCACCGTCGTGGGGGATCGGCCGGGCGACGGTCAGGCGCTCAAGACCGTCAACCAGCTGCTCTGCGGCGTGCACATCGCGGCAGCCGCCGAGGCGCTCGCGCTCGCAGACGCGCTCGGACTCGAGCCCGAGACGACGCTCGAGGCGCTCGGTGCGGGTGCCGGAGCCTCCTTCATGCTGGGCGATCGAGGCCGCCGCATGCTGCGGGCATACGACGATGAGGGCGTGGAGGTGCTCAGTCGACTCGACATCTTCGTGAAGGACATGGGGATCGTCGCGGACGCGCTTCGGGCGCGAGGGATCGAGGCGCCCGTCGCAGGCGCCGCCCGCGAACTCTTCCTCCGTGGACGCGCCGACGGGCTCGGGGACGCCGACGACTCCTCGGTGATCCGGGTCGTCGTGCCGAGACGCATGCGTCCCTGAGCATCGAGGCGTCGGGAAAGGACGGGGCAGCCGCGCGAGCGCGCGCACCGGATCGGGAACACACGGGGTGAATCCGGTCCGCGCCTGCTCGGCGTTGCTACTGTTTCCAGCAAACCGGCAGCACACGCCGCGACGAGAGGTGAAGCGATGAGCGAAGATCGCGAAACGCGACCGGCGGGCTCGCCCGTCGAAGAGACCGAGGCCAGCCTCAACGAGGTTCTCGCGGCCGTCGAGCGCGCCAAGGACGCCCGGACCGAGCCCGAGACCGCCGGCGGGGAGCGCCTCGACGACGAGGGCTCGATCGCGGTCCCGGCCGAGGACCTGCCGCCCGTCGGGGAGCCGGTCGAGCGAGAGGAGACCGGGGCGGCCGCCGATCGCTCGGAGAGCGCTGTCGTCGTCGCCTCGACGGGCGCCGCCGGTCCGAGTAACCAGTCCGGCCGGAGCCTCGGCCCCGAACCCGCGACTGAGCGAACCTCGATCGTCGAGCTCGAGGAGCTGCCGAGCGCGGGACCCACCGAGCGCGACGCCGACGCCGCGGGCCTGCCCGGCCTCGACAGCGTGGACGCGCCGGAGCGCGAGGCCGCCCGCGAACGCGCGGACGCCGAGCGGGACGGGGAGATCCGCATCAGCGCCGATCATCCGATGGCCGCGCTCTACATGCAGACGCCGATGCCGCCCGAGCTGCGGGGCAACCGCGGCGCCGGCGTGCTCATCGCCGTGCTCGCGACGCTCGGATTCGCGCTCGTGTACGCGGGCGTGCTCGCGCTGTGGGCGGCGCCCGAGCTGGCGCCGTCGCAGTTCGTCGACGGGATCGTGGAGCAGCTCACCTCCTGGAGCTTCATCGCCGCCGCTGCCGCCTTCCTGGTCGGGCTCATCGTGCTCGTGCTCGTCGTCGGCCGGGCTGGCTGGTGGGCCTACGTGCTCGGAGGGTTCCTCGTCGGCGCTCTCGTGTGGTTCGCGGGCACCGCCGGGGGAGCGGTGGACCGGGCCGGATTCGGCGCGCTGCTCGAGCGGTCTCCACTCTCCCTGGTCGATCAGTTCGGACTCGCCGTCCCCGCCATCGCCGCCGGCCTCGTCGCCCGTGAGGCGACGATCTGGTTCGGCGCCTGGATCGGTGCGCGCGGGCGTCGCATGACCGCGAAGAACGCCGAGCTGCTCGCCGAGTACGAGACGGCCCTCGCCGAGGTCCGAGCGAAGAAGCCGTGACGGGTCCGGCTCGGCGAGGAGTCACCCGCGGCTACGTCGCGGGCCTGATCTTCGCCGCCGTGATCGTCGCGGCAGCCCTCACCGTCGCCGTGTGGGGGCTGCTCTCGCTCGGCCTGGGGATCGACCCGGTGTCGACCCGGGACAGACCCCGGTGGGTCGCGCCGGTCGTCGTGGCCGCGGCGCTCGGCCTGCTCGCGTGGCTGCTCTGGCTGCAGGCGCTCTCCCTGCTGCGGGGCCGGCGCACGCCCCACTGGGGCGCGACGCTCGCCGCGGCGGCGGTGGCGTACCTGCTGTGGTGCCTGGTCGGATTCGCGGTGGGGCTCGGCGGCGCGGAGACCTGGGCGAGTCCCTTCGCCTGGTCGCTCGTCCCGATCTGGGCGACCGCCTCGCTGCTCTTCTGGGCGGTGCTCGCGCGCCGGGTGTACAGCGACCGGGGGGTGCCGAAGTGGCCCTGGGAGCGCGAGGACGATCTGGGGCCCGACTGGGCGAACTACGGCATCGACCCCTGGAGCGAGGGCGACGGAGGTACCCTCGGAGGGGGCGGAGGCGCCCGCGGAGACGATGACGACCCGAAGGGTGGTGACCGGTGATCGTGGCGACCGGCGAGACTGTCGAGGAGCGCGTGAGCGCCGCCGTCGACGCCTGGCTGCGGTGGGTGCCCCGCTGGACCCCGGGAACGCACCGCGGCAGGGCGCGCCTGTGCCGCCGCTGCACCGGATCGCCGTTCCTCACCGCGGCCGGGCTGGGCGGCGATGTGCCGCACCAGGTGACGCACGCCCTCGTCTCCCGCATGCAGCGGATCATCGACCGCCGCGTCGACGACTACACGGCCGCCGAGCTCCCCGCGCTGCACGCGGAGCTGAGCGGCGCCGAGATGTGGGCGACCGGCGGATTCGACCCGTCGGCGGGGCTCGCACCGGAGTACGAGGGCATCGACCCCGATCCCGAACCGGCCGACAGCGAGCAGCCCTTCCTCTTCACCTTCTCGGGGCTCGCGGAGGAGAGCCGCCCGGAGCCCCCGCTGCCCAGGCCGCCGCTGAGCGCGGAGGAGAAGCGGAGGCTGCAGGCGGAGATCGAGCTCGCCGACCGCTGCGCGGAGGAGGCCGGAAGGCAGGTGTGCTTCGCGCTCATGGCGCACCGGCACCGGGTCGAGGCCGCCGTCCACCGCTTCGTGGAGCCGCAGATCCGGAGCATGCTCGACGAGCTGAGCCGCCACCTCGAACCTCCGCAGTGACGGTCGCCCGGTTCGCGCTCGAACCCTTGCGGTAACGGGACATCACCGCCTATAGTTGTCTTTTGGTGTACTCCACCGAGGTTTGTCGTGCCAGCACGGGAGAGCTCGAGGGAGGACTCCTCGGGTCCCTGGCCCAGACGGGCGAAACCCCCACGGCATACCTGCACTCGGCCGCGCGAGCGGCAGCAGGTCAGCGGCGGCGCAAGCGGTCGCACATGCTTGTTCGAAATGAAGCATTCCTGTCACCGTGCAGGACCAACTAGGAGAATCAGTGCCTACTATTCAGCAGCTGGTTCGCAAGGGCCGGACGCCGAAGGTCTCCAAGACCAAGGCGCCCGCTCTGAAGGCGAACCCTCAGCAGCGCGGTGTGTGCACCCGTGTGTACACCACCACCCCGAAGAAGCCGAACTCGGCGATGCGCAAGGTCGCACGTGTGAAGCTCTCGAACGGAACCGAGGTCACGGCCTACATCCCCGGTGAGGGCCACAACCTGCAGGAGCACTCGATGGTGCTCGTGCGCGGCGGTCGTGTGAAGGACCTCCCCGGTGTCCGCTACAGGATCGTGCGCGGCGCGCTCGACACGCAGGCGGTCAAGGATCGTCAGCAGGCTCGCAGCCGCTACGGTGCGAAGAAGGAGAAGAAGTAATGCCTCGTAAGGGTCCTGCTCCGAAGCGCCCCGTCGTCGCCGATCCGGTCTACGGCTCTCCCGTCGTGAGCCAGCTCGTCAACAAGATCCTCCTGGACGGCAAGAAGGGCCTCGCCGAGCGCATCGTCTACGGTGCTCTCGAGAACGTGGCCGAGAAGTCCGGCCAGGACGCCGTGACGGTCCTCAAGAAGGCGCTCGACAACGTGCGTCCCACCCTCGAGGTCCGCTCGCGCCGCGTCGGCGGCAGCACCTACCAGGTGCCCGTCGAGGTGAAGCCGCACCGCGCGAACACCCTCGCGCTGCGCTGGCTGACCAGCTACGCCAAGGCTCGTCGTGAGAACACGATGACCGACCGCCTCACCAACGAGATCCTCGACGCCTCCAACGGGCTCGGCGCCGCTGTCAAGCGCCGCGAGGACACGCACAAGATGGCCGAGTCGAACCGCGCCTTCGCCCACTACCGCTGGTAGTGATCCGCACATCGGGCTTGTCGGGGTGGCGGTTCGCCCCATCCCGACAGGCCCGATGAACGATCGGCCGAACCCGATCCCGCACCAACTTCCATCCCCACCCTGGAGGAGACCCCTGTGGCACAAGACGTGCTCACCGACCTGAGCAAGGTCCGCAACATCGGCATCATGGCCCACATCGATGCCGGCAAGACCACCACCACCGAGCGCATCCTGTTCTACACGGGTGTGAACCACAAGCTGGGCGAGACCCACGATGGTGCCTCGACGACCGACTGGATGGAGCAGGAGAAGGAGCGCGGCATCACCATCACCAGTGCCGCGGTGACCTGCTTCTGGAACAAGAACCAGATCAACATCATCGACACACCCGGGCACGTCGACTTCACCGTCGAGGTGGAGCGCTCGCTCCGCGTGCTCGACGGCGCCGTCGCCGTGTTCGACGGCAAGGAGGGCGTCGAGCCCCAGTCCGAGACCGTGTGGCGTCAGGCCGACAAGTACAACGTGCCCCGCATCTGCTTCGTCAACAAGATGGACAAGATGGGCGCCGACTTCTACTTCACGGTGGACACCATCATCAACCGTCTCGGCGCCAAGCCGCTCGTGATGCAGCTCCCCATCGGGGCCGAGGCCGACTTCGTCGGCGTCGTCGACCTGCTCTCGATGCAGGCGCTCGTGTGGCCGGGCGACGCGAAGGGCGACGTCGCGCTCGGCGCCGCCTACGAGACCCGCGAGATCCCGGCCGAGCTCCAGGCGAAGGCCGAGGAGTACCGCGCGAAGCTCGTCGAGACCGTCGCCGAGTCCGACGACGACCTGCTCGAGAAGTTCTTCGGCGGCGAGGAGCTGACGATCGACGAGCTCAAGGGCGGCATCCGCAAGCTCGTGCTCGAGGGCGACACCTTCCCGGTGTACTGCGGCTCCGCGTTCAAGAACCGCGGTGTGCAGCCCATGCTCGACGCCGTGGTGGACTTCCTGCCGAACCCGCTCGACGTGGGCTCGATCAAGGCGCACGATCCGCGCGACGAGTCGATCGAGATCGATCGCAAGCCCGACGCCTCGGAGCCGTTCTCCGCGCTCGCCTTCAAGGTCGCGGTGCACCCCTTCTTCGGCCGCCTGACCTACGTCCGCGTGTACTCGGGCCAGGTCGACTCGGGCGCGCAGGTCGTCAACTCGACCAAGGGCAAGAAGGAGCGCATCGGGAAGATCTTCCAGATGCACGCCAACAAGGAGAACCCGGTCGACAACCTGACCGCGGGCAACATCTACGCGGTGATCGGCCTCAAGGACACGACCACGGGCGACACCCTCTGCGACCCGAACAACCAGGTGGTGCTCGAGTCGATGACCTTCCCCGAGCCGGTCATCGAGGTGGCCATCGAGCCGAAGACCAAGGGCGATCAGGACAAGCTGTCGACCGCGATCCAGAAGCTCGCCGAAGAGGATCCCACGTTCCGCGTGAGCCTCAACGCCGAGACGGGCCAGACCGTCATCGCCGGCATGGGCGAGCTGCACCTCGACATCCTCGTCGACCGGATGCGGCGCGAGTTCAAGGTCGAGGCGAACGTCGGCAAGCCGCAGGTCGCGTACCGCGAGACGATCCGCAAGACGGTCGAGAAGTACGACTACACCCACAAGAAGCAGACCGGTGGTTCCGGTCAGTTCGCGAAGGTGCAGATCGCGCTCGAGCCGCTCGAGGTCGAGGGCGACAAGATCTACGAGTTCGAGGACAAGGTGACCGGCGGTCGCGTGCCTCGGGAGTACATCCCCTCGGTGAACGCGGGCATCCAGGACGCGATGCAGTACGGCATCCTCGCCGGCTTCCCCGTCGTGGGTGTCAAGGCGACGCTGCTCGACGGCCAGTACCACGACGTGGACTCGTCGGAGATGGCGTTCAAGATCGCCGGCTCGATGGCCTTCAAGGAGGCCGCGCGCATGGCGAAGCCCGTGCTGCTCGAGCCCATGATGGCGGTCGAGGTGCGCACCCCCGAGGAGTACATGGGCGACGTGATCGGCGACATCAACTCCCGTCGCGGTCAGATCCAGTCGATGGAGGACGCGAGCGGCGTCAAGATCGTCAACGCGCTCGTGCCGCTCTCCGAGATGTTCGGGTACATCGGCGACCTCCGGTCGAAGACCAGCGGTCGCGCGGTGTTCTCGATGACCTTCGACTCCTATGCAGAGGTGCCGAAGGCCGTGGCCGATGAGATCGTTCAGAAGGCTAAGGGCGAGTAACATCGTCCGCGGTCCGGCGGCGGGCGGGAATCCCGCCGCCGGGTCGGCTGCTCGGCTCGCGTGAGCAGGCCCGAGCAAGTAACATAGTGAAGAAACCCGTACTCGCGCCCTCCGAAACCATCGGGGGAGAACGGTACCTGACGTCCTGAGGAGGACCATAGTGGCGAAGGCCAAGTTCGAGCGGACCAAGCCGCACGTAAACATCGGAACGATCGGTCACGTCGACCACGGTAAGACCACCCTTACCGCTGCGATCTCGCAGGTTCTGGCCGAGAAGTTCCCGTCTGACGTCAACGTCAAGCGCGACTTCGACACGATCGACTCGGCTCCCGAGGAGCGCCAGCGCGGCATCACCATCAACATCTCGCACGTCGAGTACGAGACCGAGAAGCGTCACTACGCTCACGTCGATGCCCCCGGCCACGCCGACTACATCAAGAACATGATCACCGGTGCCGCTCAGATGGACGGCGCGATCCTCGTGGTCGCGGCGACCGACGGCATGATGGCGCAGACCAAGGAGCACATCCTGCTCGCCAAGCAGGTCGGCGTCCCCTACCTGCTCGTCGCCCTCAACAAGAGCGACATGGTCGACGACGAGGAGATCCTCGAGCTCGTCGAGATGGAGGTCCGCGAGGAGCTCTCCAAGCAGGGCTACCCGGGCGACGACGTCCCCGTGGTGCGCGTCTCGGGCTACGAGGCGCTGCAGGGCAACGAGAAGTGGGTCGACTCCATCGTCGAGCTCATGGAGGCCGTCGACAACAACATCCCCGATCCCGTGCGTGACAAGGACAAGCCGTTCCTCATGCCCGTCGAGGACGTCTTCACCATCACCGGTCGCGGCACCGTGGTGACCGGCCGCGCCGAGCGCGGTACCCTCGCCATCAACTCCGAGGTCGAGATCGTGGGTCTGCGCCCGACGCAGAAGACCACCGTCACCGGCATCGAGATGTTCCACAAGCAGCTCGACGAGGCGTGGGCCGGCGAGAACTGCGGTCTGCTGCTCCGCGGCACCAAGCGCGAGGACGTCGAGCGCGGTCAGGTCGTCGTGAAGCCGGGCTCGATCACCCCGCACACCAAGTTCGAGGGCACCGCCTACATCCTCAAGAAGGATGAGGGCGGCCGTCACAACCCGTTCGAGACGAACTACCGTCCGCAGTTCTACTTCCGTACGACTGACGTGACCGGTGTCATCACCCTTCCCGAGGACAAGCCGATGGTCATGCCCGGCGACACCACCGACATGGTGGTCGAGCTGATCCAGCCCATCGCCATGGAGGAGGGCCTCGGCTTCGCGATCCGTGAGGGCGGCCGCACCGTCGGCGCCGGCACGGTGACCAAGATCGTCGAGTAGTCTCAGACGCCTCGCAGCATCGATCTGCAGAGGAAAGGCCCCGGGGTGATCCCCGGGGCCTTTCCCGTCTGCGGCCTCCTCGGGCCGAGGTCACTCGTTGCCGAGGCGGTCGTCGAGGTTCGACCTGACGCCCTCGACCCGGTCGGCGAACTTGCCGCCGGTCACCCTGTTCGCGAACCCGGCCGCGCCGTCGAGGAGCTTGTCGCTCACCTGCTCGGCCTGCTCGCTCTGCAGCGCCTCCTCGATCTTGTCCCGGTGCTGGTCCGCGAAGTCACCCGCCTTCCTCGTGAAATCCGATGCTCTCTTCCCCAGATCGTCGGCGCTCATGTGCTTCCCCTTCGGAGTATGCTCGCGGGGCCCGCCCCCGCTGGAACATTCATACCGCGATCCCGCGGCGCCTGTCTACGGCGCCCTTCGCCGTGAGGCCCCGAGCGTGCGCTCCCGGAGAGGCGCGACGCCGTGTGGGCGGCGCACCAGCGAGCTGTCAGCTCGGCCGCCGACCGGCCGGTATCCTCGATCGTGAGCCCGTCCGGGCTTCCGCCATCGGGTGGCCGCAGGAGAACGGAGAACGAGTGCCGACGACACCTGCCGGACGATTCGCGCATTTCACGCGTCAGTACGGTCCCCTGTACCTCCTCGACGTCTTCGCGTGGACCGTCGGCATCCTCGCCGCCCTCGTGCTCCGCTTCGACTTCAACTTCTCCCGCATCCACTGGGGCTGGACCCTCGCCGTCATCGGCGTGACCGCGCTGCTGCAGCTGCTCGGCGGATGGCTGTTCTGGCTCTACCGCAGCCGGTACGAGCTCGGCAGCTTCGACGAGGTGCGAGCGCTCGTGCTGAACATCACCGCCGTGATGGTGATCGCGTGGGTCTTCGCCTACCTGGTCGGGTACGGCAACGGGATCCCTCGGAGCACCCTGGTGATCGCGGCCCCGATCACGTTCAGCGTCATGGGCTTCGTGCGCTACCTGCTGCGGCTCTCCGCCGAGAAGCAGCTCAAGCCGGGGGAGGAGGCCGAGCGCACGCTGATCTACGGCGCCGGCTATCTCGGCACCCAGACGGTCAAGCGCCTCCTCACCGATCCGAACGCCTCGGCCCTGCCGGTGGGGTTCATCGACGACGATGCGACGAAGCGGAACCACGAGGTGCGCGGGATCCGGGTGCTCGGCGCGCTCGAGGATCTGAAGCGGCTCGCCCTCGACACCGGGGCGACGACGCTCATGGTGTGCATCGGCGACGCCGACGCCTCGCTCATGCGCCGCGTCGACGATGCCGCCGACTCCGCGGGCCTGAAGGCGCTCGTGCTGCCGCCGCTCGAGCAGCTGCTGCGCAACTCGGCGGCGATGAGCGAGACGCGGGAGCTGTCGATCGAGGATCTCATCGGGCGGCATCCGGTGCGCCTGGACACCGAGTCCATCGCCGAGTACCTGCAGGATCGGGTCGTGCTGGTCACCGGAGCGGGCGGCTCCATCGGCGCGGAGCTGTGCCGGCAGCTCGCCCGTTTCGCCCCGCGCGAGCTCGTGATGCTCGACCGCGACGAGACGGCCCTGCAGGAGACACAGCTCTCGATCAGCGGCCACGGGCTGCTCGACACGAGAGACGTCGTGCTCGCCGACATCCGCGACGAGGTCGCGCTCAAGCAGATCTTCCTGGAGCGCAAGCCGCAGGTGGTGTTCCACGCGGCGGCGCTCAAGCACCTGCCGATGCTCGAGCAGTATCCGGACGAGGCGTGGAAGACGAACGTCCTCGGAACCCTCAACGTGCTCAGGGCCGCTCGAGCCGCCGGAGTCGGGACGTTCGTGAACGTGTCGACGGATAAGGCCGCGAACCCCACCAGCGTGCTGGGGCACTCGAAGCGCGTCGCCGAGAAGCTCACGGCCTGGATGGCGCAGGAAACAGGCCGGCGCTACCTCTCGGTGCGCTTCGGCAACGTCATCGGCAGCCGCGGATCGATGCTGCCGACCTTCCGCGCGCTGATCGAGTCGGGCGGGCCGCTCACGGTCACGCACCCCGACGTGACGCGATTCTTCATGACGATCCCCGAGGCGAGCCAGCTCGTCATCCAGGCCGGAGGCATCGGGCGCCCGGGCGAGGTGCTGATCCTCGACATGGGGGAGCCGGTGCGGATCCTCGACGTCGCGAAGCGCATGATCGCGCAGTCGGGCAAGCAGGTCGAGATCGTCTTCACTGGGCTGCGGCACGGCGAGAAGCTGCACGAGGAGCTCGTGGGAGCGGGGGAGCGGGGCGAGCGCCCGTTCCACCCGATGATCTCGCACGCGAAGGTCGACTCCATGTCCCCCGAGGTGCTCGACCACGCCGGCTGGATCGCCCGCATGAGTCTGACCGACGAGGCCGGGGGGCGGGTGCGATGAGCGGCCTGCACATCGCCGTGGTCGCGGGCGCACTGACGCTCCTGCTCAGCCTCGCGCTCCCGGTCGCGGTGCGTCCGCTGCTCGTCCGACTCGGCATCATGGACGTTCCCAACGAGCGCTCCTCGCACACCCGTCCGGTGCTCCGCGGGCTCGGGCTCGCGGTGCTCCTCGCGATGGTCGCCGGAGGCGGAGCGGCCGTCTGGCTGCTGTCCACGGGGCCCGGGTTCCAGCGCTGGGATCTGCTGCTCGTCGTGCTGATCGGCTCGGTGCTGGCCGGTCTGCTCGGCCTGGGCGAGGATCTGCGCGGGCTCAGCGTGAAGATGCGCAGCGCGTGCCTGCTGCTGCTCGGGCTGCTGGTGCCGGTCGCGCTCGTCCTGCTCTTCAGCTTCCCGCCGGTCGGGGGCGACTTCGCGTTCGTCGCCGGGTTCCAGTGGCAGGGGTGGGATCCGGCGGCTGCGGAGGCGTCGGCGCCGCTCTCGGAGGCGGTCGGCGCGACGCCGCTGCCCCTCTGGCTCGGGATCGTCCTCGTGCCCTACGCGCTGCTGTTCGTCTCGAGCTACATCAACGTCGCGAACTTCATGGACGGGCTGAACGGCATCAGCGGCTTCCACGGCGTGATCGCGGGGCTCGCGTTCGCCGTCGCGGGCGGCCTCACGGGGCTGCCGTGGCTCACGATCGCGGGGATCGTGATCGCCGCGGCGTTCGCAGGGTTCCTGCCGTGGAACCTCACAAAGCCCGGCGCCTTCCTCGGCGATGTCGGCAGCTACCTGCTCGGCGGGGCGATCGCGATCACGAGCTTCGCCGCCCTGCTCGCGGGCGTGCCGATCCTCGCGACCATCGGGCCGATGATCATCTACTTCGGCGACGTCGGCGTCACCCTCGTCAAGCGGGTGCGGTCGGGGCACAAGTGGGACGAGCCGCACAAGGAGCACGTCTACCAGCGGATCCAGCAGCTCGGCTACTCCCACGTGCAGGCCTCGGGGATGACGGCGGGCGCGTCGCTGCTCGCCTCCGCGCTCGGCCTCGTCTCCTGCGTGGTGGCCCCGGTGTGGTGGCTGCTGCTGCTCGTCCTCGGCCTGGCGGTGCTCGTGCTGTACCTCGCGCTGCCTCGGTTGCTCCCCGCCTCCGCCTAGCGTCGCCCGGCCCCGTGTCCCGACCGGTCGCATCGAAACCACCGTGGTTCCGATGCCCCCGCGGAGGCTCGATGCGAGAAGCGAGCTCCCGGCCGCGAGCCGCGACACGCCCGGGTTGCAAAGTCCCTGAGCCCTGTGGCAAAATAGATGAGTTCAGTACTCCTCGCCTTGCGGGGATCACTGCCAGGCAGTGCATAGCCGCTCGGGTTCTCCCGGGCCGGGGCTAGGCCGCGGGTAGCGAACAAGACCCGCACGCCATTCGGCGGCCAGACTTCGTCCGGCCGTCTTCGTGTGTGTGCGGGGTTGTCACGGAAGTGGCGATATTGACAGGTGAACAGAGACCCAGCACTCCGGTGCCAGGGCGCTGATACGCAAGACGTCCAATGCCGCGCGGGCCACGAGCAGCGCGGTACGACGCAAGTAGAAAGTAGAGAGTCACATGGCGGGACAGAAAATCCGCATTCGACTGAAGTCGTATGACCACGAGGTCATCGACACCTCCGCGCGCAAGATCGTCGACACGGTCACCCGCGCGGGCGCGACCGTGATCGGCCCCGTGCCGCTTCCCACGGAGAAGAACGTGATCGCCGTGATCCGTTCGCCTCACAAGTACAAGGACAGCCGGGAGCACTTCGAGAAGCGCACCCACAAGCGCCTGATCGACATCGTCGATCCCACCCCCAAGGCCGTCGACTCGCTCATGCGTCTCGACCTTCCGGCCGATGTCAACATCGAGATCAAGCTCTAAAGGGGGTCCGGATATGTCTCACGCAGAGAAGAACGTGAAGGGTCTCCTGGGCACCAAGCTCGGCATGACTCAGGTCTGGGACGAGAACGGCAAGGTCGTTCCCGTCACCGTCATCGAGGTGGCCCCCAACGTGGTCACCCAGATCCGCACCCCCGAGGTCGACGGCTACAGCGCCGTGCAGATCGCCGCGGGTCAGATCGATCCCCGCAAGGTGAACCAGCCCACCGCCGGTCACTTCGCGAAGGCCGGGGTCACCCCCCGCCGTCACCTCACCGAGCTGCGCACGGCGGACGCCGCCGAGTACAGCCTGGGTCAGGAGCTCACCGTCGACACCACCTTCGAAGCCGGTCAGAAGATCGACGTCGTCGGCACCTCGAAGGGCAAGGGCTTCGCCGGCACCATGAAGCGTCACAACTTCAAGGGCGTCTCGGCATCCCACGGTGCGCACCGCAACCACCGCAAGCCGGGCTCGATCGGCGGCGCCGCGACCCCCGGTCGCGTGTTCAAGGGCCAGCGCATGGCCGGCCGCATGGGCGGCGACCGCGTCACCGTGCAGAACCTGACCGTCCAGGCGATCGACGCCGAGAAGGGCCTCATCCTCGTGAAGGGTGCGGTTCCGGGCGGGCGCGGCCGTCTCGTATTCGTTCGCAACGCTGTGAAGGGGGCGTAGTTCATGGCTACCGCTACCAAGCTCGAGGTCGTCGACGCGAAGGGCAAGAAGGCTGGGTCTGTCGACCTTCCCGAGGCCATCTTCGGCGTCGAGGCCAACGTCCCGCTGATCCACCAGGTCGTCACCGCTCAGCTCGCCGCTGCGCGCCAGGGCACCCACAAGGCCAAGGGCCGCGGTGAGCGCTCAGGTTCGGGCGCCAAGCCGTTCAAGCAGAAGGGCACTGGCCGCGCACGCCAGGGCTCGGTCCGCATGCCGCAGCACCGCGGCGGCGGCATCGTCCACGGACCCGTGCCCCGCGACTACTCGCAGCGCACCCCCAAGAAGATGATCGCCGCGGCGCTCCTCGGCCTGCTCTCGGACCGCGCCCGCGCGAACCGCCTGCACGTCGTCGAGTCCTTCGGCCTGGGCGACAAGCCGAGCACCAAGACCGCGCGCGAGTACCTCGGCTCGGTCGCTCCCGGCAAGCGCGTGCTCGTGGTCGTCGACCGCGAGGATCAGGTCAGCATCCTGAGCCTGCGCAACCTGCAGGGCGTGCACGTCCTCTTCCAGGATCAGCTCAACGCCTACGACGTGGTCGTCAGCGACGATCTCGTCTTCACCAAGGCCGCCTTCGACGCGTTCGTCGCTGGCCGCGCCGCCAAGGAGGACACGAAGTGAGCCTGAACAAGAACGCGCACGACGTCATCATCCGTCCGATCGTCTCCGAGAAGAGCTACGGTCTCATCGACGCCAACGGCCAGTACACCTTCGAGGTGGCTCCGAACGCGAACAAGACCGAGATCAAGCTCGCCATCGAAGAGGTCTTCGGTGTGAAGGTCGACAAGATCAACACGCTCAACCGCAAGGGCAAGACGCGCCGCACGAGGACCGGCCTCGGCAAGCGCAAGGACACCAAGCGTGCCATCGTCACCCTGAAGTCGGGCTCCATCGACATCTTCACGGCTGCGCTGTAGCTCGGAAGCGAAGAGGAACACAACATGGCTATTCGTAAGTACAAGCCGACGACCCCGGGTCGTCGCGGCTCGAGCGTCGCCGATTTCGCAGAGATCACCCGCTCGACCCCCGAGAAGTCGCTGCTCCGCCCGCTGCCGAAGACCGGCGGCCGCAACAACCAGGGCCGGATCACCACCCGTCACATCGGCGGTGGCCACAAGCGCCAGTACCGCGTCATCGACTTCCGTCGCAATGACAAGGACGGCGTGAACGCCAAGGTCGCGCACATCGAGTACGATCCCAACCGCACCGCGCGCATCGCGCTGCTGCACTTCGAGGACGGCGCGAAGCGGTACATCATCGCTCCGAACAAGCTGAAGCAGGGCGACACCGTCGAGTCGGGCCCCTCGGCCGACATCAAGCCGGGCAACAACCTGCCGCTGAAGAACATCCCCACCGGTACCGTGATCCACGCGATCGAGCTGAAGCCGGGCGGCGGCGCCAAGATGGCGCGCTCCGCCGGAGCGTCGGTCCGCCTCGTGGCGAAGGACGGCCCCTACGCCCAGCTGCGCCTGCCCTCGGGCGAGATCCGCAACGTCGACGCGCGCTGCCGCGCGACCGTCGGCGAGGTGGGCAACGCCGAGCAGTCGAACATCAACTGGGGCAAGGCCGGCCGCATGCGGTGGAAGGGCGTCCGCCCGACCGTCCGCGGTGTCGTCATGAACCCGGTCGACCACCCGCACGGTGGTGGCGAGGGCCGCACCTCGGGCGGTCGTCACCCGGTCAGCCCCTGGGGCCAGAAGGAAGGCCGCACGCGCCGTCCGAACAAGGAAAGCGACAAGCTCATCGTGCGTCGCCGGACCACTGGCAAGAAGCGTTAGTCGGCAGGTAGGAGAGAGTAGAAGATGCCTCGTAGTCTCAAGAAGGGCCCCTTCGTCGACAACCACCTGCTGAACAAGGTGGTTGCCCAGAACGAAGCCGGCACCAAGAACGTGATCAAGACCTGGTCGCGCCGCTCGATGATCATCCCCGCCATGCTGGGGCACACCATCGCGGTGCACGACGGTCGCAAGCACATCCCGGTGTTCGTCACCGAGACCATGGTCGGTCACAAGCTGGGCGAGTTCGCCCCGACCCGCACCTTCCGTGGTCACGTGAAGGACGACAAGAAGGGCCGTCGCCGCTAACGCGGTGACGTGAAGGAGGAAGAGAAATGGTGGAGTCGATCGCCCGCGTGCGTCATATCCGCATCACCCCCCAGAAGGCCCGTCGCGTCATCGATCTGATCCGCGGCAAGAACGCGCAGGAGGCCCTGGCCATCCTGAAGTTCGCACCGCAGGCAGCATCGGAGCCGGTGTTCAAGCTCGTCGCCTCGGCGATCGCCAACGCGCGCGTCAAGGCCGACCAGAACAACCTGCGTCTCAACGAGGACGAGCTCGTCGTAGCCCGCGCCTTCGTCGACGAGGGTGCGACGCTCAAGCGCTTCCGCCCTCGTGCACAGGGCCGCGCATTCCGCATCAACAAGCGGACGAGCCACATCACGGTCGTGCTTCAGACCGCGGATGAGCTCGCAACCGCGAAGAAGGGAGCCAAGTAATGGGCCAGAAGATTCATCCCTACGGCTTCCGCCTCGGGGTCACCACTGACCACGTGTCTCGCTGGTTCTCGGACTCGACGAAGAAGGGTCAGCGCTACGCCGACTACCTCGCCGAGGACATCCGGATCCGTCAGCACCTGACGAAGCAGCTGGATCGCGCGGGCGTGTCCCGCGTCGAGATCGAACGCACCCGCGACCGCGTCCGCGTGGACATCCACTCGGCGCGCCCCGGCATCGTCATCGGCCGCCGCGGCGCCGAGGCCGAGCGCATCCGCGCCGAGCTCGAGAAGCTCACCGGCAAGCAGATCCAGCTGAACATCCTCGAGGTGAAGAACCCCGAAGCCGACGCTCAGCTGGTCGCCCAGGGCATCGCCGAGCAGCTCGCCGCCCGCGTGGCGTTCCGCCGCGCGATGCGCAAGGGCCTGCAGGGCGCGCAGCGCGCCGGCGCCAAGGGCATCCGGATCCAGGTCTCCGGCCGTCTCGGCGGCGCCGAGATGAGCCGTTCGGAGTTCTACCGCGAGGGGCGCGTGCCGCTGCACACCCTCCGCGCGAACATCGACTACGGCTTCTACGAGGCGAAGACCACCTTCGGCCGCATCGGCGTGAAGGTCTGGATCTACAAGGGCGACCTCACCAACAAGGAACTCGCTCGCGAGCAGGCGGCCCAGAAGCCGTCGCGCGATCGCGGCGACCGCCGCCGTGCGCCCCGGGGCGCTCAGGCCGAGGCTGCGCCCGCCGCAGCAGGAGCGGAGAAGTAAGCATGCTGATTCCCCGTCGAGTCAAGTACCGCAAGCAGCACCACCCCAGCCGCAGCGGCCAGTCGAAGGGCGGCAACAAGGTCGCCTTCGGCGAGTTCGGGATCCAGGCGCTGACCCCCGCGTACGTGACGAACCGTCAGATCGAGTCCGCTCGTATCGCGATGACCCGTCACATCAAGCGCGGCGGCAAGGTGTGGATCAACATCTACCCCGACCGCCCCCTCACCAAGAAGCCCGCCGAGACCCGCATGGGCTCCGGTAAGGGCTCCCCCGAGTGGTGGGTGGCCAATGTCAAGCCGGGCCGCGTCCTCTTCGAGGTCGCCGGTGTCGATGAGGAGCTCGCTCGTGAGGCGCTGACCCGCGCCATCCACAAGCTGCCTCTCAAGGCCCGCATTATCAAGCGCGAGGAGGGCGACGCGTAATGGCGATCGGTACCAAGGAACTGGCCATCACCGAACTCGACACGTTCGAGAACGAGCGTCTGGCCGAGGAGCTCAAGAAGGCGAAGACCGAGCTCTTCAACCTGCGTTTCCAGTCGGCCACCGGCCAGCTGGAGAGCCACGGTCGTGTGCGCCAGGTGAAGCGCGACATCGCGCGCATCTACACGGTCCTCCGCGAGCGCGAGCTCGGGATCCGGGCCACCCCGGCCCCCGTGGAGCAGGCTCCCGCCAAGGCGAAGAAGAGCACCAAGAAGACCGAGCAGGCGGACGCCGCCGCTGAGACGAAGGAGGCCTAGGAATGGCTGAGGTCGAGAAGGAACAGCGCGGCTACCGTAAGGCCCGTCGCGGCTACGTCGTCAGCGACAAGATGGACAAGACCATCGTCGTCGAGGTCGAGGATCGCGTGAAGCACCCCCTGTACGGCAAGGTCATGCGCCGCTCGTCGAAGGTCAAGGCGCACGACGCGGCGAACAGCGCGGGCATCGGCGATCTCGTGCTCATCCACGAGACCCGTCCCCTGAGCGCCACGAAGCGCTGGCGCCTCGTCGAGATCCTCGAGAAGGCGAAGTAAGCCTCCGGCTTACGGAAGAAGGAGTTACAAGTGATTCAGCAGGAATCCAGGCTCAAGGTCGCCGACAACACCGGCGCCAAGGAGCTGCTCACGATTCGTGTGCTCGGGGGTTCGAAGCGCCGCTACGCGGGTGTCGGTGACACCATCGTCGCGACCGTCAAGGACGCCATCCCCGGCGGCAACGTGAAGAAGGGCGACGTGGTCAAGGCCGTCATCGTCCGCACCCGCAAGTCGACCCGTCGCGCAGACGGCTCGTACATCAGCTTCGACGAGAACGCCGCCGTGATCCTGAAGGCCGACGGGGAGCCCCGCGGCACCCGTATCTTCGGGCCGGTCGGCCGTGAGCTTCGCGACAAGAAGTTCATGAAGATCGTCTCGCTCGCACCGGAGGTGATCTAGTCCATGGCTAACAAGATCAAGAAGGGTGACCTCGTCGAGGTCATCTCGGGCCCGTCGCAGGAGCGCGGCGGCTACAAGGGCAAGCAGGGCAAGGTGATCGCGGTCCTGAGCGACAGTGATCGCGTCGTGGTCGAGGGCGTGAACTACGTCACGAAGCACGTGCGTCAGGGCCAGTCCGCCCGCGGCACCAACGAGGGCGGGATCGAGACCCACGAGGCACCGATCCACGTCTCCAACGTCGCGCTCGTCGATCCCGAGACCAAGAAGCCCACTCGCGTCGGCTTCCGCGTCGAAGAGGTCGAGAAGGACGGGAAGAAGAAGACCGTCCGCGTCCGCTACGCCAAGAAGTCTGGGAAGGACCTCTGATGACTGAGACTGCTGCGCCCGCTGGCAAAATCCAGCCGCGCCTGAAGCAGAAGTACCGCAGCGAGATCGTTCCGGCGCTGACCGAGGAGTTCGGCTTCGAGAACGTGATGCAGGTTCCCGGCCTCGTGAAGGTCGTCGTGAACACCGGCGTCGGCGAGGCCGCTCGCGACAGCAAGGTGATCGAGGGGGCTATCGCCGACCTCGTGAAGATCACCGGTCAGAAGCCGATGGTGACGAAGGCCCGCAAGTCCATCGCGCAGTTCAAGCTGCGCGAGGGGCAGGCGATCGGCGCTCACGTCACCCTCCGCGGCGACCGCGCCTGGGAGTTCCTCGACCGCCTCATCAACCTCGCGCTGCCCCGCATCCGCGATTTCCGCGGTCTGTCGGCCAAGCAGTTCGACGGGAACGGGAACTACACCTTCGGTCTGACCGAGCAGAGTGTGTTCCACGAGATCGATCAGGATAAGATTGATCGGGTGCGCGGTTTCGACATCACCGTCGTGACCACTGCCAAGACCGACGACGAGGGTCGTGCGCTGCTTCGCGCGCTCGGCTTCCCGTTCAAGGCCGAATAACTGAATAGTCCAAGCGGGGCAGGCGCCCCGGGGATCACCCCGGGGCGCCTGCATCCGTGTCACCCAGGTCGTAAGTCGTGTACCGGCTTGCGATACCAGGCGAGAAAGAAGAGTCACTCATGACGATGACTGATCCGGTCGCAGATATGCTGACCCGGCTGCGCAATGCCAACGGCGCGCATCATGACGACGTTTCGCTCCCCGGCTCGAAGCTGAAGGAGCGGATCGCGGAGATCCTCAAGCGCGAGGGCTACATCGCGGACTGGAAGGTGGAGGACGCGCGCGTCGGCACCACCCTCACCATGTCGCTGAAGTACGGCCCCAACCGCGAGCCCTCCATCGAGGGCCTCAAGCGCGTGTCCAAGCCCGGTCTGCGGGTCTACGCACGCTCGACCGAGATCCCGAGCGTGCTCGGCGGCCTCGGCATCGCGATCCTGTCCACCTCCTCGGGGCTCCTCACCGACCGCGAGGCCGAGCAGAAGGGCGTAGGCGGAGAAGTCCTCGCCTACGTGTGGTAGTCCGTCATGTCACGTATCGGTAAGCTTCCCATCACCGTCCCCGGCAGCGTCACCGTTTCGATCGACGGGCAGTCGGTCACGGTCAAGGGCCCGAAGGGCGAGCTCGCGCTCGTCGTCGCCGAGCCCATCCGCGTCGCCCTCGAGGACGGCCAGGTGCTGGTCACCCGCCCCGACGACGAGCGCGAGTCGCGCGCTCTGCACGGGCTGACCCGCACGCTCATCAACAACAACATCATCGGTGTCACCGAGGGCTACTCCAAGGGCCTCGAGGTCGTCGGCACCGGCTACCGCGTGCAGCAGAAGGGCTCCGGCCTGGAGCTCGCGCTGGGCTTCTCGCACCCGGTGAACGTCGAGGCCCCCGAGGGCATCACCCTCTCGGTCGAGGGCAACACCAAGATCACCGTGAGCGGAATCAGCAAGCAGGCGGTCGGAGAGGCCGCTGCGAACATTCGCAAGCTGAAGAAGCCGGAGCCCTACAAGGGCAAGGGCATTCGCTACGCGGGCGAGAATGTCCGCCGCAAGGCAGGAAAGGCTGGTAAGTAACCCATGGCCGCTTCAGTTACTCGGGCCAAGGGCCGTTCGGCGGCGCGCATCCGCCGTCACGCCCGGCTGCGTAAGAAGATCGTCGGCACGGAGGCTCGTCCCCGTCTCGTCGTGACCCGCTCGGCGCGTCACGTCTTCGTCCAGGTGATCGATGATTCCAAGGGCTTCACCGTGGCCTCGGCATCGACCATGGAAGCCGATCTGCGCGCCTTCGACGGCGACAAGACGGCCAAGGCGCGCAAGGTCGGCGAGCTCGTCGCCGAGCGCGCGAAGGGCGCCGGTGTCGAGGCCGTGGTCTTCGACCGCGGCGGAAGCAAGTACGCGGGTCGCGTCGCCGCCATCGCAGATGGTGCTCGCGAGGGAGGGCTGACCCTGTGAGCAACGAAACGAAGGAGCAGGAAGTGTCTGCAGAGACCCAGGCCACTGAGTCCGCGGCCGCGCAGGCCCCGGCTCAGGACCACCGCAACGAGCCCCGCGAGCAGCGCCGCGGCAGCCGCGATCGCGGCACCCGTGGCGAGCGCGGCGGGCGCGATCGCACCGAGAGCCAGTTCCTCGAGCGCGTCGTCACCATCAACCGCGTGTCCAAGGTCGTCAAGGGCGGTCGCCGCTTCAGCTTCACCGCGCTCGTCGTGGTGGGCGATGGCAACGGCACCGTGGGCGTCGGCTACGGCAAGGCGAAGGAGGTGCCCCTCGCCATCTCCAAGGGTGTCGAGGAGGCCAAGAAGAACTTCTTCCGCGTGCCCCGCATCGGCAACACCATCCCCCACCCCGTGCAGGGTGAGGCCGCGGCCGGCGTCGTCCTGCTGCGCCCCGCTGCCGCGGGTACCGGTGTGATCGCCGGCGGCCCCGTCCGCGCCGTCCTCGAGTGCGCGGGCATCCACGACGTGCTGAGCAAGTCGCTCGGCTCGTCCAACACCCTGAACATCGTGCACGCGACCGTCGAGGCGCTGCAGCAGCTGGAGGAGCCCCGCTCCGTCGCTGCTCGCCGCGGTCTCGATTTCGACCGCGTCGCTCCGGCCCGCATCGTGCGCGCCGAGGCGAAGGCCGCGGCCGACGCTGCCGCCAAGGCGAAGGCAGGTGCGTAATGGCCAAGAGCCTGAAGATTACGCAGACGAAGTCCGTTATCAGTGAGAAGCAGAACCAGCGCGACACGCTGCGGAGCCTCGGCCTCAAGCGGATCGGCGACTCGGTCGTCCGCGAGGACACCCAGGCCAACCGCGGCTACGTCCGCACGGTCGCTCACCTGGTAGAGGTTGAGGAGATCGACGCATGAGCGAGAACAACGAGGAGCGCGAGCAGGTGCTGAAGGCTCACCACCTTCGCCCCGCTCCGGGCTCGAAGAAGGCCAAGACCCGCGTGGGTCGCGGCGAGGCATCCAAGGGTAAGACCGCGGGTCGCGGCACCAAGGGCACCAAGGCGCGCTACCAGGTGAAGGCCGGTTTCGAGGGTGGGCAGATGCCGCTGCACATGCGCACCCCGAAGCTGCGCGGGTTCAAGAACCCGTTCCGCACCGAGTACCAGGTGGTCAACGTCGCGAAGCTCGCGGAGCTGTACCCCCAGGGCGGCGACGTGACCGTGGCCGACCTCGTGGCCAAGGGCGCTGTCCGCAAGAACCAGCCCGTCAAGGTGCTGGGCGACGGCGATCTCCAGGTCAAGCTGACCGTGCAGGTGGACAAGGTCTCCGCCTCCGCGGAGCAGAAGATCGTCGCCGCAGGCGGAGAGATCAAGTAAGATTTCGAACACGGTTCGGAATTGAGGGGGACGGTGCGGGTCCGGCGTGAGTGCCGGATCCGGACCGTCCCTCTATTCTGTTATCCGGGGCGCTCGACCTGAGCGTTCCGAAACGTATGCGCCCTGGTGCCGTGTAGGCTGCTGGGGTATCGGTTATCGTCGTGAGGCGAAGCCCTCAACGACGCTCCCAGGAGGCAGGTTTTGTTCAGCGCCATCGGACGAATCTTCAAGACGCCCGATCTGCGGCGGAAGATCGTCTTCACGCTCGCCATCGTGTCCCTGTTCCGGCTGGGGTCGTTCGTGCCCGCGCCGTTCGTGAACTTCGACAACGTCCAGGCGTGTCTCGTCGCGAACCAGTCCGGCACCTCCGGCCTCTACGAGATGATCAACCTCTTCAGCGGCGGCGCGCTGCTGCAGCTCTCGATCTTCGCGCTCGGTATCATGCCGTACATCACCGCCTCCATCATCACGCAGCTGCTCCGCGTGGTCATCCCGCACTTCGAGGCGCTGCACAAGGAGGGGCAGGCGGGCCAGGCGAAGCTCACCCAGTACACGCGATACCTGACCATCGCGCTCGCGATCCTGCAGTCGACGACCCTCATCACGGTGGCGCGCTCGGGCATGCTCTTCGGCGCCTCGAACAGCCCCGCCTGCTCCAACCTGATCTCGCAGGAGTGGTGGGCGATCCTCATCATGATCATCACGCTGACGGCCGGCACCGGCCTGATCATGTGGTTCGGCGAGCTCATCACCGAGCGCGGCGTGGGCAATGGCATGTCGCTGCTCATCTTCACCTCGATCGCGGCGACCTTCCCCAGCGCGCTGTGGACGATCAAGGACTCGCAGGGCTGGGAGGTCTTCTTCTTCGTCATCGCGGTCGGCCTCGTCGTCGTCGCGGCCGTGGTGTTCGTCGAGCAGTCGCAGCGCCGGATCCCGGTGCAGTACGCCAAGCGCGTCGTGGGCCGTCGCACCTACGGCGGCTCGAGCACCTACATCCCGATCAAGGTGAACATGGCGGGCGTCATCCCCGTCATCTTCGCCTCGGCGATCCTGTACCTGCCGATGCTGATCGCGCAGTTCAACGAGCCCGGCATCGGCGAGGAGCCGAAGCCCTGGGTCGTCTGGATCTCCAACAACCTCGTGCAGGGCGACCAGCCCCTCTACATGGTCGTGTTCTTCCTGCTCACGATCGGCTTCACCTTCTTCTACGTGCAGATCACGTTCAACCCGGAAGAGGTCGCCGACAACATGAAGCAGTACGGCGGCTTCATCCCGGGCATCCGGGCCGGCCGCCCCACCGCCGAGTACCTCAACTACGTGCTCACCCGCATCACGAGCGCCGGATCGCTGTACCTCGGCGTCATCGCGCTCATCCCGCTGATCGCGCTCGCCTTCTTCGGAGCGAACCAGAACTTCCCGTTCGGCGGCGCATCGATCCTCATCATCGTGGGCGTGGGCCTCGAGACGGTGAAGCAGATCGATGCGCAGCTCCAGCAGCGCCACTATGAAGGACTCCTGAAATGATCGAAACCCGTACCGCTCGCCTGCTCATCATCGGCCCGCCCGGCGCGGGCAAGGGCACCCAGGCCTCGAAGATCGCCGAGCGCTACGGCGTTCCCGCGATCTCCACGGGCGACATCTTCCGAGCCAACATCAAGGGCGGCACGGAGCTCGGCGCGCGGGTCCAGCAGATCATCGAGCGCGGCGAGCTGGTCCCCGACTCGCTCACCAACGAGATCGTCGCGGACCGTCTGCAGCAGAGCGACGCCGCAGACGGCTTCCTGCTCGACGGCTACCCCAGGAACGTCGACCAGGTGCACGCCCTCGACGGCATGCTCGACGGCGACGCCCTCGACGCGGTCGTGCTGCTCGAGGCCGATGTGGACGAGGTCGTGGCGCGCCTGCTGAAGCGCGCCGAGATCGAGGGCCGCGCCGACGACACCGAAGAGGTGATCCGCCACCGTCAGGAGGTCTACGCCGAGCAGACGGCTCCGCTCGTCGACCTCTTCACCGAGCGGGGGATCCTGGTCCGCGTCGACGGCCTGGGCAGCATCGACGACGTCGCGGAGCGCATCGCAGCGGGCCTCGACGCGAAGCTGGGCGATCGGTAGATGGCCCGCGGGATCCTGCGCCGTTCCATCTACAAGTCGCCCGCTCAGCTGCGCCTGATGCGGGCGCCGGGGGAGGCCACGGGCGCCGCTCTGGCGGCGATGCGCGACGCGGTGCGCCCGGGCATCACGCCGCTCGAGCTCGACGCGATCGCCGAGGACGCGATCCGCGCTCGCGGGGGCGCCCCGAACTTCGCGCTCGAGCCGGGGTACCGGCACACCATCTGCGCGAACGTCAACGAGCACGTCGTGCACGCGATCCCGACCGATCGCCCGCTCGAACCCGGCGACATCGTCGCTCTCGACGCGGGCGCCATCATCGACGGCTGGAACGGCGACGCCGCCATCACGGTCGCGCTCCCGGACCCGGCGCGGCCCGACCGCACGGCCGACATCGAGCGGCTCAGCCACGTGACGGAGCAGGCCATGTGGCGCGGCATCGCGCGGCTCGCGACGGCGAAGCACGTCAATGAGATCGGCGAGGCCGTCGCGGAGTACGTCCGGGCCAACAGCGACTTCGGGATCCTCGAGGACTACATCGGTCACGGGATCGGCAGGCGGATGCACGAGGATCCGCCGGTGTTCAACGTCCCCGTCAGCCGGAAGGGCCCCGAGGTGAAGCCCGGGCTCGTCGTGGCCATCGAGCCGATCATCTCGGCTGGCGGCATCGACACGGTGGTGCAGGACGACGACTGGACCGTCTCGATGGCCGACGGTTCGCTGAGCGCCCAGTGGGAGCACTCGGTCGCGGTCCACGCCGACGGGATCTGGGTGCTCACCGCCGAGGACGGGGGAGCGGCCGGCCTCGCGCCCCTGGGCATCACCCCGGTCCCGATCCCCTGAGGACGTCTCCGTAGCGAAACGCCCGGCTTTACAAGCCGGGCGTTTCGGTGTATCGTTGCTCTTTGGTGCTTTGTGTCTTCATCGGGCGACGTCCGACGCGGCGCTCAGCATTCGCATGACCAGTAATCATCTACACGAGCGATAGTGAGGCTATGGCCAAGAAAGACGGCGTCATCGAAATCGAGGGCCAGGTTCTCGAGGCACTGCCCAACGCGATGTTCCGCGTTGAGCTGACCAACGGGCACAAGGTCCTCGCACACATTTCGGGCAAGATGCGCCAGCACTACATCCGGATCCTCCCCGAGGATCGCGTGATCGTGGAGCTGACCCCGTACGACCTGACCCGCGGTCGTATCGTCTACCGCTACAAGTAGGTCGAACGCTGGAAAGTAACGGCTCGCGGCACCCCGCGAGCACGAGGACAGCGAACTACGCAAAGGAAACATCATGAAGGTCAAGCCCAGCGTCAAGAAGATCTGCGACAAGTGCAAGGTCATCCGCCGCCACGGCCGCGTCATGGTGATCTGCGAGAACCCGCGCCATAAGCAGCGCCAGGGTTAACCGACGCGGAACCATCACACAACTCAACATCTGATCCAGCGCATCGAAGAACCCTGAGCTCGGCGAAGGGGGACACCTCGGGGCGGAGGCCCGAACCCCCGATGCGCACCACACCTCCACCATCACAGAGGAGAGCCAGAATGGCACGTCTCGCAGGAGTCGACATCCCTCGCGACAAGCGAGTAGAGATTGCACTCACCTACATCTACGGCGTCGGCCGTACCAGCGCGCTGAAGACCCTCGCCGACACCGGCATCGACGGCAACATCCGTGTCAAGGATCTGACCGACGAGCAGCTCGTCGCCCTCCGCGACTACATCGAGGGCAACTTCAAGGTCGAGGGTGATCTCCGCCGCGAGGTCGCCGCCGACATCCGCCGCAAGGTCGAGATCGGCAGCTACCAGGGTCTCCGCCACCGCAAGGGCCTGCCCGTGCATGGTCAGCGCACCAAGACGAACGCTCGCACCCGCAAGGGTCCGAAGCGCACCGTCGCCGGCAAGAAGAAGTAACCACCGGTTCACCGCGACCATCACACAGAGCTTTTCAGGAGAACATCACTCATGGCAGCAGCCAAGACCGCGGCTCGGAAGCCGCGTCGCAAGGACAAGAAGAACGTCGCCGTGGGCCAGGCCCACATCAAGTCGACCTTCAACAACACGATCGTCTCGATCACCGACACCACCGGTGCCGTGATCAGCTGGGCCTCTTCGGGCGGCGTCGGATTCAAGGGCTCGCGCAAGTCGACCCCGTTCGCCGCGCAGCTCGCGGCCGAGTCCGCCGCTCGCAAGGCGCAGGAGCACGGCATGAAGAAGGTCGACATCTTCGTGAAGGGCCCGGGTTCGGGCCGCGAGACCGCGATCCGCTCGCTGCAGGCCGCGGGTCTCGAGGTTGGTTCGATCAACGATGTCACCCCCCAGACGCACAACGGCTGCCGCCCGCCCAAGCGGCGCCGCGTCTAAGGAGCACGAGCGCGTGATGGTGCGCGGGCGGGGCCCGCGCACCATCCCCATCCTCTATCCCGATACCGCACGAGTCATATAGCGGACTCCAGCGAAAGGAACCAACACCGTGCTCATTGCACAGCGACCCACTCTGACTGAAGAGTCAATCTCCGAGTACCGTTCGCGCTTCGCCATCGAGCCCCTCGAGCCGGGCTTTGGCTACACCCTCGGCAACTCGCTCCGCCGAACCCTGCTCTCCTCGATCCCCGGCGCGGCCGTCACGAGCGTGCGCTTCGAGGGCGTCGCTCACGAGTTCACCACGATCCCCGGCGTGACCGAGGACGTGACCGAGATCATCCTGAACATCAAGGATCTCGTGGTCTCCAGCGAGCACGACGAGCCGATCACCGCCTACCTGCGCAAGACCGGCGCCGGTGAGGTCACCGCCGCTGACATCTCGGCTCCGGCCGGGGTCGAGGTGCACAACCCCGAGCTCGTCATCGCCACGCTGAACGATCAGGCCCAGTTCGAGCTCGAGCTGACCATCGAGCGCGGCCGCGGCTACGTCTCCGCCGCGCAGAACCGCAACGAGGACGCAGAGGTCGGCCGCATCCCGGTCGACTCGATCTACTCGCCGGTGCTGAAGGTCACCTACCGCGTGGAAGCCACGCGCGCCGGTGAGCGCACCGACTTCGATCGTCTGGTCGTCGACGTCGAGACCAAGCCGGCCATCAGCCCCCGCGACGCGATCGCCTCGGCCGGTTCGACCCTGGTCGAGCTGTTCGGTCTTGCGCGCGAGCTGAACACCGCTGCAGAGGGCGTCGAGATCGGTCCCGCGCCGGTCGAGGTGGCCAGCGACGGGGAGCTCTCGATCCCGATCGAGGATCTGGATCTCTCGGTGCGCAGCTACAACTGCCTCAAGCGCGAGGGCATCAACACGGTGAGCGAGCTGGTGGCGCTCTCCGAGGCGCAGCTCATGAACATCCGCAACTTCGGCCAGAAGTCCGTCTTCGAGGTGCGCGACAAGCTCACCGAGATGGGCCTGTCGCTGAAGGACGCGGTGCCCGGCTTCGACGGCGCTCAGTTCTACAGCTACGAAGACGACAACAACTAACGATCCGGCGCCGTCCGCCTGATCGCACATCTACTGGAGTAAACAATGCCCAAGCCCAACAAGGGCCCCCGCCTCGGAGGCGGCCCCGCTCACGAGCGCCTGATGCTGAACCAGATGGCTGCACAGCTGTTCGAGCACAAGCGCATTCAGACCACCGAGACCAAGGCGAAGCGGCTGCAGCCCGTCGCCGAGCGTCTGGTGACCTTCGCGAAGCGCGGCGACCTGCACGCCCGCCGTCGCGTCATGCGTCAGATTCTCGACAAGTCCGTGGTGCACGAGCTCTTCACCGAGATCGCTCCGCTCGTCGAGAACCGTGAGGGCGGCTACACCCGCATCATCAAGACCGGTTTCCGCAAGGGCGACAACGCCCCCCTCGCGGTGATCGAGCTGGTGCTCGAGCCGGTGAACCCGAAGCCGAAGGCCCAGAAGGCCGAGGCTCCGGTCGCCGAGGAGCCGCAGGCCGAGGAGGCTCCCGCGGAGGAGACCGCTGAGGCCGAGGAGACCGCTGAGGCCGAGGCTCCCGCTGAGGCTGCTGCCGAGGAGAAGGCCGAGTAGGGTCGGCGCTCCGGCGATCGTCGAGAACCCCGTCACGCACCGCGTGGCGGGGTTCTCGCGTATCCGGGCGGAGCGGGCTCTCCGCTCGCGTGTCTGCGGTGGTGGTCGCGTGTCTGCGGTGCTGATCGCGTGTCTGCGGTGTTCGCGTGTTTTCGGTGGTCGGGGAGGTGCGGTGTGCGCCGCGTTGCTGCGTTTCCGTGACCGCTGAACGGGCCGCCACCTTGGGGGCGGGGGTGCGTGTGGGGGAGCGGGGTGCGTGTGGGGGATGCATGTGGGGGTGTGCGACACGCCCGGGATGTGGGGTCGTGTTGCGGGGTACGGGTCGGGGTGCGTAATGTATTCCCTTGTCAGCGCAACGCAGCGGGGCCAGGAAGTGGTCCCGCCGGTTCGTATGCGCTCTCCGGTCACGTGGTGGTCGGGGAAGTGGCAGTGTCTCTCGGAAGCCCGGTCAGGGTGTGTACGGGGGGTGTCTGGTCCTTGAGAACTCAATAGTGTGCACTTGATTGTCAAATGCCAAATTTTATTATCCCCGGCACCTGCCTGTGTGGTGGGTGTGGGAGATTCCTTTTGGACACA